>PLME01000004.1 GCA_003142375.1 Dehalococcoidia bacterium | reverse complement strand
ACCGAGAGACTCCCGGTATTGCTCAAGCCGTGCCAGGGCGAGATACTCAGCGACCGCATCGCACAACATGAATGGGCCAATCGCTACAAACTGATGGTGGTCAAACGCCTCGGCCCCAGCCTGGTGCCGGCCGAAATTGTGGTGCCGCTCTCCTCGCTTGGAGAGGTGATGGATGAGATCGAAAAGAAAGTGGACCAGCCCGTGGTTAAAGAGGGAGTCATCATTCGCCGGAGCCTGAACGGCAAGCCGGAAGTTGTCATCCTGGGCTTTATACCCAGCGACCAGCGCAAGTTCAGCTATAACTTCGTGTTCAGCCTGGCGCTGACCATCATGAACATCGCCGTCAGGCATGGCGGCAGGCCTTATGCCACCGGCCTGTATTTTGCAGGCAAGGCCAACCAGGTGCTGGGAACGCAGCGTGCCGGCCAGATACGTGAATTAAAAAAGAAGCTGGACCCCCGGAATATTTTCAATCCCGGCAAGGTGGTGGGGGGTAATTCCATCGCAGGTCTAATCGGCATGGCGGAATGGCTGGAGCCTTTGATCCGTCCGATGGGAAACAGCGTAATAACACAAGTGAGCGAACGGCCTCTTCAGCCGGTAAAAGATATCCCGGGCGATGTGGCATGGTACGCCTATGCCTGCTCGCAGTGCGGCTATTGCGTGGANNCCGCGCGGTAAATGGTACTGGCTGAGGGAATATATGGAAGGCAGGCAGAAATGGGACCAGTTCATGGTGGATACCATGCTGGTCTGCACCACCTGCGAGATGTGTAATCTGCGCTGTTCGGCTTCTTTGCCAATCGAGTCCTCCTGGATGAAGCTGCGCGGCAAGCTTATAGACGATGAAAAGAGAATGACCTTCCCGCCCTTCGAGANNTGCACCGCCAGCTACGTCGAGCATGATATCGGCATGGCCAGCGTGAAATTGCTGGACGAGGCCGGCGTGGACTTCACCTACCTGGGCGAGATAGAGAACTGCTGCGGTACTCCTATGCTGGTGGCAGGCAAGTGGGACGTCTTCGCCGAGACCATGAAGCACAATATCGCCGCAGTCAAGGCATCGGGGGCGGATTCTGTCATCACCTCCTGCCCGGCTTGCGATATGATGTGGAGGCACGTTTACCCGACCTGGGCCGAAAAGCTGGGCATAGATTTCGGGATTACCGTAAGGCACTATAGCGAGGTCATCGCCGAAAGGCTGAAATCAGGGCAATTCAAATTCCCCGATAAGGGTAAAGAGCCGGTAAAGGTGACATGGCATGATTCATGCCATATAGGGCGGGTCTCACATGTTTACGATGAGCCTCGTGAGCTGATAAAGGCCCTGCCGGGCGTTGACTTGGTGGAGATGCCTTATAACCGGGAGGNNAGTGCCGCATTGGAGAGGCGCAGGAAGTGGGCGCTGAGAAGATTCTGGCATTGTGCCCGTGCTGCCAGTTTCAACTGCGCGTGTCGGCAGATAAGAAGAAGATCGATATGGAAATAACAGACCTGGCGCGCTTTTGCTGCTCGAGGATGGGATTTGATTTCCCCGATCCCAACCCCGAGGTCAAGAAGCAGTGGGCCGTTTTCGAAGGCATGATCGCGCTTATGACGCCGCAGGGCTTCGCCAATCTGATGGGCAAAATGTGGCCGGAGCTGATCGATGCCATGCCCTTCGGCATGGGACCCATGATGCGCTTTATGGGCAAGATACCCGGGGCGCTCAACCTGATGAAACCCATGTTCCCCATACTCTTCCCCTTACTGCTGCCCATGATGATGCCCAAGGTGATGCCCAAAATGCTCGGCCTGGTGGGCGAGATGATCCCCATGCCGGACTATATGTCGGAACAGATGCCGGTTATGATGCCCAAGGTAATGGACACCCTCATGCCGCACATGATCGGAGACGTTGTGCCGCTGGTCACACCACCGATGATCAACTATCTGCAGGGCAAGAGTAAGTAAACGGGTACTGCCCCGGCCGTGTTACAATACTCTGCTATGGATTCGATCCCACTGCACAAGTTCCTGGTTGAAGCCGGTGTGGGCGCCAGGCGCCAGGCCGTTGCCGCTGTAAAGCTGGGCCGCATTACCGTCAACGGAAAGGCCGCTGCAAGCTATACCATGCCCGTATACCCTGAATTCGACGAGATCACATGCGATGGCAAGCTCCTGAAATCACATCACCAGGCAAAGATCGTGCTTATGCTCAATAAGCCTGCAGGGTTGCTCAGTACGACCAGCGACGACAGGGGCCGCAGGACCGTTCTGGATATATTGCCGCCCGAATACCGCGGCCTGGGCATTTACCCTGTGGGCAGGTTGGACCAGGATACTACGGGCCTGCTGCTGCTCACCAACGACGGCAATCTGACCTACCGGCTGACTCACCCCAAATTCGAGCTGGGAAAGGAATACCTCGTTCATGTCGACGGAACGCTCAGCCCTCGCGAGAAAGAGGAGATGGAAAAAGGACTATTGCTGGATGATGGCCTGACCTCACCCGCCGCCGTAAGTGAAATCGGCTATGACCCACCTTTCAATTACAGTATCGTTATCCACGAAGGGCGAACCCGCCAGGTGAGGCGTATGTTTGCTTACCTCGGCCATCTTGTCAGGGACCTCAAACGGGTCAGGATAGGCAATCTAAAGCTGGGGAACCTCAAAGAGGGAGAGTTTAGAAAGCTCTTGCCTCAGGAGATTGGCAACTTGCTTAAGTCCCATGGCGAATGAGTAACCCCGTCCTATGAATCCAGCGGCTCGAAGGGGGCTTTCTGGGGTTTAAAGCCCTGGTTGACCTCTTTGAGCAGCGCTTCAAGTCCCAGGCCGCTTGTCCTGTTGAACGTCCTCTGAACAATGTCGGCGGTATTTGTCAGGCAGTCGCTTTGTGCCCCAAAATCGAGCATCGATCGGCAGCCCATCAGTTCCAGGCCGGCATTAACGCATCGCTTATGCGCAGACAGAATCTTCTTATCGACATTGGCCAGCCTTTCCGCAAAGTCCATGACTGTTTTTTCGAGCTGCTCCGGAGGGACCGACTTGATAGCGAAACCTATCTTCTCAGCAAACGCTCCGTAAATAAAGTCGCCGGTCATCATCATATACTTGGTCCACTGCGGTCCCATATGGTAAAGCCACATGTTGGCCATACTGGCGCCCCAGCAGCGCATGGTTGGATATCCGACAACACAATCCTCGGCGACGATGGTGAAGTCGAGCTGATGACAGAGGTCGGTAGCACCGTTCAGGCAGAAGCCGTGCAACTGCGCTATGGTTGCCATCGTGCATTTCCTGATTCCATCGTAAATACGCAGTACGTCGAAATCGCGCATAATATCCCGGTGCGGCGGTAATTCGTCACGCAGGGCAATCTCGTCTATATCGTATCCCGACGAAAAACCCTTACCCGCCCCTTTGACGATAAGCACACTGATTTCATCAGCCCAATCCAATTTGTGTATGGTGTCAAATAGCTCTAGAAACATGTCCATACTCAAAGCATTCCTGACTTCCGGACGGTTTAAAGTAACTACCCCGATTTTCCCTGACTGTTCGTATTTTAAATATTTAAGGTCCATGCTTACTCCCACCTGCCCTTACTTGTTGCGCAATGCTTATTTGTTACCATTCGCAGCTTAATTGGACTATGGATACATACGATGGATTTAAACTATTCTACCAGCACTGCTGGACGTTCACAACTGAACATATTTAAGAAAATAACGCTGTGCAGGCATCGTGGGAGTGGTGTAAAATAGGACTTTGGTTAGTAAATAAATTATAAGGAGTATTAAGATGGGCGATAGACTCAAGGGTAAAGTAGCCGTTGTAACGGGCGCCGGGCGCGGTATAGGCAGGGCCGAGGCCCTGGCCCTGGCAGCCGAGGGTGCTAAACTGGTTGTCAATGACCTGGGCGCGGCCTCAGACGGCTCCGGGGCATCGCAGACCCCGGCAGCCGAAGTCTGCGGAGAAATAACCAATATGGGAGGAAAGGCAGTCCCCAACTATGATTCGGTGGCCACACCCGAGGGCGGAGACAATATCATCAAGACTGCTATCGATGCTTTCGGACGGATCGATATCCTGGTAAACAACGCCGGTGTACTGAGGGACCGCATGCTTTTCAATATGACCGAGGAAGAATGGGACATGGTTATCAAGATCCATCTTTACGGCACCTTCCACTGCACCAAGGCCGCCAGTGTCTATATGAGACAGCAGAGGGCCGGACGCATCATCAACACATCTTCCATATCCGGGTTGGGCAACCTGGGCCAGGCCAATTACAGCGCAGCCAAGGAGGGCATCATAGGTTTCACGCGCACCGTGGCCCTGGACCTGGGCAGGTACGGCGTGACCTGCAACGCTATAAGGCCCAACGCCGGTACCAGGATGACCATGACGCCTGAATTGAAGGCCAAAGTCGCCAAGGGCATCGCCGCCCAGGGCATTACCAAACCGGAAGACGTGGACAAATTCTTCAACCAGATGTTCTCCTCCAAGCCCGAGCACATCCCGCCCATCGTGGTTTACCTGGCAACCGATGAGGCCGGATATATCAACGGGCGCAGCTTTTTCATCAACGGCAATAACATAGGCTTCTATACCGAGCCGCAGATTACCTCCCAGATCAACAAGGAGAAAGACTTCTGGACCCTGGATGAGCTGCTCAAGGTGGTCCCCGAGCAGCTTTGTAAAGGCGTCGTCAATCCTGCGCCGGCAGAGCCCAAGAAATAGATTTATAACACATAAATAAACCCCTCCGCCTGTTAGGCGGAGGGGTTTTGCTTTGAGACTATAACAAGGTTATTTTATATGAAACTGATAGGGACCGAATTGAAAGTCATTCTGGTTCGGGGTCTGGTTATCACTTTGGCCAGGCTGTTGCAGCAGTGAAGTGGGCAACTGCTCGGGCCATTCTCCCAGCACTACGGGCACCGATAAAGTCTGGCCGCCGCGAATGACAGTAAGCGTTACGGAGTCACCCGGACGCTTACCGTTGAAGTAGGTAAGCATATCTTCCACCTTCATGACCGGCACATTATCCAGAGAGGTTATTATATCGCCTCCAGCTTTAGGCTCCCGCTGAGCATCCTTGCCGCCCTGCACCAGGCTGGCTTTCTCGGCGGGGCTACCCGTCAGAACTGAAACCACATAAACTCCTTTGTCGGTTGTGAGCTTCAACTTGTCGGCCAACTCTTTGTCTATGGGCGTACCCTCGATGCCCAGCCAGGCTGTTTTAACGGAGCCGCCCTTAAGCAGCTCAGGCAATTGAGCCTTGGCAGTATTAATAGGCTCGGCAAAGCCCACGCCATTGGCGGCCGCCTCGATGGCCGTATTGATACCTATGACCTCGCCCGAGGAATTGAGCAATGGGCCTCCAGAATTGCCCGGGTTGATGGCAGCGTCAGTCTGGATGATATTTGTTATATTGCGGGCGAAAGTCCCCGGTATCGACCTGCCGATCCCGCTGACAACTCCGACTGTGACTGAACCCTGAAGACCGAAGGGAGAACCCAGGGCGATTGCCATCTGTCCGGGTTTAACTTTGGCCGAATCTCCCAGCACGAGGTAAGCTAAATTAGAAGACTTGGATACATCAACCTGCAGAAGCGCCAGGTCGTTATTGCGGTCGGTGCCGACTACCTTGGCATCGTATTTGGTACCGTCGCTGGAAATAACCGTTACCGTGGTGGCGCTGTCCACAACGTGGTAATTGGTCAATATATGTCCCTGGCCATCAATAAAGAAGCCGGAACCCTGTCCCTGCTGCTTGGGAATCTCAATTGTAAAGGGGCCTGGCAACTTGCTTAAAGGCGACTCGACCACGCTTACTACCTGAACTACCGCCGGTATGGTCCTGTCATAAAGGGACACTACCGTGTTTTCATCGTAAAGCGGCGTCACCTGCACCGCACCGGTGGCCGCCGGAAGGTTGGTCTGCGAACCGGGAGCCGTTTGCCTGGCACATCCTGCTAAAAGCAGCGCAGCTATCATAACTGCAACTGCTACCAGTATCAGACTATTGCGCCTCCACGAGGCTGTTTGATTGAATAGAGACATGCTGTGATCCTCCTGAAAAGTGAAATTTGCTAGCAACTAAAGAATTATTTGTGCGTAACGGATTTCCAAATAAGGGGACAAGCTGGATTGCGGCTCGATTATGTGTTCTATCCTGTTCTGTTCCAGATTCACCTCAACCAGCCATGATTTCCCGTTATACAGAATGGGCACCACTGCCTGTGAAGCAGCCGGGGTGACCTCCAAAATATTGCCGTTAACCAGGGTGATCTTTGATATCGAAGAAAAAATGGGGAATACCCGGCCAATGAGGCCGCCCTGGGCCACTTTTTCCTTAACGGCGGGATCGGATAAGGCGATTTTAATTGCGCCATCCCTTGCCTCGGAAGGCAACTCAGGCACGAAAACCGCTTCATAACGCCTGGTGCTGACCACCGCCCTGCCGTTTATGTCGACATCTGCTTCGATGAAATCGCCCACACTGCGTCCGCAGACCACGCTGGCTATACTGTCCCTGACTTCCACACGCACTATTAAAATCTCGCCGGTTCCACCAAGTTTCTCTTGAATGCCTGGATCGTTTTTAACAATATTGGCAGCTATGGCAGAAGGGGAAGGGGTACTTACATAAAATATGACTGCAACTGCCGCGCCTATTATAAATAAGGCCATAGCGCTGGCCGCGGCAGCCCTCCAGGCGGGCGCCCTCAGCCAATTAAAAATGGCTGTTAAATTCCATCCGCCCTGTTTTACCGGGTAACTGGTTGTTGCCTTCCTTGCAGCCGGTTTTTCCAGCAAAAGCCTTTTCAGCCTTTCCTTATGGCTTACCACTATAAGGTCCGGAAACGCCGCATTCTCCAGCCTTTTTATCAGTTCTTCTTTTTTCATGCCCTAACTCTTAAATATATAATGCTTGGCAGTACAAATAGTTGCATCACCGCATTTTTTCTTTCAGCTTTTCCAGACCACGGTGGATTAAAGACTTAATGGTACCTTCTTTTTTCCCCAAAATCTTTACCATTTCACGAATTTTCTTTTTTTCGAAAAATTTGAGTACGATTACTTCCTGATACATGGGTGGTAATTCCGCCAGCTTCTGGCGCAGAAGCAGAAACTCTTCGTGCCTGCTCAGCTCTTCTTCCGCCTGGTTTATCTCGTCGATGTAGTCAGTAGTGTCCGCCAGTTCGGCTATCTGTTCAATGCTAGCCGGGCGGCGGCCCTCCCTTCTGAAATGGTCGTTGATCTCATTGCCGGCGATCCTGTATAGCCAGGCCGCGAAAGGGATGTCGCGCCAACGGTATTTTTTTATCTGGCTGAAGGCTTTCAGGAAGGTGACCGATGTTATGTCAAGTGCAATCTGCACACTGGCGGTGCGTTTGACAGCATAGTTGAATATCCTCTGGTAATGCAGCTCGTACAATTCGCCAAAGGCTTCACGGCTGTGCTGCGCGCGTTTTACCAGCTCCTCCTCGGCCTTTAACGCGTATGTGTCCGGCGAAATATCGGTTTTTAGCATAAGCCCTGCACTAATAGTTTAATAAAAAACGCAACAGTTGCAAAAAGGTTGCATTAATAATTCGTAATCCAAACGGGTTATTGTATATCCTGTTAGCCAAGGCCAAATCATAGTGATACCATATAGTCACTCAAATGCCTTACACATCGCTTGATCCTATCTGGCTATGCTACATGTCAGCGCTGGCCCTTTCGTTTGCGCTGCCTCTTGTCCTTATCGGCTATATATGGCCGCGCAACCCTGCGCCCGGCGCTAAACCCCTCATAGGAATCCTGGCGGCAGTAATGCTGTGGTCGTTCGGCTACATCATAGAATTCCTAAATAATCATATGGCGGGCAAGCTAATTGCCATTAACATC
The DNA here is from genome assembly GCA_003142375.1 of Dehalococcoidia bacterium. GTDB lineage: Bacteria > Chloroflexota > Dehalococcoidia > GIF9 > UBA5629 > UBA1162. The sequence goes on along the minus strand of PLME01000004.1, from coordinate 226,645 downwards.
AGCTACATAGGTGTCGTCACTTTGCCTGTCATGGGGTTTATTTTTGCCTTGCAGTTTACCCATTCTGACAGATGGCTGACTTCACGCAGGATGTTGCTTCTCTTTGTCATTCCCTTAATAACCCTGGTGCTGCTGTGGACGGGTAAATACCACAACCTGATGCTGTATGACCTGCATTTGACCATCGATGGCCCCTTTATGCTGGTGGCCAATCAATACGGCTTGTGGTTCTGGGTTTTCGTTACCTACAGCTATGCGCTACTGATTATAGGCATGTTGGTGCTGGTTCACAGGCTATTCAGCCCGCCCCGTCTGTTCCAGGACCAGGCAATTTACCTTATTATAGCCGTAGCCGTGCCGGCGATCGCCAATATTGAATATCTTTCCCCCTTTCTGCCGATTCCGCAGGCCGATTGGACGCCCGCCGCTTTCGCTGTTTCGGCCATCTGCCTGACCTTCGCCATTTCCAGGCATGGGCTTCTCGACGTTTTACCGGTGGCACGCGAATCCGCCATTGAGCTTATGAATGAGGGATTCGCAGTGGTGGACGACAAGGGGCGTATAGTGGATATAAACAAAGCCATGTGCGAAATCACCGGTTTGAAGCAGTCCGACCTCCACGGTCAACCGCTGCCGGCAGTGATCGTAAACCAGTTGAATGCAGGCGGCGACTATTTAAACATTAGTGAGGAACACATCGAAATTGCGCTCGATCAAAAAGACGGTCTTCACTATTACAGCACGCACGTTTCGCTGCTTCAAAGAGGCAGAGGCACGCGCAGCCACGTCCTGATCCTGTACGACATCACCGAACGGAAGAAAAACGAAGAGGCTATCAAACAGATCGCTTACTACGATTCGTTGACCGGCTTGCCCAACCGGTCGCTCTTCAGCGACCGTGCCGAGATGGCCCTGGCGGAGGCCGGCCGCTATAAAAGAAAGCTGGCCGTCATGATCGTCGACATCGATAAATTCAAGGCCGTCAATGATACCTATGGCCACGATGCCGGGGACCAGGTGTTACAGGATATCGCAGCCAGGTTGACCCATGCCGTAAGAAAGGTTGATACGGTGTCACGTCTGGGCGGCGATGAGTTCCTGGTGCTGCTGCCCGAGATTGCCAACGAGGAAATAGTGGACCGCATTGCTCACAGGATTATAAGAGAGGCGGTCACCCCTTTTAATTTCAATGCCACCGATATCCACCTTACTATCAGCATCGGAATCTCATTGTACCCGGAGGATAGCGAGGACCTTAACACGCTGGTCAAATATGCCGATACGGCCATGTACTATGTCAAGCAAACAGGCCGCAATGGTTACGCCCGCTATAGTGAGAAGATGAAAAACGGGCAGCCCGTCATCCCCACAGACTGATCACCTATTGGCTATTGGTTTTTAAAGCCGTACCGCCAGATGAGGGCAACTATAATTGCGCCCAAGATCGGGGCCACCCAACGATCTACTTCTTCAGGGAATCAAGCGCTTTCTGCCAGGCTTCAACCGTGGAAAAGGCAGTGTTCTTATTGAAAGCCAGGAAAAGGTCAGCCTTGTATACGTAGACGGCCGGCTGCAGATCATCGGGGTTTACTCCAGCTTCTTTTGCCACAGATGCAATGCCCTCACTGGTGCCCAGCCAGAGGTCTGCCTCTCCCGCCATGAGCTTCTTGAGACCATCTGCGGTAGAGCCGGTATAAACGAAGTTGATAAATCCCTGTGCAGCCAGTTTTTGCTGCCCGGCCTCGTCTTTCACCGCCGCTATTTTACCCACTGTTTTGGCCTCATCCAGGCTGTTTACATGGACGGGCGAACCCTTTTTAGCATACAGCCAGTTCTCATAAGACCCGATGGGGCCGACCCACATAAAGAGATGCTCGCGCTCCCCGGTGCGCGCAACTGAATATAAGGCAACGTTCGGCTGCTCAAGGGCCCTGGCATATCCCTGTTCCCAGGGCATGATTTCGATCGGCGAATCATCGCCCACCTTGCTCATAACGGCCCTGACTATATCGGTGGATTGCCCTACGATATTACCCTGGGCATCAGCGTAGTTATAGGGAGGGTAGTCCTCCGTGATCACCTTTATTTTCTCGTTTTGTACTGGTGCGTTGCAGGACATCAAAATTAATATGGCGGGCACTATCAGCAAAAGCAGCTTTTTCATCTCTATCACCTGATTTTTTTCTAAAGTACACCCCAATAGCATTAATGTCAATAGGTGTATAGTACTATTTTCCCGGACTCAATTTAGAATACACCAACTTCGGAAAATGATCTAATTTCACGCGTTGCCTGTCCTTTTGCCGTCTAATTATATTCAGACAGCCGTGGTGGTACAATTATCGAGGCCGCCTCAATGTCTCTGCACAGCGAAAAATAGATGATAGATTACGATTTCGATTCGGTTATCGAACGCCGCAATACCAACTCCATCAAGTGGGACTATACGGATAAATTCTTTTCCGTTAAGGATATACTGCCCATGTGGGTTGCTGACATGGACTTCAAATCACCCCGGCCGGTTATCGAGGCCGTCAGCGAAGTGGCGCATCGGGGCATCTTCGGCTACAGCGGCATCCCACAGTCATATTGTGATTCAATCATCGGCTGGATGAAGAGGCGTCACAAATGGGAGATCAAGCAAGAGTGGCTGGCTTACTCGCCGGGGGTAGTGCCTGCACTGCACGTCCTGGTCAATGCCTTCACCGAGCCCGGCGACCAGGTCATTCTGCAGACTCCTGTGTATTACCCTTTCTTCCACGCAGTAACCTGCGGCAACCGCGAGATACTGGACAACCCCCTGCGGCTGGAAGGCGGACAGTACGTAATGGACCTGGAAGACCTGGAGCGGAAAATAGGCCCCCGCACCAAGATGATCATAATCTGCAATCCCCACAACCCCATAAGCCGGATATGGAAAGAGGATGAGCTTCGAAAACTGGGCGAGATTTGTATGAAAAATAAAATCCTGGTCATCTCGGATGAGATCCACCAGGATATAGTTTACCCGGGTTTTAAGCATGTGCCCTTTGCAGCGCTTTCAGAGCAGTTCGCCGATAACTCCATCACCTGCACGGCCGCCAGCAAGACCTTCAACCTGCCGGGCCTGCAGACCTCTAACATCATCATCCCCAACCCGGCGCTCAGGTCACGGTTCACCGAGAGGGCCAGGGCCTATGGGGTCCCATCTCCCAATATGTTCGGGGTGGCGGCCACCGAAGCCGCCTACAGGCACGGTGAAGCGTGGCTAACGAAGTTGCTGGAATATCTGGAAGGCAACATCTCGTTCCTGGCTGGCTTTCTATCCCGAAATATGCCGGGCGTAAAGCTGATACAGCCGCAGGGCACGTATCTGATGTGGCTGGATTTCAGGGATTGCGGCGTAAGTCCCAACAGGCTCGCCAATTTTATTCGCGATGATGCACGGGTGGGGCTTGAACCGGGGAAGATCTTCGGCTGCAAAGATGATGGCTTCGAGCGCATGAATATCGCCTGCCCAAGGTCAATCCTCGAGGAGGGGCTGAACAGGATTGCACAGGCCATTAAAACCCGGCAGGCAGATTAAGGCCCGACCTGCGCTTCCATAATCTCCGCCGCCGACGTCATAAAATTAGTTTTATTGTGCCGTCAGGCCGCCGTCGACCGCCAGGCATTGTCCCGTAACGTAAGAGGCCAGGTCCGAGCACAGCCATGCGGCCACTTCGCAAGCCTCGTGCGGACTGCCCATGCGACCCATCGGCGAAGACAGGCGGGCAGCCGTATTCACGAATTCTTCTCTGGTGGGTGTAAAGGACATCAACGGGCCCAGTATATTAGCCAGGTCCTCCCCGACGGCCTCTCTATATTGCGTTGCCGTTAACTCTCCGCCTACATAAAGTATGGGAGTGTCGATCCAGCCGGGGCAGATGGCATTCACGCGTATGCCCTTCCGGCCGTATTCCACAGCCGCCGTACGGGTAATCTGGTTTATGCCACCCTTCGAGGCTGCATAAGCAGAGTGACCCCTCAAAGCTACCAGCCCTGCTATCGACGATGTATTGACGATAGAGCCTTTGCCCTGCTTGAGCATCTGCGCTAACTCATACTTCATGCACAGCCAAACGCCCTTCAGATTAACGTCGATGACCCGGTCCCAGTCATCGACGCTGTACTTATCCGTCGGCGCCTCTTCGCCCGGGATGCCGGCATTGTTAAATGCGCAATCCAGCCGTCCGAAGACTTCCACTGCCCTGGCTATGAGCGCTTCAACCTCTGAATTGCTGCTCACGTCGCATTTTACAAAGATGGCTTCACCACCGGCTTTTTTCACTTCTGCAACGACGTCCTGCCCGTCCTTTTCATTGACATCGGCTAGGATAAGCCTGGCTCCCTCGCCGGCAAATTTAAGGGCGGCGGCCTTGCCGATGCCGGAAGCAGCGCCGGTAATCAGGGCCGCTTTGCCGGACAAAATGCCGTTTTTATTATCCATTTTCTCCTCCGCTTAGTATCAATTTGCCTATTCTATCATGCGGAGAAATGTTTTTGGGTCTCTCCAGTGCGAGGAGAGATTGGCGGCAACAAGTGTAAAGCGAAGCTGGCAACGGCTGTTTAATTTACTGGTCGAAAATAGCTGCCACCCGCGTCCATCCGGCGCTGCCCCCGGTCAGCTTCACGGGGAAACAGGCGACCCTGAACCCGAATGGTCTGGGCAGCTTATCCAGGTTGGCCAGCTTCTCAATATGGCAATATTCCTTCTTGATGCCTGCTTTATGGGCCGTCCATATCAGGTTTTTATCATGCGTCCTGTCGAACTCCTCCTTGATGGCGGCGAAGGGGCGGTCCCACCCCCAGGCGTCTATGCCCATCACGCGGCATCCCTGGTCGATCAGCCAAAGCGTAGAATCCTCGGTCATGCCGCAGCCCGCCGAGAAGTATTCCGGCTTCCCCCACAGCTTATCCGCCCCGGTCTGGATAAAAACTATATCCCACGGTTTAAGGGAATAGTTAATTTTTTTCAGCGCGTTCTTAACATCCTCGGTAGAGATCCCGGAGCCTTGTGGTTTATACCTGAAATCCAGCACCACGCCATCATGGTAAAACCACTCCAGCGGCATCTCATCGATAGTGCGGGCCTTCCTGCCTTCCGACGTGGGCGAGTAGTGCCAGGGAGCGTCGACGTGCGTGCCTGCGTGTGCGCCCAGCGACACGGCATCGTCGGCCCAGCCCAAACCATCGGCCATATCGTCTTTTTTCCCGCCCAGCAAAAGCTCCATAATGGGCAGGCTGGCCTCGTGTCCTTTGTGCTCAACCTTCAGCGGCAGAGGCTCGCTGGGGCTGTCCTCGGTCGGCACGCTCAGATCGTAAATTTTAACCATATCTTCTGCCCTCACTTCTTTGAAATCTTAAGTCCCAGCATCTTCCTGGCCTCATCCGGCGTTGCCGGTTCCCGGCCCAGGCAGGAGGCTATTTTGACGGCCATCTCAACCTGCTCCCAACTACCCCTGGCAGGGTCCCCGTTGGGCATCCGTACATTGTCCTCCAGTCCCACGCGCATATTGCCGCCCATCAGACAGGACTGCATGACGGCCGGGAACTGCTCTGTGCCAACCCCGCAGGTTGTGAAGTTGGAGCCCGGGGGCAGCATATCCACCAGGCTGGCAAACGTGATCGGCCTGAATTTGAATCCCCCAGCTACACCCCAGACGAAATTGAAATCATAAGGCTGCGTGAAGAAGCCCTGTTTGGCTATAAGCAGCCAGTTATCCAGGCCGCCGATATCATATATCTCCGGCTCCGGCTTTACCCCCAGCTCTTCCATGGTCCTACCGAAGTCCTGCAGCATGGTAAAAGTGTTGGTAAACACGCTGTCGAAAACGATCTGCCCTGTTTTCCTATCCAGTGCGCTGAAATTCATGGTATTAGTATTCAATGAAGACATCTCCGGCTGTATGGCCACGATCGGGGCAATGCGGTCTTCATAGGCCACTCCTACCGAGGATGATATCTGTATGATAAGCTCAGGCGTCTTCTGCTTAATGGCATCGTAAACGGCTTTTACAGTTGAGACATCATTGGTCGGCATGCCGGAAGTTGCTTCCCTCGCATGTACATGCACCATGGCTGCACCAGCCTTAAAAGCCTTATGTGCCTCATCGGCAAATTCGGCGGGAGTGTAGGGCACCGCAGGGTTCTGGTGTTTGAAAACGCCCGACCCTGCCAGGGCGGCGGTGATAATTATCTTTTTCTGCATGCGAACCTCCGCTATTAATTATATTCGACTTCACTGGAAAAGGACCGGGCTGATTTAATTGGCGCTCAACGGCAGGGTGTATGGCATAAATGGTGGGCGATACTGGATTTGAACCAGTGACCCCCTGTGTGTAAGTTAGGTGTATGATTTCCAAAGTGTTTTATTACGTTCGGATTAGACCGTTTGTATAATAGTGCCCATTCCATTTTGATCGTTTGCTGCCAGCTGATTATAGTCCGTTTTATTCAGTCCGTTAGCTAAATGTTAGCTATTTTATTGTATTTACCATGATGGTGAGACAAGGCTATTAAAACCCTGGCATTTTACCTGACAGTTTTCCTGCAATTTTCTGGCTGTATTTCTTCCGGGAGTAATACTTTTAAGGAGACTAAGGAAAAACTGTCAGTCACAAACTATGGTTTACGTAAATTAATGCAGTCCAGACTACCGTACCATAGGATAGGTAAAAGGATCGTGTTTTTAAGGAAGTAGGTAGCTGAGTGGAAGAAGGGGCACTGACAGAGTTATTGAGTGTTCATGGCCTTTAGCTTTCGATGCGCTCCCACTGCCTGGCAATACCTTTGTCGTCATTAACATTATAGCATTTCAAACCACTACGATATATCATATCGCCACTATTAATTATGTACTCTCTACCCATTCATTTGTGGGCTAACGCTTTGAAGGATTGTTGAAAACAGATCGACCCTATAAAACCTTTGCCCAGGTTGTAAAAACGCCAGAATTTGCCCCGTTGCGCCAAATTTTATGTTGATTTGGGTTGGCAATGTGTTTGGCATAATTTAGGGATTTGAAGCAGTGGGTGAGCGTCGCTGAACCCATCCGGTACATCCAGCCATGTGACAGTGTGTATGTTTCCAGCCTTTCGCCGCCAGGCAGTCGCTACAAATGCGAGAGTGACCTGCATCGCCTTTACCAACAGTACACATGTTTACCGGCCCTACTCTGCCACACCAATCACAGACAAATCCCATTTCTTGCGCCTTTGATTCACTTATAACCGCCACTGGTTCGTCCTTTTTTCTTATAAATAATCGAACGGCAATTGTTTATATTCTACTATATTGAAGCTGCCAGTAGTTCAATCATTACCGCCAATAGCTTAGAATACTCAGGAACGAAGTGGGCTCTATCCTAAACAGCCAATTTGGTTTGCACCAACCACCGGTCTTGAACTTCCCCTGCTTGCCCTCAGCTTTAAGACAATCGTAAATGGTGGCGTTTTCTATTTGCGGAACTAAACGCTTCCACTCATAGTAAATATCATAATTTCCATCGCACCCCGTTTTACTGGTTACTTTTCCAAGTCCCCAAGCATCCCCATTAGACAATCCTCTATGCCCAGCCCAACAGCAAAGGAGCATTATATCGCCCTCTGACACCATCCCACTATCATTGTAACAGGCGGGGACGCGATAACATCGCCCATCTACTGGGTGTTCGTCAGCGTGCTTCTGTCCGAAATTGGCTACAAAATATAGTGGCTCCCGTTGTTTCTTTTCTTTCATTGTGCTCTCCTTAATACGCTTTGCCCGCTTGATATTCAGCCTCGGCATCCCCACTCCGCCGAGGTCTCATTAGTTATATATTTAGGGTTCAATCCGGGACAATTCGCTCATACCAGCGTCGGTTATACGATATCTGCCTGTTTTGCCTTTCCCCAGGTGTTCTACTAAATGCCGGTTCTTCAGACTATTTATGGTGCTTCGCACCCTATGTTTGTATTTCGGAGGTGCTCCCGATATGCGTTCTATATCGAACACTAGCGTATTGATGTACCCGCTGCCCTTTAGTTCTTCAATAAAAGAGTAGATGCTCTGTAAATGTGTTGGTGTGCCATCTCTAAGTGCTCCTAAAACCCAAAAATCCCACGGCTCTCTTTTCCTCATACGTCTGCCTCCTAATATAAAGAAACGCAATTACCTTGGCTCGACCGATGCAGAAATACCCTATTTGTCTGTTAAAAAATCTGTATGAAAAGAAGTAGCATTTAAAGCCACTACGATATATCATATCACTACTAATTGATATTGAGAAGGTCGCAGATGACACGCAACATAGAAGTGAGAAAATTAACCAGGGCAGAAAAAAACAAGAGTACCAATCTAGTTGAGCTATTAAGCATCCATGAGCTTGAATTTAAAACCAAAGCTTAGCAAATATGGCTTTCCTATTTTCGGGCATGAATCTACTATGCCAAAAAGGTAGCAGCAGACGGTTCCAATTTTTTACGTGGCGGCAAATGCAAAAACTTAGTAGTGTAACTGACATCGAGCAATTTGACCAATTTCATAATGATTATGTTGAACTAATATGCAATAAAATACTCGATCATAAAGGAAATAAACTAATATATGGGCATGCACAAAAACCAGTTAATGGATTTTTAAAATTATACTTTGATAGCTCTTCTCTGCCCGCAAAAAATACAGCCGAAAAAATAGGGCCTTTTCTTCACGTAACCCTTGAGTCCCTTACAATGAAATTCTTTTTCGAGGAATATCGAGGTTTATATGATGAATTTGTATCTCCCATTATAAAAAGAAACACCGTACGCTTTACTCACGAGGAATATCTCAATATTAAAAATATTACTTCTTATGAGCATTACCAGGGTTGGCAGAAACTTTTCCGTACTCTCTACCCGCCCAAGCCTGTACATTTGGACTTAGTGTATTCTATTCTCAGCAGGAACGGCTATATATACAGCAACGTTTAGGTAGTCTTCATTCTCTTACCCTTAAATAATGCGGCTAATCCCTTGAAGGTTTATTGAAAATGGATCGCCCCTATAAAACCCTTGCCCAGGTCGTAAAAGTGCCCAAAATATGCCCCGTAGCGCCAAATTTTATGTGGGGAACTGGAAGCTTAACAACGTTCTTTTCTACAGGTATTGTTTTAGCAATACGGCTACGATAGAATATTAACGATGTTGTGAGGTTAATTTATGCAGCAAACATTTTCATGCCCTAAGTGTGGTTGGCAGGTTACCTTTGGAACCCAATTTTGCGATCACTGTGGTAATTCCCTTTCTTGGCAACAACAGATAATCCCGCAACCAATTTATCAGCAACCTTTAAATTACCAACAACAACCTGATTACTCGCAACAACTGCATTATAGGATGAACTGGTTTCAAAATCACCTTAACTGGACATATCTACTGACCTGGCTACTAGTCCCTATTTTACTTGTCTTTCTCTACATGATAGTCTCCATAGCAATTGGAGCACCTTTGCCTTTTACCCTTTCTTTTCCGGTTATATTCTCTATTATTCTATTAGTTGATCTATCAGTCGGTGGCCGGGTTATCAAACAAAAGGGTAGAAGCCTATGGTGGCTTCTACTATTCTGCTGGTTTTCACCACTATGGCTGGACAATAAAAATAGTTGAATATATGTCAGCAGTATTTAAAAAATTATCGGCCCTATAATATTTTCATAAAGTCTTAATATCATTTCGTGGTATACGATGTTTTTTATCTCTTAAACATTCATAGATATTTTGATGGCGATTAAACCATACTGTATTCCGTTTACACACTGGACAATAATACAGAGTGCTGAAAGGTTCTATGTCCTTATTTGATCTCGATACCTGCATCTTAGCTTTGACCAAGATAGTGCCATTGCCACTATTCGTCTTTATATCAATTACGCCACTGGTGTCATGTTTTAATAGGGATGGATCAATTTGAATTTGAATCTCTTGTTTACCACTAAATAGAATTGCCTGTGGGCTGACTTTTATCCATTTTTCATTTGGATATAGACTTCCTTCAATATAGTGCTTACCCAAATTACCTAAAGTAACTATCCGGGGTAGCATCAACATGCCAGGGACTAAATTAAATTCAACTATATTTTCAACTATTTGCAGTGTAGGTTGCTTCATACACATTTCGATATGGATTTTCAATTCGTCACGTGCCCCTGTTTGTTTATTTTCAATAGTGACAGGAATATGGTGGTGATATTCCGTTCCCAATTCTTGACCTATTACTTTGAAACGAATGAGTAGTGGTAATTCCTCATTACTCATATGCCGTATATTTATTATTTGAAGCCATTGCGGTAGCCCACTCGTCGAAAGTTTAAAATCTGTATAAAGACCACCAATATTATTTATTTCAATATATGCAGTTTTTGTCCTGAGAGGGTCCAAATCCTTGAATCTAATATGTAGAGGAATGATTTTCAGCTTCGGCGCTAGATTAATCTCTTTTTCTTTGTGAACCTTCTCCTTTGGGCTTTGTTCCCGCTCTTTCTGCTTATTGAGATAATCTATAAGGCAATCCTTTGCATAGATTACTCGTTCAAATGCTTTATTTGATGCATATTTTTCTTCTTCTGATGCGTCCGGCGGTAAATGGTCAGGATGAACCTCATGGACTTTTTTCCGAAATGTTTTCATAACTATCGCTTTAGTTAGTCCGGTTAATTCAACACCAAGAATCAGACATGCCTCTCCCGGATTGTTAATCATATAATCTCCCTTTTTAAAATAAATATGGGTATGAAATTTGCGGATATTGTCGCCAATTCTTCTCCCAAGAAGCAATGGCTAATTTTATCATAGTCGTTCATGTTCATTCCGTGTTATAATTTTCGTTGATGCAGCTATTGGTGGTATGGGCTTGAGGTTAGCGGTTGTAATAGATGGCTTCGTACGGTGGTTTACTTTTATGTTGCCATCTTAAATTAAGATTATTGGAGGTGAGTATGATTTATCAGCAATTGATATTAGGTGTATTTATAGGTGGTATTTTACTTTTCGGGTAAGGATTTTGCGGAATATTATTAAAGGCCATTGGATGCGTTTTTAAACGTCCCGTACCTTCCGAATGGTTCAAAATGGGCGTTGGATTTATCTTTGTGTTGTTTTGTTTATTTCAATCTTTAATATATCATCTTTGAATTTATTGTAACCATTGCGCTACTCCGCCGGTGTGAGCATGTCCCTTCACAGTGTACGCTATAACATATTGCATATTTTGAAGGAAGGTGGTTGACGGACCAAGGAAAAGACCCCGCAGCAAATCAATAAAATATAATTCCTAGTCAATAATGAAAGTCTATCCTGCAATGCAACTTGTTATCCTGCGGTAAAAATCGAATAATAAAAATACCCTTATCTTTCCGCCTGGTATTGAAGCTGTAAAGTTGCTGGGGTAAGGGGTAATAAATTGGCAGTACCCCGCCCTTACATTAAATGCCACATATTTTGAATTGGATTTAGATATGGTATTGATGCGCTGCGGGGGTGTCGCACCATGAACCGGGGAATGTGTGCGACACCCCCGCAGCGCGGTATATGTACCTTATGGTAAGTTTTGTTTGTGGCATTTTAGCTTCAAATAATGGTGGGCGATACTGGATTTGAACCAGTGACCCCCTGTGTGTAAGACAGGTGCTCTAACCGCTGAGCTAATCGCCCTGAATGGTACGCCTGGTGGGGCTTGAACCCACGGCCTCAGCCTCCGCAGGGCTGCGCTCTAATCCAACTGAGCTACAGGCGCTTTATGTGGTGCCGAAGGTGGGATTTGAACCCACACATCCGTTACGGATACTACGCCCTGAACGTAGCGCGTCTGCCATTCCGCCACTTCGGCCCTGGGCAGCACTGGATTTGAACCAGTGACCCCTTGCGTGTGAAGCAAGTGCTCTAACCGCTGAGCTAGCCGCCCTTAACGCTATATTTTATTCTTTACGTACCCTTAAAATCAAGGTAATCATATTCGCGCTCTCGTACGTGAAAGCATTGCCGCCCCGGCCTGAAAACCCCACTTACGTGTGGACATCCTGCGCCGCCTGCGCCTATAATCCATATATATTATGCTGTACGTAAAACGGCTGGCCTTAGGGCTGCTGCCTTTGATATTCATCCTGCTCGCAGCCTGCGGAGAAACAGCCCCATTGCAACCCATAGTACCCACCCCGGGCAACGCTGCAGCATCATCGCAGAGCATTGCAGAGCCAGCCTCAAACTCAGGCGCGGCGCCCTCATCAACCGACAATATAACTGCTTCAAACACTCCCACAGAGCTACCGGCGTCACAGGCCGGTCCCCCCGTGCAGATTATGGAGGTGCATGCCAGGGGCACCCTCAGCCCTATGAGTTGCTGCGACCCGGACCTGGTAGAAATGGACGAGTTCGTGGCCATCCGCAATACGAGTATGAGCCCGCAGGATATACGGGGCTGGACCCTTAAGAATATAACCAAGGGATACCCCACTTTCACCTTCCCCAACAATTTCCCCTGCGTAGCTTACAACATACCGGACCCCTATCTGGCAGTGCCGGGAGGCTATAATAATTTCAGGCAGATTACTCCCAATACGGTGAAAAATACATTCACCACAGTCCATCGGGGCGCTGGCCCGGTGTATTCCCAGAGCCAGATCGACTGGTCGCAGTGCGGCTCCACTCAACCCCTTGATGATTCCCCGCTCAAGCCCGCCGCCGGACAGCAGGGGTCGCTACCGCCCTGCATACTTTACCCGGGGCAGACTGTGCTTGTCTTCACAGACGAAGTTCACTGTCAGTACGGGGGACTATCCTTCAACTTCGGACAGGGCGACATCTGGGACAATGCTTACACTGATATCGCAGTGCTTTACGACGCACAGGGCCATGAGGTTTCGCGCAAAAGCTATATCACAGGCAAATAGTGACAGGGCCTTTCCGGATATTCAAATATATTGATTTATTTAATACCGCTGTATATAATCAAGAAAACCATTAAACATAATTTCGAGATTAACGTTATCATAATAGACAGCTTCGTGGACGTAATGGAGAGATAGTATGCAGCAATGGATAAGATGCCCCAGGTGCGGCGCTAATAACGCCCCCGGCCAGAGATTCTGTAACGCTTGCGGCGGTCCGCTGGCATCCGGTTGCCCCAACTGCGGCACGCCTTTGAACCCGGGCAGCACTTTTTGCCCCAGGTGCGGCACACCCGCCGGCGGCGCAGCCCCTCAACAGGGAGGCTATTATCCGCCTCCACAGCAGCCGGGCTACCCACCACAGCCGGGCGGTTATTATCCACCGCCTCAGCCGGGTTATCCACCTCCTCAGCCTGCCGGATATCCACCTCAACCGGGTTACCCGCCACCTCCACCGGGTTATCCACCTCCATCTCCCGGCTATCCGCCTCAACCAGGTTATCCACCCGGGGCTTATCCTCCTCCTCAGCCGGGCTATCCACCTCCACCTCCCGGCTATCCGCCTCAATATCCCCGCGGAGGTCAGCCGCCTACAGGCGGCGGAGGCGGCAAGGGCATGCTCATATTCTTGCTCATCGTGCTCCTCGCCGGATTAGGCGGGTTCGGCTACTGGGCTTATAACGCGGGCTATTTAAAGAGCTTACCCTTCCCCAAGTTCGGCAACGATAACAGCACTAAGACCAGCTCCAACGCCGTGCCCCCACAATTCACTGCCGGGCCCTCGGTGGATGGTGCGGCGCTGGACGGTTTCGTCGTAAGGTGGACGACCAACGTGCCTGCAACATCCCAGGTCGAATATGGCCTGAAAGGATCCTTCACCAGTAAGACCGATGTCGAAACAGATAACACAACGGGAAAGCCCCTTTACCCTATTTTACATGCAGTCGTAATCATAGGCCTGACCCAAGATACCGATTACCAGTACCGCGTCACATCAGTATCATTGGATGGCGGCACGGCCACATCCGATGTCCAATATGTCAAAACAGCTAGCAATGCAGGGCTGTAATCTTTCGTACACATAAATAAGATGTATCAATCTACCGAAGCCTGTCCCCATTGCGGAGCACAAAATCTTAGAGGCACGTGGGTTTGCGCGCATTGCAGCAACACACTCCTTATATACTGCCCTAATTGCCATGCCGGCAACGCCACCGGCAGCCAGTATTGCCATTCATGCGGCTCACCTCTCTTGCCAACTGCTCAAGCTCCAACTCCCTCTGCGGGACAGCAGCCCTACCCTCAATATTCGCAGCAGGATTACCAGGCTCCCGGTCAGCAGCCGCACACGGCGGCCGGATATGGCGGGCAGGGTGATCAGCAGGCCTATCAGGGTTATCAGCAGTATCCGGAATACGGTGGGTACCCACCCCAGACACCACCCTTTTACGGTGGCTCAGCCGGAGGCAGCATCCTGGACGGTTTGGTCGGCAGGTTGAAGCACATCGTCGTGAGCACCAACCCCATACTGCTTTCGGCGCTGGTCGTGCTCATAGTGGGCTTAGGGGTTTTCCTGTTACTGGCCTATCAGCTTCACTGGATAAAGGCGGCCCAACCAACTAAGGCAGTCACGGCCACAGTTAGCAAGGCGCCCGTAATATCATCGCTGCACGTTAAAGAAGGGACTGCCGCCTACAGCGCCATTATCTCCTGGATCACCGATCAAAACTCCAGCTCACAAGTAGAATACGGGTTGGCGCCTTATACTACTACCAACACGCCCATACAGGACGATCCAAGAACAGGCGTCCAGGAGGGAGTTTTAAAGCACGAGGTGCTCCTTACCAACCTGATACCCAGCTCATCCTATGCATATAAGGTGATCTCAATCAACAAGGACGACAAGAGCGTTGAAATGCAAAGCCAATTCGGTACCAAGTAATCATGGGTATTGCCCGCTCTATGAAACAAGCATAAAATATTAGCCGCATTCGATATTATTATGCAGCAAAATTTCCTCTGTCCGAATTGCTGGAAAGAAAACACCTCCGGGAGTCTGCACTGCAGCTCATGCGGGACTCGACTGGGCAACGTCGGAGCGACCGGCTCACAATGCCCGTCCTGCTGCTGGCCGCGTGTCCCTTATGACCGGTTTTGCGGCAATTGCGGCAAGCCCGTTCAGCCAATTTGCCCCAACTGCGGCAACACCATCTCCAAGGATTCCCGCTATTGCCCCAAATGCAGCTTCTTCTGCGGCGGCGGACGCCAGGGATTAAAATAACACGCCAGGCCCTATAAGCAACTGCATGAGCCAAGAGATCAAGATCATATCCTGGAACGTGGTCAGCATGCGCAACATGCTGGACAAAGCCAACCTGGCCGCGACCGGCCGGCCTCCCCTGAGTCTCCTCGATTGGCTGGCAAAGGAAGCGCCGGATATAGCCTGTTTCCAGGAGACCAAGCTGCAGCAAAACCAGCTTCCCCCCGCGCTGCAATCGCCCTCCGGCTATTACACCGCCTGGAATTTTGCCGATAAGAAGGGCTACAGCGGTGTTGCCACCTTCAGCCGGCAAAAGCCATTAAAGACGGAAACAGGCCTGGGCATTGCCGAATTCGATGCCGAAGGGAGGGTCCTGATGACGGAGTTCCCCGGCTTCAAACTTTTCAACGTATATTTCCCCAAAGCCTACGGCCCCAAAGAGGTCGCCACCGCCCGTAAGGAAGGCGCACCCAATGCAGAGAAGATAGCCTCCCGTCTGCCCTTCAAATTGCGTTTTTACGATGCTTTTTTAGAATATATGGATTCACTCAAAGCTAATGGGGAGAAGCTGGTTATCTGCGGTGATTTTAATACGGCGCACAGGGAAATAGACCTGGCCCGGCCGAAATCCAATAAAGAAACATCCGGCTTCCTGCCGGAGGAACGTTCCTGGATGGATAAGCTGGTCGCCCACGGATATGCCGACACCTTCAGGCATTTTAACCAGGAACCGGGATACTATAGCTGGTGGTCGTACCGCTTTAAGGCGCGCGACAAGGACATTGGCTGGCGGCTGGACTATTTTTTCGTCTCGGATAACCTGGTCAAATCCCTTACCGGCGCATTCATATTAAAGGACGTCCAGGGATCCGACCATTGCCCGGTAGGAATAACATTGAAAATTACGTAACCGTGTCATAATATAAGGGTTAATGGAGCAGGAATTTCAGCCGGGTTTGGAAGACTCTGTTTTATGCCCTCCAGATCAGGTAGAAGACCCCGTTGAAGCCCTTCTTTCCGCAGTCCAGCAACTTAAGGCCAACATATCCCGCGTCGAGGAAAATCACCCCCGCCTGCGCCAGGACATGTCCGAGCTTTGCGACCTGGTGATCACGCACCTGACCAGGCCTGTGGAAGAACAAATTGCAGACGTAATGGAAGGCCCAACCCTGACTACCTGCGAAGAAACTGCCAAACTTGAAGAGCCGGTAACGGATGACCCGCTGATAAGCCGCTATCTGGAATTCCTGCACCGCAGCCATTCGCCCGGATACGAGCCGCCGGACAGCCCGCCGACACCCCCCACCGTCAATCCGTTTTCCAAGGCCGTTGATATCACGGGTAACCACCTTGTGAGAGGTCTGGATAAGATGGGAGACGGCATCATAATCGTATTTGAAAAACTACTCTCGCTCGGTAATAGAAAACCTCCGCTATAACACAGCAGCTGCGGTCAGGCAAAATCCATATTTTTTACAAATATTTTACAAAATCCTATTACGCCGGTAACACATTATGCTTAAACTAAATGTATCTGATTGATGCAACAGTCTGTCAGTGCGAGTATTTTTGCCTTTAAGGAGGTCACAATATGTGGAAAAAAATAGCCTTAATCCTGGCGGGTGTTCTCGCCGTGGCGGTCCTGGTAGCCGGGCTGGCCGCAGTCGCCTATGCAGATAGCGGGACGGCAGCCGGCGCTCCCCAATGGGGCGGCAAGCTGATTAACAGGGTCGCACAGATCCTGAATATCGATAGCCAGAAGCTCAGCGACGCATTCAAACAGGCCGGTACAGAGATGCGGCAGCAGGCCGTCACGGACAGGTTCGATAAATGGGTCGCCGATGGCAAGCTGACCGTGGACCAGGCCAACCAGTACAAGGCCTGGCTGGCTTCCAAACCGGCTGATGTGCCCGTCTTCGTTAACCAGAAAGCCATAGACCAACTGCTCAAGGACGGCAAGATAACTCAGGCTCAGTATGATGCATGGAAGGGCTGGATGGCCCAGAAGCCCAATATCCAGCTACCCCAGCCCAATAAACCGGCGGGAGGCCGGTTTCATAAAGGAACGTCCGGCGTTAACTGAGTATCAATTTCAAAGAGGCGAAAGGCGGGGATATCCCCGCCTTTTCAATTTAACAATATCAAACATTGTTGGTGGATTTTGGATCAGACCTTGGTGAAAAGGCTGACTGCGCTGATTACGGCAAAAACGGCAACCGCCAGGATCAATATGGCCAGCATCAACGCCGACCAATCCCTATCCCTCAAGCCCGACCAGGAAAACCATCCGCCGATCACCGCCATCAGGACGGCGATAATCAGGCAGCCTATGCCAAGGCCGATATTAACTGCCACTCCCATCTAAATCACCTTCCAGCTAAGTTAAAGATGAAATCAGCAAGTTCCGCAATTCATCCATGGTATAAGGTTTGACCAGGGCGCCGACGAAACCGTACTTCTGGAAATTCAAAACCAGCGGGTCCCCGGCGTAACCACTGCTTACAACCGCCCTGGCTTCCGGGTCTATCTTGAGCAGTTCCTTGATTGCCTCCCTGCCACCGATGCCGTCCGTAACCGTCAGGTCCATGATTACCAGGTCGAAGGGAGCACCTTCCAGTTTGGCTTTACTGTATAATTCCAGGGCCTCACCACCCTCACGCGCCGTTGCCACATCTCCGAACCCAAAAAGCGCGATCATGCGGCTTACGGTATCGCGGATAGTGTCTTCGTCATCCATAATGAGGATCTTGTGGGCTTTGGTTTGGGGGGGAGTTGTGTTCTTTTCGGATACGGCTTCATCTGCGGAAGCATATACTGAGGCCTTGGAAATCTTCAGCCCTGACTGAGAAACATCGTCACTCATAACCGTTTACCAGCCCCATATTTAACTCTAAGGCTTGCCGGAGCACATATATCGACTCCAGCCTTTGCCGTATCCAGGTCGCCAAATCCGGCCATGATTTTAACCCATCCGCCATGCATTATTCAACATAGGCGCTTACCCGGTTCGATATGGCGTTGGCAGTGTACGTGCTGTGACCGGCCCTATACAACGGAAACAGACTTGGTATAATTAGCTGAATTCACGAAGAAATAGGCGTAAGGAGGTTTAATCATGGGTAACGGTTCCCTGGAAGATAAAATCCGGCAACTTACAGACCCCGAGCTAATGTTCCGAGAATACGGGAGCCTGATGGAATCCCATTTGCAGGATATCCAATCCGTGGAAGACGCCTATAATCACGGGGAATCACCGGTCATGGGTGGGATACTGGGCGGTTATATGTCGAAATACTCCGAGGACACCGATAAATACCTGCAGCGTTTACCGATCGTCCTGGGCATGCTTCAGACATCCTTTACAGAGCTGCTGGTGCAGAACAACAGGCGCATTATCGAGCTGATGAATGCCACCATTGCCGGTCAGTCGAGCAAAGATGTTTAATAGCTAATAGTACCTCTGCCTTCTCCAAACCATATGGATAAAGACCGCTCTCTATTTACCACGGTAAATAATTGATCGGGGCATGATCGTAAAAAGTCCAGACCGTTATTGCCAAACCTGGTGACACGACCTATTATAAAATCATAGGGAAATAACTTATGAGTAATCCAAAGATACTGGGCAAGATGGTGGCCTGCGGTTACTGCGGTTCCAGCGGCAGGGTCGACTCGGGATACGGCAACCAGGGTAAGACCGAGTGTCCCGTATGCCGTGGACGTGCCAGGATTGCTGTGCCGTCGGAGGCTAAGCGCTGCAACGCCTGCAATGGCACGGGGAGACAGTATTCCAATTTTGCGGTGAGAACCCTCAGCCGCCATTCAACCTGCCACGGCACCGGATGGACATGGCAGCCTAATACAGCCATACCAACGAAACGCTAACGGCTAAAGTTGGCCGGCTCTGCTTGCGGTAAATATTTTCAGCCTGTTGCTGTATAATCGCGCACAATGAAAAGGGTCTACCACAACGACGGCATAACTATATACTGGGATTCATCCAAATGTATTCATTCCGGCAAATGCTTTTCGGGCTTACCGGAGGTATTCAGGCCGGGAAAGCGCCCCTGGGTCAACATCGATGCTGCCGACGCCTTGAAAATCAAGCGAGCCATCGACAGGTGCCCTTCCGGCGCTCTGACCTGCAAGCTTAATGAATAAGAACGTCCTGTGCCCGGTCTCAAGATATGTGTTGAATGACTTCGAGGGGAGGTAGAGATTTTATGCCTGATATCAAGTCCTGGTTCAATAATATGTCGGCGCCCATGCCGTGGCACCGCAAAATCAGGTTGCTTCTACGCAACTTCTATACCAAGATACGCTACCGGCAGGACTGCTGCGGGCACCCCGGCGAACCTGGCTGCTGCGAATGATTTAACCATTTTCTGATAGACGGCAGTAGCAGGTGCAATAGCAACAGGATAACGAAAGGGATAATAAGGTTGTTATGTATAGTCACGCATACACGCCTGACCAGTAACCCCAGAGCCACCGGTTCGAAGACGCCGAGTTGAGTCATGCCCAACCCCGTAAGGATGAAAAGTACAACGCCGGCCAGCAGCAGCCACTGCACAACCTGTCTGAAAAGCTTTGAACATATTAGTTTTCTCATTGCCGCAACGGTCTCCTGTACATAGCCGGGTCCATCAGCTCGCCTGCTAATTAACCTCGATACGATCGATCCATTTAACCCAGATGTTGCCGTACCTTCCCTTCACTACCAGGCGTAGGGGAAAGCCGTGCTCCACCGGCAGCTGCACACCGTCCACATCATATGCCAGGAACACATCACCTTTTTCGATCTCGTCGCGGGTGAACGTCTGTCTGTATGAATCTAATCCTATTATGGTTATTTTGCCAGCCTTCGACTGGATGGCCGCCGCCTCCAGCAGGGTCGCCACGGGCACTCCGGTCCACTGGGCATTGTCGACAAAGACATCCGGGCAGATCAGCAGCACGACTTCGGTGACGGAGGGGTACTTTTTGATTTCGTCATAAGAAAGCGACAAAGGGTGGTCTACCAGCCCATCAACGCTAAGGCGGTATTGCGCAATATCCACCTGGCGGGGATTACCGGTCAAGTGCAGCTTCGCCACCGGTGTTACCGGATACTTGCTGTTGTCTATATCGGCCGGGTTGCCCTGCGTAAGCTTCTGGAGATCTGCTTCGGTCTTTGTTATGGCCTGAACGGCCGTCTGCTGTAGAGTTGATGCAGCAGCCGTAGTATTTTCCGTGAGAGGAGCACTTGAATTATCAACCCGCTGTCCGGCTTCCGGAGATTCAACTGCCGCCTGCCCGGGCGGATTTCCATTGGCGGGCGCCTCGGGCGGGACGGGCGCGCAGGCAATCACCGATGCGATAACAAACGCAGTAAGCAATAAATATAGGTGAGTATCCCCTGTCACCACGTGTTATCACCTCGCCTATTAGCTGCTTCCTTTAGGAGTTAAGAACATGTATAGCAATTTACGACCATTCAGGGATGTAGTAAGAGAACTATCAGTAAAATACAATATACCATTTGAAATAGTAGAAAGTATATTGGTCGATTGGGTCGAACTATTATATTACAGTGCTAGGCCTGAAAAGAATGACTTACCTAAGTCTTTGGAGTAATTCAGCCATGGATTTTTCAAGAGCAGCCATTCGTTTCTCCAATCCTACTGTCAATATAGCTGTGTCACAAATTAGAGCTTGGGCAATTAACGTATGTTTCAGTGCGAAAAGCGGAAGCCCTACTATATTGCTTAGATTCTGCTCCACTTGCTTGTCAAGAAAGGTTACGAAGACTGTGATATCCTGCCTGAGGCTGAACCATTCTGCCTCTGTTTTTTCCGTCTTAGCGAATAGTTGCTCATATTTCTTTTGTAATCTGTTGGCTTCTGTCTCAAAACCAAAACCACCTTTTTCTGCCATTCCCCTTCCCCTCCTTTACTCATTGTATCATCCTACGCTGGGAACGGTATATAATGGGAGCGGAATTTGTGGCACAGGGGGCAGAGAATGTGGCATAGGCCATTTACCCAAATACAAAAGAAATTTTGGGAGCACAAACAATGGATTACAGCAGAATCTATCGGACTTTTGGCGGTGGCTGGGTTGATTTATTACTTAGCCCCAGCATGGGGTATTTCTCTTCTAATATCTTGGTTAATATTCGCATGGATTTTAGGTTATCGTGCGTATAAGGGTAAGTATGGGTTTTCCCGTAGGGGATACACCTTAATAATTCTTTTTTGTCTAATTCTACCAATATCGGCAGGATTCATTCTCAATACAAAGATTGACAATCCAAACAAGCCAGAGTTTTCTGAAACTTCAAGTATATCTATTGACACTAGTAGCGATCAAAAAACAGCCAATATTTCATTAGAATTTAAGAATGGGGCAGGGAAACAAACCGCATATAATTTTGTGAGCAATATAATTGCCTTTCCTGCAAACTCTCCCTCTTCTATTTATTATGATCGTTGCCCAAATACAAATGCAATTCCACCCGATTCATCAGTTTCACTTATACCCCATTTGTCTCAAATGCAATCAGTACAAAATGAGGTATGGCTTGTATATTGCGAAATCAATTATTCTGATGGCAATTTCTGGTGGAGTAAGGAATATCACGATATGCCTTATTGGTGGGTATATTCCTACAATTTAAATTCATTGCTTAATATGAATCCGGGAATAAAAAAAATTTGCGAGCCTATTGTTAATCAATTTCTAAGTAAATTGAGCGATGATGAGAGGTATAATGCACAATGGGAAGAAAAGAAATAATCAAACGTGATATAACACGAGACCAGTTCCACGCCTTAGTCAAGAAGGCTGCTCAACCTGCTGAGCCTAGCGAATCTGATTTAGAACAGTCTGGAACATTGGAGCAGAATCAAGACGATGGTTGTAGCGAAATTGATATTCATTCAGATATGACTGAAGATACTTCGGACTAACCGCATGATAAACACCATCAATCCCACGTTTTACAAGGCTCCAGAAGCCCTCGATCGTGTTGGTATGGGCACTGCCGATCACATACCGTTCAGCCGCATGGTCGCATTTGATGTGGGTAAAACCGGCACTATCGAGCGTATTGTAGATACCAAATTCATCAGTATAGATAATGCTCTTATGAGCAACGTTCTTTTGGATAAGAGGCATGACGGTGGATCGCCTAACATTGGCAACCACTTTAGCGGTCACCTTGCCCTTGCGCTGTGCAATCCCAACCACTGCGGTCTTAAACTCAGCACCACGACCACGAGACCCACCATGAGCCTTCCCACCAATATAGGTCTCATCGACTTCAACCTCATTCGTAAACATACCAGTATTTTCATCAAGAAGTGTGCGGATTTGTTTAAACATACGCCAAGCCGTCTTGTAGGTTACGCCAGTCCTGCGCTGAAGCTCTTTGGCAGAGTGACCACTTCGGGTAGTTGCCATCCAAAACATGGCCTCGAACCAAACCTTGAGCGGAGTGCTGGACTTGTGGAAAATCGTTCCGGCGGTCGGATAAACCTCATGACCGCAGAGATCGCACTTGTAGCATGGCCTTTTGGCGATCTTGTAATGCTTCGTGACCTTCTTGCAAGTCGGACACTCGATACCGTCTGGAAAGCGGTAATTCTTGAGCCATTCAAGGCAGGCATCGTCGCTGGCAAATTCTTTCTCAAAATGTTTGGCTGTATATTTGGCCTGTTTCGTCTTCATTTTTCTACCCTCTTGAACGTAGTATACCATATAAACAACGTGGTGTCAAGGGATACTCACCTAAATATATATTACGGAGTTTTAACATAGGTTCAGTGTTGATTTTTATATAAAAGAGGCTTGAGCGGAATTCTCTCGGTGAGCATTACTACCTTG
Source organism: Dehalococcoidia bacterium (assembly GCA_003142375.1). GTDB lineage: Bacteria > Chloroflexota > Dehalococcoidia > GIF9 > UBA5629 > UBA1162. Next base: position 203,600 of record PLME01000004.1, on the reverse strand, counting down.
TATGGATGATAGTGCCGATTTGCTGCCCGGTCAAATACAGGCCCCCGTCTGCTGCCATTAAAATCAGCACTGCCGGTATAGCATTATTGCTGGCCCGGTACAGCCCTGCCCAGCAGGGTATTCTTTATAGTAATGGCCCCTTCGGGACACATCTCCTGGCAGCAGTAGCAGCGGATACACAGGTCATAATCGTGTTCCGGCACCTTGCCCGATTGAGGATCCCAATTGAGGGCCTTGGGCTCGACCGGGCATACCTCCACACATGTACCGCATTGGGTACATTGCGCACGGTCGATAACAGGCCTGGGACAAATCTGGTTCTTAAAGAATTTCCTGATACGGCCGGCTGTGGCACGCACCGGCGGCTTGCGCACCACATCGAAATCCCTGGCAATAAATGTTTCGATATCATCCCCGGCCAACTCGATGCCGGTTGAGTGATAAGTGCCCAGGCCCGATTTTTCACCCGGCTGTGAAGTGGGCACGAACTCCGGGTTGAGATCGATTACTCGTGCGGCCACGGAATCCAGCGCCACGGGGTCGCTGGAAAACAGGATTACATTCAGGCTGCGCGGCGTGCCGTTGCGCGGCCCGTTGCCCTCCATGGCGATAATGCCGTCCATGACGTAGAGGCGCGGCCTGATGAAGGTATTGATGTCGACCAGCATAGTGGCGAATTCATACGGATCGGGCATTTTAAGGTGGAATTGGCTTTTCAACGTGCCGGGTATGCAGCCGAACTGGTTCTTAACAGCCCCTGTCAAACGCACTAGCCCGTGCGTTTTAAATTTCGGCAGGCTCACTAAACCGTCGGAGTCCAGCACACCGTTGGCAATGACGAATCTTTTATTCAGCAGGGCTGTTTTATGGACGACCGTTTTACCCTCATCGAAATCGGCCAGCTTCACGCCCAGATCATCGGCCGCCTGCTTCAAATTGGCCTTCTGCATATTCGCCTCGCACTTTCCGAAGCCGGGGGAGTCGCCATAATAAAGGTCGGCTCCCACCTCCTTCAGCGCCTTTGCCACCGCCTTAAAAATTGCAGGGTGCGTGGTCACACACTTCATAGGATCCATGCCGAACAGCACGTTGGGTTTTAAAACAATCCGCTCGCTTGGAAGGGTGAAAGCCGCGGCACCTCCCAAAAGGCCTATGCCCTTCTTAACCGCCTGGTAGACGGGTCCATCGTCATAAGTATTGCACGCTACCAGTGCCACTTTGGATTTACTCATAGTCCCCCTGTTGCGGTGGCGGAAAACCCGGATTTTTTATAAAATCAATCGATCTGTATTTCAGGTCCGAAGCTTCTTTTGGAGCCGCGACCGTTAATGGATTTTACATATACTTGTGTTTACTGTACAAATTTGAGAGGGGCATGATTTCATGGATTTACAGCGCATAGCGGTGATTGGCTCGGGAGCACTGGGGACCTACTATGGCGCCAGGCTGGCTGCAGCCGGGCACGAAGTCCACTTTCTCATGAGGCGCGATTACCACGCAGTAAAATCCGCCGGGTTGAACATAACCAGTCCGGAGGGTGATTTAAAGCTGTCTCATCCCAACATTTATAAGACCAGTGCAGAGATAGGTCCGGCCGACTGGATTATCTGTGCTCTGAAATCCACCTCCATCGATGAGGCGCAGAATCTTTTAGCGCCGTGCATGGCGGAAAATACACGTATACTCGTGCTCATGAACGGTCTTGGCCTGGAAGAGCGTTTCGCCGGCTGGTTCGGCGCTCAAAGGATTTTCGGCGGCATGGCCTTCACCTGCATAAACCGGGGGAAGCCGGGGCATACACACCACCTTGCCTATGGGCCCATAACCATCGGGCATTTCCAGGATGACAAAGCAGAGTTGGCCAAAGCTATCGGGCTGTGGTCGCAAAGCAAGGTTACCATCTTCGAATCGCCCTGCCTGCTGCAGTCCCGCTGGGAAAAGCTGGGCTGGAATATCCCTTTCAGCGGCCTGGCCGTGGCCGCAGGAGGTATTACAACAGACCGCATTATGCAGGATGCCGGCCTGAATTCGGCCGCGCATGCCCTCATGGCTGAAGTCCTGACAGCGGGCAATGCCGACCTGGAACACCACTCCCAGAAAACACGCATCGACCGGGGTGTGCTCATAGACCTCTTCTTCAAGTCGACCTCCACCATGGGCGCTTACAAGCCCAGCACCATGATCGACTTTGTGGAGGGGCGGGCCATGGAGATAGAGGCTATCTTCGGCGAACCCCTTCGCCGGGCTCAATCTCTGGGCGTGCCTGTCCCGCAGCTCACGCTGCTGACCACCCTGCTGAGGGCACTCAACCACGGTCGCTAGCGTCCCTCGATATTTGCCACACTCCGGTTTTGCAGCGAGGCCCACTTTCTCCACGTCCATTTTGGGTAATACGTTTCGGAAGTTATAAAATCTATTCAGTCATAGCGATGGAGGAGGCGGCCCGAATGGCTGACAGCAAAGAAAAAAAAGCACCAAGCGCCAGGATGCCCGTATTATTTATCGGGCATGGCTCTCCCATGAATATCATCTCCAAAAACAGCTACACGGACAGCCTGGCAAAGCTGGCCAAAGAGCTGCCGTTGCCCGGGGCCATCATGGTCGTCTCGGCGCATTGGCTGACCGACGGCACACAGGTTGGTTGTATGCCAAAGCCCCGTACCATCTACGATTTCTACGGCTTTCCCGACGAACTATACAGGATAAGCTATCCCAGTCCCGGCTCGCCGGAAAGCGCCGAACTCGTCTCAAAGCTGGTGCGAAGAGTTCAGGTCAAATGCGACATGAACTGGGGACTGGACCATGCCTCTTGGGCCGTCCTGAAACACATGTATCCCAAAGCGGATATCCCCGTATTCGAAATGAGCCTGCACTATTCATTTAACGAATGGCACCCCAAACCCCTTAAGTACCACTACGACCTGGCAGCCGAGATGTCGGAACTGCGCAGCAACGGGGTCCTGATCATAGGTAGCGGGAATATAGTGCATAACCTGGGACTGATCGACTTCCGCAATACGGACGCCCGGCCTTACGACTGGGCGGTGGAATTCGATGCGAAGGTGAAATCCAATTTAGTCAACCGCAACCATGAAGACCTGATTAACTATCAAAACATGGGCCAATCAGCCAGGCTGGCCGTGCCCTCGCTCGATCACTATTTGCCCATGATATATGCCATTGCGCTCCAGGAAAAGGACGAGCCCCTGACTTTCACGCACGAAGGTTTTCAAAACGGCTCCATCTCCATGAGATGCTTCCGCATCGGATAACTGGCAGCATGGAATATTAACTATTGCTTGCAGACGTATGACAACAGGGTCCTGACGGTTACTTTGTTCTTCTCAAAGTAGAACTCGACGATATTGCCGCCTGTGGCCAGAAAGGCACAGATCCTGTAGTCTTCCGTAGCCCATATCAACATCCAATGGTTCTGCTGTGCCCAGGCCAATACCTCTGTCGGAGTCTGAATAGTATAAGCCATATCTCTCTCCCGATTAGTTCACGCAAAACTGCAATATTTCGCTTAAACTATACCAGAATTGTGATCAGCTCTCTACTTACCTTTATATCATTGGCCAGTCGCTACCGGACGGTCTGCAAAGGTTGCGGATAGGGAGAGCCTTCCCGGGTCGCAGAAAGGATTACAGGAGCACGCGGCTGCTGATTGAAATCGAAAGCAGAAATCATGTCCAGTGCACTGGTATCCCGGGCCGTCATAGGATTGATGCCGTAGCGTTCCTCCACTATGCGCAGCCAGGACTCGAATGAATAAACGTTACGATCGATATACCCCTGCCTGGCATAGGGACTGATGACCAGGCCGGGCACCCTTATACCGAGGCCATAGTAATCGATCTTGGGAGGTGGAACGTGATCATAAAAACCACCCCAGTCGTCCCAGCTGATAAAGATAGCCGTGCTGTCCCAATCCGGACCCTGCATAATGCTGTTAACCAGGCCGGTAACATAGGCCATCCCCTCCCTGACACCCGCCGGCGGGTGCTCGCTGACCGCCCCCGAAGGAATAACCCAGCTTACCTGCGGCAGCTTTCCGTCGGCCGCATCCTTATAGAACTGTGCAGTGTCCTGCAGGCGGTTTCTCAGCGCCGGGTTGTCCTGAACCTTGGGGAAAGCCGGAAGGGGATTCCACAGGGTGTACTTATCGGGGTCCTGCTCCTGCTGCGAGATCGAACCCACTACGTGTGCATCCTCGGTATCAGGCAGCTTCCCCGAAGTAACATAATACTTCCAGTCGATTTTGTTGCTTGCCAGCAGCTCCGTTATTTCAGGAAAATTGTAAGTGGTCGGACGCGCCTGACGGCGGGCGCTGTAATATCCTCCGCTCTGGGCAGCCAGCATATATAAATGGGCGGGCAGGCTGTAGGAGGCTACCGACTCAAACATATGGTCCTGCAGTACGTACAGGCGGGCATAGTTCCAGTAATTTGGGATCTCCTGAAAATCATGCCAGCCCATTATATCTTTGGGGTCTTTGCCCGGCGTGTTGCCCGGCTCGAAAAGTTGCCCGTTGGCCGCTATGCCCTTATAGGACTCGGCCAGAAAACCGTCCATTTTCCCGTTATCGATATCCGCCTGCGCATTATCCCAGTCGTGCGGGCCCCCTCGATTAACATCGTTTGTATCATGGTAGGTACCGACTATGCTTCCGTCATGCGGATCTCGAAATGAAACGCCGGCAGGCAAACCGTCGGCGCCCGGGTAAGTGCCGAAGTAACTGTCGAAACTGCGGTTCTCCTGCATGATAAAGACAAAATGCTCGATCTTTGCCAGGCCGGTGGGCGCTTCCGGCGGCGGTCCCGCAGGAAGGGGACTCGGCACGGCCGGAGCAGGATTGGGAGTGTAAACGGGCTGGCAGGCAGCCATAAGAGAAGCCGCCGACAGCACTATTGCCGCAAGCAGCGTTAAAATTCCAGGCCCCCTAATCAAACCCTGCAACTCGATGACCCGAGTATATTATATATCAGGCTTCCGCTGTTGCAGAGCCGCTTTTAGGGTGCATAACCTCTTTTACCTTGCGTATCAGGTCAGAGGGCAGAACAGGCTTGGGAATAAAATTCTTTTCGCCGCTGTTTAAAAACTCCCTGATGGCCGGGCTGCGCGTATCTCCCGTAGTCAATATCACCCTTGCCAGCAGCTCCGGATGTTCCATTTCCAGGTAATGGTAGAAGTCTATGCCGTTCATTCCCGGCAACTTGATATCCGAGAGGCAGATCTGATAATCCGTCTTATTGACCTTTTCCACGGCGACCTTGCCGTTGGGGGCAAAATCAACATCGAAGCCCTCGCTAGCCAGCACCTCAATAAACAGCCTCCCGATGATCAGTTCATCTTCTATTACTAGCGCTTTACCTTGATAAACGTTGCCCTTATACACAAAATCCTCGGAAAAGGTTGTTCCTAACTATAAGAGAACGGAGGGCTCCGCACAACGCCTGATGATGCCAATAAAGTGAGCCAAACGGTTCAGAAAGACCACTGAACTCCCCTTCGAAGACGAGTTTTACGCAGCCCATCTGTCGCGCTTATAATTACTGATTGGAATTAACACGCAAGGTTAGGGCTTAAAAAAATGAGATGGTTTGGATGCGCTTTGACGATACTGGGTATCATCCTGGTTATCTTTATACTCACCCATATTTCTGAGATATGGCAATTCCTTGAGAAGCTGTTGCAGAAGGGTTAGTGCCTGACACAAATATTCTACTAATAATTGGCGGCTATACTGACTGCAACTGAGAAAAACAATTATCTCAGCAATACCCACAAAACAGGAGGAGAAACTACATGTGGAATAAAGTTTTTTGGCTGATTGCCGGGATACTCGCTATAACAATACTGGTATCTGGCGTCATGACTTCTGTCAGTGCCGACAATGCTAATACAGGCGCTACTCCACCCGGCGGACCGGGCGGACACGGTGGTCCCGGCGGATTCGGGGCTATGTTTAGCGATAACCTGACCGCCAAAGTGGCAACCATACTGGGTATCGATAAATCGAAGCTGACCGATGCCTACAAACAGGCTGAAAAAGACCTCGGCACGCAAAGGTTGAACGACATGTTCGCCCAATGGGTAGCCGACGGCGAGCTTACCCAGGCTCAGGCCGACACCTACAAGGCATGGCTGGCCGCCAAGCCCGACAATGTGCCCATGCTTTTCAGCTCGGACAACGTAACCCGTGATACCGATATGCTCAACAGGCTGCTTAAAGACGGCAAGCTGACACAGGCACAGTTCGACAGCTCAACTGCCTGGCTGGCCGCCAAGCCCGCTATCACCCTGCCCAAACCCGAGAAGCCGGCCAATGCCCCTGCCGACACTTCCAAAAACAGGTCAGCATGGAGCACTGACATGCTCGACAAACTGCTCAAGGACGGCAAGATTACACAGGCAACTTATGACGCTTACAAGACCTGGTTCTCACAGAAACCCAGCGTAGAGTTGCCCGCTCCAGGAGGACCTCCGGGCGGTCCACACGGCGCACCTCCAGCTGCTAAATAACTGAAATCATCTATAAGGCAGACAGCAAAAGACCGGCGGGTTTAAACCCGCCGGTCTTCATTTGCAGCGACGGCTGTTTACCTGCGCCCGTTACCTGGGTACCGGCATTTTTCTAATAGATATGCCAATGTTCGTCTCCGCATGGTACAATAGCCCAACTATGTCAGTAGTGAACAGCTACAACCTTAAAGTGCCAAAAGGCATTATCTGCTACTATTCGGGTTCCGGCAATACCAGGCTGGCCTGCCAGTATATCCAGAACAAGGTCCAAAGCGTGAAGTTCGACCTTTTCAATATCGCCCGGAGCGGCGTGCCCGACCTGGATGGCTATGCTGTCGCCGGGTTTGCCACATTCACGGATTTCTGGGGCCCGCCCCATTTAATGCAGTCCTTCATAGAAAAGCTGAGCCCTCAAAATGGCAAGCCGGCCTTTGTCTTCAATACCTACGGCGCCGTCAACGGTAAGACCCTGCTCATGCTTGGCAAATGGGCCTCCGCCGCAGGCTTCAAGCTGGTGGCCGGCCACACCCTGCACACGCCTGAAAGCTATCCGCCCATGGTGGCCGGCGGCCATGGCAATGAGGACCATCCCGATCAGAAAGAGTTGAAGAAGTTCCAAGAGTTTGTTTCCGGGCTAGACCGTACGCTTGGCCTTATCAAAGAGGGCAAAGAAATCAAGGTTGCGAAGTTGAATATAGGCCTGTTGAACAGCCTGCTTTTTGCCTTCCCGCGCACACAGTCCAGAAAGGATATGGGACTGAAATACGTGGATGATTCCTGCGATGAATGCGGCATCTGCGAGAAGATATGCCCCTACGGGGCGGTAAAGCTGAACCCCAAGCCCGTTTTCGATATGCATAAATGCTACGGCTGCTGGAGCTGTTACAACCACTGCCCGAAAAAGGCCATTTATACCAGGAAATTCCGGGGAGTGGGGCACTATCCCAAGCCCAATGACCTGCTGAAGGAAAAGCTCAAGGCCTGATCTGTCTCAAACTGCCCCCGAAAACTTCATAAAAACCTCCCGTCTTTTTCATAATAAATTTACAAATGCCCCTTATACTACGCGTTATGACACATAAAAAGGGGGCGTTACAATGAATAATTGGTTAAAAATCGGTTTACCTATCCTGGTAGCAGTCCTTCTCGTGATAGCCGCCGTAGGTGTGACCCTGGCAGTTACCGGGGGTAATTCGAACCAGGTAGGGACTGCATACAGAACCGTGGATACGGGTAATGTACAGTATGTATCCGGGCCATATGGGCCGGGTTATGGATGTCCGGCTTGGCGTTCGGCCGTTTATAGTGGACCCGGTGGCTGGTGCTGGGGCCGTTACAATTAAGTTCGGTTTAAACGCTTAATAGTAAATATTAAGATATAACAATCCTCATGGCAAAAGGGAAGAAGGCACCACTTCTTCCCTTTATTTTTTCGATAGGGGCATAATGAGTCACATTTTTTAAAATGTTATAACTTATTAACTATTTGCTTTCCCATTATATTACTATTCAATTTCTTGCATGGTAACATTCAAGTAGCCGCTGGATACGCAAGATCACCAGCGGACAAAGGCTTCCACCAGGTTTGGTGGCTTCAGCTAATATAGCGTTCGCTGTAGTCTTAATTAAATTGAGCGAAAACTCAAGGAGTATAGATATGGCGATGGTAAAGCAATCAAGTTCACGGTATGAGCAAAAGCGTATAGAAAGGCTTGAATCCGAAATCAGGGCAGCTCAGCAGTCCGGGATTTCTTCTGAGCAAATAAAGCAGATTGTCTCCGAGGTTTACTATGCAAAAAAACATGACACCGAAGAAGGTAATGCCACCACGCTCGATGTTGAAAGGTGGAATGGCGAAGTTTTGGGCCGGGAAGATGCGGCGGTTAAAGCACACAGGCATGTTGTATTGCCCGTAGACACCTACAGACAATTTGAGGACAAGCGTTCACAAAGATTTAGCCGGCCCGTAGCTAAGATATTTCTGGATCACCCGGAGCTATTGGAGCAGTACAATGTGTTACGAGATCACCGGTTTAGCCGGTTTATGGCCATTGATATAGTTACGAAAGCCTACTCCGAAAAAGGAAAAAACAATGGCGGACATGAAGAGCTAACCTCAAAGAAGACACATCCGTTAGACTTAACCACTCTACGCTGGCAAGGGTTCATGAAAGAGCATAAAGCCCTGTTTACCAAAATGTATGACATGCGGATACGCGAGGGCCTCAGCCATTTACGGGCTATTAACAGTATTTTCAAAGACATGGATGAGGCATACAGGGCAACAAATGGCAGATCTGTCTATGACCGGATCGATGAACTGCCGGAAGGGATGGGTTCTGCCGGTAGAGGTAACTACCTTCCTGATTTCAAAGCGAGAGACTGGAATCCGGAACTAAGACAACGGTATTTTAAGCATTTTAAACAGAGTAGGTAAGGGATCAATCACAGTATTGCGGTAGATGAAGGAGACAAATATGATGACAACAACGCTTATCCGGTCACTCACTGCGTTCATGCTGACAGCTATAGTGCTCATTGCCGGATTTGCCTGTAACCCATTGCAGGGGGATATAAAGGTCTATTCGGGGCCAGAAAAACCGGGCGGGCAGGAGATAGCGCAACCACCCACCCCGCCCCAGGTCCAATCTCCCGTGCAGCCCAATAACCCCACAGTACGGCAGGTTACGATCACTGCGGCTAACAGCGTATTTTCGATCGGCATGCCACCCGGCTACACAGAAGAACGCCAGGTAAATGCCCAAAAACCAATAGATTTCTGGTTCGAATATTTGCCCAGTGATAATGTATCGCTGGATATAAACGGTATTGCTGTGCAAATTCCAGCCCCCCAGAGCAGCGCCAGGTTGGGCTACACTTCGAATGTAACCAGCTTCAGCTATGTGATAAAGAACTCCTCCTCACAAGCAATTTCATATAACCTGCACATGGTACCATCCAAAGTCGGTGATTCCATTCCCGCCGTTACCAGTGAGACATGGATTGCCCCTTAGCCCTTAAATTCGGAGGTAGAAGACAGTGACCAGGAGCGATTTGATACAGGCATTAAATGATGTACTGGATGAAGATCAATTGTATTTAACAATAGATCAAATACGGGACCGGATCCGGGATAATACCGGACAGGACACGGATGAAGGCGAGATAAGAGCCATATTAGATGAAGATCCTAACGAATATGTTTATGACGATAGCAAAGACAAATGGACACGCAACACAGAGGATCGGTAATGACTTTAATGTGTTGGCTGCGTATTGTCAGTGCACATTATTGCTGATAGAATATTCGCATCTATAATTTTTATTAGATTTCGGCGAATCCAGGGCGGCGTCTCAAATCATAGTGTGGAGGTGGCTATGCCGAGCTATGCCAGAACAGGCGGGATCCTTACCATCATCTCAAGGGGCGTTCTCGATTTTTTATGTTGCGATGGGTGGTTTCTATATCTTAATGGCTCAGCTTATGAAAGGACAGGCCAATTTTACACCCATAGTAGGGCTATTTTTCACCATTATGGGATTTGTATTTGGCCCTGAAGGACTTCAACAGTCCCAGGCAACAATGCAGCAGTAGTAAAATGATGCAAAATAAGGCAGGCATAGCGGGAATCCTTTCTATCGTCTCCGGAATATTTGGCGTGTTCTGGCTGGGATGGACTTATTTCATGACCATTTGGTTGAACTTCATGTCTAAATTTGCCGATATGCATGAATTTCCCAGTTTTTCCGTTAACATATATCAGCTCATGAGCATCATATAAACCGGCTGGGCATCCTTGGCTGCCATTATCGGCATTTTTGCTATAGTAGCTGGTGAGTTGACATTGAAGAGAAAGCATTGGGGATTAGCCCTCGCCGGGGCTATTGCCGGCACAATAACGTTTTTCCCCTGCGGCATACCGGCAATCATACTTATTTCCAGCGCACAAAATGAGTTTCGGCCAAATCAGAAATAGACTGCTCCTAAGTCCGCGAGCTAAGCCTTGTCACATTTGATCTTCAATTGTTGCGGTATTTTTCTTTATAGATACGATTCCATCTTGCGCACGTCTCCTTTGTTACACAACCCTTTCCAGCGCAAGAAAATTTTAGCCCGTCAATTGCAGGAGGACTCCTGCGTATTTTGCTCTCCTGGCCATTGTCCAACCTAATTTGTGTTGTCATGATATTTCTCCTTTATTTGCTGCCGCCATTGGAGACCGCTTTAAAGCCCCCAGTGGCAGCATATTCAATTTCTATGATGATACCCATAGGTGGTTTGAATATCTACTTCGGTTGAGATAGACCTCCGCACGTTATGGTAAAGTCGATTTTGCTCGAGACTGCATTATTGAACCCATGGAGTATTTGAGCCCGAGTGGACCGTGCTAACTGATCTGGTAATAAGCCCAATATCGTTGGTAGAATTCCCCTTTGCCCAAGTAGCAGTTAGGGTATACAGAGTGGATGCGGCAGGTGACACTATCCTGGTCCCCACAGCATTAACCATACCTATATACTGGTCTATACTCACAGTATCAGCTCCAGTCACATTCCAGGACAGAGTTGACGTGCCATCGGAATTAAGATTACTGCTGAATTCTGTGATAACCGCTGGCACCCTTGTTGCACCGTCTATTGAGGTAGAGCCATTGTTATAATAGACTACGGAGCCGGCGGCCGGTGCGTTGACCGTAGTCACCGCTGATTGGGTAATTGTGCCGGCGTAGTTGGTAGCACTAATAGTATAAACAGTGGTTGAAGCCGGCGCGATTGTCCTGGTACCAGCAGCATTAACCAGACCAATACCCTGGTCTATACTTACGGAGTTAGCTCCCGTCACACTCCATGACAGAGTTGAAGTGCCACCCGGATTGATCGTAGATGGACTGCTGCTAAAGGTTCCAATAACCGAAGGCTGTCCAGCCGGTAGTGTATTCACTGATGCCTGAGGTTGAACTGTTATACAGCTCGGGATGAGAATCAGTAATAATAATAGTGATAAAGAAAGAAAAACAAACTTTTTCAATGTAGTTTCCTCCAAAAATATGTTGCCTGCGATATCGACACGTCCTTAATCTTTGTATGGACTGTTGCCTGTTATAGAGACGTGTCGGTCACTACTGGCAATTACAAAAATCTTATCATGCGAGATGTGGATTAGTAATATAATAGGAAGGCATATAGTTGAATAGTTATGATATTTTACGAAGTCTGCTCCTTCGTTCTAAATCCTTTGGGAAACAAACCCGCCAGGAATAATAAAAGGGATAATCCGTAGCGGAGCCAAACTTTGCTCTCCGGTCACGGAGCTGAACACCTTAATTTCTGGATTAGATTTGCTGCCATTGGGGATGACTTTGTGGCTCCCAATGGCGGCAAATTCAGTTTCTCCTGATCATAGCCATGCGGACACCCACAATTATGCCTTCACTAACGATCAGCCACCACTACAATTGAGTGTGTAATATACCGGAACCGAAGTTATTTCACTGGGAATCAACATGTGAACACGAATCCAACCGGAAGACGTTTCACCAAAATTCCACTGCATCGTTGTTGTTTGTGTACCGGCTGCGTTAAAGGTGATGCTTTGGGTATCGCTATATCTGAGGTCTTCTCTTTCCCACCTGTAAGTCGCTGTGCCGGGACCGTTGCGACATCGACACGTTCATAACCTTGTAATATTAACAAGGCCGTTTTTAGTCGATACCGCATCATTTAACCCAGGGAGTACTTGAGACCGAGGCCTGAACCGTCACTAATTTGGTAACGGTACCAATATCGTTGGTCCAATTCCCCTTTGCGTAAGTGGCAGTTAGAGTATAAACAGTGGGTGTTGCCGGTGCTACTACCTTGGTCCCCGCCGCATTAACAATACCGATATTCTGGTCTATGCTCACCTGGTCAGCCCCTGCCACATTCCATGACAGAGTTGACGTGTTATCGGAGTTAAGATTACTGCTGAATATGATAACCGGTGGAGTTCTTTCCGGTTGCGCTCCTGCCGGTGGGGTAGTCGCTGATGGCGGAGTTTGAACTGTGGTACAACCCGGGATGAGTATCAGTAGCAATAGTAGTGATAAAGAAAGAAAAACGAACCTTTTCAATTTAGTCACCTCCAAATAATATGTTGTCTGCGACATCTACATGTATCAGTCACTAATAGCAACTGCGGAAATCCTATCATGCGAGATATGGATTAGTAATAAAATAAGAAGGGAGAAAGTTAAATAGTTATGATATTTTGATGAAGGAGTAGGCTCGGGCCTAAGTCCTAAAGTTGCCGGTCAATTCTTATTTCACCGGATGAATTTGTGCCAATATTAAAATCGAACTTTTTTACCAGAGTCAGCATTCTGTCATTGTCTGCCAGCACTGTGCCGTAAATACTTTTCAATCCCCTTTCACGCCCAATATCAATCAATGTCTCCATGAATTTCGTGCCTAAACCACTGTTCTGGAAGCTATCAGCTACTAATATAGCAAATTCGCCGGTTTTTTGACTTGGGTCAATAAAAAGTCTAACAACACCAACGTTTCGTTTCTTATCATTTGAATTGTATTCAGCTATGATAGCAATCTCATTCTTATAATCAATATCGCAAAATTGATTGACCATTTCCTCAGTGGCCTCTTTAAGCACGTGGAAGAATCTGTAGTTAGATGATTGAATTGACAGTCCGTTAATAAGCTCTTTCTCTATTCGCTTATCTTTTGATGTTATTGATCTTAATATTACGGTTCTCCCATCTCGACTAATCCAGTTTTCCCTATATGTGAAGAGATTGAGAGAATCATGCAAATTATTTGGTTTTTCTGGATCCATGATTTAATTATATCATTCGCTAAGAAGCCTCCATACATTGGATGCATATATAGTTTATATAGTTGGTAATCCATCCACGATTTCCACAATCCATCCACCGGACTAAACCTCTTATGCGCCGCCACTGAATCGTAGCATCCCACAGCCTGACAGCAATTTTCAAATCTTCCAGAATATACTAGACTATAGCCAATGGAGAAACAAAAATCACCCCTTTCGCTTGATGAGCTTAAGAAGTTACGTAAACAAATAAGTAACGTAAACATTGAACATAGAAAAAGCCTGACTTATCTTGACCGGATTGCACTTTGGATTACCGAACGCATCGGCACAATGGGATTTTTCTTCATTATTTTTGTATGGACTATTTTTTGGCTTTCCTGGAATGCATTTGCGCCTGTTGAATTAAGATTTGATCCTTTGCCTGCTTTTGTCTTATGGCTTTTTATCTCCAATATGATTCAGATCTTCCTTATGCCATTGATAATGATAGGCCAGAATCTCCAGGGTCGCCACGCTGAGAAAAAAGCCAATTCGGACTATGAAATAAACATTGAAGCAGAAAGGGAGATTGAAACTATTCTGCAACATCTGGAGAATCTAAACGAGAAAGTTGAAAAAATATACCGGCGTTTAGACGACCGGAAATAGTTTGAGATGGCATAATAGCTCTGAAGCGGTATTTATGATTCTGACGGATCCCTTGTCGGGATATGGGGATTTTAGGAGGATTGGTGGAGGTGGCTGGGATTGAACCCATGCCCATGTCTTATGACTCGATGTCTCCGCTTTCAATATCGTTGACGGTTTTATTTGGCCCTTCTGCTGGCTTGCCCGTTTTAAGCTCCTTTAATGCACGTTCCAGGACGATAATACTTATGGCAGCTCCCATACCGTTGGCTACCATCATGGCGGGAATAGCCGTACGGACAACCTCAAAAGCATCGTCAAACGGCCGGGCGATTAAAAGCGCCAGTGCGCCATGGATAACTTCGACGAAGACGGCCGCAAATATGGCAAAAAAGATTCCTACCAGCTTCTTCTTATTGATAAGGTAAACTATGCCGCCGATCAAACCGGCTAGGACGGTGGCCAGTCCGCACGGAACGGCGGTAAATCCGCCAAGAAAATAGCGCTGTATACCACCGATCAACCCGGCCCCCAGGCCGACCACAGGGCCGGCCACCAGTCCGGCCACCATCGGACCGAGATCCCTGATGCTGCTTATTGCTCCCCCGGGCAACTCAATGCCGGTGTAGGTGCCAAATATAGAAAATGCACCAAAAATTGACATGAAAAAAATTTTGTCATAACGGCTGGCTATCCTGGAAAGCACCCTCCGGACGGATTCAATGTGAACAATGAGCTCTACGAAGACATATATAAATACTTCTGTTGTTGCAAATAGGGCTAAAATATTGTGTATCACTTTCTTATGTCCTGATTAAGGTGAGTCCGGCTCTCGGAGCAGCCGTCATTCTACTACTCCTTTTACTATCGATGCAACGACGTTAGTGAAACCGGGGCCTAGTTGCTGGCACCGGTGGCCGATGGTCTGAATTTATCAATGAAATTTTTAGGTTTTTCTCTGAGCAAAGAACATAATTCAAGCGCCTGTTCATCAATTTGTTTTATAAATGGATTTGCCCGCATGCTACGAAGGTGTTGTCGCTCTCAAGAGCACTGCCATGCTAAATCGCACATTCGGTTCTCCCACTACTTCAAACCCGACAGACCGCGCAGTTGCGACAGTGGCATTAAAGCCCTGTCTGGTCACGTGGTTTAATATTGTCGGCTCAACCAGCAGCAGGGTCCCGCCCGGCTTGAGTGCTCGATTTATCTCACCCAGGAACCGCTGCTTGTCGGGTACCTCATGCACCATCCAGAATGCCAGTGCGAAATCTGCAATACCGTCCAATTCAAGGCTTTGTGGACTGCATTGTTTCAACCTGATCCGGTCATCAAGGCCGGCCCGTTCCGCCCTGCGCCCGGCTGCCGACAGCATCTCCTTCTGCAGATCTACGCATATCACTGTTCCCGCCTTGCCCACCATGCGCGCCAGCGTCAGGGAGAAATATCCCATGCCGCAACCTATGTCATAGACAGTTTGCCCTTCCTTCACCAGGCCCTGTAGTATCTTCTCAGGGTTTTGCAGCTTTCTGCGCATTGGGTTATCGAAAGTGAAGCAAACCCACCAGGGACAGGTGCCCTGCCGATGAAGCAATTTGTCAGCCAGTGTCATTGCAGCCCCCTTGAATCGCTAAGAAACGAGCCTCATTCCTTTTATCATCAGGCTATAGAAGTTAAACACTATCCTTATTTTGGGACTTTACTAAGAGGAATACCCAGCGCTTGAGCGACACCGTGGCCATAAGCCTTGTCGGCCTTCAGGCAGTTGCCAATATGTCTGATTTTGACTTCCTGGGGCGCATCGCCTATAGCTCGAGCGGTATTTGCAAAGAGTACCGCCTTCTGCTTGGGGCTCATTAGGCGGAAGAGGAGGCCCGGCTGAGTAAAGTAATCATCATCATCCTCACGAAAATTCCAGTGGTCAGCGGCGCCTTTCAAGCCAAGAGGTGGCTCGGCAAAAGAGGGCTGTTCCTGCCACTCACCATAGCTGTTTGGTTCGTAAGCCAGCGTACTGCCATAATTGCCGTCAACCCGCATGGTGCCATCGCGGTGATAGCTATGAACCGGGCAGCGCGGGGCATTGACCGGGATCAAGTGATGATTGACTCCCAGGCGGTAACGTTGAGCATCGCCATAGGAGAAAAGCCTGCCCTGCAGCATCTTATCAGGAGAGAAACCGATACCCGGAACGATATTGGCCGGATTGAAAGCTGCCTGTTCCACTTCGGCAAAGTAGTTTTCGGGGTTGCGGTTGAGTTCAAGCACGCCCACTTCCATCAAAGGATAATCCTTGTGGAACCAGACCTTAGTCAGATCAAAGGGATTATAGGGGCATTTAGCAGCCTCTTTTTCCGGCATTATCTGGAAATACATAGTCCAGCGTGGATAATCGCCCTTTTCGATACTTTGATACAGGTCACGCTGGTTGCTTTCGCGGTCCTTACCTATGATCGCTTCAGCTTCTGCATCAGTCAGGTTGCGAATACCCTGTTGTGTTTTCAGGTGAAACTTAACCCAAAACCTTTCATTTTTAGCATTGATAAGGCTGAAGGTGTGGCTGCCGAAGCCATGCATATGGCGGAAAGAATAAGGGATACCGCGGTCGCTCATGACGATGGTGACCTGGTGCAGTGCTTCCGGAAGCGAAGTCCAGAAGTCCCAGTTGTTTTTGGCGCTTCTCAAGTTGGTACGCGGGTCCCGCTTAACAGCGTGATTGAGGTCAGGAAATTTGAGCGGGTCGCGCAGGAAGAATACGGGCGTATTGTTGCCCACCAGGTCCCAGTTGCCTTCATCGGTATAGAACTTCATGGCGAAGCCACGGATATCACGTTCGGCATCGGCAGCGCCACGTTCACCAGCCACGGTCGAAAAGCGAATGAAGAGGTCGGTCTTTTTACCCACCTTGGAAAAGATTTTGGCTTTGGTATAGCGGGTAACATTGTGAGTAACTGTAAATGTACCATAGGCGCCAGAACCCTTAGCGTGCATGCGCCGTTCCGGTATAACCTCACGGTCAAAATGGCCGAGTTTTTCCAGGAACCAGATATCCTGTAAGAGCGCGGGGCCTCTGGGACCGGCAGTCATCGTGTTTTGATTGTCTACGACAGGGGCGCCGGCGGCGGTGGTCAGTTTCTTTTTCATTTCATCCTTTTTCAGCATTTCATCCTCCTCATGCCAAATTACCTCCAAGGATATTTTCGCGGTGAAATTTCATTGATAGTACAATGAAATTTCCGAAAAAAACCAAGAGTGAATTGGGTTGCCGGCGTGTTCCAATTCGTATTACCGGTACTATTATCTCTTTTTTTGTTCTGTCTTATCCGGTGTCTTCGCTGTTGACTTCGTTTCTACTTTTTTCTTAGGCTTTTTCTCGTTCCTTCTTCCTTTGCTTCCCATGTCTGACCTCCGTATTAAATTCGTTTCCATTAGCATTATAGCAGGTATATTAGCGACGTACGGCATTTATGATAGCTCCTCACTGGCTGAAGTATTCCAATTCCTGCCACCGTCCTTACGCTTCGGTCAACCACTTTTTGCAGGTTATCCTTGCAGGATTGCAAGAAGTTTTCAATAGCCTTAGAAACACAAATCCCTTGTCCTATGTACGTCAAGGCTAAAAAGAACCATTAGTCTAGCCGAAGTGAGCCGGTTAGAAGCAGACACCCTTACCATCATTCCTATAAAATTTACACATTAATAATGGGTATATTATGCGCGGCAATAGAAACCTCGGTCACCATAGGTAAGACACATGCGGATTCACAGTGAGAGGAAGCTGAAAAACGTCCCCGGTCCGGTCTCGGCGGAAGTGTCCCGCGTGAAAAAACTACAAAACGGGCTCTCGAAGCTGGAAGAAAAATACCGCACCATCTTTGATTTAATGCCCTCCGGCATTATGGTGATAGACCCTCTCACACACAGTATCGTATATATTAACCAGACATTAGCCAGGATGTTTGGTGAATCGAGAGACAGGATAGTCGGCTCGGTATGCCACAATTATGTTTGTTCGGCTGATATAGGCAAATGCCCTGTGCTCGACCTGGGGATGACCGTCGATAAAGCGGACCATGTCTTACTCAGAAAAGATGGCATCTCGATCCCTATCATTAAGACCATAGTTTGTGGCAACCTGGACGGCCGGGATTTATTGCTTGAGAGCTTCTCAGACATATCTGATCTGAAAAAGCTGCAGAAGGAACTGTTCGATTCTGAAGCGAAATACCACCAGATCCTCGAAGAAATGGATGAGGCATACTACGAAATTGATGCGAAGGGCAACGTCACCTTAGTTAATGAGGCCACGGCCCACATGTATAACTATACCAGGCAAGAAATGCTGGGCATGAACTATAAGCAGTTCACGCCCCGTGAGAACTGGTCCGAAACCGTAGCTGACTATGTCAGGGTATTTGTTACCGGTATTCCTCAGCGGCGGCGCTCCGCCGTGGGCGTTAACAAGGATGGGACGATAGGCTACCGGGAAGACTCGATCTTCCCTATCAGGAACGATAAGGGTGAGATAGTCGGGCTGCGTGGCATCTCCAATGACGTGACCCAGCGCAAGCAGGCGGAAGAAGAATTAAGAAAGACACAGGAGCTATACAACCTGGTAGCCGAACATACCACTGATGCCGTGTGGCTGATGGATAAAAATCTCAAGACCACGTACCAGAGCCCGTCAGGGCAAAAAATGCGCGGATTCACTCTCGAAGAAGTCGCAGAAATACCTCTGGATAAGCAGCTCACGCCGGAATCACTCAAACTGGCGACCGCGGCCCTAGCTGCGGAGTTTCCCAGGGTAAAGGCTGACCCGGACCACAATCCAGTCATCACCCTGGAATTGGAATTTTACTGCAAGGACGGCGCCACAATCTGGACAGAAAGTAAGTTCGGCATCATCAGGGATGCAAGTGGCAGAGTGGTATCCGTCGTAGGTGAGGCAAGGGACATCTCCGCACGCAAGAAAGCAGAAGAAGCCCTGCAGAAGAGCGAGGATACCTATCGTCTGCTGGCGGAACACATTAACGATGTTGTGTGGATGATGGACCTGGACCTCAATGTTACCTGGTTAAGCCCGTCCAGCGAGAAAGTAAGGGGCTTCAGCCTGGACGAAACAATTATCCTGCCGCTGGACAAACAGTTGACGCCTGACTCCCTAGGAAAAGCAGCGCATTTGCTTGGGAAATGGATACATATTGAGAAGGGAGGACGCACTCCGGAACCCGGCGGCACTATTTCAACGGAGCTGGAGTTCTACTGCAAAGACGGCCATACCGTCCTGCTCGACTGCACATTCCAGTTCATCAGGGACGAGCAGGAAAAGGCGATTGGTATTCTTGCAGAGGGAAGGGATATAACGGCGCGCAGGGCTGCCGAGCGGGCCAGGGATGAAAGCGAAAAGAACTACCGCTTGCTGGCGGAAAATACCAGCGATGTCATAACCATTATGGATATGGACTTCAATATAACATGGTTATCATCTTCCTGCGAAAAGCTGACCGGTTATACCCGCGAAGAGCAAATATCTTTGCCCATCGATAAGCAAATGACTCCGGAATCCCTGAACAGGGCGTTGAACGAGTTCGCAGCCGAGTTGGAGATGGAAAAGTCGGGCTCCGCGGCGCCCGACCGCCATCACGATATTGAGCTGGAGATTTACCACAAAGACGGGCATACCCTGTGGACCGAGAACAGGCTCCAGTTCATCAGGGACAGCCAGGGAAAAGCCGTCGGCATTTTGATGCAGGGCAGGGATATTATTGCTCGCAAGCAGGCTGAGATCTCTTTGCAGAAAACCCTAGAAGACTTAAAGCGCTTAAATGCCGAATTACAGCGCAGAAACAATCAACTATACAAGGTACGAGAAATTGCACTCGGCACCAATAAATGCAAAACCACTACCGATATATTGAGCCTCGTTGCCGAAAGGTCACGGGAACTGCTTGGCGTCAGATTTGCATTAGCTTTGAAATATAATGAGACTAAAGACAAGTTAATCCTCATGTATTATTCTAGAATAGGAGAAAGTGATGCTGTAGGTTCATCAACCGCACTCGGCTTCAACCTGGCAGACTATTTAGGAAAGGCATCTTCTGATGAAAAACTACAGTTCAAATCCGCACAGTTTAGGATTGTACGAGAGCTTGAAGAAACTACTACTCCGATTGTTAAGAAAAAGTTATCTCAAATTGTTCAATATGCGTGGCCAAAGGTCATGTGCGATTCGATACAAAACGCACTGGGTATCAAAAGTTTCGTCTTCGTGCCGGTGATATTGGATGACCAGAAATGGGGTACCTTGCTGTTCATGCTCGATGGAGAAGTACCATTGGATATCCTGGAAATGATTAGCGCACACTGTTCCAATGCTTTAAAAAACATAATTGCCTATGAAGCTTTTTATAACGCGTTTGACTCAAATCCTACTCCTTCAGCCATTACTTCCTTCACTGATGGAAAATTTATTGAAGTGAACGAGAGTTTTCTTAAACTTATTGATTATAGCCGTGAGAATGTTTTAGGTCGTACTGCAAGAGAACTCCAATTGTGGCCACATACAGATGAACATGCAAGAATAGCTCCGCTGATACGAAAGGAACATAAAGTTAGCGACGCGGAGATCACATTCCGAAACAAGGCTGGACATATACGAAGAGGGGTATTTTCTGCGAGGATAATAACCATAAATAATCAACCATGCAACCTCATGACAATTAGCGATGTCACCGAGCGGAGACAGATGGAGGACGAAATAAGATCGCATCGTGACCATCTGGCTGAATTGGAGGTATCGCTGCGCAAAGCGATAGTTGAAGCTAACACTGCAAATCAGGCAAAAAGTGAATTCTTAGCGCGTATGAGTCATGAGATCAGGACACCGTTGCACGGGGTAACCGGCATACTTGATCTGCTGTCAGACGGTAAACTGGACCTCCAACAGCAGGAATACCTGTCATTAGCCAGATCATCGGCCGATGCACTTTTAAGTGTTATTAGTGACATTCTGGATTTTTCCAAGATCGAAGCGGGTAAATTTGAGTTGGAGTCTGAAGAATTTGATTTGGAATCTGTAGTCGAGGCATCTTCGAATACAGTGTCCGTGATTGCTCAAAAAAAAGGCTTGGAAATTATGCATCAATTATCGCCTGACGTGCCGACTGTATTATGGGGTGATCCCACCCACCTGCGTCAGATACTGCTCAATTTGCTTAGCAATTCAGTGAAGTTCACCGAAAAGGGAGAGATACTTATATCTATAAATAAAGAAATTGATGAGAACGATAAGGTAGTGCTTCATTTTTCCGTTAAGGATACTGGAATCGGGATACCGAAAGAAAAACAGGATTTGATTTTCGATGCCTTTTCGCAGGCCGACAGTTCGGTAGAACGACGGCGAGGCGGCACCGGTCTCGGATTGACAATATCGCGATCTCTGGTAGAAAAAATGGGAGGGCGAATCTGGGTAGAAGGCGATGTGGGAATCGGCAGTACCTTTCACTTCACGATAAAATTTGCTAAAAAGACTCGTACCGAGCAGAAACAAGTTGTTATAGAGCATCCCCCTACCAAAATCTCCAGCACCGACAGTCCAAAACTGAACATATTGGTTGCAGAGGATAACTCTACTTCTCAATTAATCGCGAAAAAGATGCTGGAGAAAAAGGGGCATGTTGTATCTATAGTTGGAAACGGCGCCCAAGCCTGCGAAAAGATCGCTGACAGCCATTTTGACATCGTATTCATGGATGTGGAGATGCCTATAATGAATGGATTGGAAGCGACTAAAGTTATTCGAGGTAAGGAGAAAAAGTCGGGCCGGGATATACCGATTGTCGCTATGACTGCTTACGCCACAAAGGAAGACAAGGAAAAATGTTTGGTGGCCGGTATGAATGATTACTTGGTCAAACCGGTTAAAAGCAAAGACCTTTATGCTCTAATCGACAAATTACTGCCTGATGGAAGAATAGTTGCCGAGAACGGAGATGAAGAAAAGAAGCCCGCTGAGAACAAGACCGTTGACCTCGAAATCGCTTTACAAGCAGTTGGAGGTGATAAGGAACTACTACTGGAGGCACTTAGCATATTTATTGAGCAGGATTATCCGGAACAGTTAAAACAGTTAAAGGAGGGGGTAGAGTCACTGAATGCCCAGAAAATTAAAGCGGCTGCGCATTCTATAAAGGGTAATGCACGTACCTTCGGAGGAATGATACTTGGAGATATTGCCCAACACATTGAAGAAAAAGGCCGTATAGGTAACCTTGAAGGGACAATAGGATTGATAGATAACTTGGAAGCCGAATTTAAACAATTTACGGAGTTCTTTTCGCTGTCGGAAATTTAGTTTCTTTTGCCAATTATTAGGATAGAGTGAGATGTCATAAAATAAAATTTCATATAAAACCAATCATATGAAGAGGAGCTCTGATGATGACAAGTAGTAGTAAAAGAATATTGGTGGTCGATGACAACAAATCACTGGTAATGGTCATGGCACGCATCTTACAAAAAGAAGGTTATGACGTTAGTACTGCGTTCGACGGAACCGAAGGAATGGAAAAGGCACAAAGTGAAAAACCGGATATCATAATCCTCGATATTAGCATGCCCGGGCCTGATGGCTATGCGGTTTGCCGCCAATTGAGGTTGGATCCAAACACTTCAAATATCCCGGTTGTTTTCCTTAGTTCAAAGGGGAATATTGATGAAAAGCGGGGACCGGCGGGGGTTGGATTAAAGGAATTACAACTGGGCTATAGCTATGGAGCTTCGGATTTTTTACACAAACCAATTTCCTCGAAGGAGCTAATAACCACGGTAAAAGGTATTCTTTCATTGGATAATATCTTATCGTCTGACTGAGAATCACGGGTCAAAACAAACACGATTACTACTCCCATTAATCAAGCCGTAGCTACTGAATAACTCCTTCAGTAATGCAGGTCCATGCTATTTAATGTTATCAACCGGGCTAAATGTCTTATGTGCTTCCACTGCATCATAGCACCCTACTGCTTGGCAATACCTATTCGTCATCATAAGCGTTGTATGTCCCAATAATCTTTGAAGCATTAAGCTATCTCTACTATTCTTCAACCACAACATAGCAAATGTATGCCTCAATAAGTGTGGATGTACCGCTATTCCTGCCCATTGTTTTGCGGTTAAAGAATCCACTGCTAGGTGAATGAGCATTGTCACCACAGGTATATTAGAATATAATTAATTTTATACCAGAAAGGAGTAGCCATGGCATATAAAAAAATACTAGTTCCTTTGAGCGGCTCTGAGCTAGCCGAAAAAGCTCTCCCATACGCTAAAAGTATAGCAAAGCTTAAAAAAAGCCAGGTGATACTTTTTGCTGTTAGTTTGACCATTTTCGTTGATAGACGTGACCGCCTTTTCTCATCCTATCTGGAAGTTAATGCTAAAGAACTCAATACAGAAGGAATAAAAACTACCACGGCTACAAGCTATGGTGACGTGGCAGAAGAAATAGTTAAATACGCAAATAATAACAAAATAGACTTGGTTGTCATGGCCACACACGGTTATTCAAAGGCTAAACAGTGGATGTTTGGAAGTATAGCCCAGAAAGTCCTCTATGGCACCGAAATTCCCGTCCTTTTAATAAAATCAAAATCTCGTGAAGTTTCAGCGGAATTCAACAGGATATTAATTCCTGTTGATGGCTCTTCTTTCTCCGAATCTGTTTTTCCTTATGTTGAGGAATTAACTAAGAAGACTAATAAGGAAATCTTACTCCTCCATATCTGCGAACCACCGATCGTACCATCGTACGGCTCACGCCCTATTAACCCGACCTGGAAGAAATACCAGGACAATATGTGGGGAGAGATGGAAAAATTATCAACAACTTATCTCAATAAGACAATGGCTGCACTAAAGAAAAAAGGAATGAAGGTAAAATCAAGGGTCGTAAAAGCTCAAACCGGAGAAGTTGTAAAAACCATCATGCACGTATCCAAAGAAGAGAATATTGACCTGATAGTTATTGCTACCCAAGGACGCGCTGGGGTTAGTCGCAGGGTGTACGGTAGCGTGGCAAACAGGATTGTGGAGGAATCATCACAACCCATACTACTTATACGTCCAGCAATACCAATGCCGCCATCTCCTCCTGAAAATCTCCTTGATGATATTTGGCAAAGTTACATAGGTAGTAAAGTGTAAACTAATAGTGACCTGCTCCCCGAAAATGAGCCCCTATAAAAAGCTACCCCTTTATCCCATCCACCGGGCTAAATCTCTTATGTGCTCCCACCACATCATAGCATCCCACAGCTAAATGAGCCTGTTGGTTTTAAACAGTCCCTTGGTTCGAATCGATTCCTTCGCTTATAGAGATTGCCACGGCGCCATGCGCCTCGCAATGACGTGATAAGGGACAGGGAGGATTTAAGAGGAGTGGTGGCAGCGACTAGATTCGAACTAGTGACCAAGGGCTTATGAGTGCCAAGTTCAGCTTTTGATATCGTTGCAGATTTCATCTCCCTGGGAAAGGTGAAATATTGCGGAGTCGTAGTATAATTGCTTGGAAACTAGTGTAGTGAAAAGGTAATGGAATCATATGAAAAATATAATTCTGCATAGGTTTCTAATTCTCATCGTTTTACTGATCATATTGTGTACTTTAGCTACTGGATGCGCCTCCACGACGAATACAGCGCAGCAAAATAGTAGCCCTCAGGAAGCCCAGCAAATCGCTTATGATGCCGCGGTATACGGCTTCCCGCTAGTCATTATGGACCTCACCCGGCAGGTCTTTACCGCAGTCCCCGCACCTAATGCGTATGGGTCGCCAGCCAACCAATTCGGCAGTAAGAAGGTGTTTCCTGATGCGACTTTTGTTAATGTAGTAAACCCAAATGCTGACACGCTTTATTCATCAGCCTGGGTTGATACCGGGAAAGAACCTATTATCATTTCTCTGCCAGACACTCAGGGCCGCTACTACCTGATGCCTATGCTTAACTACTGGACGGACTCTTTTGCCTCGCCTGGCTCACGCACTACCGGTACCGGATCTGGTAATTTTGCCATCACTGGCCCGAATTGGAGTGGCAAATTACCTGAAGGCTTCACAGAAATGAAATCTTCGACCAGATGGGTCTGGATAGTCGGTCGCATCGCCTGTACGGGTCCTTCCGACTACCAGAACGTCTCGAAACTTCAGGACCAGCTGAAGCTGACGCCGCTCTCTGCCTGGGGCACCAATTATGTGCCGCCGGCTAATGTTCCGGTCGATCCTAATGTCAATACCAGGGTTTCGCCTCTGAACCAGTTGCTGGCTCTGGATGCAGCCAGCTATTTCAACTATGTCTGCCAGTTGATGATTGAAAGCCCACCTTATCCAGCAGATGCGCCGGCGCTGGATAGGATGGCAAAGATTGGCATCAGGGCTGGAGTTGACTATAAGTCATATTTTGCGGGGCTGGACAATGGAATTAAGTCGGCAATCCAAACCGGCTATCAGTCCGCTCTGACTGGAATTCCTGCAGAAGGAATGGGTGCTGTCAAGAATGGGTGGCAACTCTCTTACGATACCGGCAATTACGGGACTGACTACACGCTGAGAGCAGCTATAGCTTATCGGGGGCTGGGGGCTAATCTAATTGATGACGCTTTCTATGCCTCAGCAGCAACCAGCGGCGATGGAGCCAAGTTTTCGAGCACTAACAAATATGTAATTCATTTCGACAAGGATGGCATACCGCCTGTAAACGGCTTCTGGTCGCTTTCCATGTACAATGAAAAAATCCTGTTTGCAGCCAACCCGATCAATAGATACTGTCTGGGCTCATTAAGTGACCCGCCTCTGTTGAAGAATCCCGACGGCTCGATTGACATCTACATACAGCGCGATTCACCTGACTCTGCCAAGATGCCCAACTGGTTACCCACTCCGGCCAGCGGTAGCTTTTCACTGACGCTGCGTCTGTACTGGCCCCAAAAGTCGGTGATGGACAAGTCATGGGTACCCCCGGCAATACAAATGGTTAAATAGGGGCAGAATAGCATTATTATTAGATTTGCTTTCCAGTTTGCATTTCAATGGAGATCCATTTGTCCGGCTCGGTAGCTAAATAAGTCTGATGTTTTTGATGAATCCCTTGGTTGGCTAAAGGAGATTGAAGAGGAATGGTGGCAGCGACTAGATTTGAACTAGTGACCAAGGGCTTATGAGTTCCAGTCTCTATCAAAATTGATACCGTCATATTCTTCTATTTTCTTCAATATATAATCCAGTTTGTGCCAACTGGTTAAGGCAGCTTAACTATAATAGGCCGAGGGGCTAAGGTCAAGAGGAACGTAGTTAAGGTGAGGATGGCGTTTTTATAATATATAGCCCACCTATAGGTAGCCAGGTTGAAAAGTTAGAAAAAATGGGAACGTGCGGAATATTGAACGAGTCTGGCAGAATTTCGAGAACTGCGAGCTTATTAATGCTCCCTACAAGTGGTGTTGTTTTAGCAATACGGATACAATAGAATATTGGCGCTGTCGTGAGGTTGTTTAATGCAACAAACATTTCAGTGTTACAGATGCGGTGCACAAAACAATATGGGGCAACTCTGTTGCTGGAACTGCCAATCACAATTCCAATATAGCTGTCCTACATGTGGTGCTATAGCCGATACACAATTCATGAATTGCACAAAGTGCGGTGCTATGTTTCCCTGGCCTACAACACAGTTACAAGAACCGTCTTTGCATCTTTTATCTCTTGACCCTCGTGATAAACGATTAGTAGGTTGGAATTTAGGAGGACATTCTTCTATCTTGATACCTGCTATTACAACAAATGGCAGGATATCAACACTTTGTGTAGCAAACCAAGAAGACCTTTTAAGGCTACAAAATGACATCCTTTTGAAAATACATAATGAATGGGGAAACTGTAAAACTCATATCTGTGCCGGTGTAAACTTCGTTCATCCCAGAAATCAGCGTTCTAGCGTTCTTATCTATCAGGTGTCTGGTAGCTATAATGCAATTCCGCGAAAGGGAGATTAAGTCTGGAATGCAATGGAAATATATTTCAATACTGAACCAAGAAAATCTTGGATAAATGGGCTGATAGGCAATCTTAAACAAACCTTACATTGGAATGAGACCGTTGACCGAGAACTTGCATCAATTAAGTAAAGCCGCGCAGACCAAGGAACAAGCAGATTAGGATTTTGAGATTTTATTCTGAAGAAGGAAGCATGAGATGGAATTTGTTGCCATTGATGTCGAGACTGCAAATCCTGACTGTTCATCAATATGCCAAATTGGAGTAGTTAGATATACAAACGGGAATTTATCTGAAGAGTGGAAAACCTATGTTGATCCAGAAGATTTCTTTAGTCCGATTAATATTTCCATTCATGGCATTGATGAGTCCACAGTACAAAGTGCCCCAAAATTAAATGAATTATCTGGGGAAATATATCATTATCTCGATAACAACGTTGTTATTAGTCACACTCATTTTGACCGTGTATCAATAAATCAAGCTTTTGATAAATATAATCTTCGTCACCCTGAACCCATATGGCTAGACTCAGCAAGGGTTGCCCGAAGAACATGGGAAAAATTTGCTTGGTCTGGTTATGGATTGGCAAACATATGTAAAGATATTGGTTATGAGTTCGAATGTCATGATGCTTTAGAAGATGCCAAGGCAGCAGCAGTCATATTCTTAGCTGCTATGGAACGGAGCGGGTTAGGTATAGATGGTTGGCTTCAAAGGGTAAAACAACCAATTGACCCAAACCATATTCAAGATATTAAATCCGAGGGGAATCCGGAAGGTTGTTTATATGGTAACAACTTGGTATTTACAGGAGCTTTAGAAATACCAAGGAGGGAAGCAGCAGAAATGGCAGCCAGAATAGGCTGTAATGTGCAAACTGGAGTTAATAAAGACACAACCATATTGGTTGTCGGGAATCAAGATATTAGACGGTTAGCGGGTCACGAAAAAAGTTTAAAGCATAGGAAGGCTGAATCATTGATAATGCAAGGCCAACAAATACGTATTCTCCAAGAAACTGATTTTAAGCATCTGGTTGATTTGGAATACTAATCCTGCTACGCGCAGAGGAGGTCAGAATGGAATATCATTTTGGTTATAACTGTAAGCATTATATTCCTACTCTAAACAAATGTAGGGTATTAGTTGACAATTACAGAAAACGAGCAGACTTAGTAGAGCAGAAGTGGCTGAGTACTCAAGACCTCCTAATCTACTTGAATTTACCGAATGAAGAGTTGATAGGACAAATTGCCACAGGCGAAATCAAAACAAGACCACGGAAAGATGGAACGGCAATGTTTGGAGTATCATCTGCATGGCGATGGGATGATTGTCCTCTGGTGAGCAATGGAGGGCAGTGTTTCTATTTTGATCCACATGATGGGAAAAAGATCACTTGCCTAATGGAACTTAAGGGTATAGAAGCTGATCACCCAAATCTCAGAAATGTGCCTTCGGAAGAAGATATCAGAACTTTTGAACGCAAGGTTATAGAGATCTCAACTGTCACATGAAGTCATGGCTACTACACTTAATACGTCTTCAGTTGCACCTTTAATTACCGATGAATCTCAGTAAAAAGAACCAGCTCTTATATCATTCTAGCCTATTTCCATAACCTCAATCCCAATATTGATACCGCCGTGAAAAGTTAGAAAGGTTACGACCATGTGGAATGATGAATGAGTCATGCAGAATTTGCAGATTTGCCTATTCCCTGAATTTCCTCATTAATAATCGCACTTTTTTATCCATGCCCTATTTCCCTGCCCAATCCCTTGCATCCCTTATTCCGTCTCAAGATTCCTCGTATATAAACGGGGTATCTCACTAAAAAGAACCAATCCTAAAATCCGTCCAACCGCCCATTACCTCAATCCATCTACCGGACTAAACCTCTTATGTGCCTCTACTGCATTATATCGTGTTAGTACATAGACAATTAATTGACAAGCATATCATGATAATCTATATTTAATACGATCAAAAATGGGAGGTTGATTACATGCCACGTAAAGATCGTAGTGATATAACTGTTGGGAGCATCGAGAAAAAACATGGTTTGCCAAAGGGAACAATTCGAAATCCGGATGGAAGAAAAGCAAGAAAAGACAAACAGCTTAAAACAATCAAGAAACAGACAAAAAAGTAGCGTGTTCAGATGACTGTAATCTCTTCCAATTGAATTCAAAGTTTGTATTACTCAGATCGAATATCAATAATTGTGTTCTTATGTTGAGTGGCGCCATGCGCACTACGCCCAATTATCGTAAGTCTAAGCAGTCGTAAATTACCTATATATTGCGATGTAACAACGATATTAAGCCGACGACTATTGAACCTGTAGAGCCAATTGCGAAGGAAAGCGGAAAAACAAGGAAAAAGAGAATATAAGTTATTGGCTCAGTAGGGTAGTAATAATAAAGAAAATTGTGCAGGAAGAGGCTGGAGGGCCACCCGATGGCCGAAGCTCCAGCAACTACCAGAAAACACTTGAGGAGGGTCTTCATGTTTAGTGTGGCGGCCAAGACCACCAACATGAGGCCCAGTACAATTAGCGGAATGCCAGGAAATACTTCAAAACGTCCGAACTGCTCCCTGAATGGAGTCAGTGCGAATATGAAAAGCGCCACGAGGACTGCAAAGACTCCCCAGACAACTTTGATTAGTATTGGTCTCATTATTTCATTGTAGCATGTGCAACTTTAATCTTACCCTGATCGGGCATGGGCACTACCAGCTAGACCAAGGTTAACAATATGAGCGTTCTTAGCATCGGCATTTCCTATTTATTGACCGCCGTTCTCGAACCCCAATCATACCCAGCCACTTTCCCATCACCAGTCAACCGCCCAAAAGAGACTAGTTTTTGAGCCTGATATGCCAGTCTAGCATCTCCTACCTTCAAACTGCTGGGAACTTGGAAGCACACTATTTTTTTCTCAGTTTGGTTTGCAGGGACGTTAAGAAGCGGCAGTCTATCCTGCTTCAACAACTCTGGTATCCAATAATACTTATCCCCAACCACGATATTCCAGTGGTCGTAACCGCTAATATCTGGTAGCTCATACGCCTTATTGGTGAAAGTGATGTCTACGACCCAGAAAGTCTCGTCATTAGGAGGCCTGTAAATTGACCCCTGTTCTGACAGAAACTCAGCCATGATAACACGCCCACTGATGTCCGCCGGGTATTGCTCGTTTGGAATATCCGTCGGAACAGGTGATTGACAACTTAAAGTCAAGGCCACGATAAAAAAACTCGAAACACCTATTCGTATGAGTTGTTTCATGTGCGTGTTACAGAATTTGAGTGAAAATATTATGACATAATTGGATATACAGCCTAACCGATATTAACTTTTACTAGATTCTGTAATTCAATATCCGTATGGATAGTATCGATATCCGTAGGGATAGGTTTGATAACCATATGGATAGCTTTGATATCCGTATGGATAGGTTCGATAGATAATATTAGGTTGATATGACGGTTGCGCATAGGTACCATACGTATTCTGCTGCTGCAGCTTGGATTGCGCTTGAGAGAGCGACTGCTGGGCTGAAGACAGTTGTTGCTGAGTTGAAGACAGTTGTTGCTGAGTTGACGCCAGTTGTTGCTGAGCTGAATTGAGTGAGTTGCTGAGTGAATTGACCTGATTTTGTAAAGCCGTGAACTGCTCCCTGGTTACGTACGAGGAACTGCAACCTGTGGCCACAACTATTGTTAATAGCGCTAATGTCAGTAAAACAATAAGGGATTTGTTTTTCAACTTTAACCTCCTCTCGATATTACTTTATGCTTAGTATAGAGGAGTAGTTTTGGTTATACTTGACGGCTGACTTATAAATACCTGATATGAAACTGACAATTCCTAAATTTGACTTAAGATTGGGGAACAAATAGGCATATTCCAATAACTGGACTAATATAGGTATTTCGCCAAGCCATCCACCGGACTAAACCTCCTATGTGCCTCTACCGCATCTGTGCTATCATGATTTCGTAACTGAGACAGGAGGTAAATACTATGACGGGTATTGTCAGTTGGTATGATAAAGGGATAGAAAAGTTAAGACAGTTATCAAAATGTCACCTGATACTATTTATAACGGTCAAGTTTCTTGCTGGAGTGGCAATAGGTTTGCTGCTGGCAATATGGTTGCCAATATGGACATGGTGGATATTTCTTGTTGTAGCTCTGGTGATATCGATCCCTCTATATGCTAAGATTTGGGGCAAATAACGTTAGAGGATAGCTCTCTCAAAATTTCACATATTTATAAGGCATTTCTGACTACCTATAGACCGGTACGCCCAATCCATCGCATCCCTAAATCTATCCTCAGATTCTTCATAAATACACGGAGTATTTCACCAAAAAGAACCAGTTTTTATATAGCCCTGACCAGGTATCCATCCCACTGGCACTAAGGTTAATATGGTTACTATTTGAATATATATCCCGGTTAAGAATTTAGAAAAATTCAGCATGGCGGATATTGTGAATGACTCTCTCAGAATTTCGTATTTCTAAGCTTAAATATGCTAGCGTGTATATTTCCGTGCCTTAACTGTTATGTGTTCTTTGCTTATATTAAGTCTGGCACTGATCTCATTAGCAAAATTGTGAGCGTCTTGCTGCCTCTCAAAAAGCATTAGAGGGATGCCTTGCTTATCCTCAGTCTTCCCTTTAAACTCAGTGATGTGCTTGTTGATAAAAGCTATCAGGTCTCCCTCCCTTTCTGATCCGAAGTCCTTGGTAAGGTAAACCTCGTGTGAGGCTTCATAGCTTGGAGTGCCTTTTCCAGGTGGCCACCTATGTGGCTCTCGTTCTCCGTGTTCTCCGTGTATTCTGCGGTCTCTGGGTTCTTCGTGTTCTACCATATGCCTTTCCTTTTCATTTTCATTTCAGTATGACCTAGCCACAATAATTATACCCTTTTCTATATTATGTTCACTATTTGGCAGTGGACAGTACAGCTTCCCCAAAAAAGATGAAGCATTGTATTTAACTAGACTTGAAGTTATCCACCGGACTAAACTTCTTGTGTGCCTCCACCGCATCATAACAACCCACTGCCTGGCAATACCTATTCGTCATCATCAATGTTGTATGTCCAAGTAACCTTTGCAGCATCAAGCTATCACCACCATTCTTTAGCCACAAAGTAGCAAATGTATGCCTCAATAAATGTGGATGTACTGGTATGCCTGTTTTCTTCGACAGCTTGATAAATAAAGTCTCAACACTTGAATCTTTCAAGCCAGTACCTTCCCTGATTATCCATAACTGGTCACTATGTCCATTCAATACCTGTCTTGCCATCATGTACTTCAGTAATGCTTTAGCTGTAGTCAATCCGAACCTTACCACGCGTTCTCCGGTTTTGCCATCAACTTTAAGTAATTGTTGCTGCATATTTACATCAGCCATTTTTATATTGAGCAACTCTCCTAACCTTAAGCCACAGTCCACCAAGACCAGTATGATCGCCTTATTACGCTTATCTTCGAACCGATTACCAAATGTGGATACAATTTGATTAACTTCAGCATACGACAGAGCTTTAACTACTTTCTTCTCAGCTTTAGGTACTTTGATCTTGATTAATGGGTTATATGTCAGCAATTCTTCACGTATTAACCAATTAAACAAGGCAGATAATGCCCGGTAATACTTCTGAACGGTGGTAGAGTTGATAGGCTTCATGGCTCGTGGGCAGGTACTATTGAACCTATGTGGAGTCTCCCTTAGATAGGCTAAGAATTGCCTCAGATGATCAGTAGTTATTAACTGGATATCATCGGGCCAGTGGTAATTGGTGGCGTACCACAGAAAGCCTTTTAGTTTATCCGAATAGCACTCAATTGTGCCAAAGGATTTACCCTCTACCTTACAGGATAGCAGGAAGCTATCAATGGCTTGCTTGATTGTAGTAACTTTTGCTTTTGTAGACATTGAACCTCTCCTTATTCTCGTTAGAGTGCGTGAGAGGATAGTCTCGAATTAGGAGAAGATCAATAGGACCGTGGATATAAGTTTAGTTGTATAATACCCTACGTAATGCTCTGGCTTGGGGTCAGTGGGGATATAGACATATATATTCTGGCACTGGTTCATTCTAGCTATCGAAAAAGGTGAAGCCTCGATTAAGAGGTTGCCTAAATAAAGAACCCCGCCCTAAGGACAGGGTATCTAAGTAGTGGCAGAACATTATGATAAAGAGGTGAAAAAGCATGTGGAGAAAAAGCATTTTGAATCGGTTGGATACGACGCTGATAGTATTCGAATTGGTTCTGAGCGTGGTATTCATTGTGGTGGGGTATCTTATAGATAACCACTATATCCGTGGAGTCGGTGTCGGATTGACAATTGCTTGGGTGACAAGTGCCATAGCCTATTTATACAAAAAGAAAATGGTAAAACCATGAGCAACGAAGAGCGTATGGCATGCACTTCCCAGCCCAAACCTCTATTCCTCCATTACCACCTTTGCCACGCCTTCCGAAGCTTCCTTTACCATTTCCTTATCAAGACGTATTCAAGTGACTATTGACCAATCCCCTGTTCAATGACTGGTGCAATAAAAAGTTTGGTGGCAGCGACTAGATTCGAACTAGTGACCAGGGACCTGCGATACTAGGCTTTAACATTAATATGGGTGATTGAATAACAATATCAATGAACCTAAATTGGCGCATGCTATATAGGTACCAACGTAATTAAATAGCCTCCCGCAATCAGGCTTAACAGATTTGCCACCACCACATACAGTCCAATCCGTAAATGACTATGCTCCTTTACCATGACCATAAAGGCAATCATCTCAATGATAAATACCAGTATTTCCCCAAAAATTAAGGAGAGTATTATGTAATCGTTGAAAGGCATGAATGTATTAAGCCAGATATTTAATATTCCTTGAGTAAGCAAATTAACAATTAGGAAAATAAGCCATGATCTTTTACTTCTGAAACCAAAGAGATAAAATACAATACCCTCTAGTATAAGTGTTAAAACTATCCTTAAGGATACCAAGGTGATAGACCTAAACAATGATTTACCTGCGGTCAGGGTTTGCCTTTCTAAATCTAATGTAAACACGTTGTTATAGAACTGCAGCGGGGTATCCGGTACAACTTTAAATGATCTACCACCCGTAGTTACCGTCATAGTATAATCGTTGGATTTTAAATCATAACGATAAAAGGTGTAATAGCTTTCGATACCCTTATTAGTTCTATTAGCTCTTACATTTTCAATACTAATTTCGAGGTCGGCTGGCGAGTTTGGAACTATGACCAATATTGATGGGGGCTCCGCTGAATTGGCATAGCATGTAGTCGTATACATACATGAAATTGCCATCAAAATAAGTACCAATAGTAATAGTTCTATTATTTTAAGCATGGAATATCCGCCGATCGTTCATGCGTCAATTTTATGTTTTATCAATTGTATTGTCTACCACCTTGCAGGGTTAATAAGAAGCCTTCAATAGCCTTAGAAATAGAAATCCCTTGTCCTGACGTGATAGCAAAATAAGCCTGTTAGATTTTGACGAATCCTTGTTCGGATGATGGTCTCTTCGATTATACGAATTGTCACGGCGCTATGCGCCTCGCAATGACGTGTAAGGAATGCGGAAGATTTAAGAGGTTTGGTGGCAGCGACTAGATTCGAACTAGTGACCAAGGGCTTATGAGTCCCCTGCTCTACCACTGAGCTACGCTGCCACACCGGAGTAAAATTCTACCGATTGAGCCGTTTTATGTCAATGGTTTTTGGAATACCCTCAATGCAGATGAAGAATAGGTAGCGGAGGGTGGGCCTCAGTTCTCTAAACTCATGTCATTTATTCTTTGTGAAAGCACGCATGTTATATATGAACCCGGTTATACCGGCTGCCGTCATTGCAATGCCAAGCATGACTCTTGTAGTAGTCCCCGGTATCGCATCAAGAGGCACTATAATAATAAATACTCCAACAACAATAGAGGCGGCAGAAGACACATATAACAGGATGGCTAGAAAGTTTTTTTCAATCCATTGGAACATAGCCAGTAAAGTATAGAGGTATAAAGAAATATACGTCAATAGATCATCTTCAACGCCCTCCTTTTTACTTTTTCGCCATTTTCCGCACCACGTTTGGCTAAACTCATTTTGACATGCTAAAATTACTGCGGTAAAATATCACACAAGTTTACTACTTATGCTCATGTGCGCATAAATATGAGGCGATCGTAATGCGAGAGTTACTTAAAGTCTTCAAAGCCGCTGGCGACGAAACAAGGTTAAGGATCCTTTACCTATTAACGGAAAGGGAGGCCTGCGTGCTGGAAATCAAACAGGCCATGCGCATCAGCCAGACCCGCGCTTCCCGCAACCTGGGCATCCTGAACGACGCCGGCCTGCTCAAGGCCCGCCGTGAAGGCCCGCTGGTGTTCTACTCGCTGGACAGCCGCGAGATTAAAAAGACTTGCCCCGGCCTGGATGCCATGGTCAAGCAGGCTTTTGCGACAGACCAGACCGCCCAGCTGCACCGTGAGCGCCTGAAGAGGCCCGTAGCCAGGGCTAATGACAAGCAACCCGGCAGGTAAAAAGATTTAGTATTGACATTTCAGCAGGTTGGTAGTTTAATTTACAAGGCCTGTTGACGACTAAGTCAATACTTTTACTTTACTGATATGACAGACTTCGAACCAAAGATCGTCGCGTTCCTATGCAACTGGTGTTCATACCGCGGGGCAGATCTGGCAGGCACCTCCCGAATGAAGTGCGCCGCCAATGTACGCGCCATCCGCGTTATGTGCAGCGGCCGCGTCGAGCCCGCCTTTATCCTCCGTGCTTTTGAGCTCGGTGCCGACGGCGTGCTGGTGCTGGGCTGCCACCCTGGCGACTGCCACTATGCCGAGGGCAACTACAAGGCCCTGCGGCGCATGATGCTGCTCAAAAGGATGCTCAAACAACTGGGCATCGAAGAAGACAGGTTCCGCCTGGACTGGGTTTCCGCTTCCGAAGGCGACCGCTTCACCCATGTTGTCAACGATATGACCGAGAAAGTCAGGGCGCTCGGCCCTTTTAAAGCCAGAGAGGAGGCCAAAGTTGCCTAAACTGCAGGTCGCCCTCTACTGGGCCGCCTCCTGCGGCGGCTGCGAAATAGCCACCCTCGCCATCGGCGACAAAATTCTCAAGCTGGCCGAAGCCGCCGATATCGTCTTCTGGCCCGTCGCCGTCGACACCAAATACGCCGACGTGGAGAAGATGGCCGATAAAAGCATCGACGCCTGCCTCTTCAACGGCGCCATCCGCAACTCCGAGAACGAGCATATGGCCAAACTGCTGCGGCAGAAATCGAAGATCCTGATCGCCTACGGCTCGTGCGCCGTCGAGGGCTGCATACCGGGCCTGGCCAATTTTTACAACCTCAAGATGGTGTTGGATACCGCTTTCATAGATACAGCTTCCACCGATAACGTGGATAAGATATTGCCGCAGACCAGAGTCAATGTCCCTGAGGGCGAGCTCGAACT
The DNA here is from genome assembly GCA_003142375.1 of Dehalococcoidia bacterium. Taxonomy (GTDB): domain Bacteria; phylum Chloroflexota; class Dehalococcoidia; order GIF9; family UBA5629; genus UBA1162. Next base: position 167,025 of record PLME01000004.1, on the reverse strand, counting down.
GCCGCTGCTGTGGGAGACGGTCAGGACGCTGGCCCAGACGGTTGACGTAGATTTCTTCGTCCCCGGATGCCCGCCGGAGGAAAGGACCACATGGCTGGCGCTTGAAGCGCTGCTGAGCGGCAAGCTGCCGCCCAAGGGAACGGTCATCGCCCACCCGTCCAATGCTGTATGCAACGATTGTCCCCGCGTCAAACATGAAAAGAAGATCAAAGCCTTCCACAGGCCTTACGAGATAGTCCCTGAACCCGACAAATGTCTTCTCGAGCAGGGATTGCTCTGCTATGGCGTGGCCACCCGCGGAGGCTGCGGCGCCCCCTGCCCCCAGGCCAACATGCCCTGCACCGGCTGCTACGGACCTGTCGAGGGCGTGCGCGACCAGGGCAGCCATTTCCTGACGGCGCTGGCCTCGATTATCGACTCCAACGACCCGGATGAGATCGAGAAGATACTGGACGGCATCGTCGATCCGGCAGGAACCTTCTACCGCTACAGCCTGGCGGACTCCATGATCAACAGGGCAAGGATTGCGCCATGAAGAAGATAATCATCGATCCCATCACCAGGCTGGAAGGCCACGGCAAGATCACCATCTTCCTCAATGACGACGGCAGCGTTGCCAACGTCTACACGCAGATACCCGAGCTGCGCGGCTTCGAGAAGTTCTGCGAAGGCCGCCCGGTCGAGGACATGCCTCAGATCACACAGCGCATCTGCGGCGTCTGCCCCGAAGCCCACCACATGGCGGCTACCAAGGCGCTGGACGATATGTTCCACATCGAGCCCACCAGCACCGCCAAGAAGATACGCGAGCTGCTTTACAGCGCATTTTATGTAACCGACCATACCACGCATTTTTATATCCTGGCCGGGCCCGACTTCATCATGGGCCCCGATGCCCCGGTGGCCCAGCGCAATATACTGGGCGTCATCGCCAAGGTGGGCCTGGACCTGGCGGGACAGGTGCTCAACACACGCAAGGAAAACCACTGGATCATCCAGGCGGTGGGCGGCAGGCAGATACATCCGGTCTTCGGCCTCCCCGGCGGCGTAAGCAAACGCATCTCGGAGGAAGACAGGGCGAAAATCGAAGATATCGCAAAAAGGGATGTAGCCTTTGCACAACTGTCACTCAAGGTCTTCACCGACATCGTGCTCAAGAACAAGGGCTATGTAGACATGATCATGAGCGACGCCTTTACCCATCAGACCTACTATATGGGGCTGGTGGACGATAAGAATAAGGTCAACTTCTACGACGGCAAGGTCAGGGTGGTCGACCCCTCCGGCAAAGAGTTCGCCAAGTACACACCGGCGGAATATCTGGAGAACATTGCCGAGCACGTCGAGCCCTGGAGCTACACCAAGTTCCCCTTCCTCAAGAAGGTCGGCTGGAAAGGCTTCGTGGACGGGAAGGACAGCGGCGTTTACCGCGCCACCCCGCTCTCACGTCTGAATGCGGCCGACGGCATGGCCACTCCGCTGGCGCAGGTTGAATACGAGAAGATGTATACCACACTGGGCGGCAAGCCAGTGCACCACACGCTGGCCACCCACTGGGCGCGCCTGATAGAGTTGCTCTACGCCGCCGAGAGGCTGCTGGAGCTCAGCCAGGATAAAGAAATTACCGGACCCAATATAAGGAATATACCCACCAGCAAGCCCACCGAGGGCGTTGGCATCGTGGAGGCCCCGCGCGGCACGCTCACCCACCACTACGTGGCGGACGAGAAGGGCTGCATCAAGAAATGCAACCTGATAGTGGGCACCACCAATAACCAGGCGGCGATTTTTATGTCCGTCAAGAAGGCGGCTCAGGCGCTCATCCAGCCCGGCAAGGACATCCCCGAATCCCTGCTCGATCAGATCGAGATGGCATGGAGGCCCTATGATCCCTGCATGTCCTGTTCCACGCACACCCTGCCTGGCAAGATGCCGCTGGAAATCACGGTCGTCGACAGCAGCGGTTGTATAGTTAAGAAACTGTCCCGCTAATCTTTTTAAAAGAGCTTTTAACTGAATAGGTTTACTGTACGTGTCCGGCACCTATTTATGAACATATTTAAATATGCTGCATAGCCTTATGTGGAAAAAATAAACCAGAAGGAGTTGTTCATGCAGAACCGGGTGATTTCCAAAAAAGACCTGGCCGGCTTCGTGGATGATCTGATCAAAACGAAGGCCGCCGGGGAAGTGATCGGTATCAAGGCCAAGGATGATAAATTCAATTTCGGCACGCTGAAAAATGCTGCCGAGCTGCGCCTTGATTATGACATAGCCCTGCTTCCGCCCAAGAAGTACTTCTTCCCGCAGATAGAAACGGTGTTGAAGTACGAGTTCGGCGCTACCCCCAAAGTCGAGCCTGTGGTCGACGACAAGGCCATGTGCCTGGTCGGCGTTCACCCCTTCGATATCCGGGGCATCCTGCTCTTCGACGCCGTCTACGGCGGCGCCAACCCCGACGCCAACCTTTTGATGAAGAGGAGAAACTCGACCATCATCGGCGTCGACTGCCTGACCCCCAACCCCAAGTCTTTCGCCGCCAGCATGGGCACGGCCGTCACCGATGAAGGCTTCGACCTGATGCTGACCGATATCGGCGGTGATTATTTCGTTACGGTCGGCACTACCAAAGGCGACAGCCTGATCAAGAAAGCCAAAACCAGGGACGCCACCCCGGCCGACCAGGAGAAACGCGACAAGGTGCGTAAGGACACCCTCAAAAAATACCAGGTTACCCTCAAGATGAAGGCGGACGAGATTCCTGCCCTGCTTGACGCCAACTGGGAGAGCAAGGTCTTCAACGATAAGGCGGCCACCTGCTTCAGCTGCGGCTCCTGCGTGATGGTCTGCCCCACCTGCGTATGCTTCGACGTACAGGACGATCCGGCACTCAACCTTAAAGGGGGCGAACGCTACCGCCGCTGGGACGGCTGCATGCTCACCGAGTTTGCCAAAGTGGCCAGCGGTGAGAATTTCCGCGAGCATAAGGAGCAGAGGTTCCGCCACCGCATGTACCGCAAGGGCAAGTACCTGCTTGAAAGGTACAAGTACCTTGGGTGCGTGGGCTGCGGCAGATGCGCCATCGCCTGCCTGGCACAGATCGCCAGCCCGGCCGAGACCTTCAATCTGATCAAGGAGGGAAAGTAAATGGTAATGCAGCTTTCGGCCAAACAGTCCCTTCACCTGCCCCGCATAGCCGAGCTCATCCGTGTGGAAGCGCTAAGCGACAGGGAGAAGGTATTTGAGTTCAAATTCGACGACGGCAAGGAGCTTGGGCAGATGCCCGGCCAGTTCGTTGAAATATCCATCTTCGGAGTCGGCGAAGCGCCCATCTCCGTAACCTCATCCCCCACTCACAAGGGCTCTTTCGAGCTGGCCGTGAGGGCCACCGGCAGTGTGACCAACAAACTGCACACCCTGGATAAGGGAGCCAAAGTCGGCATCAGGGGACCTTTCGGCAACGGCTTCCCCATCCAGACGCTCAAGGGCAAGGATATCCTCTTCGTAGCCGGCGGCATCGGCCTCTTCCCCTTGCGCTCGCTGATCAACTACGTACTGGATAACCGCAAGGACTTCGGCGAGGTCAATACGCTTTTCGGCTGCCGCTCGCCGCAGGAGAGGCTTTTCATCGGCCAGCTTGCCGAATGGAATAGCTGCAAGGATATGTGCTTCCTGGAGACGGTCGACAGGTGCGCCGACGACTCCTGGTCCGGCAATGTGGGCGTCATCACCACGCTTTTCCCCAAGGTCTCATTCGACCCGGCTAAAACTTACGCCATCGTGGTGGGCCCGCCCATCATGTACCGCTTCGTCATCGCCGAGTGCCTCAAGAAAGGGCTGGCGGACGACCATATCATCATGTCGCTGGAGCGCAGGATGAAATGCGGCGTGGGCAAGTGCGGTCATTGCCAGATCAACGGGCTGTACTGCTGCCAGGAGGGGCCCGTCTTCACTTACGCACAGGTCAAGTCATTAAAGGAGGCAGTATAAATGAAACCGAGAGTCGCTTTCTTCGATTTTACGGGCTGCGAAGGCTGCCAGCTTGAAGTGCTCAACTTCAACCTGGAGATCGTAGACCTGATCGGTGCTGTGGATATCGTGGAGTTCCGCGAGGCCAGCTCCGACCATTCCGACGAATATGATATCGCCTTCATCGAGGGCAGCCAGACGACGGACAGGGATGTGGAGAGGATACAGAAAATAAGGGAAAGGGCCAAGATACTGGTCGCCCTGGGCGCCTGTTCCTGCACCGGCGGGGTCAACGCACTCAAGAACCGCTTCTCCATGGAGGAGAACCTCAAGGTCGTTTACGGCGATTCCGCCAAATTATACACGACCATACCCACCAGGCCCACCAGCGCCTATGTCAAGGTAGACGCTTTCATACACGGCTGCCCACCCAACCGCAACGAGGTTATCAGGCTGGTGAAGTGCCTGCTTACCGGCAAGAAATTCGAGCTTTACCACGATCCGGTTTGCGTAGAGTGCAAGCTGGCCGAAAATATTTGCGCCTTTGAACGGGGAGAGTTCTGCCTGGGCCCGGTAACACGCGGCGGCTGCAACGCCGTCTGCGTCACGGGAGGCCGCAAATGCTGGGGCTGCCGCGCACCGGTGGATGAGCCCAATGTCAACTCTGAAAAGGAGCTGCTAGCCAGATACGGCCTGACCGTAGATGATATGCTGATGCAGCTCAAGATCTTCAACGGAGCACTGGAGGTTTCAAAATAATGACAACCAAAGAAGTAAATTTCACTGTACATCACGTGGCCCGCATTGAAGGGCACGGCAATATCATAGTCAATGCTAAAGACGGCAAGATCGAAGAGTGCAAGTGGGAAATCCCCGAATCCCCGCGCTTTTTCGAATCAATGCTGCGCGGACTGAGTTATTCCGACGTCAACTTCATTGCCCCGCGCATCTGCGGTATCTGCGCCGTGGCGCATGCCAACGCCTCTATCGCAGCCACCGAGGCAGCCTTCGGCGTCAAGCTCAGCGAGCAGTCCATACTGATGCGCGATACCCTTTTCGATGCTGAAACCTTCACCAGCCATATACTGCACACCTATTTCCTCATTGCACCCGACTTCCTTGGCGTAGGCAGCGTCATACCGCTGGCAACCACTCATACCGATGTTGTGCTGCGGGCGCTGCGCATGAAAAAGTTCGGCAACGATTGGGCGGATATCTTTTGCGGCCGCAAGACACATCCCATCTCGCAGGTGGCCGGCGGCTTCGTCAAGTTCCCCACCGTAGAGCAGCTTAAATGGATAAAAGACAAACTGGAAGGCGAGATCATGAAGGACCTCGAGATCAGCGTCGATCTCTTTAAGACACTCAAGTTCCCCGATTTCGTGCGCGAGACCGAGTATATCGCGCTGACCAAGCCTGATGAGTACGCATTCATCGGCGGCGCCATCGGCTCAACCGACTGCAAGCCCATGCCGATCAACGACTATCAAAAGGTAACCAACGAGTTCTGCGTACCGCAATCGACCGCCAAATGGACCAAGCACCTCAGGGAGTCTTTCCAGGTCGGCGCGCTGGCTCGCTTCAACGTCAACCACGATAAACTTCACCCCAAAGCCAAGAAGGTCGCCCAGGCATTCGGCCTCAAGGCGCCCTGCTACAATCCCTTCCTCATCAGCGCAGCCCAGCTCGTGGAATCCATGCACGTAGTTGAAAACAGCATCATGATTCTGGACAAGCTGCTCACTAAAGGCATCAAGCCGGAAAAACCTGAAGTCAAGGTCAAAGCCGGCAGGGGCGTGGGCGCGGTGGAGGCTCCCAGGGGCATCCTCTTCCACGACTACACTTTCGATGATGCCGGCAAATGCATTGCCGCCAATATCATCATACCAACCAATGAGAACCACAACAGCATCCAGCATGACTTTGACAAACTGCTGCCCGAGATAATCGACCAGCCACAGGAAAAGATCAAGCTGACCATGGAGATGCTGGTCAGGGCCTACGACCCCTGCGTCTCCTGCTCCACCCACATGCTGGAAGTGAAATTCAAGTAACGATTACATGGATTTTTAAAAGGCGGGGCCAAGGCCCCGCCTTTTTTTATATGTGAGGGAGGCAAAGCGATGCGACATTACCTTGCCCGCACCTATAGCTTGAAGTACAATTCGGTTGAATCCATGGCTAAAAGCGAAAAGAAAGAGCTCGCCCGTATCAGCGCAAGGGGTGTGGTGCAGGGAGTGGGCTTCAGGCCCTTCATATACGGGCTGGCGAAAAAACACAGGCTTAACGGCTGGGTTTGCAACACTTCGGAAGATGTTAAGATCGAGGTCGAGGGAGATAGGAAAACCCTCGATCTTTTCATGTCCGACCTGGAGCATAAGGCCCCGCCGCTGGCGCGCATAGAGAGCGTGTCCGTCAGCTTCGATGCGCCCGCTGGATATAAGGGTTTCGAGATACGCCACAGCGTAGCACAACCCGGCAAGTACCAGCTCGTTTCACCGGACATCGCCACCTGCGAGCCATGCCTGGAGGATATCTTTACGGCGGGCAATCGCCGCTGGCACTATCCCTTTACCAACTGTACTAACTGCGGGCCGCGTTTCACCATCATCAAGGACATCCCCTACGACCGGCCCCTCACCACCATGTCAGTCTTCAAGATGTGCCCGGACTGCCACCGTGAGTATAAAGACCCGCTGGACCGGCGCTTCCACGCCCAGCCCAACGCCTGCCCGGTATGCGGCCCCCGGCTTGAGCTTGTCGATAATAAAGGCAAGCGGGTCGGTTACGATGACATCATCCAAAAAACGGGGTCCCTGCTGAAGGAAGGCGGCATCATAGCCATCAAAGGCCTGGGAGGCTTCCTGCTGGCTTGTAACGCCGAAAACGCCGGTTCTGTGACAGCGCTGCGACAGCGCAAAAGGCGGCCTTCCAAGCCTTTCGCCGTCATGCTCAAGGATATGGATGAAGTGCGCAGGCACTGCGAAGTTACGGAGGCGGAGGAAAAGCTGCTCAAATCTCCCCAGAGTCCTATCATATTATTAAAATGGAAATCCGAATCCTCAATTTGTAAGGAGGTCGCACCCGGCCTCAAATACCTGGGAGTGATGCTGCCTTATACGCCGCTGCATCACCTCATCATGCGGGAAGCCGGCCTGCCCCTGGTTATGACCAGCGGCAACCTCAGCGAAGAGCCCATCGCCGGCCAGAACGACGAGGCACTGCACAGGCTGGGGGATATTGCAGACTATTTCCTGACGCATAACCGCGAGATATATTCGACCTACGACGACAGCGTGACCATGGTTGTGAACAAAACGCCGCAGATATTACGCCGGGCCAGGGGCTATGCCCCCTACCCAATTCACCTTACCTGTCAGTCCCCCCAAATCCTGGCCTGCGGCGCGGAGGAGAAGAACACCTTTTGCCTCACCAGGGACAACCACGCATTCGTCAGCCAGCATATCGGCGATATGGAAAATATGGAGACCATGGAGCACTACGAGAGGACGATCGAGCTGTATAAAAGGCTTTTCCGTATTCAACCGGAGATCATAGCCTATGATATGCACCCCGAATATCTGCCGACCAAGTACGCCCTGGAGCAGGTCGAAAGGGACGGGCTAAAGGCAGTCCCCGTACAACACCATCATGCGCATATAGCCTCCTGCCTGACTGATAATGCCGCGGAGGGGCCTGTCATCGGCGTCGCCTTCGACGGCACGGGCTACGGCAGTGACGGCCATCTTTGGGGCGGGGAATTCCTCATCGCCGATGCCAAAGGCTTCAGGCGCGCCGGCCAGCTCGAATATCTACCGCTTCCGGGCGGATCACTGGCCATCAAGAGGCCTATGCGTATAGCTGCGGGCTACATCATGGCGCTGCTCGGATACGGCGCACTGGACGGCAGGCTGGGATTTCTCAAAAGCTTCGACCCGGTCGAGCTGGAACTGGTGCGTAAACAGATTGAGTCGGGCCTGAATTCGCCTCTTACATCCAGCATGGGCAGGCTGTTCGACGCCGTCTCAGCCATGGCAGGCATACGGTCAGCCATAGATTATGAAGCTCAGGCGGCCATAGAGATGGAGATGAAGGCTTACGAAGCGGAACACGAAAAAGGTTCTTACCCCTTCTCAACCACCGGCGACGAAACCTATACCATCATCCTGCTCCACAACCTGGTGGCAGCCATACTGGATGACCTGCTTAAAGGTTGCCCCCCGCAGGTGGTAGCCATGCGATTCCACAATACGGTGGCAGCTATGACCCGCGACGTCTGCCTCAAAATAAAAGAACAATCGGGGCTGAACACAGTTGCGCTGAGCGGTGGCTGTTATCAAAACCGCCTGCTGCTGGTTAAAACGTTAGAGGATCTTAAAGCGGCGGGTTTCAACGTGCTCGTCCACAAACAGGTGCCCTGCAACGACGGCGGGGTCTCCCTGGGACAGGCAGTAATAGCCGGGGCAATCTAGACGATTTCCTTGTTCATCAACTCGCCCAGCTTTTCCTCGCTATACCCCAGCAGCTCCGTATAGACCTCGCCGTTATGTTCGCCCAAAAAAGGAGCGGGGTTATAGGGGTCGCCCGGGGTCTCGGACATTTTAAAGACCGTCCCCGGCATCTTGAGCGGGCCGGAAATCATCTGTTCGACCTCCACCGTCATCTCCCGGCTCTTCATATGCGGGTCATTCACCACCTGGGCTGTATCCAGAACGGGAGAGCAGGGCAATTCTGCTTCATCCATCATCTGTACTATTTCGGCTATGGTCCTGTCTTTCACCCAGGCGGCCACAATGCCATCCAACTCCGCCCGCCTGCCCACACGTAACACCATGGCACATTGATCCGGGTCTTCCACCAATTCTGGCCTACCGATGATCCGGCCGAATTTTTGCCAGTGCCCTATGGTCAGAATGCATAGGACCACATAACCGTCCCTGGCCTGGTAGACATTCCAGGGCACGATGCCCGGATGCATATTGCCAATTCTGCCCGGTGGAGTGCCCGTAAGGGCATATGCAGCCAGCGATTCAACCGCCGTCATGGCCCAAATAGAGTCCTGCAATGATATATCTATATGCTGGCCGACGCCGGTGCTATGTCTGTGCTGAAGCGCTGCCAGTATTCCAATGGCAGTATATGCGCCACCGCCAAGGTCCGCAATAGGAGGCCCGCACTTGGTTGGCGGATTTTCAGGAAAACCCGTTACGCTCATCAATCCACCCATAGCCTGCGCCACCATGTCGAAGGCCGGTTTGTGGGCATAAGGACCGGTCTGCCCGAACCCTGAAAGTGAAGCATAAATAAGCCCCGGATTAATTTTTTTAACATCGTCCCAGCCCAACCCCAGCCTGTCCATCACGCCGGGTTTGAAGTTTTCCAGCATCACATCACACTTTGAAATCAGTTCACGCGCTATCTTTTGGCCCTCTTCGGTTTTCAGCTCCAGCGTGATACTCTTTTTGCCGCGGTTGAGCATAGAAAAGGTGTAGCCTTCACCGCCATCGGTGATGGGAGGAATTGTCCGGCAAGCATCCCCGCTTTCCCGGAACTCCACCTTGATAACCTCCGCCCCCAACTCACGCAAAATCATCGAACAAAACGGGCCGGCGTACATCCGGCTGAAGTCCGCAACGCGTATATCTGATAAAGCTCCGGGCATGAATATTCTCCTTCTATATTGATTTGTCAGTCAATCAATAGATATTATCTCAAGTTTTAGCAAGGGTGGCAAGTCCTTTCGCCGGGCGTCACGCGTTACGATTCTTGTTCGCCGTATCCTTTTTGAGTATACTTATTTCATATGTGTTTAGCAGTCCCGGTTAAGATCACCTCTATCGATGGCGAGCAGGCCGAAGTCGATATCGGCGGCGTGGGACGCAAGGTCAGCATTATACTTACACCCGAAGCCAGGGTGGGTGATTATGTGCTGCTGCATACCGGCTATGCCATAAACGTTTTAAACGAAGAGGAAGCGCAGGAAACGCTTAGTTTGTTGGAACGCATGGTTGAAGCCGGTGAAGGCGGGGATTAAGGACAGCCCCCACTCCAATAGTTATAGTGATAAACATATAATTCTTTTAATATTTAAGCTGCCAAGGAGGCCAGTAATGTTCAGGCGATTAATCATTCTTTTTTCCGTAATCTTAATAGCTTTAAGTGTGACGATATCGGGTTGTGCTTCTCAGGCTGCCCAGGCCCCGGCGGTTCCATCGGAAAATTCTCAGCCTGTAACCAGGCCAACCCTGACCCTGCCAACCAATTCTTCCATCCACGTAGCACCCGTACCTGAGACTACGGGTGAAGCGTCAAACGGCCCACTGGCTTATACCGGGAAACTGGTGTTTGTTTCCGGCACCAACGATGTGGGAGGGCCGCAGCTGTATACTTCTACTGCCAACGGCAACAACTGGCTCAAGCTGACCTCCAATACCAAAGGCGGGGAGTGGTTCCCCAAGTGGTCGCCCGACGGCACGAAGATTGCCTTCTACTCCGACATGACCGGCAATAACCAGATCTATGTTATCAACGCCGACGGCAGCAATCAGGTACAGCTTACCAATGATAAATTCAATGACTCTTTACCGGCCTGGTCGCCGGATGGGGCCAAAATAGCCATTACCTCGGACCGTGACAGCGTCGAGCAGATATACGTTATGAACGCCGACGGCAGCAGCCAGGTACGGCTTACCAATAACTCCAGCGACGATGCGGCTCCCTCCTGGTCGCCCGACGGCAAGAAGATCGCCTTCCAGAGTGACCGTGAGGGCAATCCCAAGATCTACGTCATGGATGCCGACGGCTTCAACCAGACCAAGCTCAGCTCAACCCTTTTTACCGATGATTACCCTGCATGGTCGCCCGATGGCAGCAAAATCGTCTTTCAGAGCAGCGAACTGGGGCATTTCGAGATTTACACGATGAAAGCAGACGGCGGCGGGCGCACGCGCATCACCGGCGGCAATATCGATAACAAATACCCTGCCTGGTCGCCGGACGGCACCAAAATCGTATTTTATTCCAAGCGCGATTGCACTAACGACAACGGTGAAATATACATCATGAATGCCGACGGCACCGGCCAGACCCGTATTACATACAGCGATTGTACTGATGCAGGGCTCGCCTCCTGGCACTAAAAATCAGCATGTTTGCAGGTAGGTCTTGATTTCAAGTAGAGTTAGCGCCTGATGAGGTTTATAGATGAGTTCAGGGATGTGGGGCTGGCACAAAAGCTGGCGCAAAAGATTACCGGCATCTCCCATAAGCCCGCCAGGCTGATGGAGTTCTGCGGCGGCCACACCGTAGCTATTATGCGCAACGGCATCCGCCAGCTTCTGCCCGACAACATCGAGATGCTCTCCGGTCCCGGCTGCCCCGTCTGCGTCACTGCCAACCGGGATATCGATAAGGCCATCGCTCTGGCCTCCCTGCCGGATGTAACCATCACTACCTTTGGCGATATGCTGAAGGTCCCCGGCAGCTATAGCAGCCTACAGAAGGCCCGCGCCGAGGGCGGCGACATCCGCATTGTTTATTCCACGCAGGATGCGCTGCAGATTGCCAGGGAGAATACTCAGCAGTCGGTCATCTTCATCGGCATCGGCTTCGAAACTACCGCGCCGACCATCGCCGCTGCTGTGCTCCAGGCCGAGAAAGAAAACCTCAAAAATTTCTTCGTACTCTGCCAACTCAAGATGACCCCTCCTGCCATGAAAGCCATACTGGACCTGGGCGAAGTCAATTTGAACGGCATCATCTGTCCCGGCCATGTCAGCGCCATTATCGGCACCAGGTCTTATGAGTCCTATGCGCGCGATTATGGAATCGCCTGCGTGGTGGCCGGATTCGAACCGGTAGATATACTGCAGGCTATCGAAATGCTGATCGTGCAAATAGAGAATAATAACCCGCAGGTCGAGATAGCCTACACACGGGGCGTCAAACCCGAGGGCAACCTTAAGGCCCTGGAATTGATGCACAGTGTTTTCGATGTAGCCGGCGCAAGCTGGCGTGGTATCGGGGATATCCCCAATAGCGGCTTTAAACTCAAAGAAAAATATGTCAGGTTCGATGCGGACGAGGAGTTTGATGTCGAGATTCCTCCCGTCAAGGAGGCTCCGGGCTGCCGCTGCGGCGAAGTGCTGCGCGGTATTATCAGGCCGACGGAGTGCAAGCTCTTCCGCAAATTATGCGTGCCGGAAAACCCCATCGGTCCGTGCATGGTATCCTCCGAAGGCACCTGCGCCGCATACTATCAGTATGGAGACTTCGATGAATGACAGGATACTGCTGGCACACGGCAGCGGAAGCAAACTGAGCCACGATCTGATCGAAAAAATACTCACGCCCCCCATTAACAATGCCATCCTTTCACGCATGGACGACTCTGCCGTGTTCGAGCTTTCGGGCAAGCTGGCCTTCACCACCGATAGCTATGTAGTCAATCCCATATTTTTCCCCGGCGGCAATATCGGCAGATTGGCTGTTTGCGGGACCGTCAACGATCTCTCGATGAGCGGTGCCAAACCCCTTTATATCAGCCTGGCCCTGATCATCGAGGAGGGGCTGGAGATCGATGAGCTGCGTAAAATCGTCGAATCGGTCAGGGAAACCGCTGAGGAGGCGGGCGTACAAATAGTTACAGGCGACACCAAAGTGGTCAACCGGGGCAAGGCCGACCGCCTGTTCATCAACACCGCCGGCATAGGCGTAATTAGTGCGGGACTGGACATCTCCGGCTCCAACGCAAGGGAAGGCGATAAGATCATCCTGAGCGGCGGCATCGGTGAGCACGGAATGGCTGTAATGAGCCAGCGTGAAGGACTTCAATTCAGGTTACCCGTGGTCAGCGACTGCGCTCCGCTCAATAAACTCGTGTCGGAAATGCTGGCGGTCAGCAGCAATATCCATAGCCTGCGCGACCCCACCAGGGGCGGCCTGGCTTCCACGCTTAACGAATTCGCCGGGCAATCCGGCGTGGGCATAACTATTGAGGAAGACAAGATCCCTATCCACGATGGCGTCAGGGGCGCCTGCGAGCTTCTGGGACTCGACCCGCTCTATATAGCCAACGAGGGAAAGCTGGTGGCTGCCGTAGCGCCGGAAGATGCACAGAAAGTGCTTTCCGCTATGCGGATGAACAAATATGCGGGACAGGCAGCCGTCATCGGGGAGGTAACCGGTGAGCGAAAAGGCCGGGTAGTCCTCAAGACCAGGATCGGGTCGTCACGCATACTGGATATGCCCACAGGGGAGATACTGCCGCGCATCTGCTGAAGCCATGACGGATAAAACGAGAATAGCAGTGATGGGCATCGGCAATCCGCTCTGCCGGGATGATGGCCTGGGCATCCGCGTTATCACGGAGATGCGGGACTGTGACAAGTATACCGGAGTCGAGATTATTGACGGCGGCACTGCGCCCGACCTCCTCTCATTGCTGGATGAGAATATTAAGAAGTTAATAATCGTAGACGCGTTGGGTGGGGGCGGCCAACCGGGCACGCTGTACAGGCTGGAGATTCATGAGTCCAATATAGCTGATGATGCTCCGCGATCAGTGCACGGGCTGGGTGTGCTGGACAGCCTCAAGATGATGCATAAACTGGGTATGCAGTCACCCGAAGTGGTGATCATCGGCATCGAACCGGCGGATACGTCACACGGTTTAAACCTGACCCCAGAGATCGAGGCCTTGCTGCCGCAGATACTGAATACAATAGACCGGGAACTGAAGTCGTCATATTGAAATCAATTGCACGTTATGCTTAAATTAGACTAAACTTATAGATAACTTTAGTAGATAGGATTTTAACTTATGAGCCTGAAGGAATTTACCCAGGACATCAAGGATAAGGCTTACGTCCGTCAGAAAGGGGCCTGCGCCCACTGCGGCCAGCGGGTGGAGGTAGATAGCGGATTCCCTCACCTTAAGAAGCCCGCCGAGCTGGGCGGCGATACCTCGCTGAGCAACTGCGTATTACTCTGCCAGAAATGCCACCTTCTCTACGGCCATATCAGCAGATGGGATAAATTCGTCATCACCCAGGACTATCCCTATTTTTCGGCCGACGGACTTCCGCATTAAGCGGAATACGATTTAGAACATGGAAACCTGAATCGAGGGTTATTCGGAGTTTCAGCTACGGTTTCAAAAAGCTGACTGATTGCCCGGTCATTACGAACTGATATTGCGTGCCCACCATCTTCACTTTCCATATACCGTAGTTGCCGGCTATACGTTCACCTGACTGGTTGAATGTAATCGTCCCGCTGACGCCGCGGTAGTCCTTCCCTACGATGCCCAGGGCATCCCTGATAGCCGCCCCGTCATAGACGTTGGCCTTCTTCAAGGCCGCAGCTATCAGTTTCACCCCATCATAACTCGTATCGCAGAAAATGGTGGGGGCCAGGCCGTAAGCCTGCTGGTAGGCCGCCGCGTAGTTCTTATAGGCGTCAGACTGCAGGTCGGGAACGGGCACAGTGCCTGTGACCGCCTTCTCCATAAACTTAGCAGCCTCGAGGTATTTATCCAGCGGCATGTCATAGACCCCGTCGGATGTAACCCAGGGTATACCGTCCAGGCCGGACTGGCGAGCCTGTTCATATATGACTGCGCTATCGCTATAGTAACCGGCATGCAGGACGCAATCCGGCTGTTTATCCTTGAGTTGATTGAGCTCGGCAAAGTAGCTCAGCTTGGCAGGATCATACTTGATGGAAGCAACGATATCGGCCCTGCCTTTCAGGAATTGCTCGGCCATATCTGCAATGCCCCTGCCGTAGATAGTATCCTGTACGATGGTGGCAACCTTCTTGCATCCGGCATCTTTTATCAACTTGGCGACCACGCCACCCTGCAGAGAGTCCTCCGGGGATACCAGATAGACCCAACTGGACCAACTCTGGCTGGCCAGGGTGCTGGATGTTGCGGAAGGGGTTACCAGCAACACTCCTTTGCTATCCAGATAAGGGCCGATATTCATCACTGCGTCGCTGGTCGTTCCGCCGATAATGACCTGCACCTTTTGCTCTTCGACAAGCTTATGTGCCGCGTACAGAGCCGAAGCAGGGGTGGGACCCTCATCCTCAACCACCAACAAAAGGGATTTACCATCTACTCCTCCGGCAGCATTTACCTCGTCCACTGCCAGTTGGGCCGCCTTGATTAAGTTGGGGCCCCAGGTAGGCGTAGTGGACGATGGCATCAGGCAGCCGAGGGGTATCTGCGCCGGAAGCTCGGGCGGGGTCATTTTGCAGGCGGGCGCCAGCAAAACGGTTATAGCCACAACAATTGCCGCAATAAAGGTAACCGTTTTCATATTCGTTCCCCGTGAATTATCCCGGCCCCAACAGGTTATTGCTATTATAACATTTCCCTTGCCTTGCAGGTATATGTGGTTTTTACTGATGACCTCAATAAGGGTAAAATAGTGCCGGTGGAAACGGGTTATGTCCGCTATCCATGCTAGCCCGGTGAATGCGGAGGTCTGGTGATGGCGACTACCGAGAGTAAATTTATGGATGTGATCTCTGACAGGACTGACGTCCTGAAAATATTGCCTGAAGCGGCTGCAGAGCTCTGCACAGCGCTGTTCAGAAACTCGCCTGCGGGTATCTATATTACCCGCGACGGCAAGTTCATCTACACCAATATCGAATTTCGGCGCATTACTGGCTACAGCCAGGACGAGCTTTCTGGCAAAGATTACCAGAGGATCATCAACCCGCGCTACAGGCAAATGCCCAAGCAGAACGTCGCATTCCTGTGGGAAGATGACAACGATACCGGGCACGAGTTTAAGATCACCACCCGCGACGGTAAGAAAAAATGGATCTCCGAAAAAATCACTTATTTCAAGTACGGCGGCAACTGGCTGACACTGGGACACTGGTTGGATATCAGCGAGCACCATTCCGTTGAAAAGGCCTGGCGCGAGGCGGAAAGGCGTTTTCAGTCGGCTTTCGAAGACTTGGCTACGGGCCTAACTATCATAGGCACGGAGGGTATTTTCCTCAAGGTCAATAAGTCATTCTGCGATATGATCGGCTATGAAGAAAAAGATATACTGGAGAGCCGCTTCGATGAGGTGCTGTGCCCGGAGGACCGTGAAACCTGCGGCGATATTATGGCCCTCTTTCTTTCCCTGGAAAAGCCGGACAGGCCGTTTCAGATGCGCCTTCAGAGTAGGGACGGCAGGCTGGTCTGGGTGGCCGTAAATATATCGCTCATCGGGGACAGCGAAGACGGCCCAACATATTTCATCGTGAACTTCCAGGATATCACCGAGCAAAAAAGGGTCGAGGCAGGGCTGAAGGAAGAAGAAAACCTTTACCGCTCGCTGGTAGACCTTTCACTTGAACCCGTAGCAGTGGCCGACCTGGACTGTCATTTGACCCATGTGTCACGCAGGTTTGTCTCGCTGCTCGGCTATGACAGCGGCCAAGATTTGCTGGGCAAAAATGTAAGCAGCCTGGCGGCAGGGTCGGAAAGTGAAGGCATGCAGCCAGCGATAATGGATATCCTGAGGCAGGGTTCACCGGGCAGGATCGGCTGCTCATTGATTAAAAAGGACGGCGCGGCCGTCCCGGTATCAATGGACATTTCATGGATTAACAATGATAAGGGAGCGCCGCTTTGCATCGTTATCAACGTGCGCGCCAGGGCGGACGAAAAACAGGCCGCAGTTGAAACGACCTTACCGCGAGATGAAAAGCCTGCTGTTAGAGAGGCACCTGCAGTTCATCCGGAACAACCAATGGTCCCGGCTATCGCGGCAGCGCTGGAGAACACGTCCACAGCATTTATCCTGATTAACGAAGATACTACTATATCCGCCGTCAACGGCGCTTTTGAAAAGTTATCCGGCTACCCCCGATCGGAGATAGAGGGTAAGAAAAGCTGGATTGAGTTTGTGGCAGAGGAAGACCGGGCCCGGTTGAAGAGGTATTATCTTATGAGGAGGCTGGACCCCGGCTCTGCGCCCGATGCCTATCAGTTCAGCTTTGCCGACCGGCAAGGTAACCTGAAAGAAGTCATGGTCTACATCAGCGCTGTACCCGGCTCTAATCAGCAAACAGCGACGTTGTTCGACCTTGCCCTATACAAAAAACCTGTTCGTGAAGAGATAACTGATATGAAACATAGTGAGTATGGTCTTGATGTATCGGAAAATATCAAAAGCAGGATATGGCTGATGGACATGAACTTGAAGCTCCTCTGGGTCAACCCGTTCGGACAGCCACGCCGCGGGTTCTCAGAGGAAGCAAGGATGTCCCTTCCCCTTGACCAGCAGCTAGCGCCCGATTCCCTGCAAAGGGCACTGCAGCTTTATGAGGAGGAACTGGAGGAAGAGAAGTCGGGCAAGGCCGATCCCCACCGCTCGCGCACCATAGAACTGGAATTGTACGGGAAGGACGGCTCGACCTATTGGTCCGAGGTAATTATCTCCCTAATCAGGAACCAGGAAGGGGTACCTACCGCCATCCTCTGCGAGGGCAGGGAGATATCCGACCGTAAAGCTGCCGAAGAGAAGGCCGAGAGAAGCCTGGCGATGCTGGAAAGGACCATCCTGGGAGTGATCGATGCTATGGCCAAGGTAGTGGAACTCAAGGATCCCTACACCTCCGGGCATCAGGAAAGGGTAGCCAGGTTGGCCAGGGCCATCGCCGAAGAGATGGGCCTGCCGGAAGAGTTGGCTCAGGGTATCGAGTTCACCGCCAAAATCCATGATATAGGCAAGGTTTACGTTCCAATGGAGATCCTCAGCAAGCCCGGCACACTCACCGCTATTGAGCGGCAGATCATTCAGACACATGCCGCCGGAAGTTTCGATATTTTAAAGTCCATTGATTTCCCCTGGCCGGTGGCCGAATCGGCTTACCAGCATCACGAGCGCCTGGATGGTTCCGGCTACCCCCGCCATTTAAAGGAAAACGAGATCATTCTGGAAGCTAAAATCCTAATGGTGGCGGATGTAGTAGAAGCCATGGGCTCACACCGTCCTTACCGCCCCAGCCGGGGCATCGACGCCGCCCTGGATGAAATTTCGAGCAACGGCGGAACACTTTACGATACAGCGGTGGGGGCTGCCTGTATCCGACTTTTCCGCGAAAAAGGCTTTTCGCTCGAGGAGCCGGGTAGTGTCCCCTGAAAAAAAAGGGTTGCGCCGCTATCATAAAATCACATCCGAAGACTCTGCAGCGCTGTCTGCTATAGCCGGTCGCGGAAATGTCATCGCTGCGCCGGAAAAGCTGCTTGATTACGGCCGGGACGAGACACCTCTGCTTGAGCCCAGGTTGCCGGAGCTGGTCGTCAAACCGCAGACTGTCCAGACTGTTTCCGCCCTTCTTAAATACGCCGACAGCAAACGCATTCCCGTAACCACGCGCGGCGGTGGGACCGGCCTGAGCGGGGGCTGTGTGCCCCTTCACAATGGAATCGTCCTGTCGCTGGAGAAAATGGACCGCTTGCTGGAGATCGACCATAACAACTTCGTGGCAGTGGTCCAGCCCGGCCTGCAGCTGGGCAAACTCAGAGATAGCCTGGAAGCAGTGGGGTTAAGCTATCCGGTCGCACTGGGAGAGATGACGGCTACGGTGGGTGGCAGTGTCGCCACCAATGCCGGGGGCATGAATGCCGTTAAATACGGCGTGACCCGCCACCATGTTCTGGGTTTGGAAGCGGTGCTGGCCAATGGAGAAATAATACATACGGGGGGCAGGTTTGTTAAATGCTCCTCCGGATATGACCTGACGCAATTGCTGGTGGGCTCGGAAGGGACCCTGGCAATTATTACGGAGGTTACCCTCAAGCTGCATATCAAGCCGGCCTGCCGTGAAGCTCTCTTCATCCCTTTCCACAGTCTGCAGCAAGCCATTGACTCCGTGCCCGAGATACTGATGCTGGGCAAGGTCCCGGTTGGCCTGGAGTTCATGGAAGAAAGCATCCTGCAGATCGCTGAGAGTTATACCGGCAAGAAGCTGCCTTACCGGGGCTATGCGGCCTTCCTGCTGGTGCTGGCCGAGGCCGACAGCCAGGACGAGATCGCCGGCTACTTCTGCGACGTGGAAGCGGTCGTTCGGAAACACGGAGCGGCCGATGCGCTGGTGCCTCCCGGACGGCTGGCCATGAAAAAACTGCTGGAGGCCAGGGAAGGCTTTTACCATGCCATCAAAAAATTCGCCCCTATGCAGATATTGGATGCCGTCGTTCCCCGGAGCGAGATCGCACGCTTCGTCGCCGACGTGAAAAAGCTGGAGCCTAAATACGGTATTCCGGTGGTCGTATACGGCCACGCAGGGGACGGCAACGTCCATCTGCATCCGATTTGCAGGGATATGCCCTATGATGCATGGATGAGGAAACTTGACAGCATGATGAAAGACATCTATGAGCTATGCGGCCGCTACGGGGGCGCCGTGAGCGGCGAGCATGGCATCGGCATGGATAAAAAAGCCTTCTTCAATACTACGGGAGATAAGGTGGTGCTGAAAACGCTCAAAAATATCAAGGCTGCCCTCGACCCTCACTGTATTCTCAATCCCGGCAAGATATTCGATTAAACTGTCCTTCTGCCAGGATTTAATTGCTATAATTTACAAGGCTCATGCCTGAAGATTATGAGAAGATAAGCCCCACGGCAGTGCTGGTGGCCTTGATGCGCGCCCGTTACACCAATATGCCTTATGCGGCGGAAATATATTCCGCGGTGAGACAGATGACCAAACCCTATTTCTCTAAAAGACCCCCTTCGATTTTTCGCAGGCTGTTCAAATTCTCACCCGGCACCACTGGCCGGCTGGCCTATCTCGAGGGCAGGTATCTATCACTCAATGAAGCAGTTAACAAACTTGATGACAGCTACACGGTAATAGAGATCGCTTCCGGCCTGTCCGCCAGAGGGCTGGAAAGGATGTCCAGGCCTTCCGTTTATATCGAGACGGATCTGCCTGACATGCTGGCCACCAAGCAGAAGGTCGTTCAAAAGATTCTAGCCGAGAAAAGCATGGCGCAAAGCCCGAAGTATCACTTCTACGCTCTCAATGCGCTTGATCCTATCGCGTGGGATGAGCTCGGCCGCAGGTTTTTCGGCGGAAATAATAGCAACATCGCCGTGATTCATGAGGGGCTGGCACAATACCTGACTGCAGAGGAAAAAGTTAAGCTGCGTGATAGTATAGCAGGGTTCTTCGACCGTTACGCTGCCAAGGGAGTCTGGATAACTACTGATTTTTATGCTTACGAAAAAATGCGCAAGACCTGGATGCTAAAGTTCTTAGACAGACGTATTGAGAAAAAAACCAGCAGGAAGTTCCACCAGTTCGCCACTCTGGAAGAAATCGTGAAATTCTTGGAACAGGGGGGATTTCAAGCTTCACTTCAGGATTGCAGCTTCATCTTCGACCGGCTTACCTGTGTGGACAAAGTGCCGCTTGATAAGTCCCGAGTCCGGGAAGTTCTGCGTATGTATAAAATCTGCACCGCCGTTTATTCGCAAAACCACCTAGGTTCTTAATATTTAAGGTCCCGTTCAGAAGTATGCTATGATCTATACCATATTTCCTACGAGCTTGACATCTTATTGTTTAAATTCGGAGGTACGTGGTGAAACAAAACCACATTTTCTTAACAATACTTGTACTATTCAGCGCCATGCTGATAACAGGATGTAGTGTCTTGAACGCGGGACCCCAGGCCAAAGCAGGAGACAAAGTCCAGGTTCATTACACCGGCAAACTGGCGGACGGCACCGTGTTCGATTCGTCCGTCGGCGGCCAGCCGCTGGAGTTCACCCTGGGATCGGGTCAGGTAATCCCCGGCTCGATAAAGCGGTCACTGGCATGAGGGTCGGCGAGAAGAAAACCGTGACGATCCCCGCAACCGACGCCTATGGAGAACGCCGTAATGACCTGGTTGCCGAAGTGCCCATGGCACAACTCCCGGGCAATATGACCCCGCAGGTGGGCATGCAATTGCAGTCGACCCAGAGGGACGGCTCCACAATGGTGGTAACCATAATCAAGGTAACCGACAACACCTCGGTCACCATAGATGCCAACCATCCCCTGGCCGGTAAAGACCTGACATTCGAACTCGAGCTGGTAAAAATACTGTAGGTTTTCCAAAACATCAAACCCTGAATCGACGTCTTAAAGCAGGGTAACTACCCCCATAATTTAATATTAGTTAGCAATTGTCGGCATAAATCCTGTAATACTTCGGTGGGCCGGGCGTATATATCTATAAAAGGCATTACAGGAGGTCCAAAGATGAGTTATCGGCAGCTATCTAAATCCCGCATATGTCATGCCCTGCTGGCCTTCATCATACTGGCGGCCCTATTGGCCGCCGCCTGTTCCAGTTCAGAGCCGGCCAAAGTCCCTGACAAAACAGCAACAGCACCGGCTCAATCTCATACTCAGCCCACAGCACCGGCTGCACCTTCAGCCCCATCGTTCATTCCCACTACAGTGCCCGTGCCATCCCCAGCGCCGGCTGCTCCTTCATATGGACAGCACGCTCCGGCAGCTACCATTCCGTCACAGCCACCGGCTCCCTCGCAACCATATACGCCTCCCCCGACCAGCTCTTTTTCCATCAACTCTCCTTTATCATCATTGGGGGGCGCAGCAGGGGGGAAATGTGGGGCAGCGCCGCCGCCAGGCAATTCGGGTACCATCGGGCTGGCAGTGGGAGGGGCCAAAGACGTTAACAATTTCCGTGAAAATATCAGGGCTAATTATCTGCCACTGCCTACGGATATCACCTATGAAGGCCTGTACTACGACTATTATTTCGATACCGGCAATGACACGCCCTGCAACAAGTTATATTGCCCTTCGTACAGCTGTGCGGTTTCCAAAGACCCCTTTTCGGGCAAGTCCGAGTATTACCTTTCCGTCGGCCTGAACTCAGGCATGAAAGAGAGCGACTTTGCACGCAAGAAGTTGAACCTGGTCATAGTTCTGGATATCTCAGGGTCTATGTCCAGCCCCTTTGATGAGTATTATTACGATCAATTTGGCGTTAAACAAGAGTTGAATATGTGGGAACGCAATACACAGAAAATAGAAGTGGCCAAAGACGCTATTAAAGCTATCCTCAATAAACTGAACCGCGACGATCATTTCAGCATCGTGCTATACAACCAGCGGTCCTACCTGCTGCAGCGGATGAGCGAGGCCAGCCGTGACAACCTGGATTACGCCATGGACGCCGTCAGGCAGGTTGCCGCCGGCGGCAGCACCGATCTTTCGGCCGGCATGCAGCTCGCCACCGACCTGCTGGATGAATACCGCTGGGCCAATCCAAACGATTATGAGAACAGGGTTATCTTCTTAACGGATGCCATGCCCAACACGGGAGAAACGGGAGAATACAGCCTGCGAAGCATGATGAGAAGCAATGCGGGCAATAAGATTTATACCACCTATGTCGGCATCGGAGTCGACTTCAATACCGAATTAATCGACTATATGACCAAAACCAGGGGCGCCAACTATTACTCCGTTCATTCTCCGGGTGAGTTCGTGCAGCGCATGAACGAGGAGTTCGACTACATGGTGACCCCGCTGATATTCAATCTCGTGCTGTCGATGGACGGAACAGGCTGGCAGATCGAACAGGTTTACGGCAGTCCCGAAGCCGATAAAGCCACTGGAGAGATCATGAAGGTCAACACCCTGTTCCCATCCAAAAAAGAGGCAGGGCAGACCAAAGGCGGCCTTATCCTGCTTAAACTGAGGAGGACCGGGGGCGAGAACGACCTGCTGAAACTGCGGGTTACCTATGAGGACAGGTCGGGTAATCAGGACGGCAGCGAAGCCCTGGTATATTTCGAAAACACGGGGCGCGAATACTACGAAAATAACGGCATACGCAAAGGTATCCTGCTGGCCAGGTACGCCAACCTGATGAAGGACTGGCTTATCGATGAAAGGGGAAATATAAGACAGGGCCAATCCTGGCTGCCCATGGTCAACACAGAAGAGGGTATCATAATCCCTGCAACATTCCTGGGGACCTGGGAACGTCAGTCGCTGCCTCTGACAGTATCGTCGCCTTACCGCAGCCTTTTTAGAGATTTCAGTTACTATTTCTCGAATGAGATGCGCGAGATCTCGGATTCAACCTTGAACCAGGAGCTGGATATCCTGCAGCTGCTGGGACATTCCAGCTACAAAGGTGACTGACCTGTACTGCAAGAGACCGTGAGAAATATGGTATACGGGTGTGGCCGGAGCATATATGATAACATTTCAAAAGATCTACACGGATGAAACTATGGTTCATAGCAACTCCGGCCACGAAGCCGACATCGTTACCAGCTTTGCCCGGCTATATGAAGACCACCTGACGGGAGTCTACCGCTATATAAGCTACAGAATTGCTGACAAATCGGTCGTAGCCGATTTAACATCCGTTGTGTTCGAAAAGGCGCTGGCGGCCTTCCCCGGATATCGCAGGGAGAAGGCAGCCCCTCAGACCTGGCTTATCGCCATTGCCAGGAATACGGTCACCGACTACCTGCGCAAGTCATCCCGAAGGCAAACGCAGACGCTGGAAAGTATCTCGCATATCGAGTCCGACGACCCGTCGCCTGAAGAGGCAGCCGAGAAAGGGGAAGAGTACGAAGTATTGCGCATCTGTTACTCGGTGCTGCCTCCGCGGGAACAGGAGATCGTATCCCTTAAATTCGGGGCAGAGCTTAATAACCGCCGCATAGCTACGGTTCTCGGCCTTAAGGAAGGCAACGTGGGAATTATTCTCTTCAGGGCCATCCATAAACTCAGGGACTGCTTCCGCAAATGGCTGGACGGGAGGGGTAATGTCTGAAGAGAAGCTGTTCAATGAATATTTGGACAGGCTGCTGGCAGGCGGAGAGATTCGGCCGGAGGAACGGCTGAGCGATGATCTCCGTGCTGATCTGGAATTCGCCCGTATAATGCTGGCCAGCCGTGATGAGCCCTCACAAAGCTTCAGGATTCAACTTAGGAATCAGCTGCTGAGGAAACTTGCTCTGCAAACCATGACCGCACCACCGGTAAAGAACACCGGGTTCCGTGAATGGCTGGAAGATATATTCAGCCGGAGGTTGGTCTGGGGAAGCCTGGCAACGGCCGCCCTGGTCATAACGCTGGTAGCCGTTTCAACTGTATGGTATTCGACCAGGTATCAAAATGTTCCCGCCCCCGCCGCTATGAGCTCTCTACCCGAAGGTTCCTATAGCGTCAATCTGCCTTCCCGGATCACGCCCTCCAATCTGACTTTCAGCCTGCAAACACCGCTTTCGACAAATGCGACGCATGCCACGGTATATCAGGTCAATACTCCCAACGTAGATTTGGGTTATGCCGATGAACTGGCGGCTAAAATGGGTGTGATAGGCAAAGCTGCCTATAGCGACGGGAATTCCAGGATCGTGGTCGCCGAAAAGGCCGGCCCTGATGCCAGGCAACTGACAATATGGACGGCTTCGGGGGCAGTAGAGTGGGGCTACGTCAACCCCGAGAAGCTTTATCCCGCATCAGCCCTAAACTTGCCGTCAACCCTCACTGCCAAACGTATAGCTTATGACTTCTTAAAACAGGCCGACCTGCTGCCCATCGGCTATGATAAATATTCTAAAATCGAAAATGCCATCACTGTTACAGCCGGCGGTAATTATCCGGTGTACAGCCAGGGCACGGGGCAAGCCATGCAAAAAGAGCCGGGTTACTGGATAGTAGATTTCCCCTATCTAATCGGTGGGGTACCGGCGACAGGGCCCGGGGGCAAAATCGAGGTCATAGTCGGCGATAACGGACAGATTATAAGCCTGTTCTGGGGCTGGAGGGACACGGTTCCCAAGTATTTAGGCAATGTAAGGCCGGAGGACAGCGCATATGCTGACATGACGGGTGGGGGAGGCAGCATCGATATCCCGCTCGAATGCAGCCAGGTAACAGTAAAACAGGTGGAGCTAAAATACTGGATAGAGCCGCCTTCAGATAAACAATCTTACGCAGTGCCTGTCTACGAATTCAGGGGAGACTGCCTGGATAAAAACGGTAAAACTCTGGAAACCTTCACTGCCTGGACCAAAGCCGTCTACTAAAAGTATGAATATCGTAGTTTCTGTCCATCCAAAATAATGTTATGATGGATGTCGACCGCCCTGTGAAGTTAGCAGACGGCCGCACTCATCGTAATTCTAATTGGAGGTTGGTCAAATGGATATGGTAACTATCTCAAATCTCGTTCTATCCACTATCATACTGATCATGGGGGTATGGGAATACGCACGCAGCCAGTCTCGTACGATACTTTACATCGGTATCGCCTTCGGCCTGTTCGCCATAACGCATCTGCTAAACCTCATCGGGCTGGCCGCCAGTCTGTCCGGTTTCATACTGGTGATTCGGGTGCTCGGATACCTGACCGTCATCTATGCCATATATATTGTTATGGCCAAGAAAAAGAAGGCATTCTAAGTTTTAGGCCTACGGTTATAAGAAATTAACCGAAGCTACAAAAAAGATATTAATAAACATGTGGATAATGAAGGCCGGCCAGTACTATCGCTGAGGCGTCCTCTGCCTGAGCGCCTCGTACATGACCACCGCAGCCGCCACTGATGCGTTAAGCGATGAGATTTGCCCCTTCATGGGAATAGAAGCGATGAAATCGCAGCGCTTTCTGACCAACTCAGAAAGCCCCTTTCCCTCTCCCCCGATCACGATGGCAGTCGGTAGCGTAAAGTCCACGCTGCCGTAATTTGTCTCACCCTCCATGTCTATCCCAACGGTCCAGACGCCATTTTTCTTAAACGTCTCAATGGACTGGGCGATGTTGGATACCATAGCCACGGGAACGTATTCTACCGCCCCGGCCGAGGCCTTGGTCACCGCCGGTGTGATGCCTACTGCCCTTCTTTCCCTAATGACAACAGCATGAACCCCCGCAGCATCGGCCGTCCTTAAAATCGCGCCCAGGTTGTGCGGATCTTCGATGCCGTCCAGCACCAGATAGAGGGCAGGTTCTTTCTTTGCTTCTGAAATCGCCGGCAAGTCGGACAGGCCGATGTATTTTTTGGCCGCGGCCAGGGCCATGACTCCCTGGTACGAACCCGTTGCGCTCTGCCTGTCCATAGCCTGCTTATTTAAATATTCGATTTCAACACCCTTGATTTTGGCCAGGCGAATTATTTGATCTGCTGCCCCGTGCACCCTGAGGCTGTTGTCCAGCAATATTTTGCTGATCGGCCGTCCAGCCTTGAGTGCCTCAATTACGGGGTTTTTGCCCTCGATGATATCCATTTGTAACTCACATATTGCTAAATATTTCTGAAGCCTGTCTTATCCCTTCCGTGTTAAGCGCAATTCCGATCGGTTCAATGCGCTTTTTCCCGTAAATAATCGTTATATTTTACCATTGCGTCCAGCACAGTAGCAGCTTCATGCGGCATATGGTAGCAGACGGCGTTATGCTGCCCCAGTGTGTAGCCAATCTTGGCTTGCTCGACCGCCGTAGACCACATATGCTCACTGGCTACCACCAGAGGCTTGTGATACTTATCTGCAATTCCGTTTAACCGTTCAAAGGCTTCTATCACCGCTGCAGTTATCTCCTCGCCCCATTTCTCCCTGGCTACAGGTTCCTGCGGCGCATCGAATCCCCTTACCTTTAAGGCAGGCATGATGCTTAAAAACATCATGGAGTCTACCGAAGGGACCTGCATGACAAGCTCGATGGCTTTGAAAATATTGTCGCCTGCCACGCCGGCCACCAGGTCGACCGGATTGCCCCTGTTCCACCAGGCCGGCAGTAGCTTATCCAGCTCTTCGATGGTATCGTCCGGCAGTTTGACCACATCGAAGCCCAGTGCAGCGCAGGCATCGGCGGCCAGCACCCCCCATCCTCCACCCGCCGTGACTATGCCCAGGCCTCGCCCTTTGGGCAAAGGCTGCCGCAGAAGGCCCAGGCCGATGTTAATCAGCTCGTCCAGGCTGGCAGCCCTGATTATGCCCGACTGTTTACAGACAGCATCGAAAATAACGTCGGAGCCGGCGATAGAGGCGGTATGCGAAGCTGCAGCCCTGGCCCCGGCCTGTGTCTTGCCGGCCTTAACTACGATAATGGGTTTCTTTTTACTGACCTTGCTCGCCACTTCGATGAAGCGTCCGCCGTCCTTGAATCCCTCGACGTAAGACAGAATAACCCTGGTGTGTGGATCGTCCGCCAGATATTCCAGGTAGTCCTCAATATGCAGACTGGCCTCGTTGCCGCTGGCAACGCATACACTGCAGCCCTGGCCATACATCATGACCTGGCGCGCCAGAGAGTCCATCACATTGCCGCTCTGGGCTACCACAGCTATAGGGCCGGGTGGAACGAAAAAGGACGGGAACTGAACATATTGTTTGTTCCAGGGGCTCATGACTCCGTTGCAGTTAGGCCCCACGAAAACCATCCCGCCCGCGCGGGCAGTTTCAGCTATCTCCTGCTGTATCCGGACACCCTTGCCGCCCAGCTCGGCAAATCCGGCAGTGATGATGATGCCTGCTTTTATCCCTTTGCCGACACACTGCTTTATAACGGCTGGAACGGCGGGAGGGGGCACTACGATGACAGCCATATCAGGCGTCTCCGGCAGGTCGTCGATACTCTTATAGACCTTGAGGCCCAGTATTTCATTTTCGCTCGGATTAACGGGATATATACGGCCGCCGAAGCCGCCGTCGACCAGGTGTTTCAAGGTTACAAAGCCCCATTTTCGCCCGTCCTTGGAGGCGCCCACCAGGGCCACCGAACGGGCATTAAATAGAGCAGAGAATTTATCAGCTGTCATTAAATGTTTTCCTTTCGCCTCTATATGCAACAAGATTATACCTGTTACATGATTTTGATATTAATACGGCCACAATAGGCTATTCCAGCCGGCATTTTCTAATATCTAAAAGCCAGTAGCCGTCCTGTGCCGCGATAAGGGTTTCCTCAAATACCAACCTGCGGCGGAACGGCGGGCCGTGTTTTACCAGTGTATGATATTCGCCCTTTTCGCCGCAGAAGTCGATGCCCCTTTGCCGCATATACTCTGCAAACGGCTTGCCTAGATTTTGCCCGATCCATTCCCGGCCAATCAGCTCGGATTTGGCGCT
Source organism: Dehalococcoidia bacterium (assembly GCA_003142375.1). GTDB lineage: Bacteria > Chloroflexota > Dehalococcoidia > GIF9 > UBA5629 > UBA1162. Next base: position 138,912 of record PLME01000004.1, on the reverse strand, counting down.
GACAATGGAGGCCTCGAAGCCGGCATCCACGAAAGAATCAAACAACTGCTCCGTATCTCTTTTCCATAGGGGTTCCAGAGCTTCAACGCCGATCTCGCCGCAGACCCGGTTTACCCAGTCCAGGTGCTCCTGTAAATAGATGTCCCCGAAGATCATTCCCTTTACGCCCAACGGCTTCAACTTCAGCAGGGTTGATTTAAAGTCCCGCTCGTAGCCTTTCCAGGTGGTCTCCACCTGCACAAGCGGGATGCCGAGGGCCTCAGCCTGGAGTTGGATCAATTCAGCGTCTCTGCCGTGCAGACGTACCCTGTCAGGCTCTGTGTTAACCATGTTGACCAGGTGGGATATATTAAACCCTCTGCGCTGCGCCTCGTAAAGCGCCAGGCAGCCGTCTTTGCCGCCGCTCCAGGATACCGCATAGCTATCAGTCATGGTTTTCATTCAGAGGTCAGTAGCTATATATGGTAACACAGGATACAGGAATCGCGGTAAGCAAACGTTCAGTAAATCGCCCTACGGTTAAACAGGGTACACAAAATGTTTTGAGCTTGCGATTAGGGCTTATCCGGGTTTAGTTATTGCGCTGTCCGTTCCACCGTTTGTTTCCCCTGGTCCAAAAACGGTCTTCCCAACGGTATTGAGAAGTTGAAGGAAATATCTCTCATTATAACCAGTCAGAAAGGAAACTACGGTGATATAAGCTATGGTTGTTTGGACCTCCACAGCAGATTCGATCTTAAAAACGGCCAGGCCTGCCATAAAAGGCAATATGGCAACCAGTCCGCTCAAACCGCCTTTAAACGGCTTTGACCAGTACCAGACTAAATAATCCGAGGAAAAATCGCCCCGTATACCGTGGTATATTAATCCGTAGATTCCTACCATAGCGCCACCCAGCGTACCGGCGGCGAAGCCCAGCACCAGCCAGTTCACCAGAGTAAGCGCCTTGATTTTCTCCATCGGGTTCCCTGCGGGATTTTGTTCAGGACCCTGCACAGAAGCCTGGCCAGAACTCTGAGGGGCAGGAGTTGCAACCGCGCTTTGAGTTGAATTATCGCAGGATCTGCAGGGCAAATAAGGCCCGCAAATAGCCCACCAACCTACCCCCAAAGCTATAATGGCAAAACATAAATTATATGCTAATATCCCATATTTAATACGCTTTTTATCTAATAATTCCTTGCTTTTATCAGCGGTTTGAATCCTGGCCTCGAGTTTTAATAGTATATCTGTGAGTTCCCCAACCCGGTCAGTCTTTCCAACTAAGTCCCGCGCCTTGGCAATCAAGCTCGAACAATCATCAAATACAGCTTTAACGCTGGAATAATTATCTATGACGTATTTTTCCTGTTTACTTAACGTCCCGGGAAGATCTTTCTCATCCCATATATTACGGCTCTCATCGGCTTTCTTGATTCTGGCCTCAAGTTTTAATAGTATATCCTTGGCCTTCCCGAGCTTCGGCGGTTTTGCCATTAAGTCCCGCCGCACTTTGGCAATCAAGCTCGAACAATCGTCAAAGACGGCTTTAACGCTGGAATAATTATCTAAGACGTATTTTTCTTGATTGCTTAACGTTTTAGCAGGATCACCCTCAACCCATCTCTTTGACTCTTCAGCCATATCGCACCCCCTACCCGTTCATCCAGGGACTTCCTCCATCCTCACCAGAATCGCACCAAGCCCATCCCTTGCATATATCTTATATGCAGTTCATACTATTGTCAATTTGGCGGCAACATCAGGGTTTCAGGCTGGAGGACTCGTGCCATTTCTTAAGCTTATAGTCCCAGCACATCAGATGGAAACCGCCATCGTCCAGCACGGTAAAGCTGGCGCTGTGCCTCATATCGCCGTCACTGACCAGATAGGGCAGCTCCGGCGCCTGCTGTATAACCGCGAGATGGGTGTGCCCCATCACGATTCCCCTGCATACCTGGCCTTCTTCCCGGGCTTTTGGGGAAAGCGCTAGAAGCGCTCTTGTATGGACCAGCGCTACCGCCATCAGGTACTCCTCGGTTAACGTCTCCGATTTCAATTCCCCGGGTGTTTTCTTGTGCAGGAAACGGTCCCAGAAGGAGGGAAGCCACGATCCTATATATTTAGCGGCCGGATCATATTCATGTCCGTGGCAATAGAAGAACCCGTCACGCCAGAAAGGCCTGGCGATTTCAATGGGGCTGATGGGATTGACCTGGTCGGGATTGTCATAATACATTCCCAGCTTTCTATCATGGTTGCCGGGTATGAGCCTGGTGGGGATTCTTACCGCAAGGTCGCGTAATTTCGAGGTTATGGGCTGTTTCATACAAATGTCCAGCCCCATTTCGTTAAGGTGGAACCAGTCCCCCAGGCCCCAGATACTGTCTCCCGTCTGTGCACTCTGGAGGATATATTTGACGACCTCGTCCATAGCATCGTACAGTGCCTGCGGATGGCCTATATGCAGGTCGGACATAATGAATTTCCTCATGTTCAGACCTCCACGCATTAACCATAAACGGTCAAAGCTAATTTCTAGCTATCAATTTTAAGCTCCACCACTTCTTGGAAATTGCGTACAATAAAGTACTCCTTGACTTTGATACTGAAAAGGGCGGACCCGGGCGAATAAGCGAACTTTCCCATACTGTGATGTTTTACCAGGTAGAGTTGCAGCAGGTTTTCTCTGCGGACGTCCGTTACTTCTTCCGCTAACCCTACAGCCGTGACAGCGACGGCATTGCGGACATCGGAATCCTGGTTGGTACGATTATCTATGAGCACCGAGACGACGCCGTTGGAAACCAGGTTGGCATATTTGGCCGTCTCACGCCCGGTGACAAACAGTATATTCTTGAGATCTTCGGTGGCAGCAAAGGCGATCAGGTTACTGTAGGGCCTGTCCGACTGCCGGGTAGCCAGTGCAGCAAAAAGCTGGCCCTTGAACAGTTCTTTGAGAAGCTTCTTGAGTTGAAGCTCATCTTCCGGCAAATTTACCTACCGCTTTTTAAAAAGGCTATTTTGAGCTTCTACGAACCGGGATTTTCGCTGATGCTGATGATACGCTGCTTGTTGATAGCAATGAAGTCGAATTTCGAGCTGCCGTCCGGTAGAGCAGGCGTTATTTCCACCTGCGTCAGAGGGATGAATTCGTCCGAACTTTCAATAGCATCGACAACCTGGCCCCAGGTATCGATATATAGCTGGCCTTTCAAAACGTATGGGGCGGCATAGACCTGAGCAACATATATCTGTGCGGCATATATGGTCACCCCCACGGGTGTTTTTTGCCTGAAGGGATAGGTGCTCAGCGGCTTCTCCCGGCTTATGCTAGGGCTTTGCGCCACGAAGATTATATTGCTTTTAGCTATATAGATCTGGCTGAACTTTTGATCGTCGCCCTCCGGGGCCTTCATCACCACATCTTCCAGGGGCAGGAACTCTACTATCTTGGTTGAGGCGCCGGTCTTAACTCCCTCGTTCAAGGCATCTATCAGACGCTGCTCGAATCCGTATATAAAAGTACCTGTAAATACGAGTTCACCTGTGCACGCTAGGATTTTATATTTATTGACCAGATCAGAGCCGTCAGTTTGGCTTGCCATCGATTACCGCCCGTGCCTCATTTATTAAAACTTTAAGTAAACCTGTTTCTATATACTATCGCAGTTGACAGATATCCTGTCAAGCACTGTCACGAGCCCGGACTAAACTATTATCCGGTTCGCATCGTTACTAATAACATGAAACCGCAAGGGAGGTACAAATATGAATTTAAGAGGTTTGTTTATGCCCATCGGGGCCAGGCAGTTTTAACAGGAGGGATCAATTGAACCGTATATTTTCAAGTATTCTTGTGCTTGCTCTGGCGCTGGCTGCGATAGTACCCGCTGCGGCGCCTGTTATGGCAGATTCCGGAGACAAAGAAAAGCCCGCCGCATCATTTCCGGCAGGCCTGGCAATAAAAGCCCCTAACAAAGTGGATTTGGGTCAATCGGTTAATATCGCCGTTTTCGGCAAACGCGGGCACGATAAAATATCCGGAGCCTCAGTGTATTCAATCAAAGCCGATGACCTGGTTATCAAGCCCGGCAGTGAAAATTACACAACGTTGATCGCCGAGTATGCGGCGCTCATCGAATCCAAAGGTACCCTGATTGGCACTACCAGCGACAACGGCACTCTGTCTTACCAATTCACTGCGACCGGGCGTTTTGTGCTGGTGGCAACTAAAGATGGCTTTATACCCGGTTTTTCACGCTTGACAGTGGCATCCGCGCCCGAAAAAGCGCTGACTATAAAGTCGCCATCATTTGCCGCTCTAAATGAGACGGTCATTTTCACCGTGACTGAGAAGGAAGGCGGGCAAGCTGTTGCCGGTTCGCAGCTTTACGGACGGCGATTTGCAGGCAACAGCCTGGCAGGCGGCCTTGACAAGGAGTTCGGGCTATTTGGCGATAAATCAAAAGAGCCCGGCAGCGACAACCGGTCTATCTCAATACCGGGCATTAAAGAATCCGGCAACCTGCTGGGAACCACTGATGCCCAGGGACAGGTGTCTTACGCATTCTCCACTGCCGGCCGTTATTTCCTTATGGCCGTCAGCGACAACTATTCGCCGGGGTACTCCATGCTGTCTGTGGCGGCTTCCGATAACGATACGAGGCCGGACCACGGCATTCAGCAGCTCACAGTCTCTGCCCCGCAGTCATCTGCTGCCGGACAACAGGTCACCATTACGGTGTCCGATAATACCACGCCTGTATCTGGGGCCGCAGTGTACATACTTGCACCCAAGGGCAACGTGGTTAAAAAGTTAATACCAACCATTTCCAACTCTCCGAACGACCATAGCGACCTCTTCGGCGGCAAGGGAAACCGCATGGGCGTTTGGGAGAACGGGAAGAACGTCCCACAGGATAACAGGATTCAAAAAGAGGCGGAGCGACCGGTTCAGTGCGTGGACAATAACACCGGTGCGCAAGCGCCCTGGTCCAACAGGGGTGATGACGGCAAAGGAACGCTGGCTGGCAACACCGACTCCAACGGCCAGGTTGTATACACTTTCAGTTCGGCGGGCCAGTACGAAATAGCCGTCTACAAAAACGGTTACCGGCCCGGCTTCGCCAAAATCACAATAACACAATAAAGAACATAATTTACGTACAATAGCAGGGGGCGCACAAATTGTGCGCCCCCCTTTAATTATTAAAACTTGAGCTTAGAGAAATACCACTGTAGCGCCTGTGCTTCCTTCGAAGCGGCCTCCGATGCGGAAGGACTTGACCAGCGGATGTTTTTTAAGCTCACGCATGACTGCCTGCCTCAGCGTCCCTGTACCCTTTCCGTGTACGATGCGGACCTCCTTCAGGCCAGCCAGGCAGACATCGTTCAGGTATTCGTGTAAAAGGGGTAGCGCCTCGTCTACGGTCATGGCATGCAGGTCCAGCTCCATATTCATATCAGGCTTATTAACTTTCCCTGCCTTGTATTTATCTTTGGTCATGATGAGTCCTGGCTTGCCCGGTGGAATTCCAGGCGCAACACTTGCCCGGTGCCACCCGTCACTTTAACGCGGTCGTCGATGCGCCAACCCACCACCCATGCGATCTGGGAGGGGGAGCACACCAGAGGAACGGTATCACGCCATGAGCGCGGTATGGCAGCATCAACCATGAAATCCTGCAGCTTGCGGCTGTGCTCCATGCCCAGCGGCCTGAAGCGGTCGCCGGGTTTCCGGCTTCTGACCGTGAGAGACCTGCCGGCCTTACTTAAATCGAGGCTGGCGCTGAATATATCATCGTCCCTGTAGTAGTTTTCACCGATGACCTCCGCTGTGACATCCCAGCCCGGCAGCTTTGTCTCTCCGGGAATATTCAAATCATAGCTTTTGGTTAAAACGGGCCACGGGCAGACCGGGGTTCCGGGTTTGGATATGACCATGCGGCTGCGCTCGCTGGTGACGGTTACCCCGCCCGGCAGGCTCACACACCTGCCTGTGGCGCCGAACAGCAGGTCTACCAGAGCATTGACGTGCTGAGCTTCTATATCCTTCAGGCTGCCATAGGCCTGCTCCAGCGCAATGCGGAAAACACGCCTTTGAAGCGCCAGCGGAGCGCCGCGCAGCTTGCCGGAGTCCAAACAGGTCAGGTTGCCTTCGCTGCTGGCTGTCTGGTCGTAGGCGGCCGTAGCCTGAGCATCCAGCAGATCAGCGTCCTCACCGGCCAGGTCGGCCAGCCGGGTGAGAGCATCATCAATGTCGGGATTATACTGCCTCAGCAGCGGCAAGAGTTCCAGACGGATGCGGTTGCGCAGGAAGCCGGTCTGCTCATTGGTAGAATCGATGCGCGACTTCAGGTCGAGGGAGCTGCAATATTCTACCGTCTGCTCCCGCGTGAGATTTAGCAGGGGACGTATCACCCATATGCCGTCATCCTTTTTGCCGCAGGGTATGGGAACGGCTGGCCTCAGCCCGCGCAAGCCCTGAACGCCGGTGCCGCGCAGGTAGTGCATGAGCACTGTTTCAACCTGGTCGTTGTGCGTGTGCCCCACTGCAACCCTGGAGGCGCCGACCTGACGGGCGGTCTCATCCAGGAACCTGTACCGTACTTCGCGGGCAGCTTCTTCAAGCGAAATTTTGTCCTGGACGCTTTGCGAGCGCACGTCCCTTTTTTCAATAGTGACAGGTAAATTGAGTTTCCCAGACAGGGCGGAAACATACTGGGAGTCGGCATCTGATTCCGCACCGCGCAGGCTGTGGTCAAGGTGCGCTACATGTAGCTGAATGCCGAGCTCGTCCTTAAGGCTGTTCAGCACGTGGAGCAGGCACACCGAGTCCGGCCCACCGGATACCGCCACCAGCACCTTCTCCCCCCCGGACAACAGGCCGTACTTCCGTATATAACTGCCGACAACTTTAGGGAGGCTGCTGATACTGGCGGGCAAATCACTTCTCCCTTAAATGGCAGGTATCGCTCAATAGTAAAAGGCGCGGGTCACAGCCGTCCCCAAAGTCCAGGATGGTCCGGCTGCTGGGCTGAATGCGTATTCTCACCAGGTTGGTCAAGGGCAGCCCCAGCGCTGTGCAGACGATAGTAGCGGTCACAAAGTAGTGTGAAACCAGGGCCACTGTGCCCTCAGGATTGGACTTAACGACCTTTTTAACCACCGCCCATACCCTGTCCCTGAACTCTCCCAGCTTTTCGCCGCCGTTGAAGTTGACTTCCTCGCCTTTGGTCTGCCAGTCCACCAGGAACTGCGGGAAACCTTTGGCAAAGGTCTCCAGAGACATGCCTTCCATCTCGCCAACATGTATTTCCCTCAGATCGGCTTCCGGATGGACTTCCAGTCCTTGATAGCCCGCAACTGCTCCGGCGGTCTCCATGGCGCGCTGCATGGGACTGGAATATATCGCGGTGAACGGCACATCCTTCATAACCAGGGCCAGCTTCTCAACCTGAATTTTGCCGGTCTCACTCAGTTCCGTATCGCTGCCGCTGCCCTGGATGATCCTCTGCTTGTTCCAGACGGTCTCGCCGTGCCGTATAAGATAGAGTCTGATGGGTTTCCTCCTTGAATGCGATGGCCGACGGTTTATTATATGGTTAAACCCGGATGCTCGCAATCAGAGAACAGGGAGACACTTCAGGCGAAGATGAGTTTAGTGCGTTCAATGCACATGGGTGGCTGTGTAAAGTTCAATGCCCTGGCCACCTGCTCGGGCCTGCCAGTACCGGAGGCATCGCAGCGCAGCAGCATGCCGATGCGGCATAAGGTTTCTTTAACCTCGATCAGCCAAAGGTCTTCGATCAAGGGGCGAAGATCATAGAATCGCTCACCGGTGTCGCGGGAATGATGCCAGGGCAAATTGCCTTTATCCAACAACGATTTTATTTCCATTGTGATTTGCTCGGCATTCTTATCGGTTTCCAGCTCAACCAGGTATTCCGCCTGGCGCAAGCGCGATTGCAGCGAAGGGGACTGAACATTCACAGGCAATACCTCCAGGACTTCTATGCCCTGTGGAAGCTGGGGCGCCACCTTTTTCATAAAAATCCCGGGGGAGACTGTACGGTTCAGGAAAACGTCCATCAATTCAGCGCAACTGGTTACACCTACAGCCAGGGGCGAGGCCAGCGATATCTTGGGATGCGGGCTGAACCCTTCGGAGTAGGCAGCAGGCAATCCGGCACGGCGCAGTGCGCGCTCCCATAATCTCATCAGATCGAGATGCGAAAGATATTTGAGCTGCTCACCGCGGCTGAACTTAAGGCGCAGGCGGTGCATTCTTTTCCCTGGTTACAGTGATCCGCTCGATCTTCCTATCCTTCATCTCAGTAATCACCATCTTCAGATCGCGGAACTTAAAATGCTCGCCCTGCTTGGGTATGCGCCCCAGGTGGCTGAGTATAAACCCGGCCACCGTGTCGTACTCCCCCACGGGCAAGTCCAGGTCGAGCTGATCGTTAGCCTCTTCCACCCTGATACCCCCGTCTATCTCGTTGGTATTGGCATCGATAGGGGTTATCTCTTTTTCGTTGGTGGTCATCTCGTCGCCGATGCTGCCCATGATCTCAGCGGCCAGGTGTTCCAGGTTGGCTATGCCCGCCACCCCACCGAATTCGTCTATGACGATAGCCATGTGGAAATTGTTGTCGCGCATCTCGGCCAGCATCTCGCCCAGCCGTTTGGTCTCGGGCACAAAATAGGCGTGCCTGACCATCAGGTCAATGGCATCCGTCATCTCCACGGAGTTCCTGGCTATGGCCATGAGTACGTCTTTGGTGGTCAGCATGCCGGTTACGTTGTCAGGTGTCTCTTTGAACACAGGAAACCTGGAATGAGGGTGGTCGCTGTATATTTTGAGGAACTCGTCCAACCTGGTCCCCTCTTCGATGAACGAAATCTCGGTGCGCGGCTGCATCACGTCCTTCACCGGCCGGTCCGGGAACTCCAGGGCCTTGTGAATCATATCGGCTTCGGTATCCTTCCACACACCCTCGGCTTCACCCACGTCGATGGCTGTGCGAATCTCGGCCTCGTCCACCGTCAGCTTGGCTTCCTCCTCTCCCGATACTATGCGTGTAAACCCGGCCCCGATCTTACTCAGTACCCAGACGAAGGGGTATAGGATCCAGATTAAAAGTTGCACCGGGATGGAATAGGCCAGCGCCAGTTTTTCGTTATTATGAGATGCTATGGTTTTAGGGATGACTTCGCAAAATACCAGTATGATCACGGTTATGGTGATAGTCGCAACAACCACGCCCAACTGCTCTTTGAACAGGCTGACAGCGATGATCGTAGCCATAGAAGCGGCGGCTATATTGACCAGCGTATTGCCCAGCAGGATGGCCGCGAGGAAAATGCCGGGATTTTGCTTGAAGCTTTCAAGTATGTCCGCAAACTTAACGTCGTTGCTGAGCAGGTGCTTCACGCGTATCCTGCTCATGGAGATGACGGCCACTTCCGCGCTGGAAAAGAACGCCGATAAAAGCAGACATATGAAGATTATTATGAAATATAAACCGTGCTGACTATCCATATCCTTCCCGTCATAGCCGCTGAGTTGGACTTATGATAACATCAGCTATATGTGCCGTCAAAGAAACGGCATATTTCGACTTCGCCGGGCTGGAATAGAAAATACGTCCCTGCCGGACATGGTAGAATAAACGCGTAATGCAGGTGGATTTCTCTTTTATCTGTGACTATGCCGAGGCTACCAACAAGATCAACGCCCTGGGCATCGGCTTCGATACCATAATTGCCCAGCAGGTACCGACAAGGCACCCAACCTTTTTCCTCGTCATCCAGATGCGCGCCACGGTAGTGGAGGCAGGCGATAAGAATTTCGAAGTGCACATGATAGATGAAGACGGCAAAGAGATTATCCCGCCTCTTAAAGGCAAGATCACTATACCCAGGCCCCCCTCCGGCACCGAGAGCACGGGCCGCATTGCCATGCGCTTCGACGGCGTGGAATTCCCCAGGTACGGGTCATACTCCATTCATGCTGTGGTGGAAGGACACGAGATGACCCGCATACCCCTCAGGGTCGTTCAGGCGCCGCCGGTTGGCTTGGGTCAGGGACAAGGCTAGCCGCCGCGTTTGCTGTAGTCGGGGCACCATACTGCGTTGGGACGGGCGGGCTGATGGCAGGCACCGCGCCAATCGTAGCGGCAGGAATCGCAAAGAATAACTTTCATACCCAGCGCCTGTTTAACGCTGATCTTCAGATTATCCAACCATGAAGGCTTGAGTTTCTTCTTCTTAGGCATACTATGTGAGTTTACTTCCCCTGATAAGTCGAGTCAAAGCGGCGGTAAATCCGCCGTTACTTGCCCTTCTCCACCTGGTTAAGTCCCTGCTGATCGGACTGTCCCAGGTTCACCTGGTAAAAGTGCTTATTGCCCGGCAGCTCCATAATGAAATTGGCCGTATTATCGATTACTATTTTGATATCCGAGGTCTGGCAGTCGAGCACGTGTCCCCCCTTCTTCAGGTCCTTATCAATGAAATGGAAATGGTATCCCGGAACGTTCACCCCATCTATATAGGGCGGGCATCTGAAGCCGATCATGGTGCCCTCGATATCGCGGGACTCTGTGACCTGCTGGTTCTTAACTGCTTCGGTCAAGGCAGGGTAGGGCTGGGTCTGGGCAGGAACGCTCCTCGTTTTCATGTAGCTGAACCGTCCTTCGATTTTAATAGCGTAGAACAGGTTCAGGCTGGGGAGCAGGCTGTCTATGTAGGCTTGCATCTGGCTCAAATTCATGACCTTATCAGGTGACACCATCACATCATCATCCAGGAAAGTCACCTCTGCAAAAGGCGTTATGGTATCATCCGGCACACTGATGATGCTGCCGTCAAGTTGCGCCCGGTAAAATTTGCCGTTCAATAACAGCATCTCTCCATTCAGGTCCTTGAAAGTGCCGACGCCGAAATCACCGTATGGCCTGAGCTCGCCCAGCGTCATACCCCCGTCATAGACACCCTGCATCAGCGCACCGATAGTCGACACCTGGAACAGGGTATCCCGGTCTGCCTGTATGGCAGGCCTGCAGCCCGCTAAAGCCGCAATGCTGATCAGTAGCAAGGCCAGAATGATGGTAACAACGCTTTTCATATCCATTACTCGGTTTACTGCACCTTAAAGGGAACCGTAGCTATTTCCTGGCTACCTATCAGCAGTTTGACCTGATAGTCACCTTTGACAAAGGGGCCGGAACGGCTGATCAGCGAACTGACGATCGGGCCTGAGCCCTGAATCTGCAATTTTTCCTCTTTTACGACCTGGTCGATCAGGGTTTGGTCGGTGCTTTTGGCGACGATCCACTGAATGTCGAGGGTGGAACCTGACGGCACATTATAGGCCTTGACCAGCAGGTTGACCGCCGGGCTATCCGCCGGGAATTGTGACGTCAATACAATCGTATTGTTGTCCGAACCCGAGTAGGCAAAGGTTGACATGCCTGCGAAAAACGGCCCGGGGATAGATGCTGGAGCCACAACTTTGAAGGGCAGGTTCGCCACTTCCTTGTCTTCCACCAGCAGCTTTAGATCATAGTCGCCGTTGGGGAAGAATTTACCTGGAGGAACGCCTATGGAAAAACTTATATAGTCCCTGCCCTCAGAGGTGGTGGAGCTGTCATTAATTGTCTTGCCTGCCAGGCCCGCTATTTCACCGGATACATATACCCAATGTCCTTTAAGCGCGGTGTCTACTCCAGCTCCGCTTACTTTGAAGGAGCAGAATATCTTAGAGATATCATTGGGGAAGGTATCTATTTTATCGACAGGTTTATTTGTCAGCAGGTCGATGGCGGAGCACATGGTTGCTTCGCTCACGGTGGCCGCCGGAGCAGATGTATTTCCCTGGATTTTGAAGGTGGCAGACTTCTGGTATTTATCGTCGAAATACAACTTCACCTCGTAGTCACCCCTGGGCAGGAGCTTATCCGCACGGGTGAAGGTAAAAACGATGTAGGGGCTCGATGCCGCCAGGGTCTCGTTCCCAATCAGGGAATTGGTAAGGCCGGCCTCGTCGCTTTTAGCCACATACCATTCTGCCTTGACCATGGATGTTGTAGATGTGGCGGAAAGCTTGACCGAGCAATAGATGTTCTTTACATCCGGGGCGAAGCTGTCGGCCGCCAGTTCCGGCTGGCCGGTCTTGGCCACACCGCTGGTAATGACCGCCTGTTCGATGGGCGACTGGTTGATGCAGCCCGCCAGACCGAGCAACAACAACAAAGTTGATATCATCAAGTAAAATGATAGTCTGCTTATTTTCATCGAGATCGGTTCTCCTTAATTAAAGACTAAATATTTTCATTCTGATAACGGCCGCTATAGCCCTGGCCGACATCACGCGTAGTATACATGAAGACGAGCTGCATGACCCGCGCGTTTCTGTGCAGCCTGAAGCCGTGTGTGTTATATACAACCAGCATCGACTGTGACCGCCCTGAATAGCCTGCGTCCCAGACGGCGCTGTGCATGCTGACGCCGCAGCGGTTCAGGCTCGAACGCGGCCTGGCCAAAGCCATAATATCGGAGGGGAGACTGACGATTTCGTTAAACGTGATAAGGTAAGCCCCCGGCAACAGGTCAACGCCGCCGTGAGCATCGAATACCAGAAGTGTTGTTTTGGACAATTCCCTGCCCTCGTTGGTCTCTGTAAGGTTGCCCCTGGATGAGAAGGCGCTGATTTCACGCACAGTCAGGTCGATGCCGTTAGGCTGCAATTGCTCCTCGAGGTTCACAAACCCTGCTAACAGGGGAGGCTGGCCTTTCAGCAATTCAAGCAAGTCTTGGCGTGTCAACACGCCGCCGGTTTTTTTCATTTTGAGATAAATTCCTGCCGTGTGGAAATGATGTTATTATAATACGGATTGAGAGGGGCATGCACATACCGACGGTCCGGCGTTCGATATTCTCCCGGCGGCAAGCCGCTTGACGGGTATGCAAAACGCTATGAGTAAGAAAAAAATTGTCGTTATCGGCGGTGGGGCGGCCGGCATGATGGCGGCCGGCCGCGCCGCGGAATCAGGCGCCGAAGTGCTGCTGCTAGAGAAAATGGAGCGCCCGGGCAAAAAAGTCCTAATCAGCGGAAATACGCGCTGCAACCTCAGCAACGCACGGGACTTCGAAGATTTCATCTGTATGTTCGGCAGGAACGGGAAATTCCTCTACCCCTCCCTCCGCCGTTTCTCCCGCAATGACCTTTTGAATTTTTTCGCCGGGCAGGGACTTAAAACGCTGGCAGAGCCGGACGGCCGCATCTTCCCGGCTTCCGGCCGGTCCTCGGATGTCGTAGCCGCTCTTATACAATATATGTCTCAAAACGGCGTCAAAATCGTAATGGAATCGCCCGTCCGGGAAATTGAAGCATCAGGTGGGCGTGTCACCGCTGTATGCACCGCCATGGGCTCTTACAGGGCCGATGCAGCAGTACTGGCAACCGGGGGCGCCTCCTACCCTCAGACCGGGTCAACCGGCGACGGATATAAAATGGCCGCCGCCCTGGGACATTCGATTGTCAGATTGCGGCCGGCACTGGTGCCGCTGATGACGGAAGGAACAAAAGCCCAAAGTCTGCAGGGTATAAGTTTGAAAGGTGTACGGCTAACATCCTTTGCCTGCAGAGCCGAAGATATCGACCCGGCTTTAATCCCCGGTAAAGACTGTGGACGCGGCATAGCGGGCCGCAAGATCCGGCTGCCCCTCATCGAAAGCCGGACCGGCGATATCCTCTTTACGCATTACGGCCTCAGCGGCCCGGCTGTTCTGCTCATGAGCCTGGCGGTGGCGGATGCCCTGGAGCAGGGCTTCGCCAGCCTCACCATCGACCTCATTCCTAAAAAGGAACATAAACATGCGGAGGAGGAGTTGCAGGAGATGCTGAACCGTTACAGCAGCCGTTTAGTGCAGAATATACTCGAAGATTTAGTGCCATCGAAAATAGCTGTATCAGTTTTAGCCGAGGCCGGGGTTTCCGGGCAGACCAGGGCTAACCAGGTCACCGCCCCACAACGTGAAAATATCAGCCGCATCTTAAAAGACTACAGGCTGGATATTAAGGGCCCGCGTCCGCTGGCTGAGGCCATGGTAACGGCCGGGGGTATTTGCCTGAACGAGGTCGACCCGCGCACCATGCAGTCAAAGCTGATAAAAGGGCTTTATTTCTGCGGTGAAGTGCTTGATATCGATGCCGATACGGGAGGCTTCAACTTGCAAGCGGCTTTCTCCACGGGCTACCTGGCGGGGGATTCCGCAGCGATACATGGCTGACACCCACCGGTAGTGTCACGCCGAATTTCTTCAACTCACTAACCAGCGCATACAGCGGCAGGCCGATAACATTATAATAATCTCCTTCGATCCTCTCTACCAGTGACGAACCAATGCCCTGAATAGCATAAGCCCCAGCCTTATCCAGAGGCTCATTGCTCCGCACGTAGTTTTCGATTTCTTCGTCATTCAGCTTTTTAAAATATACTCTGGTCTCCACCACCTTCGAAACCCTGCTGTCCCCTCCGGAATCCAGGATGGTAAACCCGGTTAAAACACGGTGGCACCTGCCGCTCATAATGCGCAGCATTGCGATCGCTTCCGCCGTGCTGCGCGGTTTGCCCAGCAACATGTTCCCCAGCACGCCCAGGGTATCGGCAGCTATGATTATAGAATCGGGATGCCGGGCGGCGGCAGCAGTTGCCTTTTCCAGCGAAATGGCTTTAACCAGGTCGGCGGGCTTGAGTTTGCTCCCGATGTCCTCCTCGACCTCAGTAGCATCGACGGTGAATTTTAGCCCGATGGATTCCAGCAGCTCTTTACGCCGCGGGGAGGAGGAAGCAAGGACTATAGATTTCATTGCCCGGGTAATTTAAAGGATAGGAAGAAGTTCTGTCAAAATTAAGGCACGTAGACCACTGAGATATTTTTGGAAGTCTCGCGGCCCGAAATATCTCTGGCCGATATGTCGATGGAATTGGGCCCGGGTTCCAAGTCAATAGAAGTATTGAAATGGTTGTCTTTGACATCCACTGAAACCCCGTCCACGGTAATTTCCGACGGTAAGGTTACAGTGCCGCTGACGGCCAGGGGGTTGCTCCTCACCACCGATTCATCCTGCGGTTGCGTTATTTTGAGGGTCAAAAGGTTGCTGTCAGTATTGTCGTAACTTACGACAACCGGCGTGCCGCTGTAAGCGACCTGGCAGCCGCCCACCACCGCTATTATAAAAACCGCCATAAACAGGATAATTAAGCTTCTCATGGCAGTAAGACCTCCCATCTTTTTGGAATTCATATATATTAACGGCGCCGGACGGCAAAGGTTTACATGTCCTGAGATTTTCCTATAATATTCCCCCATGAATATTTTCGCCGCCGTAATCCTGGCAGCTCTCCTGCTGGAGTTTGTACTCGACCTTGTTTCCAATATCCTGAATCTCAGGGCACTAAAGCTAGAGCCACCGGAGGTACTCAAGGACATTTATACTCCCGATGCGTACCGCAGGTCGCAGGAATATACACGCGAAAATACACGTTTCGGGCTGATTACGGGCGCCTTCAGCCTGGTCCTGTTGCTGGCATTCTGGTTCAGCGGAGGCTTCAACTGGCTCGACCAGGCGGTCAGGGCGTGGGGACTGGCAAGCATACTAAACGGGCTATTATATACCGGCATTTTGCTGCTGGCCTATAACCTGGTGATGCTCCCTTTCAGCATCTACGCTACCTTCGTTATCGAGCAGCATTACGGCTTCAACAGGACGACGCCGCGCACCTTCATCATCGACAGGCTGAAGGCCCTCATACTGGCGGCGATCTTGGGAGCCCCTTTGCTGGCCTGTATATTAGCCTTGTTCGAACTGGCAGGCGTTTACGCCTGGCTTTACTGTTGGGCGGCACTGACCATTTATCTTTTGGTTATTGAGTTCATCGCACCAAACTGGATTATGCCGCTCTTCAACAAGTTCACACCTTTGGAAGAAGGGGAACTGAGGGGTGCTATCATCCGCTATGCTGAATCTGTAAAATTCCCCATCAGCAACGTTTATGTAATTGACGGTTCGAGAAGGTCCAGCAAGTCCAATGCCTTTTTCACAGGGTTCGGCCGCAATAAAAGAATAGCCCTCTTCGATACGCTGATAGCACAGCATACCGTTCCCGAGCTGGTAGCTGTCCTGGCGCACGAGATCGGCCATTACAAGAAAAAACACATCCTTTGGGGCCTGATCACTAACATCTTGCATTTCGGAATATTGCTTTTCCTGTTATCCCTCTTCCTCAACAGCCCGGGGCTATACCAGGCCTTTTACGTACAGCAGCCTTCGATCTATACAGGGTTGATATTCTTCGGCCTGCTGTATACACCTATCGAGCTTGTGCTGGCCGTGCTCATGAACATGCTCTCTCGTAAATACGAGTATGATGCAGACCGTTTCGCGGCTTTAACCGTGCCGGATGCTGCACAGATGGTCGATTCTTTGAAGAAATTGTCCAGGAATAATCTCTCCAACCTTACACCGCACCCTTTTTACGTTTTCCTGAATTACACGCATCCGCCGCTGCTGCAGCGGACCCGCGCCATACAAATAACTATGGAAAAAGCCGGTGGCGGCTGAATTGCCCGCTTGTCTATGACAACCGTAATATAATATAATTTCCACTGCCGTTATTAATTGACTCGTTAATCAACATAATCTTGCTGCACCTATGGAGAATGCCTGATGTCTAAAATTTACGACGCGCTGGACGCTATATTTCATCCCAGGAACGTTGCACTGGTAGGGATCACCACCAGCAACCCCCATCACTGGACCAGGACTTTCTGGAGCGCCATGCGTGAATTCGAATTCAAGGGCCCGCTTTATCCGGTCAATCCGCACGGCGGAGAGCTGAACGGCTACAAAGTTTATCAATCGGTCGATGCAATACCGGGGACTATCGATTATGCCATCGGCACTGTAAACGCCAAAATTGCTCCCGAGATCGTCAAGCAATGTGCGGCCAAGGGCGCTAAGGCCATCCATTTTTGCACCGCCGGTTTCGCCGAGACCGGACAGGAAGATGTTAAAGGATTGCAGGATGAGCTCACCCGGCTGGCGCATGAGACAGGCATCAGGATCCTGGGTCCCAACTGCATGGGCATCTACTGCCCGGAATCCAAGGTCTCCTTCGACCCTAACTTTCCCAAGGAAAGCGGCCACGTGGGGTTCATCAGCCAGAGCGGCGGCAACACAGACTATGTGATTATGGAAGCAGGCTGGCGCGGCGTAAGGTTCAGCAAGGTCATCAGCTTCGGCAATGCCTGCGACCTCAACGAATGCGACTTCCTGGAATACATGATCGAAGATCCCCAAACTGAAATTATCGCAATGTACCTGGAGGGCGTGAAGGATGGCAAGCGGTTCCTCCCGCTGTTTAAGAAGGCTGCGAAGGAAAAGACCTTGGTACTGGTGAAGGGAGGCTGCGGAGAGGCCGGGGCCAGGGCTACCTCCACCCACACTGCCTCGCTGGCTGGAAATCATGCCATCTGGGAAACGCTCTGCCGGCAGTCCAATGCCATCATGGTCCACAATGTGGAAGAGATGGTGGATATCCTTGTTACCCTGTCCTTCATACCCGATCCAGGCGGCAGGAATGCGCTTTTGATCGGTCCGGGAGGGGGCGCCAGCGTGCTGCTCACCGACGAGTTCGAGCGCAGGGGATTCAGGCTGCCGCGTGTGACCGCCGATATCAGGGAAAAGCTGATGGGCTTTACCCAGCTGGCAGGCAATATGCTGAGCAACCCGGTAGATTACTCGCAGAGCATGATGGACTCCGGCAGCCTTGAGAAAGCTGTGGACGTGCTGACTGATTGGGATGAGATAGATTTTTGTGTCGGTTTCATGCGCCCCAGCCAGATGCCCAGGGAAGCCTTCGCGGCCCTGTTCATGTGGGGCGATGCTCTCAGCCATGCCTATGATGTTTCACACAAGCCGGTGGCCTATATTTGCGAAAATGGCATCATCCCCGATCGCCAGAAGGTGATTTTCGAGCTTGTTCAGAAGATGGTGGCATCTAAAAAAGCGGTCTATTACAGCTTCCCGGCAGCCGCCGAGGCGCTGAGGATGGTAGTCGAATATAACGAACGCCGCCGGCTCCCGAAAACGTAGAAACGGGGCGGGATTTGAACCTGCGACCTTCGGGTTATGAGTTTGAACATCGGGTTGTTGAAAGATGTTATTATACGGTGATAGATTGCCCGGTGGATAATATTTTTAGTGAAGGAGGCAGGAAGTGTTCGATGCCACATATACCAATGACGAGTACGGCTTCAGTTTCATGTATCCCGGTAACTGGATAACAGCGGAGAAATCGGGTGCCATGGTTTTTGCAATAGCTGCAAGCAGCTTCCAGGGCGCCGACAGCGTGAATGCCAGCGTTGCTCCGGCAAGTATTAGCAGCACTCCGGAAGCTGATTTCGGCAAAGCCATTAAAGCTGCTTATGATGAGAGCCCAGGTCTGAAAAACATAGGCGTGACTGTGAATATTCAGTCATCCAAATTGACAACGCTGGCAGATGGCAAAACTTTCGCAGTTGAAGCGATAGTCACTGCTAAAATAATGATAGTAAACATGTGGGGATATTCTCTTGGTGTCAACAAGGACGGAGTGGGGATCGTTATTACCGGTTATACGCTCGGCGACCAGGATAAAAAAGACCAGATCATGGCGATATGCAAGACCCTCACTCTCAAGTAGAGCAACTCAATCTGATCAAATATAAAGCATGCCGCCATCGGCAATCACCACGTGCCCTGTGACAAACTTCGAGGCATCCGATGCCAGGTAGATCATAGTCCCCACCATGTCTTCGGGCTCTCCTATGCGTCCCTGCGGCACAAAGCCTTTACATTCTTCCTCACGTCCCGGCCGGGCCTGGAAGCTGGCATCGAGCAGCTTGGTATGTACGAATCCGGGCGCCAGCGTGTTCACTCTGATATTGAAAGCCGCCAGCTCCCGTGCCATTACTTTGGTGGCCATAATCACCCCCGCCTTGCTGACGGCATACACCCCATTGTCAGTCTCCGGCAGATAGCCGTCTATCGAGGCCACATTTATGATGCAGCCCCCGCCCTGCTCCTTCATAATCTTAGCTACCGCCTGGCTCAGGAAGAACAGTCCCTTGAGGTTCAGGTTCATAATTGCGTCCCACAGCCTCTCGTCGGACTCCAGGAAAGAGGCGAAAATGGGGCTGGTGCCCGCATTGTTGACCAGTATGTCTATCCTGCCGAAGGCGGCCCTGGCGGTAGCCGCCACGTTCTTAGTATCTTCCGTCCTGCCCAGATGGGCGCTGATCACCAGCGCCCTCCGGCCTTCGTTTCTTATATCAGCCGCCACCTTTTCCAGGTCTTCAGCCTTGCGGCTGGTTAATATCAAATCGGAACCCGCCCTGGCAAAGGCCAGCGCCGTAGCACGTCCGATGCCCCTGCTGGCGCCCGTTACCATGGTAACTTTGCCTTCCAGTGAGAACTGTTTCAAATTCGGCATATAAAATCCTCCCGAACTTTTTTGGGTCAAACTATCAACACACTTTATGAAGCCGTGGGTTGTTTTGTCAAGCTTAGCTGTATTCTGCTAAGATGCAGAAAGGACGACCGGGAAGGAGGGATACATGTGCGATACCATAGTTGCCCTGGGACCGGCTACAGCAAACGGCAATACTCTCTTCGGCAAGAACAGCGACCGTGAACCCGACGAGGTCCAGAATATCGTCATCCAGCCGCGCAAGCGGTACAGGCCGGGAGAGACCGTCAAATGCACCTATATTTCGATTCCGCAGGTTGAGGAAACCGCCAGGATACTTCTCTGCCAGCCCTTCTGGATGTTCGGCGCGGAAATGGGCGCCAACGAATACGGCGTAATGATCGGCAACGAGGCGCTTTTCACCAAAGAAAAGCCGGATAAGATTGGGCTGACGGGCATGGACCTGCTGCGGCTGGCACTGGAAAGGAGCAAGACGGCCCGAGAAGCAATGGATATTATCATTAGGCTTCTTGAGACGCACGGCCAGGGCGGCAACTGCGGCTACAGGCAGAAGTTCTACTATATGAACAGCTACCTGATAGCAGATGCTCAAGAAGCGTATGTGCTGGAGGCTGTAAAATACTGGTGGGCCTGGAAGAAAATCAAGGATGTCTGGAGCATTTCCAACGTAATTTCCATCGGCCGCGATTTTGACGCGGTTTCCCCCGGGCTGGTCCGGAACGCCATCAAGAAAGGCTGGTGCCGCAGTGAATCCGCCTTCGATTTCGCCCGGTGTTATTCGGACCCTCTCTATACATGGGCAGCTGCGGCCAACAACAGGGTTGAGTGTTCCAGGAAGCTTCTAACCCAAAAGAAAGGTGCACTGACCGCCGCCGACTTCATGGCCATCCTGCGTGATCACGGCGGGCATGATGGCTTCCGCCCCGATAAATACGGCGGCACGGTCTGCATGCATGCCGCGGACAAGCTCATTCGCCGCAGCCAGTCGGTTGGTTCGATGGTCGGTAATGTTAACGAAAAAAGGAGCCTGCTCTACGTTACGGGAACGGCTAATCCCTGCCTCAGCCCCTTCTACCCGGTATTTGGCCCCGGCACGGCTAACCCGGCTGGCTATCTGGAGGGGCAGGCAGACTACAGCCCCGATTCATACTGGTGGCAATGTGAAAAATTGCACAGGCAAGCCCTACTGCGTTTCCCCTCCGCCTTAAAAGAAATACATTCGAAAACCGAAGGTTATGAACGTGACATGCTGCAAACTATTGAACGGGCGGGCACAGCACCCAGCCAATCAAGTATAGACAGGTATTTCAACTTAGCGAGAAAGATAGTCGGGGAGTGGGGATCAACCCTGGCTAATTTGCCGGAGGCCAGACCTGGCTTCCTTTTCCTCAAATACTGGCGGGACTATAATAGGCTCAACGGAATCGAGTAGGGTTTTTCTTATGGGACAGGCCGATAACTTAGGAGATCAGGAACCGAATATGCCGGATGTAAAGCAAATAACAACTGAAGAACAGCTCGCAAAGAGCCTGGAAGTTATCAGGCAGTCTTTCAGGACGGTTGCCGAAGAAATGAATATGACGCGCGAAAAGACCCCCGACCACCCTGCATTTTACACCATGGAAAGGCTGCGGGACTTGCATAAAAAGGCAACCTTTTGGGGACTTTATGTTGACGAGAACCAGGTTGGTTTCATAGCGGCGGAAAAAGGCGAAGGCGGCATTTACTATATGGACCGGCTGTCAATACTGCCTGCCTACAGGCTCCAGGGCTATGGGCGGAAGTTGATGGAATCCTTACTGGACTATGTACGCCAGCAGGGAGGCACCAAAGTGGCGCTGGGTATGGTAAATAGCCAGACGAACTTAAAAAACTGGTATAAATCGTTCGGTTTCCTGGAAACCGGTACAAAACAGTTTGAACACCTGCCTTTCCTGGTCTGCTTCATGGAAAAAGACCTGTCAGCCTAACAGGTAAAGTATCACATCGCTGACATTGGTGCCGGTCGATCCGGTAATTATCAGCGATCTGGTCATATTACTGAAGAGCGAATAGCTATCGAATCTGGCGATATAGTCATCGATATCAATCTTGGCTGCCGCAGCCGTGGGCAGCGAGCGGTCGTCCACCATGGCACCGGCCACCTCGGGCAGGTAATCTGAACCGTCCGTTCCTACTGATGCCACCAGCCATGGAGGATGCTGTTTCTTCATAGCCAGCATCGAGACAGCCACGTAATGCTGATTTCTGCCTCCCTTGCCCGAATTCTCGGGCAGGGTTGGCGTCGTCTCGCCGCCCAGCAAGATTACATCGAACCCTTTATAATTCCCGCCGGCTATTTCCTCAGCCTTTTCAAAGGCCATCCTGGTAGTATCCCCGCTGAGTTCCGCTGTCACAATGTTCGGCCTCAGGCCCAGGTCCCTGGCCTTTTCCGCCATAGCTTCGAGACACATGCTGTTATTGCCGATAACATAGTTGTCGCAATTACAGGTTTCTTTGGGCGTTTCGGCTTCAAGCCCATCCAAGCCCCTGCTTATAAAATCAACCACGTTTTTAGGAGCCTTGGCAGTAAGCCCGTATTTCTTCAACACATCCTGGGCGTCACTGAATGTAGATGGGTCGGGAACGGTCGGACCGGAGGCTATGGTATTGAGATCATCGCCGACAACGTCGGAGATAATAAGAGACACTATTTTGGCCGGCTCATAAAAAGCGCCCAGCCTGCCGCCTTTAATCAGCGACAGGTGTTTGCGCACAGTATTTATTTCTTTGATGTTGGCCCCGCATCGCAATAGGAGCAGAGTTATCTCCTGCTGGCTCTTCAGCGTAATGCCGCTGGCCGGGCAGGGCAAAAGGGCGGAGCCTCCGCCTGAAACCAAACATATGACAAGATCCCCCCTGCCTATCGAGTGTCTGGCTTTCATAGCCAGCATATCCTGCACGCCGTGTACGCCAGCTTCATCCGGCAGAGGGTGTCCGGCTTGCCTTACCGATATCTTCTTGGTCTCATAATTCCCGCTATTGCAGTTTACAATGCCCGCTGTAATATCGGCGGGGCTAATTATCCTTTCCAGCTCCTCCGCCATCAGCCCGGAGGCCTTGCCTCCGCCTACCACAAATATCCGGCCCCGTGACAAATCATAGCTTTCGCCCATGACTCGCAGGCTTCTCCTCTCATGGTTATACTTAATAGCAGCCCTGAGCAAGTTGGCCGGCAAGACACGGGTGATGCCGGCTTCGATTAATTCCACTGCCCTGGCCCGCAGGTTGGAGGATATCAGCTCCTCACGGTTTTTTATGATCAAAGTTCCTGGCTCCCTTCATAAATTAAACGCAAAACGTTGGAATTATACCTCTTAATCATACCGGCTGTCATGGATTATGTCTCGGATATAGTAAATTGATCGCTAATTGACGCAATTACACTTAAAAAGGGTAGACATTGTTTGTAAAACGTGATAACATGTGCCACGTTCGCTCATTCAGGAGAATAGTTCGGATTTAATTGAAAATATCATGAAAATAGGTGTAATTGCTGACACTCACGTACACCGCATCAGCGAGCTGCCCACTTCTCTTATCAACGCACTCACCCGTATGGATATGGTGGTGCACCTGGGAGACTTCCATTCTGAGGACCTGGTCAATGACCTCAAAGAGATCGCAGATTTTCGCGGTGTGGCCGGTAACCATGACGGACATATCCCGGGGCTTCCCGAGAAAGACCTCATAGAAGTCAACAACAAGCGCATCGGCATCATCCACGGCCACGGCTGCGCTTTCCCCTTTGGCTTCAAATGGGGGCTGACCACACAGTTCGAGGGTAAGCTGGATGCCATACTCTACGGCCACACACACTCTTGCAGGAATACGGTCGAGGACGGCATACTCTTTTTCAATCCCGGTAGCGTTATAGGAAGGTTCCCCGCCATGCACCGCAGCTACGGGATTATGACCGTGGAGGATGAGATATCCTGCGAGCTGATTACACTGGAGACTAAGCGCTACTACTATCTGAACAGGTATATCGGGCTGGCCAGCAAGGCTGTATCATACTGCTGCGGCCTCAATAAAAGCACCGACAGCTATATCTAACTTCTCCCCATCAGCCGACAGCATCTACAATTTCTATTCCCATTCTCTGATTATTTCAGCCGACGGAACGACGATACTCATAACAGTCAGCGTTTTGAGGGCAGCCTCGTGCAGATCTCTGTTATATGACGAGACGCAGTCTTCCACAACCACCGGGTAAAAACCCCGGTTGGCGGCATCCCTGGCGGACGAGCTTATGCCGAACTCAGTGGATATGCCGGTAAATAGAATTGTGGTTATTCCCGCATTTCTCATCAGGTTTTCAAAATGAGTGCCGATAAATATGCTTGCCGTATGCTTATCCAGCACGATATCGCCGTCCATCGGCTTTACCTCGCTGTTTATCTCAGATTCGGGGCTGCCCGGCTGCAGAAAAGGCCGCAGCTTATCCAGAGAGTCCACACCAGATCTTTTCATCTGCATGTACAGTCTGAAAGATGACTCCCAGTCAAAAGGCAAAGGCGTGATCTTAGTATAAATCACCGGGATTCCGTGTTTTCTGGCGGCATCAACGAGGCTTTTCAAATTTAGCAGAAATTCCTGCCTGTTAAAAATCACGTTGACCAGAGCGTCCTGCACATCCCACAGCACCAGGGCCGTATGTGACAGCTCGACTATCTCTCTCATGGTTTTATATACCACAGGATTTTTCTTCATCGTAACCTCCCTTCGTCTTAAAGTATAATGCCTTCTGGGAAAAGGTGGAAAAGGTTAGCCGGACGTATCTGTAATTTCTTCGGCTTTAACTGGATGGGAAATACCTGTTTACGGTATCTTGAACTTCATCCAGCCAGGCCCGGCGCTGCTCGGCGGTACTGGTGACTATAACGCCGAATGCGCTGCGGTAAAACGTCTTCACCCCGCACAGATCAAAGATACAATTTCTCCAGAGCGTTTCCAGCGGGTCGCCAAAGGCTTCCATCTCTCTGTTGCAGGCTGTATTGGATGTATTAAAGACCAGGGCCGCCCTTGCCTTAAGCAGACCAATAGGTATACCCTCTCCGCTATCGCCCTCTTCAAACTTGTAGGCCACGTTCGTGCGGAATATGCGGTCGACATATCCCTTCAGTATGGCCGGAGGCTGGCCCCACCAGTTGGGATGCACGATGATGATGCCGTCGGCTTCAGCCAGTTTCGAGCAATAGTTCTTGATCTCCCCAGGAATTTTTTCGTTTTCCAGAATTTCATCGTAAGGCAGATCAGGATTGAAACCTTCTGCATACAGGTCATGAAAAATGACTTCATGCTCATTTTTATTGAGAGTTTTAACGGCCCTCTCCGCAATGGCGTGGTTGAAGCTCCCTTGATTGGGATGGGCGAGGACGACCAGGATTTTCACGATGAAGATTGTATGTGCTGGCCATCCGGGTGTCAATGCGGACAGCGCATGGTCGCTGCAGTGACATCAGCTATAATACATATTGAAGCAGATTAATCGAGCGAGGTATTACGATGATAAGAAGTTACAAGGGGAAAACACCGCAGGTTCACCCGACAGCCTTTATCAGCGAGGCGGCCTATGTTGTGGGAGACGTGGAGATCGGTGAAAACTCCAGCATCTGGCCGGGAGCCGTTGTCAGGGGAGATTTCGGCCGCATAAAGATCGGCAAGAATACCAGCGTAGAGGACAACTGCGTTATCCATACGCCGGACGAAATCACTATCGGCGACAACGTCATCATCGGCCATGCTGCGACCATTCACTGCCGCAGTATCGGTGACGACAGCTTGATAGGCATCAGCGCAGTGCTGCTTCAACATGTCGATGTGGGACGGTCCTGCCTGGTGGCGGCCGGGGCGCTGGTTCCGCCGGACATGAAGATACCTGATAGATCGCTGGCCATCGGATCGCCCGCCCGTATAAAGGAGCAGTTAAGCGATGAAATGCTGGCCGTCATACGGCTTGGCTCCGATGCTTACGTGGATATAGCTCAAGAGTATAAGAAGGCTGGGTATATATAACCTTAAAGTCGTTGACTTTCGGTTTTTCGGGTGATATAGTGCCGTAACAGTCAACGGCAATCAGGTTGAAAAGAGGGAGGTTCGCCATGTCAAAGATCAACACCGTACTGGGAAGCATATCAGCCGATCAAATGGGCCCCACACTCATGCATGAGCATATGGTCCTGGCCTATGCAGGATGGGACAAGGACGCCTTATGCGAGCACATCGAATTGAACGACCTGGCCAAAATCGTGGCGGATTCACTGGGCATGGTCAAACAATACGGGATAAAAACTATAGTTGATGCCACCCCTAACGATCTCAATCGGAATGTTGACCTTATTAAGCTTGTTTCGGAGAGAACCGGGCTTAATATCATTTGTTCGACGGGAATGTATATGGAAGAGGAGGGCATGCCCGCTTATATCAAGTTCCGTTCCCAAGTTCACGACACGCTTACTGAGTTATACGAGACCTTTGTGCAGGAGATCACCTTCGGCATCGGAAAATCCGGGGTTAAAGCCGGCGTCATCAAGGTTGCCACCGGCAACGGCCATATTTCGCCCTACGAGGATAGGGTATTGAAAGCTGCAGCCAGGGCGCAGAAAGAGACTGGGGTGCCCATCATAACCCATACACAGCAGGGAACGATGGGACCTGAGCAGGCGGCGCTGCTTACGGGCGAGGGAGTGGACCCCGGGAAGATTGTTATCGGGCACATGTGTGGCAATGCCAATCTCCAGTATCAGATGGCGGTTTTAGATAAGGGCGTTTCCATAGGCTTTGACCGCTGGGGCATAAATTTCCTTTTTCCCGATAATCTTCGTAAGGCTACTTTATTGGGACTGCTGGGACTGGGTTTTGCCGACCGTGTTGTGCTATCTCACGATTTCTCAGCCAAATGGCTGGGGCGCCCCTACAATCTGCCCGATTTTGTGGTCCAGATGATCGCAGACTGGTCGTATACCCATTTATTCCAAAATATCATCCCCCAGCTTAAACAGGCGGGGATCACCGATGAGCAAATCGGCCTCATGGTGGTGGAAAATCCCCGGAGGATTTTCGGGGGCTAGCGACCTGCTGGTGTTATAATATAGCCGTATTCAGAGGCCTGGTCTCTTTACTGGTATCTTTTGACCATGCGTTATACAGTAAAAATCTGTTCACCCGTGATCGTTGCTGCCATTACAGTCCTATGGTTAACGGCCTGCACGCCGCAGCATGTGGAAACGCCGGCCAACTTTGAGGTGGCATCCATATCGATGATGCCCTCCCAGGTACTTACGGGTGAAGAAGTCACAGTTACCGCCCAGGTTACCAATACAGGCAGTATGCCGGGCAACTTTTCCACTCCGCTGACGGTAAACGGCAAGCAGATACAGGGCAAACTCGTCACCATACAACCTGGCTCCACCAAGACGGTGACCTTTGCTTTTACATTGAATGATCCGGGTAAATATTCGGTGAAACTGGGGGATTCAAGCGCCTCTCTTATCGTCACAGGCATGGCGCAAAAAGAGGTGGAGCTTAAATACGATGACGGCACTTCCAGAGATGCCCTGTGGGCAGGAAACAATGGGGGTTTCCTCATCGACTTCACTGCACCTAACAAGAGCTTCACCATCGATAAGATACGCATCTGCGGCGGGCTTTACGGCACCGCCTGGGAAGGCAAGAACTTCGAGCTGTCTATACTCGGCAGCGATATGAAGTCTGTGCTCTACAACATTGCATATAACGACGCCAAATTCCCGGTGGAGGGGGCCTTCCCCTACCGTCCCCCTGAATGGGTGGACTTCGAGGTTCCCCCCACAGACCTGACGGGAAAATTCTTCATATATTTATATACCAGCATGAGCATGCACCATGGAATTCAGATAGGCGTGGACGATAGTATCGAAAACGAACATTCAGACCTAGCTCAGGGCAAACCTCCCTACCTTACGATCATATCCATGGAACACTTCTACCCCAACTCCGTTTGGTATACAGATAGAAGCAAGGTGAACTGGATGATACGCGTTGCCGGCACCACCATGGCGCCGGCACAGTAGCCGGCCAATAGACCGGGAACCTAGTATCCAAACTGCTTTTCTTCCTTGAGCCATAAGACCTCCATCACCACCATCATCAGGCTGAGCCCTATGCTCAGCAGGGGCCATATCATGTGAAAGATCGTGGTGACGGCGAATTGGGCACGGGCTAAATCAAGTGCGGCAGCTTCCATTGCCTATTTACCCGGGAAAGCAGCATTGGATATGCTGGTGCCTAACAGAGATAATACCAAAATACAGGCCAGAGCCCCCGCGTCGATTATGATCGAGATGATCGTAAACAGAGGATCGATGAAGGCTTTCAACCAGACCACTACGGCAAGGCATACCGTCAGTACGAACAGGATGATCCCCAGCCTTATCTTGGTCTTGAGTATATGAGAATTGCCGATTTTGCGGAAGCGGGTCTTACCGTCCAGAAAGCCCACTAAAAAGGCCAGCAGCACTACGAGGGGTAAAAATAAGCTCATCATTTTGGTGGTGCAGATGAGAAGGTCCGCAAGCTGGCCGGAAAATAAGAATGAGGCTAAAAGGAACACGAGGACAGCCACTGTGAAGGCCACCGGGAAATGCACTGCTATCGGATGCAGGTCGAAGTTGAGAAGCCTGCGCCGGTTTTCACCCATTGTATCGGTATATGGTTCAAAAGAAATTCGAGGCGCACCGCAGGCCGGGCAAACATCTCCCAGTCTGGCCTCTTCCATAATGAAACCACATGCCTTGCAGCGGACCATTTTCTTCATTGAAAATACCCCCTTGCAACCCTGATAAATAGAAGCGCTTTATTAGTATATCCCGCTGAACGTATACCGCGCAAAGAAAACGGGTTTATATTACCAGCTATGCCGCGAAGCGAACATCCGGCCTCTGGCCGCACCTATAAGATAGCGAAAATTATTGGCTACCAGCGAAGGCCAGAGCAAAGGGCTGTACTGCCAGAAACGGCTTTTAGCCAGGTAGCGTGGATGAAAGTATAGACGTAAGCCCTCCCAGAACATGGACATCGTAAGCTCCCGGCTGCTCATATGCCTGGTGCATATGTTGCAGATAAACCCGTTGTAGAGGCTGAAATCTTCACGGTTGGTGATGAGACCTTCGGAAAGAAGTTGCTCACGAATTTCCGTTTTGGGGTAAGGCGTCATGCACTGCATAATGGGATGGTCTACACCCAACTCCAGCGCAAACCGGTACGTGGCCTGGATATCCTCACGGCTGTCATCCGGGTTGCCTATGATGAAACCGCCGAAAACGCCGATGCCCTGTTCCTGCAGCAGCGATACGGCGCGCTGTGTATTATTTAATACGCCGGTCTTGCCCATAGATTCAAGGTTCTTGGCTATGCCATTCTCAATGCCCAGAAATACCCACTTGAAGCCTGCGCTCTTCAGCCGACCCGCCAATTCGGGGTCCGATGCGATCCCTTTAACGCTGGCCTGGATGACATATGACATTGAATCGAGTTTCTCGTCTACAATCAGATCACATAAGTTCTTCAGCCGCTGCACGTCCAGGGTGATATTATCATCAACAAAAAAGACCCCCTCTACGCCCTGCTGCTTAAGCCCCTTAAGTTCTGCAATTATACGTTCCAACGTAAAAAATCGGATCGAACGCCCGTACATATGGGCGATGCTACAGAACTTGCAGCCCATGGTGCAGCCGCGTGATGTTTCGACACAATCGAAACGCCGCCCTAAATAACGGGCGCCGTCCAGGAGGCGGCAATTATGATCAGGCAAATTGAGCGCATTTAGGTCTACGAGAGGCGCCGGAGGATTATGTTGAAACCTGCCGTCTTTGCGAAACGAAAGACCCTGTATAAGTCCGAACTCCCCGTGGCAGGTCTCCAGTTCATGCACAAGTTTGGGGAAGGTTATTTCGCCCTCTCCCCTCACAATAAAGTCGAAGAGCCCTGAGTCGGCCCCGGCCCCGATCTCCTCATACATCAAAGAAGCATGATATCCCCCCAATACGGTTATTATCCCGGGATTAACAGAACGGCAGATTTGCGCAACCCGGCGTGCGCTGTCGAATTGAAAGGTCATGGCGCTCAGTCCCACGATTTCGGGGCGGAACTCATGCAGAATACGCCAGATGAAACCGGCCATGTTTTTATTGTGAAATGCCAGGTCGACTATCTTTACTTCACGTCCATTCAGGTTGCCTGCTATGGAGCACAGCCCAAGATTGGGCATATGCATAACGGCATCCAGCGCGCTTATGGTGTCGGGCATGGCTATAAGCAATATCCTCATGATGCTCCCACTCTTGTTCTCCGCATCCTTACTAACCCTAAATATACATAAAAGCCGAACCCGAAAGAAATTATACTCAAAAACATCAACAGTTGTATCTAAATTGATTGTGAGGCGGAGCTTGACAGTAATTTCCCATTAGTGATAGAGTACGGCTCGCGCATGGTCGGGGAGATGGTGAGTTGGCTTTTTATCCAGGGCGTAAATCTTTTTGCGACATATGAATACAATATACGTTATGGTTCAGAAGTTGAATCAATCCGGCTTTAAGCGTTCACAAATTAAATAAGGGAGGATCTATGAAAGACTATCCTTGGTTCAAGAGTTACGACCACGATGTACCTCATACCTTAGAGCCCTATCCAAACATTACCGTGATGGACCTTCTGGCGGACTATACCAAAGAGAGGCCGGACCATCCCATGGCCATTTTCATGAAGAGGGAACTTTCCTACAAAGAGCTGGAAGACCACAGCAATGCCCTGGCGCACGCGCTCATTGCTGAGGGTGTTAAAAAAGGTGACCGGGTAGCTGTGCTTTTCCTCAATTGCCCCCAGTCCTTCGTGGCCTACTTTGCCATCTGGAAGGCCGGCGCAATAGTGGTACCGCTAAACCCGCTCTACACTCCCTTCGAGCTTCAGCACGCCATAGAGGTCGTCGATGCCGAGGTAGCCATAGTAACCTCACTGTGGTACGCGATGATCAAGGGCTTCCAGCCTCAAACCAAGCTGCGCAAGATGATAGTTACCGATCTGGATACCTACGCGGTAGCGCCCATCAAGAACGAGGCAGCCGGGACCGTCAAACTGGAGCAGGGTGACGTATGGTGGAGCGACCTGATCGAGAAAAACAAGGGCAAGAGCCGCCCGTCGATCAAAGTGACAAAAGATGACATCGGCCTCATTCTCTTCAGCGGAGGCACCACAGGCGCCCCCAAGGGTGTTATGCACAGGCATCACAATATGGTCATGATTGGTATGCAGCATTATGCATGGTGGAAGTCACGTACAATAGAATACAAAGACAAAATGCTGGCCAACCTGCCTATGTTCCATGCCTTCGGTTGCTTCGTTGGATTCGGCGTATATTTCATGGCACATATGCCCCAGGTATTGGTTTTCAACCCGCGCGATATCAAAAACGTCATTGAGACGATCAGGGATCAGAAGATTGTAAGCATTTCGGCCACTCCCAGTATGCTCATCGCCATTCTCAATTCTCCCGACCGCAAGCCGGATGACCTGAGGTGCGTTAACCGTGTAACCTCAGGCGCAGCGCCTCTCATGACCGATACCAAGGCTGCGTTCGAGAAATTGATCGATCCCAAAGGCATTGTCGTTGAGGGCTTCGGCATGACCGAATCGGCCATTGCAGGAAGCTGTACTCCCACCCATGGCCCATGGAAGCAGGGCTCCGTCGGCTGCCCCTTCTCGGATAATATTTATAAAATCATGGACCTCGAGACCGGCACCAAGGAGCTTCCCATCGGTGAAGACGGCGAGTTGTGTATAAAAGCCCCCCAACTGATGCAGGGGTTCTGGAAGAATCCGCAGGAAACTGCCGAGGCCATGCGCGACGGATGGCTCTATACCGGCGATATAGCCCATCTGGATGAGGATGGCTACATGTTCATCACGTCAAGGAAGAAGGACCTCATCAAGTGTGGAGGTTTCCAGGTATGGCCGCGTGACGTGGAGGATGTCATTATGATGCATCCTATGGTTGTTGAAGCCTGCGTGGCCGGCATCCCCGACCCGCGCCAGGGTGAGGCGGTTAAGGCCTGGATAGTCGTCAAGGAAGGCTGCGAGGTAACGGCTGATGAGTTGCAGAAGTTCTGCAGGGAGAAGTTGACCGGCTATAAGGTGCCCAGGTTCTACGAGTTCCGCAAGGACCTGCCCAAGACCATGGTCGGCAAAGTATTGCGCAGGGCCCTTCAGGAAGAAGAAAAATCGAAATAAAATAAACGTTCAGCTTGCCGGCATATGCGGACGATCGTCCGCATATGCCGGCAAGTCATTTACTAACATCCATCCTGCAAAGCCAATGAATTGACCCATTTCTTACAGACTTTCTATCTCCCGCCTAGAGCTTGAAAAACCATAATCCTGTATCTGCGACCGGTTCCTTGACACTGATAAAATTTGATGCTAAACTCGATTTAATGAAGTTTAGACCGACTAATCAGTCGAGATTTCATTGGTAGCAGGATGCGGGATCGCTTTTCTGAATGATTTAAGCGGTCTTTGTTTCAAGTCCTCCCATACTGCGAGGCGTTCACGCTCACGGACGCCTCGCAGTCGCGTCTATAGATCAATTTTTGAGCTCTCTCTAAATAGGAATGGCATGATGCGGGTTAACTATGGGCAGGAAACAAAGGATAGGACGGCACGTAAAATGGAGGGAGTGCATCTACTCTGCAAATGCTGAACGTATCTCTTCGATCCAGCTTGACGGGTATTAGAATTTATACCCCTAGGTAGGCTTTCTTAACATTATCGTCGAGCATGAGGTCGGATGTTTTTCCCTGTAGCGTCAGATCGCCGTTTTCCAGGACGTAACCGTAATTGGCCAGCATCAATCCCAGACGTGCGTTCTGTTCAACCAGGATAACGGTGACGCCGTCGTGGTTTATCTCTTTAATTTTTTCAGCAAGCTGCTGTCGCAGCAAAGGGCTTAGTCCCAGGGACGGCTCATCGAACATGAGGACTTCCGGCAATGCCATAATTCCGCGGGCGATGGCAGCCATCTGCTGCTGGCCGCCGCTCAATTCACGTCCTTTGGCGTGCATTTTTTCTTTTAGCACCGGGAAGAGGACAAATACCTTCTCCAAGGCCTCGTTTATCCTCTTTTTGTCCTTTTGCAGGTACGCCCCCATCTTCAGGTTTTCCTCAACCGTCATGAGCGGGAAAAGCCTTCTGCCCTCGGGTATTTGTATTATACCTTTGGCCGCTATTTCTCCCGGCTTCAGTCCATTTATTTTTTCTCCCTTGTAATCTATCTCGCCCCCCCTGATTTTGACAACGCCGCTGATGGCATTAAGGGTCGAGGACTTGCCCGCCCCGTTGGCGCCCAGGATCGTAATAAAACCCCCCTCGTTCACAGATAATGATAACTTCCTGACAGCTACAGTTTTTCCGTATTTGACCAGAATGCTTTTCAGTTCCAGCATGATTTATACTGTCTCCGTTCCCAGGTAGGCCTCGATGACCTCCGGCTTATTCATCATTTCGTGAGGATTCCCATCGGCAATCTTATTGCCAAAACTGAGGACGACCACCCTGGTTGCTACATTGAGCAGCACCTTCATATTATGCTCGATCAGTAATACCGTAATGCCCTGCTCGTTGATCCTTTTGATATTTTCGACCACGAACTGGGCCTCCTCATAGTTCATGCCTGTGGTTGGTTCATCCAGAAGAAGCACCTTGGGATTGGCTGCCAGCGCCAGGGCGATACCCAGCATCCTCTGGTACCCGTGCGATAGCACCGATGCCGGCCTGAAAGTCTCGTTAAACAGGTCGAGCAACTGCAATGTCTGGAGAGCATTTCCCACCACGCCTTCGTGTTCATCTTTATATTTTTTTGTTTCCATAAATGACTCGATGTCGCTGGTCTTATACTGTAAACGGGAACTCATCAACATGCTCTGAACCAAAGTCGTTTTTTCGTAAAGCACGTTGGATTGGAAAGTCCTGACCACCCCTAATTTGGCTATCTCATCAGGCCTCAACCCGGAGATCTTTTTGCCCATAAAGGAAATCGTCCCTCGCGTCGGTTTGTAATAGCCTGAAATCAAATTGATGAGGGTAGTCTTGCCCGAGCCGTTGGGCCCGACTATGCCCAGGACTTCACCCTGCTCCACTTTAAAACTGACGTCCTCAACGGCCGCCAGCTTACCGAAAAGTTTGGTGAGATCATCCAATTCTAAAAAGGCCATCGTTTTCAATTCCCTGATTTATTAATCTTCTTGCCGGGTTTCACCGGGTATCTCATATTCCTCTACCTCTCTGTATATCTTGCGCCATATCCTGGGCCAGAGGTCGATAAGCCCGGTACCCTTGGGCAGGAATATCAGCACGAGTACGACTACTGCTCCGTAAAGCAACTGCGCAATACCGTAAATCGGCAGCCGTGCCAGTTGTATACCCAGCACATAAAGCAGAGTGGAACCAATTATGGGGCCGGCAACCAGTGAGCTCATGCCGCCCACGATGCTCATCATCATGATCTGTATTGATTGCCATAGGCCGAATATAAGTGGTGATATTACCGTCAGATAATTGGCATAAATAGCGCCGGCGAACCCGGCGAATACACCGGCCAGGGTAAAAGCGATCACCCGGTATTTCATCAGGTGGATACCTTCATGCTCGGCAAGCGTTTGATTAGCGAGCATGGCATAGAACGTGCCGCCCATGCGTGTTTTGCCTATCTGCCAGAAAACCAGGCCGGTTACTGCCACAAGTATGAGGGTCAAATAATAAAATGGAACAGAGTTGGCCATGAAATTGATGTGCAACGGGCCAAGATCGATATTTGGCGGAGGTGTAGTTATCAAACCCCTTGAACCATGAGTAACCGGTTCCCACTGTTGAGCAATAATCCTGATGACCTCCGTGAGCGACAGGGTGATGATTGAAAAATAAATCCCTCCCACGCGCAGAACCACAGAGCCGATCAACATGGCTACTATACCCGAAACGATGCCTGAGAGTAAAAATGCAAACCACCACGGCCATCCCAACACAACCGATATTATGGCAGAGGTATATCCTCCTATGGCCATAAACGCTGCCTGGCCAAGGCTGAACTGCCCGGTCCTCAATATCAGGGTAAAGCCCATGGCCGCAACCGCCCAGATGCCGCTTAAGATCAGCATATTGAGGACGATTTCACCTTGGGTAAAAACGGGGATGAGGAGGAAAATGATGACGGGAACAGCGGCCACAACTTTGGGCCAGGTATTTCTCCAATCGAATGTCCTGAATCTATTTAACCATACATTCATTTCAAGGCAGCTCCGAATAGTCCTTGCGGCCGGACCAGCAGTAGGATAATTACCAGCGCAAACAGTACAACCTCCGAATAGTATGAAATGTAATAGGCCATGACGCTGTTGAGGAAACCCAGGATCAGTCCGCCGATAATTGCACCGCTCAAACTACCCAAACCACCTATGACGATGGCCAGCAGTGAAAATATCATGGGAATACGCCCGATGAAGGGATTAATGCTATATACGGGTCCCATGATGCAGCCTGCCCATGCGGCCAGCGCACACCCGATGCCCATAACGATCAATGAAACGCGGTCCACACGAACCCCGTATAAACTCGCCGCCCGGGGTTCCTGTGCCGCAGCCCTGATGGATAAACCTACTTTGGTGCGGTTCAGCACGATATACATGGCTATCATAACGACCAGCGTGAAACCCACTACGGCAATTTTCTGGTAGCTAACGCTGAAAGAGCCAAAGTCCATAGAGCCGGGCATCACATTGGCAAGGCCTTTATCCTGCATGCCGAAGAGCATGCTGGCCAGGCCCTCGAAAAAGAAGATCAGCGCCAGGGTGACCGCTCCTACATATAAATCGCCCGACACGCGATCGATGATAACCTTTTTGACCAGCATGCCCAGTCCTGCGATGATCAAACCGGTGACCAGCATGCTGATGGGGAAAGGTACGCCCGCTGCTGTTACTCCGTAGTAAACGATGACTGCTCCCAACATGTAATACTGCCCATGCGTCCAGTTCAATATTCCCAGGATGCTGAATACCAGCACCATGCCGAACGCCATGGTTATATATGTACTACTCTGGACCAGTCCATCGATCCATATTCCAGCAGGGGGCATACCATTTCTCCTTATAATTCTTAAGTGCTACTAGGGCAGAGGAGTCCAGGGTGACTCGGAGAGATAGACTTCTTTATCGCCCTTAATCTGCGAGAGAGCGCCCGGGGTGCCGAAAACTATCGGGGAGCCATAGGTCTTGGCGCCTGACATCGTATAGGTGCCCGTGGACGTACTGAAAGTTCCGCCCTGGATGGCTTTCATGATGGCATCGGGATCAGTGCTCCCGGCTTTTGTCATCGCCTGCGTGAGAATCAACATGTGCGAGGGCATCCAGCCGATCCAGCCTGTATAGACAACCGGAGCACCAGTATCCTTGGCCACGTCATCATTTACCTGCTTGGCCATGGCCATGATCGCGGGATCTATCTTGGTATCTTTGTAGTCCCAGATTCCAAAATACTGATCGATGAAGCCCTGTGAAGCATCGTAACCCACGACAGCGTTGTATACGGACGGGTCGACACAGGGTCCGGCGACGCCGCATACGATATCTTTGTAGCCCATGTCCCAGCGCTGCTTGGCAATATTAAAGGATGCGCCGATGTCGCCAGCCGTGTAGATAACACCGCAGCCGGCTTCCTTAAACTTGGTAATGTAAGGAGTATAGTCGGTAGCTGCAGGGGTATACCACTCATGGTGATACTTGATGCCGGCCGCATCCAGAGTCCTGTCAACGACGTCCCAGCCCGGGCCTTTGCCCAGTGTGGAATCGGCAATGCCGATCATTCTGCCCGGATACGCTTTTGCGATGGCCTTAAAGTCGGAGATAATCTGTTCGTGAGAAGGATTGGCAAAAACAGTGTACGGATACTTTGCCGGATCATATATACCGCCTTCCGACATAGGTACCGCCTCGTTGCCCGTCCTGGTTAGCAGGGGGATTTTGGCGGGTGTAGTTACCGCCTGTACCGCCGGCATGCCCCAGCTCCAATAAGCAACTATCGCCTGGCAGCCGTCGCCGTAGATAAGCTGTTTGGCTGCCGCCGCGCCGCCTTCGGGGGTGTTTTCATCGTCTACTTCAGTAAATGTAACGTTATAGGTTGTGTCCCCTACTTTGAAACCACCGGCTTGATTAAACAACTGGATCCATTTTTGATAAAAATCGTGCCCCGCCTGACCCCAGGGTGCCGCAGGGCCGCTTAGCGGCGTTGGGCATCCCATCTTATAGATGATCGGCCCGGTGGCCACCGGAGGAGCTGCTTTTTCTCCCCCTCCCGCACATGCAGAGGCAACTATGCCCAGCACAGTCGCGATAACGACCAGAACTGCTGTAATCCCATGCCATTTCCGCATATACCTTGAACCTCCTAAAAAATTATATTAGAACTATCTAGTTGGAAAGTCGACTGATTGCTCGGTTTAATTACGCGAGGCGTACTTTAACATTAACGGGAAATTATTGTCAAGCCGTACGAAGCAATAATGACCTCTAAAATTGTTTAAAAACACGTTGAACTATTGAGCCGGTGGGACGTTTCCTATATAATGCTGGCGATTTGTGGATAATTCAGAGATTGCTCAATGGCAAAGGTAAATAGCACTCCCAAAAACAACTCCAGGCAAAACAGAAGGAAAAGAAGCGCTGTTGCCAAGAGGCGGCACATTGCCGAGGTAGCAGCCAGCCTTTTCTTCAAAAAGGGATTCATGCAGACGACGACCAAGGAGCTGGCCGAAGCCTGCGGCATCAGCGTCGGAACGCTCTATTACTACATCAAGTCGAAAAATGATTTCCCTCAGATGTTTTGCGAAATCCATAACAGCGATCTCGACATAATTGAAAAGGAAATACACAAGGAGATGCTCGTCAACACCCTCGAGAATACCCTGAGAAAGGCCGTAAGCGAATATTTGTCCTGGATCAACCGCCGGAATAAGCTAATTATGTTCTGGTACGATACGGTTAGATATTTAAGCCAGGACCAATTGAGGGCGATTACACATGCGGAATTTCGTGCTATAGGATATTTTGAAGAAATCCTGGAAAAAGGTAAAAAAGACGGATCCTTTAAATTCAGGGATTTACGAGTTACCGCTTACAGCATAGAGCTGCTGTGTCACGAATGGATTCTTAAGGGACCGTTTTTGAAAGACCATTACACACTGGAAGTGTATTCCGATCTGTGCCAGGATATGGCAGTGGCTCTGGCACGCGGCACAGACAAATCGTAGCCTTCTCTAAAGAAACCCTCAGGTTCCAACCAGCTTGCTGTATCAGCCTCCCAAGGCCTTTCACGGCTCTATAGTTAGTTATAGTGTCTACTGTGCGCCGATCGAGGCGGCTATTTCGGCCATTCCCAGGCTTTCCAGCCGGCTTTTTGAAGGCTTCCCCGTGACTTTATTCCACTCACGTATGCCGTAATATTCGGGCAACATCTTCTCCATGTCGGGCACGTGGCCTTCCTGCCCACCGTCCGGGATGGGTCTGAGAGCAAGCTCAGGCATTACATCATCCCTGGCCGAAATGCCCAGCTTGCAGGAAAGCGCCCGCTGCAACTGGAAGACGCGCTCGCCTGTCTTGAGTAGCTGGTCGACGTCGGTATTCCAGCCGGTAGCAGCATTTACCATGTCAACCATGCTGACGAAGGGCAGCATGCAGAAATGACAGATGCCCAGCGAATCGGTCAGCGCCCTGAAATTCTGGCTTTTTTCCACCATGGCAGCCTTGTCGTTATCCCAGCGGTCCCCGGCATTAAGGCCGAGGTCAAAATGGCCAGTACCGCCGTCTACCTGGTAGGCATCGCTCTTATTATGATCGGCGCCGCGCGGGGCTGTGGCGTAAACCAGCGCCATCGAATGGTAAGCCCTGGGTTCATGCATGGGAAACTCAAGGCCCTTGCACTGAACTGCTTCCCCGATGGGACGGCCGTATTTTTGGGCCATGCGCCTGGTCCCGCCGGCCAGTATCTTGCCGAAGCCCTCATTCTTGCCTATGAGATGCGCCAACTCAATGGCAGCGTCGATGTTACCCCAATTGAGCTTCAGCCCGCCTGTATCTTTTTCAGTTATAACCCCCAGTTCATAAAGGTAATAGGCATAGCCGACACTGGCGCCGCTGCTGATGGAATCATAACCATACGAATTGCATAGCTCATTGAAATATACCGAAGTAGACATGTCGAGGACCAGCCCCTGCATGGGACCCCAGGCCATTACCGTTTCATATTCGGGGCCTTCAACTTTATCGTATAAATACTTGCCCTCTTTTATTTGCAGTACTTTGCGGCAGCGTATGGGACAACCGTAGCATGCGGTATTGCCCGTCTGGTACTTCTCCAGTTGCGTGACGCCGCTTAAATCCGTCGCCTCCGGCATGGTGGGCGCGGTGTAATAGCGGGTCGGCCCATCTCCGTAGCTAATAGCGGAATCGACCCACCCGGCCGTCCCGGTCTCATGCATTATGAGGCTAAGAAAACCTTCTTTAACTTCATCCATGGCCTTTTTCGCTGCTTCGCGGAATTTTTCGGGGTCCTGCATAGGGATCTTCAACTTGCCTCGTACGGCTATGGCCTTGACTTTTTTAGAGCCCATCACGCAGCCCAGCCCGGCTCGCCCCAGGCAATGCCCCCACTCCGACATGATATTGCCAAAGGGCACGAGATTCTCGGAAGCAGGTCCGATACAGGCTACCTGCACGCGGCTATCGTCATATTCGCTCTTGATTGCCTCCTGCGTCTTGTAAGTATCTTTGCCCCACAGGTGAGCGGCATCCTTGATCTCAGCCACGCCGTCCCGGATGAAAATGTAAACGGGTTTCGGGGATTGACCTTTGAGTATAATGCCATCGTAACCGGCATTCTTGAATTCAGCTCCGAACCAGGCGCCTGCATTGGCATCGCCATAATGTCCGGTATACGGCGAAACAGTTGCGCCGCCCCAGCGGCTTACGCTGGGCCCACTGGTACCGTTGAAAAGCCCGGGCATCAGAATCAGAGGGTTATCGGGCCCCAATGGGTCGGTCTTTGCATTTACCATGTCGAAGAGATAGCGCGCCGCCAGGCCCGTACTTCCCAGGAAATCGCGGGCATATTTTTCATTGAGCGGCTCTTCGGATAAAACGCCCTTTGTGAGGTCTGCAACCAGTATCTTTCCCCAGTATCCGTTCATAGTCTTCCCTCTCTAATTTCATTAGAAATCGATTGGTTTGCCCTCGTAAACATAGGCGTACATTTTGCTCAGGTCCTCGCTCTCCGGAATTCGCGTGACCGTGATGGTCATGGTTTCATTCAAAGCACGGTCAACCAGATCAGGTATTGCTTTGTCATATTTAGCTTTATCGATGCCGCAGTCTTTTACAGAGAGCGGCTGTGCCAGGGTTTTGGCCAGTTTCCGTACGGCGGCAATCAGGGCCTTAGCACATGCCTTGTCATTGCCACTGGCCCCAAGGCAAAAGCGGGCCATTTCGGCATATTTTTTAGTGGTCTCTTCCGAGCCGTTCACAAGGTATTCCATCGTATACGGCAGGAAGAGCCCAACTGCTCGCCCGTGGGGGACATGGAAAAGGGCCCCAAGCGCATGCCCCAGGCTGTGCCCCAGGCCGGCCATCGAATTGCCGAAAGACATGCCGCCCAGTGTAGCCGCGTACATCATTTCCCTGCGTGCTTCCAGGTCGGAGCCATCCTTATAGGCTTTGACCAGGTACTGGAAAACCCGTCGCGTCGCAATCAGTCCCGGCCCGTCGGTAATGGTGGTGCCCCAGGCGGATGTGTATCCTTCGATGGCGTGGCACAGGACGTCCATGCCGGTATCGGCCGTAATCATCGGGGGCATGCCCATCACCATAACGGGATCGAGTATGGCTACATCAGGCATGCATTCGGGTGTACCCAGGCCGAGTTTGCGGCCGAGCACCGTATCGGTGAGTACAATAGCCCAGGTCGCTTCGGATCCGGTGCCGCTGGTAGTAGGGATGGCCATAAGCCTGGCCTTGTCCCTGAAATTGAACGTCTCCGCCGGTGAAAGAGCGTCGGGCTCCAGGTCCGGCCTGGCCAGCAACAGGATAATGGCCTTGGCCGCATCCATGACCGAGCCGCCGCCCACGCCGATCACCCAATCGGGCTGGAATTTAGCCACTGCGGCGCCGCCCTTTTTAATCGTTATGAGAGACGGTTCGGGCTCGACATCGTCGAATACTTCCCATTTCTTACCTGCGGCATCGAGCTGGTCTGTCACCAGCTTTAAAAGCCCCAGCTTTACAATGTTCTTATCTGCGACAACGAAAGCCTTGTTACCTCTGATTTGAAGTATGTACTCCAGCGCATTATCGCCGTACGAAATCATTGGGGATGAAAAAGCCCACATTGCTGACCTCCCTATTTTTTATATTTAATTATCGCTGAACAACTAGTCTTCCCATTCAGTCGGCAGCTGCTGAGTGGTATTGGTCAACTCATTGGCCGCCTTGGTGTAGCGCATGATCTTGGCCATATTGCCGGTAAGCTTGGACTGTTTGGTAATAATGGCCTGGGTGGAATCGAGTTGCTTGGTACAAATCCTTTTCCAAATTTGATAAGGCGCTGAAATGATGAATTCAGGCTTGTGTTCACTGGTGTCGGTAACCATTTCGCAGCCACGGCAGACACCGTGCCAGAGATCTATATACATATAACGCGGCTCTTTGATCGGGCCTCCAACCTCAAAAATAAAATAGAAATCGCCTTCCCATGTCTTGGCGGCTTCCGACCAGGCCGTATTCTTATTCAGCGCCTCCATGTAAAGGTCACACCATTCCTGAGTTGCATACTGTGCCATGCTAATAACTCCTTTTTATTTGATTATTGTTGCCCTGATTATAATAGATTATAGCAGCCTAAAATAGTGGAGAACCAAAACAGTCGATTGGTCGCTCGTTCGATTTATGCTGGCGTAATTTATCATCATCCCACATTCTTTGTCAATATTAACTATCACTCGATAAAAGACACTCTATGGAGACCATTTTCAAGAAAACCTTTTTAGAATCATTGCGTCCCAGCGGAACTTAACCAGGTTGAAAGATAGAGCTTGGAAGATTGACCGTTTAGGCCTATACTACGTTAAATTTCAACTAGGGGGTGGGCATTATGGCAAAATATTTGACTCAAGAGTGGTGTGCCCTGTTTAAAGATGCGCTCAATAACAGCAAAGCTTATGAGGATTCTGCCAAGACTTGGGAGGGTGATTTTTACTTCGTTACCGAGGCGGGAGGCCCGGTTACCGAGAAAGCTTATATGTATGTAGATCTCTGGCACGGCAAGTGCCGTGCCTGCGAAATTGTCACAGATGTCACTAAATACAAACCCGCCTTCGTCCTTTCGGCTGCCTATTCTGTCTGGAAACAAATAGCCACCAAGAAGCTGGGCGCCACTGCAGCATTGATCACCAGGCAATCAAAGCTCTCGGGCGACATGACCAAAATCATGCGCTATACCAAGGCAGCTACCGAACTGACCAACTGCACCATGCAAGTACCCACCGAGTGGCTGGATTAGCGGTTTACACATCCATCTAAGCGAACGGGAAAATTAAATATGGCCGTTAACCGCCGGCCACTGCCAGCAGCAGGTCCAGTTTGTCACCATCTTTTAATTTGGAGTCTTCGGCCATCTGCTTTACGCTCTTGCCGTTCAGCAGAACATTGCTGCTCTGCCAGATAGATAACTGCCTTTTTACTCCCATTGAAAGCAATTTATCCCGGTAGGCGGGGCCGTAATTGGTCTCGATATATTCCCTGGCTTCCCCGATGCTGTTCACATCCGCGGCCACAGCGCCCACACCGACAAAAAGCCTCCATGAGCCGGTAAAGTTAATATTTATCCTGGCCATATCTATCTACTCAATTAAATAGCCTGCTGTTACATATTATATTATGTTTTCAGTCATGCGGCTTCTGTAATTGCCGCAAAATCGAGCCGGGGCCGATTATTAAAACTTTCATTTTATAACCGGCCCCGGTCCTGCTTATTCAGCTTATTCAGCTTATTCCGGCTGTCCGGAATTTACAGAGCTAGTAAGCCTCTGTGTAAAGCTTGATAATGTCGTTGGGATCGTTTACAGGCCGCCCATTGAAGATGACAGCCGTATCTGCGATGGCGTGGAAAGCGCAGACAGGGATGCTTTCCTCAGGCACGCCCATATCGCGCAGTCTCATCGGGTGTCCGACCTTGACCATCAGGGCTTCAATTGCATCCGCCGCCGCCAGGGCAGCATCACGATCAGACATATTAGAGGTGTTGACGTTGAGCGCGTGTGCTACTTGCGCCAGCTTGTCCGCCGAGGTCTCCACGTTATAGCGCATCACCTTGGGAAGGATTATGCCGCAGGCCGCTCCGTGCGGAACATGGTGCAGCGCACCAACGGTATGGGCCATACCATGCGCCAGGCCCACCTGTGCGATGGTGAAGGCCCATCCTGCCATGGTGGCGGCAAGCTGCATGTTCAGCCTGGCCTTCTCATTTTTGCCATCCGCTGCCACCAGTGGAAGGTTCTCATTGATCAGGCGGATGGCCTGCAGGGCCATGCCGTCGCAGATCTTATTCGACATGGTGCTGGTCATAGCTTCGATGGCGTGCGTCATGGCATCCATGGCCGTGCTAACGGTCATATCTTTGGGCAGGGACAGGGAAAAGATCGGGTCCAGGATGGCCACATTTGGCATGATCCTGGCATCGACTATGAAAAGTTTGCGCCCGGCTTTATGGCTGGTCAGTACCGACACGTTGGTCACCTCACTGCCCGTCCCCGAGGTTGTCGGGATGGCTATGTGCGGGGTCTGAGGCTCCGTCAGCACTAGGAAGTTCAGGTAATCGTTGGCGTTGCCGCCGTTCTTCAGGGTTACGCAGACACCTTTTGCGGTGTCGATAACGCTGCCGCCGCCTACACTTACAATGCAGTCCGCTTTCAACTCACGCGCTACTGCTGTCGCTGCATCCACCGCTTCCAGGTCGGGGTCGGGTGGGATTTTGTCGTAGATACCCACGCAGAAATCTGCCAGGGCATTCTTTACCTTTTGTGCCAGTCCGGCCTTGTTGACACCCGGATCGGTGAGTATCAAAGCTCGCTTGCAGCCCAGGTCTACTATCGCCTTATAGATTGAGCTGAGAGCGCCGTGTCCCGCGACCACCGTCGTCGGGCAATTATAGGCAAAACCGTCAACTTT
Organism: Dehalococcoidia bacterium; assembly: GCA_003142375.1. Taxonomy (GTDB): domain Bacteria; phylum Chloroflexota; class Dehalococcoidia; order GIF9; family UBA5629; genus UBA1162. The sequence continues at coordinate 95,051 of PLME01000004.1, read as the reverse complement.
CTTATAGTCAGACATAAGCTGGAAGGTCATGTTGGTCTTGGCATCAGCCATAGTATTGACGTGTACACGCTTGATCACAGTGTATTCATGAAGTCCCGCAAGGCCGAGCTCGCGTCCCACGCCTGACTGTTTATAGCCGCCGAAGGGGCAATAATCGGAAAAGATATGATAGTTGTTTATCCACATCGTGCCGGTGCGTACGCCGCGGGCCACACGTTCGGCCCTGGCCTGATTGGAGGAAAATATGCCGCCCCCCAGGCCGTAAATCGAATCGTTGGCAATCGCTACCGCCTCTTCATCGCTGTCGTATTTAATCACGCAGACCACCGGGCCAAAGATCTCCTCCTGTGCAATGCGCATCTTGTTATTCACGTTGGCAAAGATAGTCGGAGCGTAATAGTAGCCGCCCTTAATTCCCGCTACCTCAACGCGTTTGCCGCCTGTCACCAGTTTGGCGCCTTCGTCCTTGCCGATCTTAACGTAGCGTTCTACCGTAGCAAGCTGCTGTTTGCTGACCAGCGGACCCATATGCGAAGTAGGATCAAGCTGATAGCCGATGCGCAAGGCTTCCGCACGTTTCTTCATCTTTTCTACGAATTGATCATATATCTTGGATGGTACCAGCACACGGGTGCCCGATTCGCATATCTGGCCCTGATGGAAGAAGGTGCCGAAGCAGGCGCCCTCCACGGCCAGCTCCATATCGGCATCGTCAAGAATGATATTGGCCGATTTGCCGCCCAGTTCCAGCGTGACCTTTTTAACTGTATCCGCGGCCATCCTCATGATCTCACGCCCGACTTCGGTGCTGCCTGTAAAGGCAACCTTGTCCACGTCAGGATGGGTACAAAGGACACTGCCCAGCTCGCCGCCCGGGCCGGCGATAACGTTTATCACGCCGTCAGGAATGCCTGCCGCTTTGGCGCATTCGGCGATGATAAGGGCGCTCAACGAGGTATTTGAAGCAGGCTTCAAAACCAGGCAATTGCCCATGATCAGAGAAGGGGCGATTTTCCAGAAAGCCATGGTCATGGGGAAGTTCCAGGGTATAATGCCGACGCACACGCCGATGGGCTCCCTGCGGATAAACTCACGGCCGGGCCCGAAGGCGTTACCGGATACAGGGATCTCCTCTTCCCAGGGGAATTTTGTGGCCGCTGCCAGGGCCATGTTGCGCAAAAACCCGATGCCCAGCAAAGGGGAAAACTTGGCCAGGCCTATGATCTGGCCCGAGTCCATGCACTCGGTTGCTGCCAGGCGCAGGCCCTGCTTGGCTACCTCGTCTGCAAAATCGTGAATCTTGGCCATGCGGGCGGCCGGGGTAAGCCCGCTCCACACGCCGCTGTTGAATGCCTTGCGCGCTGCGGCTATAGCCGCCTCCGCATCGGCTTTACCTGCCTGTGCTATGGTCGCTAAAGGGGCCTCGGTGCCGGGGTCAATGGATTCGAAGGTCTTGCCACTGGCTGCGTCTACAAATTTGCCATCGATGAACAGCTTGTATTGTTCCACTTGTGCCTCCCTCCTATTATATTTTTTAGATACAAGATGCCATATCTAAGGTAATTGCTCACCTTTACATATGCGATGTTATTGCTTTATCTCACAGGTCCCGAATCCGTCCCACTCGTTCAGCGGCTTACCGGAATTCAAGACAAATCCTTTCTTACCTTTTTCATCCACGTAGGAAATAGTGATTTCTCCCACAAGCTCGTAAATTTCGGGATTGATAACAAGTGTCAGGCCGTCTATCTCCTGGATTAAATCATTCTCTCGAACCTCATCCACACTCAGGCCCAGCGAAGAATCGCAGCATCCGGTGGAATGCAGGTCTATACGAATCGTCCGCGGATTATCTCTCGTTGTCAAAAACGATTTGACCGCCTCTCTGGCTTCGGCTGTCATCTTGACCATCGCTTCTCTTACCTGCCTCATCATCTATGGAGTGTATTGAAACCCTTTTATATAATACCATCCCTTAATAAACTGCCGCTATGTATTGAATATCGAAGCTAACCGATAACTACTCGAACGAATGGTCGTTCGAGTAGTTGTGAACAGCAGTTTACCATTAATTTAAATTTATTGTCAACGGTATCCTAATACGTCTTTATAGACTCTCTTAGAGGCAATTTGAGGCGTTCGTAAACAGTCTCGTAAAATCATGTGCATTATTTTGTAGCAATATTTTAATTAAGGTAAAATAGCGTCAATCCTATGGCCAACAGCGAGAAGAAACCCTCAGGGAAAAAGCTGCAGCAGATCTGCAAGGTGGCTGCCAGCCTGTTTTTCGAAAAAGGATTCTGGCAAACTTCAGCCCGGGATATCGCCGGGGTGCGCGGCATCAGCGTGGGGACCCTCTATCACTACATAACCTCTAAATACGATTTCCCCCGCATCTTCTGCAAAGTACACATAAGGGATATACGTAAATGGGAGAGGGAAGTACGTAAGGAGATGGAAGATACGGCGCCGGAGGAGATGCTGAAGAAGGCCGTCAGGAAATACCTATACCTTATCGATTCAAGAGATAAAATGGTGCTCTTCTGGTATAACACGTCACAGCACCTGGAATGGGACCAATTGGAGGATGTGGTACATACGGAATTCCGTACAGTCAGCCTTTTTAAAGAGATCTTAGATCAAGGATGCAGACAGGGACAGTTCAAGACCTGCGACCCGCTGCTGGCGGCAGTCAATATCGAAATGATCTGCCACACCTGGGTCCTCAAAGGGTGGCATCTCTACCACTTCTATACAATAGAGCAATATGCGGATGTGTGCGAAAATTACGCTGTTTTGATCGCGCGCGGTTCTAATGACCTTTGCATTCCACCCGCCGCTAAAACTATCGAGGTGAAGCATCTCAAGGACAATTGGGACCGGGAGCGCAGGGAAAAACCGGATGGGCACGGCAGTGACTCATGGGCCCGCTATACTGTCGAAGACCCTTAGACACCGGCCGATATGTCGCTGTCCACTATGGTTCCGTAAGGGAATGTACCTTTACTTTTACCCTGATAATGCTTAACATTAAGACTGATTTATCCTTCAATCAATAATTAACCAAAAGGGGTGTCCCATGAGCGAAACCGCAGCTCCCGCCAAAACCGACCAGAAAAGGGCCATCAACCGGCTTAAAAGCATGTACCCGCTGCGCAACCTGGTGCAGCAGGACTACATAGATACACTGAACGCCAGTAACGAGGGCAAACCCACGGTATGGGCCATGCTCAACTACTGGGAAGGGGACCTGCCCCTCAAGGCTATGGGGCTCAACATCGTTTACCCCGAGAACTACTCCACCCTGCTGGCCTCCACGGGCAGCGCCGAGCCCTTCCTGGATGCCGCGGATTCGGACGGTTACCCAACTCACCTTTGCGGCTACGGCCGGAGCACGATCGGCTACTCCTACCGCATGATGAAAGACCTTAACGGCCGCATACCTCCCGAGGCGCCGCTGGGGGGCATGGCCAAGCCCACCCTGCTGCTGGGCTCCGGCATTATCTGCGACGCACGTTTCAAATGGTTCCAGGCGCTGGGAAGGTATTTCGATGCACCGCAGTGGGTGCTCGAGATGCCCATGATGGGCACCGCCGAAGGCACAGAGCCGGACCTGGAAGGCTATCAGATAAAGTTCCTGGTCAAGGAATTGCAGGCCTTTATCGCCTTCCTTGAGAAATTGTTAGGCAGGAAAATGGACTGGGCCAGGCTGGAAGAGCTGATCGACCTGGCCGTTAAAATCCACGAGACTACCTGGCAGATCAGCGAGCTGCGCAAATCGGTTCCGGGCCCTATGCACAGCACCGATTTCTGGAGCAGCATGCCCCCTTCTCTCTTCTTCGCCGGAGATATGGCCACGGCCCTCAAGCTCTATCAGGATATGCTGGCCGAGCTGCAGGAACGTGTAAACAATAAGGTCGCAGGCATCAACTACCCGGAAAAATACCGCATCATATTCGCCGAGCTGCCGCCCTGGCACAGCCTTAAATTCTTCGACAGCCTGGCCGAGAAGGGCTGGAACTTTGTTTTCGAAAGCTACGGATATCATGCCCCCAAGCCGCCCGATCTCAGCCGTGTCAGCGACCCGCTGGAGAAAATGGCACGCCTCTCACGCAATTTTGTTTTCAACATACACTCCTGTGCGCTGGAGGATGGTATTGCCAACCCGGTGGCGGAGATCTACCTACGCGCAGCCAGGGGCTACAAAATTGACGGGTTCTTCCTGCATCCGCTCATCTCCTGCCGCGCCGCCAGCGCCGGTCTGAGGTCGATGCAGGAATTCCTGATGAAAAAGCTCAATGTGCCCACCCTGTGGGTAGAGGGCGACATTATCGACAAGCGTGTTTTCAATCCGCAGGAAACGCTGGCCAGGGCGGAAGCCTTTGAACAGACCATGGAACACTACCGCAAGGTCCGCAAAGCACAGGGCCTGGATTGGTAATTTGTTAGTAAAATCTGGAGATTGATATGGTAATAGCAATTACGAAAGGGCTATCCCTGGCAAAGGGCGTTTATCAGGACAGGGGTCTGCGCATGCGTGAACTGCGCAAATCCGGCAAGAAAATCATCGGCTATATATGCCTTTATCCCCCTGTCGAACTGATCACCGCGCTGGGCATGATCCCCTTCCGCATTTTCGGAGATATGAACGAGACCATCACGGCCGCCGACCAGGTATCCACCACGGTCGTCTGCCCCTTCCTGCGCAGCATCATGGACCTGGCGCTGAAAGGCAAATTCAACTTCCTGGACGGGGTTGTGGGCGCCCATACCTGCGATATCGGGGCAGGACTCATCCTGCAGTGGCGCGATTTCGTCAAATCGCCCAATTTTTCGCACCTGCTGGACGTGCCGCATACCGACCATGCCCCGGCCGTTGATTATTTTGAAGGGCAAATCAACTCCTTCAAGCGGCACCTTGAGGAGTTTGCCGGGCAGCAGCTGACCGATGACAAGCTGGCCAAAGCTGTTGAACTGCATAACAGGCAGCGCAAACTCGTCAGGCAGCTTTACGACCTGCGCAAGCCCGACCCGCCCCTGCTGACCTCCATGGAGAACCTGGAGGTGCTGGTGGCACTCTTCAGCCTGCCGGTGGAAGAGGGCAACGAGCTCCTGGAAAATGTGATCGAAGAGGTCAAGGAGCGCAAAGACAAACCGGATAAAAAGAAGGCCCGCCTGCTGGTCTGGGGCCCTGTTTTCGATAATACCTCACTTTATGAGTTGATAGAGAGCGCCGGCGCCAGCGTGGTAGTTGACGATACCTGCGTTGGCACACGTGCTTTCTGGGCCGATGTGAAGCCGCCCTACGACCTGCACAGCCTGGCACAGCGCTACCTTGTAGACCTCAAGTGCCCCCGCACCTACCGCCAGTCGGAGCCCTCCGAGTTAAAAAAGAATTATGATAAAGACCTGGAAAGCAGGTTCGACTATATCAAGAAGGCCGTGAATGACTGGAAGGTGGACGGAGCTATTTTGCAGAGCGTTAAGTACTGCGACACACACGGCTACGAAGTGCCCAACTTGAGGCACTATCTGGATGGGCTGGGCATACCCAGCCTCTATATCGAGCACGACTACAGCGAAAGGTCGCTGGCTCCCATTAAAACCAGGGTGGAGGCATTCGTGGAGACACTGGGCTGAGGTAAGCACAGGGCCGCCAATGAATGATCCTACTTCAGAACTTTTCTTCGCCGGCATAGATATCGGCTCCACCATGTCCAAGGCCGTCATAGTTGACGCCCGGAGCGGCATGCGTGCCTACGTGGTGGGGCAGACAGGCGCCGAACACCGCTTACGCGCCAATAAGGTCATGGAGGACGTGCTCCAGAAAGCCGGCATACCGCTGGATAAAGTCGCCTATATCATTTCCACCGGCTACGGCCGGGTCAATGTGCCCTTCGCCGACAAACAGGTCACCGAGCTCACCTGCCATGCCAAAGGTGTGGCCTCCCTCTTCCCGGACGTGCGCACGGCCATCGATATCGGCGGACAGGACGCCAAGGTGCTCCGCATCAAAGACGGTAAGCTAACCGATTTCCTGACCAACGATAAATGCGCCGCCGGCACAGGCAGGTTCCTCGAGGTGGCCGCTGAAACACTCGGGCTGGACCTCAACGAGATGGGACGCATATCTCTCCAGACCGACAAGCCGGTCAGGATCAACAGCCTGTGCACCATCTTCGCACAGCAGGAGATCATTTCCCGTTTGTCCGAAGGCCAGCCCCTGCCCGACATACTGGCCGGGGTATATATCGCAATAGCCACACGCGTGGTCAAGCTGGCCCGGCAGTTGAAGGTCGAGCCTCCCGTTGTCTTCACCGGGGGAGTGGCCAAGAACGCCGGTATGGTCAAGGCTATCGAGACCGTGCTGGGCGTGCCCGTGCTGGTGCCGGAAGAGCCGCTTATCACGGGCGCCCTGGGCGCGGCCATACTGGCGCACGATCAGTACAATCAGCTTATCAAGAGCGGCGAATACGATGCCCACCGGGAGAAAAAGCTCAGCGAAGCCCGCATCGATTTCGGGGAGAACGGCCGGTGACAGAGTATTTTCTGGGGATAGATATCGGGTCGGTCGGCAGCAAGGCCGTCATCGTCAATAACAAGGACATTGTAGCATCGGCGGTCATACCCTCCGGCACCAACTACGTGAACACCACGGCCGCCTTAAAAGCCGAAGCCCTCGGCAAAGCGGGGCTACAGGCTTCCGATATTAAAGTCAGCGCAGCTACAGGCATCGGCGGCAGGAACGCCGGGGCCGATAGTTATCACGGAGTAATTATCTGCTCTGCCAGGGGCGTCAGCCTTTCGTTCCCTGCTGCCCGCAGCATCATCGATATCGGTGGCCAGGGCAGCCAGGTGATCACCATCGACGAAGAGGGTAACATCATCAATTTCACCGCATCCGAGATCTGCGCCACGGGCAGTGCACGGCTGCTGCAGGTGCTGGCACGCATTTTACAAATAAGTATGGACCAGATAGGTCCACTTTCATTAAAAGCGACTAAGCCATCCAATTTCTCCACTTCGTGCAGCGTCTTCCTCGAGACCGAGGTCATCACGCGCATTTCGCAAGGCGACCGGCCGGAGGATATTCTGGCCGGCATACACCACTCCATCGCTGAAAAGGTCGCCGCCATGGCCCGCGGCTTCACGTTAGAGAAGGAAGTCGTCATTATCGGCGGCGGAGCACTGGATATCGGCCTGGTGCAGGCCATCGAAGAAAAGCTGGCTATCAAGGCCATTGTCCCCGATAATCCCCGGCTGATGGCCGCCCTGGGCGCAGCCGTCCTGGCACGCCAGAGCCATTCCACTTTATAGCCCACAATCTGAAGACTACACGTTCGGGTATTATATAATGGTATTGAGGAGGTGGTGCAGGTGAAGAATAGTCAAAGCTACTTGATATCCGGGGCTAATAACACGATCTACAGGCCGGGTCAGAAAGAGGGCCATTATGAAAGCTATTTCCTGCGTGCTAATCACCCTTCCAGGCCGCTGGCTTTCTGGATACGTTACACCATATTCAGCCCGCAGGGCAGCCCTGAAAAAGCCATTGGCGAGCTCTGGGCCGTATATTTCGACGGCGAGACTAAAACGAATGTAGCTGTAAAAAAGGAAGTGCCTTTCGACCGTTGCTCCTTCAGCCCCTCCGCATTGGACATTACCATAGAAGATGCAATTTTAAATGATAATAAATTCAGCGGCGGCGCTTCATCTCACGGCCATAATATATCCTGGGACATTATTTATCGGGGTGAGGGAAAACCACTCTTCTTATTATCACCGAGCATGTATAGCTGGAGGTTCCCCAAAGCTAAAAGCTGCGTGCCACTGCCCTTGGCCGAATTTAATGGCATGCTCAAGGTCGACGGCAGGGAGATAAAAATTGAGAACTGGGTGGGCAGCCAGAACCACAACTGGGGATCGAAGCATACCGACCTTTATGCCTGGGGACAGGTGGCCGGCTTCGACAACAGTCCATCAAGCTTTCTGGAAGTGGCCACGGCAAGGCTGAAGATCGGCCCTCTCTGGACTCCCACCATGACCCCCATCGTCCTGAGGCATAAGGGAGATGAGTTCGCTCTCAACGATATCTCTCAAACCATCTTTGCGCACGGCCATTTCATATATTTCGACTGGCACTTCGGCTCCGAGAATGATGAGGTGGGCCTCTCAGGCCAGATCTGGGCGGACCGTGATCGGTTCGTGGGACTGAACTATTATAATCCGCCAGGGGGCAATAAATACTGCCTCAATACCAAGATAGCTTCCTGCAACCTGCAGATAACCTACAGAAAAGGTAACCGGAAGGGCTCATCCGAGCTCCTGACAACATCGAATCGGGCCGCCTTCGAAATCCTTACCGACAGTAGCGATCACGGCGTAGCCATATTGTAAGGGAGTACCTCAATGCAAAGGATATTAAATTATTTGCTAGCTTCATTATTTCTGCCCTTAATATTTATATCTTGCACAGATATGCCACTAAATTTCAATAAATCTGATGTATATGTTTATCCAATAAAGGGTGGAACACCAGAATGGCAAGCCTTTACAACTCACGATGAAATGCTTAAAGCTTGTCAGGTACCCGAAACTATACTAAACACGATGTCGACCGCAGGTTTAGTAGAAACCGTTTTAACTTATCCCCTCTATGAAGAATGGCTAGCATATAATTATCCGCAACAAGGTTTTGAAGCAATAAAAACCCAATTCAATGGTATTCGAGAATTATTCAATAGGAAAGATGCCGGAGAAAAGCTTATAGAAAAATACAAGACCATGGACCCTGCAGCAATCGGGAAAGACTGGACATCGGAACAACGGGGATTCGACTCTATGAGTTTCCAGAATATTGAAATATTAATGGCACAGGATGCTATTCTGGCTAATCTTAGTGAAACACAGTATAACGATTTAATTAAACAGGGCTTGATTAAAATCCAGGCTAAACAACAGAACCAAAGTATTTACGGCATTAATGGCCTGGAAAGTTCCGCTTGGGTAATCAGTAAAGCATTAAAACAAGCAAAGTTTGAAACTTTCCTACAAAAATTTCAAACTGACGAAGATTTGCAGCGTTTCCTTGATACCGGTTCATTTTTAAGTGATACAGACTTAAACCAAATATTGTCTCAAGCACAACAATATCTAAATGAGAAATAGCTGAGCTAATAAAAAGGAAGGCATTGAAGAGGGAACAGGTTCCCTCTTCGTATTTAGCGACGTGTGACGCATGCTCCGACAGCAAAGTTGTTCGGGCAAGGGGCGTTGAAGAGGGGCTTTAGCCCCTCTTATAAATGTAATCCCCTCTCCCGATAGGGGTTCTCTTATATCCCTATTGATAGACATATTCTTTACATTCGCCATGCCTAGTTTTTTTCATCTTATTTTTTGTCCAGATATGTCTTGCGATTGACTACACTGGTATAATGATGTAACCATCGCTTGGGTGGGAGGCTTAGGTGCAAAAACGGAATCGCGGTCTTGGCACATTCTTGTTCTATACATTCATCATTGCAATAATTGGATGGATTCTATTTTCTCCACAGACTTCACCGTGGTTCCAACATAATATAAGTTGGATACTCACGACCATCGCTATAATTCTTATCGCTATATCCGCATTGAGATACATATTCAACAAGCGTCAAGGCAACTTCGGTAAGGCTATATGCGTATTGTTGATAGTGATATCATTCGTATATCTAGCGTGGATATATTTGATTCCGTTATTCATTGCTTTCTTTAACTGGTTCAGACAGAACCTAATAATTTTCATATTCTTATTAATAGCCATATGTGCAATAGTCGCTTGGTTAATCTACTCTAGAAAGCGACCAGAACCATTGTTTTCGCTTTCTCCACAACCAGTTTCAGGAAAAGAAGGCTATATCTACATTTCGCATTCACCAGCCTTGAAAGAGGATATCTTCAAAGTAGGCATGACACGTGGTAAACCCGAAGACCGTATGGAACAATTAGGCCAAGGAACGGGAGTACCAGCTAGGTTCCTAATTGATAAAAGCTGGAAAGTATCCGATTGCATAAAAGCGGAATCTTTAATACACGAAGCTCTTAAACAGTACAGATTCAATCCAAACCGAGAATTCTTTCAAGCACCACACGAAAAGATATTTGGAATAGTCGATCAAATAGTTCGTGATATTAACATTGGGGTTGGATAGATTGGAAAGAATAGGTATTTACTTAGTCATTTTCAGCGTAATTCACGCGTGGTTTGCAGTTTGCCTAAAGAGAATCTCAGATGAATTCAATGGCGCACTCCCACAATTAACATTTAAGATATTTGGTGGCCTTAGTGGGTCTATTTACGACGTTCAAAAGCCACGACCATATAAATCTTGGTTCGCCTGGATACCTATTATCAATCTCTATCTTCTTTATCAAATAGCTCAAATACCCCTATCTTGGCGTTGGATATTTATCCTTACTGTTGTCACCGTGTTCATTTCAATCTTTCTCCCTTACGAATTCATGGCTACTATTTTATGGCTAGTATTATTATGGTTTTGGGCTTGGTTCAGGATTTCGCTTGCACTTGGCGAACCTTGGTGGTTTGGTCTAGTAATGCTTGTTCCAGCGGTTAATCTTGTAGTAATGGGGATATTGGCTTTCCCAAAGAAATAAGCGACGATTAATAATCATATTTGGATGTTTGAGGAGACCGTGGAATTCACTATTATCTCCTAACGCAAGAGAATTGATTTTCTCTTCGCTGGACGACCGTGTAAAATTGGATTCTTTCTAAATTCACGTAACTTAATCTCTGCCACATCAGAAGAGGTTATCTCATAAACTTTTTTGAAAGTCCCATTTCTAGGGCTTGGACTAGAGGTGATTATGACCCCTAGCCTGACCTTAGTGACGTTACTTGTAAAATTCTTCATTACCTCCTTTGTCTTAGTCTTAAGATCATAACCTAGTAATTCTAAGCCCTTCCCTTGCAGTTCCCTATCATGTGCTAATCTAACCTTTTCCGTACGGTCTTTCCTAATCGTTATCTCATTTGTATCAGAGTGTTCCCAAATGCCTACCCATGGGGAAAATTCTGTTGCCGAAATCCACTTGTCATCCATTTCTATAACAAGCAAAGATATCTGTGTTTCAAAATTGCCCTCTTCGCCATTATTAGTAACTCCTAAACACAAGTAGTCATTGTTATCAAACTCTGGCACAACTGATATAAAAGGCTTCTTGTTTTCGGATTCATCTAATTTGCTTGATAAATCCCAAAGTGCCGAAATCACAAATATAATAAACACAATCCCCGATAAAATGGCTATTACAATGTTAGTAGCATTTGGAATATATTGAGCAACAAAATCATTCAATGGTTGCCAGATAACTGAGACTAATGAGAATGTGCTGAACCCCGCTGCTATAAGCATGCCCAGCACCCTTCTGATCGGGAAGTTCCTTGGCAATTTTGCCACGTTCCTATTCTACCTGATTTGTCCCTAAGCCACACCTATTTTGCCCTCCCCATAGATATTACATATATCCCCTTTATCAATAGAGATATAATAGAACCAGGGAGAGGGCAGGGAGAGGGCGGCCGATGTTGTATAATTTCTCATCATGATACCCTGGTTCGTAGGCTCGGTCGTCCGCAACGAGGGCAAGAAATTCCTCAGATTTACGGGGGATGTTGACCTGTCCCAACTCTCCAGCGAAGGGGAGACCCGCGGCGATCGGGTTTCGCTCTATATCCACATCCCTTTCTGCCGCACGCTCTGCCCTTTCTGCTGCTTCAACCGCTATCTCTTCAAGGAGGAACAGGCCCGCAGCTATTTCATCGACCTGCGCAAAGAGGTCGACATGTACGGCGCACTGGGCTTCAAGTTCAACGATTTCTATTTCGGCGGCGGCACGCCCACTGTCCTGATGGATGAACTGGGCGATTTTATCGCATACCTGAGGGCTAAATTCGATGTCAGGCGCATCTCCCTTGAAACCACGCCCCGTGAGCTGACGCCGGATACAGTAGCGCAGCTTCAAACGCTCGGCATTAACCGCCTCTCTGTGGGCGTGCAGAGCTTCGATAATACGCTATTGAAAGCCATGGGCAGGACACTTTTCAAAGGCGAGGACTCCATAGAGAAGCTCAAGCTGGTGCAGGGCAAGTTCGACACAGTCAACGTCGACCTGATGTTCAACTTCCCAACTCAGACGCTGGAGCAGTTCAGGTCGGACGTAAAGATATTCAAGGACATGGGCATCGACCAGGCAACTTTCTACCCTCTCATGCCCTCACCACACAAAATGGACGCACTGGAAAGGAAATTCAGGCGGGTGGATACCTCCAGGGAGAAGCGGTTCTACGACATCATCCTGCACGAGGTGCTCGATAGCGGCTATAAACCAGCCACCGCATGGTGCTTCTCACGCGGCGACCGCATGATCGACGAGTATATCATCGACTATGACGACTATATCGGTGTGGGGGCCGGCTCGGTCGGCTTCCTGGGCGGCGATTTCCTGGTCAACTCCTTCTCATTGGAAGGCTATCATAACCTGGTGGCGCAGGGTAAGCTGCCCATCGTCCGTATGCGCCGGCTTTCTGAACTGGAGCACTGCCGCTACTATATGCTTACACAGTTCTTCGGCATGGGACTGAACGCTGAATCGTTCAGGAAACGCTTCGGCGCAGATATTCACTCGAAATTGTGGGCGGAGCTGATCTTCTTCAAAATGGCGGGCATTATTCAGGAGAGAGACGGACTTATTTCAGTTTCAAGGCGGGGCATGTACCCGGTGGGGACCATGATGAAGGAATTCTTCGCTTCGTTAAATACGCTGCGTGAATACTGCATCGAGAGCGGGATTTAGATTCTCAATACCCCATCTGGATTGAAGACTGCCCCTGGATTTTAACCACGCCATCATATTTATCGTCGCTGACAAGCAGGTGGCGCACCAGCATTATGCCCCTGTCACTGGGGGAAACAACTACCTGGGCCCTCTCGTTTTCCGGAATAGCAGCGCCCTGTTTGACCAGCAGGATCTCCAACGGATTCGATTCCACGTGCTGATCGTTCAAGACAAAGAAATTGTCCGTGTTGGCCGCGTAAAACGCTACCGACCAGTAGGTATCGCCGGGTACCTGAGCCTTAAAGCGGATGGGCTGTTGGCTCACGTCGTACAGCAGGATCGAATAGACCAGGTCGGGACTTGGCCTGACAACCATCCTGTTCTCGGCTGTCGTCCGTCCGCCCTTCATCAACACGTTTGTGGGATATTTGGACATGGCGGTATCCATGATCAAAATGGGTATGGCAAATATTGTGAGGAAATGGACAATCACTGCAACAGCTACGGTTGCCAGTGCGCTCCACCATAACCACCTGTTCATTTACAGCCTTCCTTTATAATGTGGGGCAGCTCGACTATATCCGGGTGATCGCGAATCAGCTGGCCGGGATTATACAGCCGCAATGAGAGAGAAAAGGTCTTCTGGTCACCCAGCGGCAACCAGTCCCCCGTTTTCGGGGTTTTTGACAGATAAATCACGAAATTGTTGTCGGCGTCATATTTCACATTGTCCATATTATAGGAATAGCGGTTTAATTCATTGGGAATGAGAAAATCGTCCGTACCATAAGCCGTGATGCTCCACCATCGTGTTTCCAGCGTTTTGCCCTCGATCCTATATGTGCAATCACTCCGCAGTGGGTCTCCGTTATCGTCCTTATACGCGTTGTAATAGATAACTTCCGATTGGTTGAGGGCCAGGAGATAGTGTATGGCAATGGAAGTCCTGGTATACGGATCGGCCTGCTGGCTGCCCACGGCCAGGCTGGTCTGCCATGGACCGTTATTGATGCTGAGTCGGTTTGCCACAATATCAAAGGCCGCGACGGCGGACCCAATACCTATGACACTGCCCAGTATTAAAGCAATTAAAGTGCCTACAATTATTTTAGCGGTCTTGTTCACCTGTTCCCCCCGGTTGATACCAGCTTATTCTAGCAGATAGGGAAACAGATTTCAGCAAGGCCAAAAACCCATCACCGTTAGTAACGGGGTTCAGAACTTTTCCCCGAACCTATGGCCGATCATATAAGCACTTGACAAAATCACTGGTACCGGTTAGATTATCAAAAACGCATAATGCATGATTTTCTCCCACGATCGCATGCAGGAGGAAAAGGGTATTGTCGGCTAAAGCTAAGGCTAAGAAGGGGGAGGTCCCGGAGATCGAATTGCATTTGTTTGAAGCAGCCAGCAAAGAGATACAGCTGCTGGATCCATTGAAAGCCATTTTCTGTGAAACCAACGAACTGGTATCAGCACATAATCAGTTAGCACGTCAAAAAATCATTCCCACGGTCGGGCCAACGCGTGTGAACTGGTCCAAAATTACCAAACGGGCAGACCATCTCATAGCCAGGCTGGCTTCCGACGAATATAAATTCATGGCGCTGACAGCTCTTGAAAAGGGGAGCGATAACCCTCTTCTCAAAGAGGAAGTGACCAGGTTATTGCATGTCATTGCCTCGCTGATATCGGAATATACGGAGATCCTGACTGTCATAGATCAATACCCTCAGACCATGATAATGATGTGGTCATCGGAAATTGAGCACCTCGACGAAGCCTCATCCAGGGTACGTCAATTAATCGATAACAGATTGAAGCCCGCCGTAAAAACTTAAATATCCGCCTGTTCTAAATATCCCGGCTAAACCAGCATATACCCGAACGCCTTCTTGCTGACGATCCTGGTTGGTTTGGCGGGTTCGGGCTCCACCTTCTCGCGCAGGCGGTGAATGAGTTGGTCGATAGTGGCGTCGGAGATGGCTGAGGGGTCTTTGCTTTCCGGCCAGACAGCCTGGATTATCTCCTCGCGCGAGCAGATATTGCCGGCGTTTTTATACAGGAAGAGTATTAGCTCGTACTCCTTTTTAGATATCTTCTTCTGTCTGGCATCCACCCATACCTCTTTCTTCCTCTCATCGATCCTGAGCCATGCGACGGCGGCAGCTTTGCTTTTAGCGGCGGCAGATTCCCTGGTCATGATATTGGTGGTCTCGGACTCTTTGAACTGGAGCACAACCTGCGCCGAGTCTCCGGCAACGCCCAGGCCGATCTTGCTGTTATGCTTGAGTTCATACAAATTTCCGGGCACTATCCTATCGTCATCCAGCAGCGTTCCGTTAGTGCTGCCCAGGTCCTTTATATAATACCGGACGCCTTTCTGCGATATCTCCAGGTGCCGCCGGGAAACCACCTCGTCGTTAAGCTCGATATCGGGCTTGTTCTGCAGGGTGCGGCGGCCGATCACCGTCTCGATTTTATCGAGCGTGAATATCCTCCCCATATCCTCCACATCACCTTTCTTGACCACGATAAAAGCCAATCTTTACCTCCGGCGCTTCTGAGCAGCCATTCTGGTTGCAGTATAATATATTGAATGCAGTTGCGGCATAATTTGAATTTGTCAGATTTATATTAGGTATTCGTCAGATAGCTGTCAAGCAATGCCCTTGCCGATTAACTAAACTTTTATGCAAACTATGGATGAAGCGGCCGAAAATACCATCGTGTGCTCCCGCTGCGGGGGCGTGAACAGCGCGGGCAGGTTTTTCTGCTATACATGCGGCAATTATTTTGCCGGGGCTGAAAACGATAACGGGATAAACGGTTCAGTCAAGCAGGAACAGGCCGGTACGCTGCTGTCCGCGCCCAAAGCCAAGGTCCTTATGCCGGGTGGAGCGGAGATCCTGCTCTCAGGCACACCTACCTTTATCGAACGCAGCAATTTCGACGGTACCCTGCCACGCGACATTTTAATGAGCATCTCCAGGCAGCACTTGCTGATAACCTGCGATAACGGCACCTACTACATCCAGGACTACGGCCGCGAGGGCAGGGGCAGCACCAACCATACCAAACTGAATAATGTGGATATACACAATAAGGGCAGACAGGCGCTGAAGGACGGCGACCGCATCGAGCTTTCGCTGCAGCCGGAGTTGATGCTGACCTTTAAGCTAACGTAATGTTATCACTACGCTGGAGTAAGAATTGGATATAAGCTACGGCTGGGATACAGGACTTCTGCGCAAGCTGAACGAAGACAGTATTTTTTTTACCAGCTTTGAAATCAAGACCCATCTGAGCACGGCATCGGCCGGGTTGTTCGCCGTGGCCGACGGCATGGGAGGACACAATGCCGGGGAGGTCGCCAGCAACCTTGCCGTTAAAACCTTCTTCGCGGAGTGCCTGGCCGGCCTGCTGGAACGGTCGCCCTCTGCACCCCTCACCATCATGTCGGATGCCTTCGACAGGGCCAACAGCAGCGTTATAGAGGCCGCAGGGGACAGGGATCTGCAGGGCATGGGCACCACGCTTACCGCCGCGCTGGTAATCGACCATGACATGTATGTGGCCCATATAGGTGACTCACGCTGCTATATCATCAACACACGCGAGACCCTGCAGGTCACCAGGGACCACTCGGTCGTCCAGCAGCTTGTGGATGCCGGGAAGATCACCCAGGAGGAAGCCAGAAGCCACCCGCGCCGCAACGAAATAACCCGTGTCCTCGGCTACTCGGGAGACAGCACCCCCGACCTGATACAGTTGAAGCTGTATGCAGGGGATAATATCCTTCTTTGCTCGGACGGGCTATGCGGAGTGCTCCCCGGGGAGAAGATCACCGAAGCCGTGCTGAATTCCCCCGGACCCAGCCAGGCCTGCGCTGAATTGACAGCCGACGCCAATCTGGCGGGCGGTCCCGATAATATATCGGTCATTATAGCCAGGCCGGTCAACCTGCCTTCATGGCAAGCCCTGACAAACGCCAAAACCAGTATCAGGACGGCATCATGATACCCGATAGAAACCTCATCATCGTGATAATAGTGGCTATCTGTGCAGCCATACCACTGACCGTGGCCTTGGTCCAGGTCGCCCGTAAATACAGGCTCCGTAAGCCAGCCTCCAAAAAGGTAAAGGTCAGCCAGCCAGCGGC
Source organism: Dehalococcoidia bacterium (assembly GCA_003142375.1). Taxonomy (GTDB): domain Bacteria; phylum Chloroflexota; class Dehalococcoidia; order GIF9; family UBA5629; genus UBA1162. Next base: position 78,049 of record PLME01000004.1, on the reverse strand, counting down.
GCCCGCCGTGGGCAAAAACACCTTCCCCGTCAATGGACGCTATGATGCCCGGCTGCAGCCGTTTAAACAGGGGGGTATGGCGACAATCTGGATCGCCACCGAGCGCAAGACACGCAAGACTTATATTATCAAGACGCCGCGCCGGGGAACCAACATGGATAATGTTTACCTGGATAAGCTCATGCTGGAAGCCGGCTACCTCAAAAGGCTGAACCACCCCGTCATAGTCAAGCATATCGAGGATTTTTACTATAACGGCGAGTTCCATGTGGTCATGGATTTTGTGAACGGGGAGACCCTGATGTCCTCATCTCCCAGGTCTTCACCCGGCGAAAAGAAGGTGCTTGATTGGGCCTGCAATCTGCTGGACGCACTGGGCTATATCCATGCCGCGGGCATTATTCACAGGGATGTGAACCCCAAGAACATCATGCTGGTCAGCGACGGCTCCGTTAAGCTGATCGACTTCGGCACGGCCAAAAACATGAACGAGACTGACAAGGACAAGGAACGCGGTGACCCCTTCACGCAGATCGCCAATAAAGGCTTCGATATCCCCGAGCTATTCCTGGGCGGCGAGGCCGACCAGCGCTGTGACCTGTGCGGCCTGGCACAAACCGCCATTTACCTGCTTACACTCAGACAGCCCAACGAGATCTGCTCAGGACTGTTCAAATCGAACTGGCCGCGCACATACGCCGAGGCTGGGAAGGTCGCAGATTACCTTATATCAGTGGGTATATCCAAGCGGACAGCCAGGTGCCTGGCGCAGGCCATCATGTTCGCCCCCGGCGACAGGTTCGCCGATGCCGGTGCAATGCGCTCTGCGCTCTCACCTGAAAACGGCTGCCCCGTAAAACCCGCGGAGGCGACAGCAAAAAAATGATTACCAAGCTGATGTCCGCCGTCATATGGGCCCTGGGCCTGCTGGCTCTCGCTGCCTGCTGGACAGCAGGAGTTGCGGCCATGGGCGCCCCCACCGAGAATTACACTATCACCGACCTCCCCAATAGCAGCTCGGGATACCCCGCCATCAAGCCGCCGGTCAACTTCCTACTCCAGGGGCCTACATCGCAGACCGATAACAGCTCCCCCGTATTTATCGCTGATTTCATCAGCCCGTCGGGAAACGGCATGGTCACGGGCAATGAGAACTGGTACCTGGATATAGATATCAACGGCGCTGGCTGGCTTTATATCTACGAATATTACCCTCCCAATAATAAACAGGGAAAATGGATCGCCTATAAATGGCAGTTGCCGCAGAGCGGCCAGTGGAGCCTGGGACCTTTTAGCCCGATGGATAGCGAGGCGGAGGGACAGCATATCTATCGGATATGGTTTTACAATAACGAGCAATGGGCCGCCGAGGAGCCGGGAGGCTCGCGGGATAACCTGGTTTACTGGACTTACGCAAAAGGCGCTACCGCCATACAGGTACCCTCTCAACCCGCCCCCACAACCGAGCAAGCGGCCTCCCCAACGGATCAGCTATCTAATTTTATTACCAACCCGCTGGTGCTCCTGTTCGGCCCCTCGGTGATAGTCATCGTTGTCTTCTTGTACAGGATTTACAGCAGGAGGCGTGTGAAGCCGGTCAGGGAGCCAAAACCGGTTGAACCTCACGGCGAAGAAGCCTCCTTTATTTCTACTCCCGATAAAATCTCCGTTGCCGCTGTACCCCGGGCAGCAGCCAGGGCCAAACTGTCCCTGCCCAACGGTATGGAAATACAGCTTGCAGGCGCCAGCAAAATTATGGGCAGGGGAGAGCTGGCACGGGCGCTGGAACTGGACGATCTGGGGCTCATCTCCCGCAAGCAGTTCATTATTAACCTCGACGGGGACCAGTTCTCTATCGAAGATGGGGGCAGCGCCAACGGCACGTTGCTCAACAGCATCGACATCAAAGGCAAGGGGCCGGTGGATCTTAATGATGGGGATACCATAGAGCCGGCCGGGGCCATCAAGCTGGAGTTTCTCGTCCTTTAATCTTCCTTAAACAATGCCTGTTACATCCGCAGCGGCCTAGTAACAAAGCTCATATCTGTATTATTTAACCATATAGTATCTTAATTAATAGCGGATTGGGGCCAGACATTATCAACATTATTTGTTATCTTTGAGTCTGGGGCCTTAAATGATCAAAAAAGCCGCGGCATCTAAATTGTTGCTCCTGGCAGCGTTGTTGCCTATGGTTTTGTTGTGGGCTCCGGCTGCTTATGCGTCCGCAGCCAAAGCCAATATATTCATAATAAGCGCCTCGCTATCCGCAACCAGAGTAGCCCCGCACGCTCCTGTTGCGGTCATTGCGGAGGTGGCTAACACAGGCACGGCCGATGGCTCGGCCCAGATCAAGCTCTACGTCAACGACCATGAAGTGGCAGACCAGAGCGTTACCCTGCCTAGCGGCAGCAAAACCTCCATTAAATTTACCGTGAGCTGCGTCGAGCCGGGTACCTACACGGTATATGTCGGCAACGCTCCTGCCGGCAGCTTCACGGTGGAAAGCTTCTCCGACCCAAAACGCATTCTTTATATAAGCGGCGCGCTTATATTCTTTCTCTTAATAAGTGGCGCGGTTTACCCGCTGAGAAAGAAATAACCGGCCCTAATAACAGTCTCGCCGCCGATTCGAGTTTTTCAAGTCTGCTTTGCAGATTGTGCGTCGATTTTTCCCGGAGAGACTCCGCCTTAGTTCATTTTGTCAGAAAACTGTCAGTGACTTGTAAGCCCGCAGTCAAGCAATCGCCTCCCGGACTGAGTATATTTATTTAAAAAGAAATTATTTCAACGGAGTTGATTGTTCGCTATGAAAAAGATATTGATGCCACTGCTCATATTAACACTGATATGTACTTCAGCGGTCAGCATGTTTTCCCCGGTTCTGGCCCAGTCGGAAGCTACGCCACCCATGAGCCCCGATGACACCTGGCAGCCGCCCTACGACAGCGGGACCTCGTTGGACCCTTCGGTCGGTGTAGAAACCTACGGCCAGAATTGGCCGGCTTTGCAGATACCTATGCCTTCACAGGTTGAACCGGGCATACCCAGTTCGATTACAAATGCCTACCTGGTTAACAGCTACGGGCAACTGCTGACCAACCTTTACAGCACTCAGCAGGTTTATCTGATCATATCCTTCAATGGCCCCGGCTACTTTTATCTATGGGAGTATTACCCCTCGGGCAGCAGCCCTTACGGGCACTGGCTGTGCTACCGGTGGTACCGTCCCGGTGCAGGCATCTGGAGGATAGGCCCCTTCGCCGCCCAGCAATGGGACTCATCCGGCCGCTATTTCTGGAAGATGTGGTTCATCTCCGGTTTCAGCTGGTCGACGCGCACGCTGAGCTTCAACTATACCCGGGGCTACTATCCGAACGATCTACCAGGCCCAACACCAACACCCGTGGCAGCCCCTGTAATAAACTCATTTAACGCCAGCTTATCTTCTCTGGAGTTGGGGCAGACGGCAACCCTGACCTGGACGACCAGCAATGCCAACAGCGTGACTATCTCGCCGGGCGTGGGCACGGTGGCCTCATCCGGGACTACTACAGTTACTCCGTCGGCCACGACCGCCTACACTCTTACGGCTACAGGCAACTCGGGCAATCCCATATCGTCCTCCCTGACTATTGCGGTTATGCCCAGGGTAGCTCCCATACTCAGAACCGACCAGGCCACCATACAGAGCAGCCAGTATGCCACCCTGTCATGGGATGCCCCCTCCGCAACGCAGGTGTACATTTCAGGCGTGGGCAGCTACGGCTCCAGTGGCAGCGCCAGGGTATCGCCCGAGAATACGACTACTTATAACCTGACAGCCACTTATATCGACGGTTCGTCACAGTCAGCATCGGTAACCGTCAACGTCCAGCATCCACCCATTTTGCTCTGGGGTCTCATAGCTTTGCTGGCGGTAGCAGCGGTCATCATCGCAGCACTGCTGGTCAGAAAACCTGCCAAAGTGGCTACTTCGCAGGCTTCAACCACTCGTGCAGCGGGCACCAGCCCTGCCGGGGCTACTATGCCGGCCGGTACAGCCCCTGCTGTAACATCGGTGGTGGAAATCCCTCCGGCCAAGCTTTCGATGCCGGATGGCAGCGAGATATTGCTGGCAGGCAACTCCAGGTCATTCGGCAGGCATGATTTCGATAAATTCCTGCCGCAGGATAGCGTCTCTTATATATCCAGGCAGCATATCAACATCTGGTATGAGAATGACCAGTACTACATCGAGGACCGCAGCAGCACCAACGGCACGCGTGTTAACGGGATGGAGATCAAAGGTACCGGCAGACATGCCCTGGAGAACGAAGATACCATTGACCTGGCAGACAAATTAAAGATTAGTTTTAAAAAATAGTGCAATCCAAGGAGGTTACTATGAATTATAAAAAGACCATACTTTTACTGGCATCACTGGTGGCATGCGCCGTCTTTGTGTTACCCCTGACGCCCGCTTACGCGGTACCCGATACATGGGCGCCGGCAACAGCGGCCGTTCAACTCAACGACGACGCGGGAACTACACCACCGGCCGATACGACCACGACTACACCACCGGCCGATACGACCACGACTACGCCGCCGGCCGATACAACCACGACTACATCGTCGTCAGATACAGGGACAACCATACCACCAGTGTCCGACGCGAGCGGAACGACTCCTCCTCCCCCACCCCCTCCACCGGATCCTTCGACTACTGATTCCGGTGCAGCAACGACTACGGATACATCCGCACCCACATCGGCGCCGCCGGCCGATCCTTCGGGCTCACCTGCGGACACTTCAGGAACGCTTGGACACCATCACTCATACACTCCGCCCGCGCCTGGAGATCCTCCTCCCCCTGACCCTTCGGACCCTCTTGGGCATCACCATCATCCAGGTCCAGGTCCAGGTCCAGGTCCAGGTCCGCATCCCAACCCCAATCCCTATCCATATCCCTATCCGTACTACCAGTATCCCTACTACCAGTATCCTTACTATTACTACCCATACAATAACTCGGTATTTCCTTATAACTATAACTACTACCTGAACAATACCATTCAGCCGCTGCCCGAGTATGCGCCGACCATCAGCTCTTTCACAGCCAACCCCAACTATGTTCAACCGGGACAGGCGGCTACGCTGTCATGGGTCGTCAGCAACGCAAACTCGGTCAGCATATCGCCGTCCATCGGCTCGGTAGCCATCTCCAGCTCGGCCGCCGTCACACCGGCAGCTACCACAACTTATACCATCTCTGCCACCAACAGCGTAGGCTCGGTGACCGCCAGCACCACTGTTACAGTGGCGCCCTACGTTACTACCTACCCCACATATAGCAGCCCACCGGTCGAGACAAGCACCAGCCCCATTGAAACCGACACAATGGTCACCACGGCTGCAATTAACCCGTGGCTTCCCATCATCCTGATGATTGCCATCATGGGCGTGGCAGCCGCAGTTATCATAGCTCTCCTGACCAGGAAACCTGCAGCGGCACTTCAGCATTCCGGCACAGCTTCGGCCTTTACGTCTACAGCGGGGACGGCGCCCGCAGCCACACTGCCGGCCACCGGCACGCCGCATACCACGCCTATTGGGGCGGGTGCGGCACGGCTAGTTACGGCTGGCGGTGGCGAGCTATCCGTGAGGGGCGGCGCCATGTCGCTGGGACGAAGCGATTTACGTTCCCTGGCGGCGTCGCCCGACAGGGCCGACCTCATATCCCGCAAACATCTCATGATGGAATATGAAAACGGCGACTACTACATCGAAGATACCAATAGCACCAACGGTACCCGCCTCAACGGTGAATCCATACGGGGCAAGGGCAGGCAACTGCTGAGAAACGGCGATACCATCGAGGTAGCGGACGCCCTAAAGCTCACCTTCAGGATCTAGTAACCAAAGGCCGGCACGTCTTTATACTGCGTGCCGGCCTTTTGCTATCTAAAATGTGCCATCCCCAGACCGTCGTTTTTATGCTAGCATTGTAGGGCAGTTGATTATTTAGTCCCGGATTTGCAGACAAGGAGGTTGAAACGATGGCCAGGGCTTTTTGGAAAGGGGTTATCAGCTTCGGCATGGTCGCCATACCCGTTAAAATGTATGTGGCCACAGAGACGCACACCACGAGTTTTCATATACTGCACAAGAAATGCCTTTCCCGTTTGAAGCAGATGTGGTTTTGCCCGGTGGACAATGAATACCTGCCCCTGCAGGATACCGTAAGGGGCTATGAATATGCTGCCGGCCAGTATGTGGTGCTGGAAGAAAGCGATTTTAAAAAGGTGCCTCTCAAGACGCTGCACTCCATTAGCATCGCCGGCTTCGTGAATGCCGCTGAGATCGATCCCATTTATTTCAAGGGCAGTCACTACCTGGAGCCGGATGAACTGGGCGTAAAACCCTTTAGCCTGCTGCGCCAGACGCTGATAAAGGCCGGGCGCGTCGGCATCGCCAAGGTGACCTTTCAAAGACAGGAGCATCTCTGCTGCCTGCGGCCCTTCGAAAATATAATGATGCTGCATACCATTCACTACCAGACCGACATTTTGCCCAAAGACGACCTCAAGCCGCCCGTGCAGGAGCTTTCCAAAGATGAACTGGCTATGGCCTCCGCATTGGTTGAGGCTATGACCAAAAAGTTTAAACCGGAGGATTACCGCGACCAGTATCACGAAGCCCTGAAAAAGGTTATCGATGCCAGGGTGAAGGGACTGGAGATCAAGGCGCCCAGGGAGCCCAGGCCAGCCGTCAAAGACCTCATGGAGGCCCTGCGCACAAGCATTGAAACGGCTAGAAAGGAGACCGCTGCCGCAGGCAGACCAAAATAAAACCGGCAGGATTACCCGCAATGTTTAACGAGGAGAAGCATCAAGCCAGCAGTCTGGCCATCTGCTCCGCATTCTTAACAGGGTTGTCCTGATATTTGTTCTTAAAGATAATATGCAACTCGTCGGTTTCCGCCTCCATTTTCCGTATGCGCGGCAGCCATTCTTCCAGATCATCTTCCCCATATAAATATTTATAGCGTTCGGGGGCAGGGATGCCCCTCTTCTCCCAATTTTGCGTGTTGCGGCCGTGAAAGCGGATAATCCCGACCGAGGATGTGACCTCGGACAGCGGCGCTACGCTGGTCTTCAAGCCCTGAGGACCGTCGACACAGACCAGGGCTATATCCAGCCTGTGCAGCAGTTCAAGCGTGGTTTCCCTGTTCCTTTCATTCAACCAGTCATTGGTGCGGAATTCCACCGCCAGGTCATAGCCCGCCAGCTTCTCTTTGCACTCTGCGATATAGGCCATATTCCTGTGCTGAGCATGGAACCAGGGCGGAAACTGCAGTAGCAATACCCCCAGCTTACCGGCATCGGCCACAGGTTTCACCAGGTCGTTAAATAAGCGCCACAGGGCATCAACCAGTGGAGGCGGCATGAGGCTCAGGTAGAGGTTCTTATGACCGTAGTCTTCCAGATCCCTGCGGGCAAATGGAGGCAGTGCACTGAAGGGGGTAGGGTGCCCGGTAAACAGGCTGAAGACCTTAATATCGAAAACGAATCCCGGCGGAGTTTGAGTAAGCCACAAGTTGAGGTTAGTCCTGGTGGGCATGATATGGAAAGCGGAATCTATCTCGGCCACCGCAAAATGGGCGCTGTAGTAGGCCAGACGCTCAGACGGGGTCTTGATGCCCTCAGGATAAAAGCCGTTTTTTGACAGGGCCGGATCCGCCCACGAGGAAATGCCAATTAAAATTCGACCCATAGTAAATTCGATCCTGTGTTAATTAAATCATAAGCATATATCAGCTTCAGGTCAATGCAGTATCGTCCCGCATCGGTGTTACAGGCCGACATAACGAGCCTTTTTGCAATCCGGCGGTATAATTGAATTGATGTTGAGGGAATACGAGGAGAAACGCGATTTCACCCGTAGCCCCGAGCCGATGCCGCTCTTGCCCGGCGGTGAGGGGCCGCTTAAATTTGTCGTTCAAAAGCACGCCGCCCGCCGCCTTCACTACGATTTCCGCCTGGAAGTTGATGGAGCCCTCAAGTCCTGGTCGGTGCCATCCGGGCCGTCGGCCGATCCCTCTGTAAAACGTCTGGCAATCATGGTGGAAGACCACCCGTTGGACTATCGAACGTTCGAGGGGGTCATCCCCAAGGGCCAGTATGGCGCGGGAGAAGTGATCGTCTGGGATGAGGGTACCTATTCGCCGGAGGATGGCGACAGGCTATTCTTCGATGATCTTGAAACCTCCGGCCGATTGATGAGGCAGGGGCTTGAAAACGGCAAATTATCGATTACGCTGCGCGGCCACCGCATGAAGGGGTCATGGACGCTGGTCAAGATGTCCGGTTCCAACAATAACTGGCTCCTGATTAAACACAAGGACAAGTTTGCCGGCGGCGGCCACGATCTATTGAGCGAAAATACGTCTGTACGTTCGGGCTTGAGCATCGAGGATATCAAAGCCGGGCACCAGCCGCCCACAGCGACGGATGGCGAACCGGACCCCGGGAATCTGCCCGGGGCCAGCCGGGAGCCTTTCCCATCCTCGATTGCCCCCATGCTGGCCGGATTGGCCCCCGTTCCGCCGGAAGAGCCAGAGTGGCTGTTCGAGCCCAAGCTGGACGGTTTCCGCTCTCTGGCACTTATCCGGGGAGGCAAGGCCAAACTGATCTCACGCAATGGGCTGGATATCAACGGCCGCTATCCCTTGCTGGTCAAGGACCTCGATAGCCAAAAATATACCGACCTGGTACTGGACGGTGAGATAACGGCGCTGGACGAAAACGGGCGGCCCTGCTTCCAGTGTTTGCAGGACTATCTGAAAGCCAACCAGGAAGCTGACCCGGGCCAGTCGTCCGCACCGATTATATATTACGTTTTCGACATCCTTTACCTGGACGGGTACGGGCTTTGGAGCGTCCCTCTAATTCAGCGTAAGAAGCTTCTCGGCCGGATTTTAAAGGATACCGGAATTGTACAACCGTNNTATCGGGCAGGGACTCGAGGGGATCATGGCCAAGCGCAAGGACAGCCTTTACGAGCCGGGCCGGCGCAGCCATAGCTGGTTAAAAATAAAAGCTACACTCAGCGATGACTTTGTGATCGGCGGCTTCACGCCGGGTTACGGCAACCGGGCGCACACATTCGGCGCACTGCTACTCGGATATTATGATGCCGGAGGTCGACTTGTATATGCCGGGCATGTGGGCAGCGGCTTCGACGATCAAAATTTGTCGGATTTACTGGCCCGCATGGAGCGCATCGTCTCCACCGATTGCCCCTTCACCCCTCCACCACCGCTGCATACCACCGCCACCTGGATACACCCCGAACTGGTGGCCGAGGTCAAGTTCGCCCAGTGGACACAGGACAGCCGCCTGCGTCAGCCCGTCTTTTTACGCCTGCGCGAAGACAAAATGCCGCGTGAAGTTCATCGTACGGTGATCGTGTCTGCACCCGGCGATGCCCAGCCTGTCAATACACCTGAGGTTTCCAACGAGGTAGAAAAAATATTGAAGCAGCTTGCCGAGCCGCAGGAAGACATGGAGATCACGGTGCAGGGACACAAAATCGCCTTGACCAACCTGGGCAAAGAGCTCTGGCCGGGAATAGAGGGCCGGCTGGCCTTTACCAAGCGAGACCTGGTCTCCTATCTCACAACTGTTTCACCCTTCATCCTGCCCCACCTGGAAGACCGCCCTCTCACGCTCAGCCGCTATCCGTCAGGCATAGAGGGCCAGCACTTTTACCAGAGGCACTGGGATAGTCCCAAACCTGAATTTGTGGAGACAGTGGCCCTGGCCACAGAACATGAAACAAATGTCAAAGACTACTTGGAATGCAATAACCTGGCCACTCTGCTGTGGCTGGGGCAACTGGGCACCATCGAATACCATTCGTGGTTCTCCCGCGTCAGCGCAGCACCCGAAGGCCGAATCGGCGATGCCGACGATAAAAATATCGATATCACCGACTATCCCGATTTCATCATCTTCGACCTCGACCCTTACATATATTCGGGCAAGGAGGCCGGAGGGGCTGAGCCTGAGTTCAACACGGCCGCCTTCGAGGGCGTATGCAAAGTGGCGCTGTGGCTCAAAGAGATGCTGGACTCACTCTCACTCTCGTCCTTCGTTAAAACATCGGGGCGTACCGGCTTGCACATCTACGTGCCTATAAACCGGCAACTGGACTACCGCTCCGTCCGCTCTGCGGCTGAGACCATCGCCCGCTTCGTGCTGCGCCAGCATCCGCGTGAAGTAACCGTTGAATGGGCTGTGGAAAAGCGCACCGGCAAGATTTTTATAGATTACAATCAGAACGTGCGGGGCAAGACGCTGGCCTCGGTTTACTCTCCCCGCGCCGCCCCCGGAGCGACCGTCTCGGTCCCCTTGCGCTGGGATGAGCTAGGGAAAATATCGCCCGTCAGCTTCGATATCCGGTCGGTCCCACGGCGGCTGGCCGAAACCGGCGACCTCTGGGCCAAAATTTTGGATGCCAAGCGGGATTTGAAGAATCTTCTGAAACTGTGAGAGCGTTGTTAAAGACGTCCTTATTATACGCGCACTGTGCCCGGTTCGATGTGCTCCATGTCGGTTGCCATCTGCTCCAGGACGCCGAGGTGATAGACCTTCTTCATCTGACCCACGATCCATCTTCCTTTGTTGCAGCCATTGGCGAAGGCCATTACTTTATCCGTAAATTCATCTTCATTGTACGTTGCCGTGATGATTTGAGCGGCCACCGCCTCTTTCCCCGTAAAGCGCCTGCCGCTGAGGATGATATCCTCCACCATGTACATGGGCATAACATGTTTCAACAGGACAGCAGTGCCGGGAACTATAGGAAATCCCCGGTCTACGGCCGGTATGCAGAAATATCCCCGCCGGGACAACATGAAGCGGAAATCGAAGCAGCAGCTAAGCACGGCGCCTCCCCCGAAGACATGCCCGTTTATGGCGGCGATAGTCAGCAGGGGATAGGTCAGCAGCCTTATGCGCAGTTCGATGTCCTTAGCCAGGAACTGACTGACTGTCTCTTTATCGCCTTCCGCCAGCCTGGCGTTGATCCAGTCAGTGTCGAAACCGTTGGACCATACTCTGGCATGTCCCGATTTCACCACCAGGGTCAGAGCATCGGTCTCCTTCTCAATTTTGTCCAGTATGCCCAGCAAAGAGAGGCAAAGGTCGGGATTGAGCCTGTTATCGTCTTGGTCCAGGGTGACAACCGCAATTTTGCCATCCAACTTTAAATCAAGTTTTGCCAAATCTATAGCCTCACAATTAAATGCAAGAATATAACCGAGATGTACGAACGGGATAGAAATTCAGTAGTTTTCCCCCTGGATAACTATGGCAGGCGCTGAAGAACCTCGTCGACTTCTTTTACGTTGCCGAACCCGCCGCTTTTATAGAACCTGATAACCGACCCCGTATCCAGCACGAACCACGATGGTATCGTCTTGAGCTGGCATAAGGAGGCCAACTGGCTGGTGGGGTCAATATAAACAGGGACGGTCAGACCGTACTTCTTGGCCCAGTCTATCACCTCTGATATCTTGGGGTTGCCGGTAACCAGGAACATTGTGATATCCTTCCTGGTCCCGTGCTCGTAGTATTCATTGAGAATGAGGGCCTGCTGTGTGCATATTCCGCACTCGGTGTTGACGAAAGTAAGTATGACCTTTTTACCGGCGATATCCCCGTTGGAGAAGCCGGTATCATTAAGAGTTTTGAAGTTAAAATCCGGTATCCTGCAGTTGATTTTGCAGCAAACCGGCGCAGTGGCCAGGGTCGTGAACGGAGTGGAGTCCTTCTGGTCCGATTCGCCGTATTCGTTATCCGACTTTACGCTGAAAAAGTAACGCGTTTGCGGGTCCAGCCCGTCCAGATGGATTTTATGTTCGAAAACCATGTTGCTGTCCGACTGGACCTGGTTCTCTTTGGTCTTATCCGAAGTAAAGCTGACCGAGCTGCTGGCCGGCTTATTGGTGATCCAGCTTATCCAGGCATCGTAGCTGGTGATATCATAAACGTTAATATTAGTGATGGCCAGTTTACCCGGCATTACGCCGGTCTCAGCGGTGGTAAAAGACCCGTCCGATGAAACGGCTTCGTTGCCGCAGACATCAACAGCTTTCAGGTGGTAGTGATAAGTAGTCTTGGCCTGCAAATTCTGGATGACGGCACTATGGTCTGTCAGCAAAGCTGTATCTTCACCGCCTTTAAAAGGATATACACCGGGCATTAAACCGTATTCCAACAGGCCGGTTGAGGCTTTGCTGGTCTTCCAGGAAATCACGGCATGATCATTAAATACACTTGATACGCTGGCTGTGTCGATATAGAGCGGATGTAACTCACAGTCTTGCGCCTCGCTTATGACCGATTTGATCTCATTGATGGCTAGTACAAAGCCTTCACGTCCGGGCTGGGAGTTATTCCAGCCAACTGTCCCTATTATATCCCCGGCCTTGTTGGTAACAGCGCCTCCGGCCGAGTCGGGATCCAGCGCTGCATTAGCCTGAAATTCTTTGTAACTATCCCGATCAGGAAACCCTGTAATTGTGCCCTTAGTGGTAACCGGGGCTTTTGCTGATGGGAGATAAGCCACCACTGAAACATCGTCCCATAGCAGCACCAGGTCTGAGTCGCCCAGCGGGGCCGGCTGCAGAGCCGGGTAATTCCCTTTGATTTTTATTACGGCTACATCCCGTAAATTGTCGGTACAAAGAAGTAATCCTTGATAACGTGCTCCGCCCGGCTTCAATTCTACTTCGATCTTGCCGCCGCCTTCCAGCTTTTGTGCACTGGTAACCAGATAGCCGGCCTTATCTACTATCACCCCCGTCAGAGTGTCATTGTCCGTATAAATTCTCACCACCGAATCCACTAATTTATTGGAACACGAGCACAATAGAAGCGAAAAAAGCACAAGGGCAAATATCAAGATAACGGCAATCCTGATTGTATGCTGTCTGGAGTTGATCGGAGGGTTTTCTAATAACAATCGAGTCACTTTATCGGCACATTGGCCGGGTCCAGATTAGGTCTTTCGACGTGGTCCATGAGGTAGCCGATATCCTTGTACATTACTTTTTTCATCTCACCTATGATCCACCTGCCTTTATTCAGGCTTTTGGCAAAGGCCGTAGCTTCTTTCATGAGCTCGTCCAGAGGGCAGGCTTTGCGTATGACATTGTATTTTTCCAGTTCACCGGCGGTGAAGCGCTTGCCTAAAAATTCAGCCTCCTCCACCATATGCTTGGGCAGTGCCTTCTTAATAAGCGCATCCATATAATGAAGGAAAGGAATATTTATATCGACCTCGGGAAAGCATAAAAAGCCGCGATCATTGCGCATGAAGCGGAAATCATGGCAACAGGCGAAGATGGCGCCGCTGGCGAAGGCATGTCCGGTTATGGCCGCTACGGTTATCATGGGATAAAACAGCATGCGTTTCATCATTCTATCCTGCAAATCCAGGAACTTCACGACATCCGGGTCCTTCCTGCCTACGGCCGGAATAAGCCAGTCCAGGTCCATGCCGTTGGACCATATTTTCTCATGAGTGGCTGTGACCACCAGCGCATTAACATTCGTTTTCTTCTCGATATCGTCAAGGGCGGCCAGCATCTCATTGCAAAATGCCAGGTTAAACCTGTTCTCGCCGACGTTCATAGTGAGCACGGCGATATTCTCATCAACTTTCCATTCAATTGAAGACAAGAGAAATACCTCCGTAAAATTAATCAGGTGGCCACTCTGTAGAGGAATCCTGTCCGGGCGCAACAACTATTATATACCAAACCGGCATGGTCGCTCCAACGTCCCTTGTAATATTAACGGTTTTTTTGCACAATTAGTAAACCCCGGTTCGGCATACAACAAATTCATTTAAGGAGATAATTTTCATGGACAGCGTACTCGTTATCGGCGCGGGCTTCATGGGCGGCGGAATCGCGCAGGTGGCGGCGCAGTGGGGATACAGGGTATACCTTCAGGATGCCAGTCCTGAAGCTTTAGACAAAACGATACAACAGATAAAATGGTCTACTGATAAACTGGCGGCCAAGGGTAAGATCACGGATAGCGCTAAAGTTGTGCAGGACAGGATAAGTGTAGTCAAGGACTTATCCGTTGCTTCACAATGCCAGTGGGTGATAGAAGCGGTCTACGAGGATGAGAACCTCAAGAAACAGATTTTCAAAGAGCTGGATAAAATCTGTCCCGCCACCACAATTCTGTCTACCAATACATCATGCATCCCTATAACCCGAATTGCTGCCGTCACCAAACACCCTGAGCGGGTCGTCGGCACGCATTTCTTCGGCCCCGTTCCCCTCATGATGCTGGTCGAGGTCATTAAGGGCGAAAAAACTTCGGATGAGGTCTTTCAGAAAAGTGTCGACTTTATTTTGTCCCTCAAACATTACCCGGTAAAGGTCCAGAAAGACATCCCCAGGTTCGTTATGAACCGGATCAGCTCGGTCGCCTTCAAAGAGGCGCTGGATTTGGTCATTAAAGGTATCACCACTGTGGAGGATGTCGACAAGGGGATGCGCTACGGTTTTAACTGGAACATTGGGCCTTTTGAGATTGCCGACAACTCCGGGCTGGATACCTACCTGCGCGTTGGCAGGACCTTCGCCGGGCTGGAAGACGCAGGTAATCCTGCACTATTACTTGTTATCGAAAAAATGGTCAATGCCGGGCGGCTGGGACGCAAAGTAGGAAAAGGATTCTACGACTATACGCCGGATGGCAAAATGATACCCTTCGACGTTACAACTCTGAAATAATAATTTGCTTGTATAAAAGGGCGCTCCTGCCATTTACTATGCTGGGAGTGCTCATGCAATAATCTCTATAATTCTATGGTAAGCCCCTCATATCCCACTTCCAGTTCTTTGCCGAGCTTTTGACCTGCCTCAGTGAGCTCCACGCGCAGCTTATCTTCCCAGAGGGTCGACACGTGGGCGGCTATTACACGCGGTAGGTATCCCTTTAATTTTTGAAACTGCTTCAGCTCCTCAACCAGCAGATCCGGCGTAAGGTGTCCCAGCCCACGCATGGCGTCTCCCATGCTGTTCAGGCCCGTTAT
The DNA here is from genome assembly GCA_003142375.1 of Dehalococcoidia bacterium. Lineage (GTDB taxonomy): Bacteria > Chloroflexota > Dehalococcoidia > GIF9 > UBA5629 > UBA1162. The sequence goes on along the minus strand of PLME01000004.1, from coordinate 62,941 downwards.
CTCGATAAACAGCACCTCCGGACTGATATTTTCCCAGCAGCCGGACAATCCCGACCCGGTATCGCCTGTATAAAAGAAAGTTCGTCCGCTGCGGGAGGTAACATGGAAACCAACCGATGGCACGGAATGGTTGACAGGCACGGGTATAATCACGCAGCCGGCGATCACGATATGTCGGTAGGGCTCTAAAGGTTTAAGCAGCAGCCTGGGCGCCTCCACTTTGGGCCAATGCGTATAGTCCTTGTACATCTTGCCATCGAGCAGGTATTTGTAAACGACCTCCAGTGTCTCCGGCAAACCATAAACGTCAACCGTCGAAGGCGGTTGCGTATCGTTTGATCCCAGCGTCACCAGGTCACGCGTGTGGTCGAAATGATGATGCGTGAGGAGCACAGAGGTTATCTGGTGCTGCCTCTGCAGCGAGAGGCTGGCGGTCAAGCCGCCTGCATCCAGTGCGATAACATCGTCCACCAGCAGGCATGGCAGCCTGGCTTTATCAGTCTCGGAGTTATGTGCGCCGAGGATTTCAATTTTCATCTACATCCTCCTACATGACCACTATATATTAGCTCCGGCGATAGCAAAATACACCATAAGATAGTGCAGGACAGCCCCGCAGATGATCAGCAGGTGGAAGATTTCGTGGAAGCCGAATATGCCGGGGAAAGGATTGGGCTTCTTAATGGCGTAGATAAAAGCGCCCAGAGTGTAAGAGAAGCCGCCGGCAAACAGCAGGTAGATCGAGTTGAGGGGCATAGTTAACATCAACTGGTTCAGGGCTATCAGCGCCATCCAGCCCATCAGCACATAAATAACGGAAGTCAGCCAGCGCGGCCCTTTAATGTAAACCAGCTTGAATATCAGGCCTATGACCACCAGCAGCCACTGCGCTGCAATTATGCCCCAGCGCCAGTAACCATCCAGGTAGATATAACTTATGGGCGTGTAAGTGCCGGCTATCATAAAGAAGATGGCTATGTGGTCGAGCCTGCGCCAGGGGTTGGTATCATCATGTTCCTCCTTCTGCCCGTGATAGATCGAGCTGCAGGTGAAAATAAAGACGGCGCACAGGCTGTAGATGCTGGAAAGGACTATTTTGGGAACGGAGCCGGCGGAAACGCAGAGCAGTACTACGTAGCCGGCCATCGAGGCGACCGCCCCGGCAAGGTGCGAATAGAAATTTATCAGGTCGGATTTTTGAAAGGCCACTGTTAGAAAGTCCTCCTTAACAGGCAATACTTGTAAATTTTTCGCGATGGTCTCCTCACACGTCCTCCAGGGGGACCAGCGGGCTATGGCTACTTTTCCGCCGGCGAATGCTGTTTAACTGTCCGTGCCCGACCAGGGTGTCAATCTCGGTATCCAGCGCGGGACATTCTTCTTATATTCCAGGTATTCTTCACCAAACCTCTTGTAGAGCCCCGGCTCCTCGGAAGCGATGAAATAGACGGTGTTGATTCCGAAAAAGAGCAGGGACCAGGCAAAGATTCCTACGGACCCGAAAGCTATGGACTCGCCAATCAGGACGGCCAGTACGCTGCTGATCATGGGGTTGCGCACATGCCGGTACGGTCCGAGGATGACCAGTTTGCGGGTCGGCGACCAGGGCGCCAGCGTCCCCTTGCCTATATACATAAAGAGCCGTACGGTCAGGGCAAGGTAGTAAAACCCGTTTCCAATTATGACGGCCCCCAGCATCACCACGACGGCATCCCAGGGCAGTCCCAGCCCCCAACCGATCCTGAAACCGGTCAACCACAGGATGGCCGCCGGTATAATCAGCAGGACAATAAAAGGAAGTATAAACGACTTCAACTGGTCCACAATAGAAGTTTTCATTTTACTTAACAGTGAATTTGGGGCAACGGGCTATTATGATAACATTAAACGGCTTCAGATTTCCCCTTTGCGCTACGGGTTAAACCTTTGACCGAGAATTCCCGGCCTGCTTTAAGCCCGAAGCTGTTTTGAAGCCGCGCCGCAGATAGTTCACAGGCAGCCGGCGAGATATCCATCCCGATCCACTTCCTGCTTAGTTTCTGGGCTGCCGCCAGAGTCGTCCCACAGCCGCAGAATGCATCCAGCACGATATCCCCTTCATTGCTGCCGGCGTTGATAATTCGCTCCAGCAGCTCTTGCGGTTTCTGTGTTGGATAATTAAGGCGCTCATGACTGGTGCGTCCGACCATATTCATTTCCCAGTAGTCTTTCATGCCCACCAGTGTGTACCAGCCTTCTTCGTCGCAATATTCTTTTACACCTTTGAACTTATAGGCTTTATGATCGCGGTTATACGATTTTTCCTGAAGCCTGTTGAAGCAATAGGCCTGCGTTTTACTGTAAAAAAGGATGATATCGTGCTTGCGGCTGAAGCGTTTTCCGGGGCTGGCGCCGCCCGACTTGTAACACCATACGATTTCATTCTGAAAATTATCGTAGCCGAATAGATCGGGGGCATCCAGCAGCACCTTTATATAGTGAGAGGCATGCCAGTCGCAGTGGTAATAAAAGCAGCCGGTGAGCTTCATCACCCTGTGCATCTCTTTTAGCCTCGGCCTCATATAGTCCAGGTAGGCGTTTATATCCTCGAATTTATCTTTAAACCTGCGTTTTGCTGACTGGCTTCCCGGCGCCCGGTGTTCCCGGTTGGAATTGAAGGGAGGGTCAATATAGATCAGATCAACGGAATCTTCGGGAATCCTCTTGAGGCCTTCCAGGCAGTCGCCGCAGTATATGACGTTAGCCTTTTTCTGCATTGCCTTCCTTAACCGCACCGGGAAAGTCGGAGATAATTCCATCTATATCGAACTTCATGACGTCCCGCACGGCGGCGGCGTCCGGGCAGCCCCAGACAAATACCATCGTGCCTTCCCGATGAAGCCTTGAGACGGATTCCACATTGGCATCCTGGCAGCGCAGGCCGATGGCGGCTGACCCTAGGGCCTTAGTTATCTCCGCTGGACGGTCCACCGGAGCGTCGGTGATCACCGCCCGCATAATATCGGGCGCCAATTTGGCCAGCCGGGATATCAACGCTCTGTCGAAAGATACGATGACTACGCGTGCGACATCAGTATGGTTGCGTAAGATCGCCAGGAATTTTTCCAGCGATTTCACCTGCTTGAGCTCTACGATCAATATCATCCGGGAGCCGCACAGAGCAAGAGCCTCCTCCAATGGGGGGATATTGTATTTACCCCGTATCCTGACCTCCCGGATATCGGCAGCCAGTATATCGGCTATCTTTCTTCCCTCTATATCATCGTTGTGAAAAATAAAGAGCTCGCCGTCGGCCGTCTCCTGCACATCGAACTCGATGCCGTCCACGCCCAATTCCATGGCGGCTTTAAATGCCTCCAGCGTGTTTTCGGGAAAATCGCGGCTGTAGCCCCTGTGGGCGATGTTGATAATCGGCGTCCTACTCCGTTTGCTGATACCCGCCTCCTCTATCAGTCACCAGGCTTGTTCTGATCATTGTCATCCGGCTCCATTTTGCAGAAAAGCCCGTTTTCGGCGCACTGATTGCATTCGAACTGCACTGTAGTATGGCCGATGCCGAACTTCTCCCTCAGTGTTTCCTCGATGCGCCGGCGGATATTTTCCGCCTGGCTGACCGAGCAATCGTCTATGACCACATGGCTGCTCATAGCATTGAGATTGGATGAGATGCTCCAGACGTGCAGATCATGCACATCCCTGACCTCGGGGATAACCTTCAGGGCCTTCACCACTTCGGAAACCCTTATATCCGCGGGTACGGCTTCCAACAGAATGCGCAGCCCCTCCCTGAAGATACCCCAGGCGGCGAACAAAATGATAAGGCTGATGAGCACGCTGACCACGGCATCGACCCAGAATAGTTTAGTCAACATGATGATGATTGCGCCTGCGATCACGCCGACCGAAGCCAGGGCGTCGCCCAGCGCGTGCCAGAAAGCACTCTTAATATTAATGCTTCGGCCCTGCTCCCGGTGGAGCCAGGATGCTACGAAAATATTGGCTGCCAGGCCTACCACTGCCACGGCCAGCATCATCCCTCCGTTGATCTCGGGCCTTTCAAAGAACCGCTGGTAGGCCTCGTATAAAATAACGCCGGCAATCACAACTATGCTCACGGAATTGACGATGGCAATGATCACACCCACCCTGTGATATCCAAAGGTCATGCGGCTGCTGGAGGGTCGCTCCGCCTGCCTGACCGCGTACCAGCTCAGCAGCAGCGCAACACCGTCTGTAAAAACGTGGCCCGCATCGCTTAATAGCGCCAGGCTATTGGATAAAATCCCGCCTGCCACTTCGATAGCCAGCACGACCGCGGTGATAGCTATCCCGTAGCCCAATTTCACTGCGGCCCCCGGCCCGCCATGTTCATGCTCGCTCAATTAATTCTATCCTGCCCTATTTTGTTATATTCGATAATAAATATTATGACACAACGGGGTCCAGAGATATGATGTTAGTGCCATTCGGCACTAACCTTTAAATGATTCTGCTAAAGCCCTGGCCGTCTCGAAGGGGTCGCTGTTGACCACATTGGCGCCATAGAATTCCATTGCTCCGATGTCCGAGGACAAATCCCCCGTGTCGCCGCGGTCCACCATCCTGGCGATCAGCGGGAAGCCCTCCCATCCTGAAACATCGCCCAGCGGCGGAAAGATAATGCCGAGGTTGAACGATTTAACCTGCAGCCGGTCGCGGAAACAGGACAGTACATCATATATTGAAGTGGTGAAGGAATCGTCCGGGGAGTGGCCCAGCACCATAACTTCCCTCTGTTTAAGTGCCGTCAGGTATACGATGGTCCTTGCATCACCTGACTTCCAGGCCAGCCCCAGGGCCTGGTGTACCATGAAGAGGTCATTAAAATAGTTTCGGCCATATTTGTTGCTGTATCCGGATACTGCTGTGCAGAGTTGCTCGACCTTGGCATAATGGGAGCCACTGCCGATAATCACCTGGGCATGCCCATGCATTATGCTGGCGCCTGCCCGGTTGGTACAGTTCCAGAGGAAAAGGCAATATTTGGCTGACGGGTCGTAAGCATGTGCTTTCTGCGCCCATTTCCAGCCTGTCCCTATATAGTCGGCAACCTCACTGCGGTTAAAGCTTAGAGGCTCATGGTTTTTGAATATGACCACACAGTGATATTGCTCAAACTTCGCTACATTGCTGGCGGTTATGCAGTATTTTCCCTTCACCCTGCCGAAGGGGTCTTCCGGTGTGCTATCGAGCGGACTGGAAAAGGGGTCATCCTCCATTAGAGTCATATTCCGCGGTTCATCAGTAGCTGCTTGACTGAAATCATGCGGGCGCAGCGAGCGAAGAGGATTGAATATGGAGCTCTCTGCTGTTACCAGGTTGGTTACCCTGACTACCTTCTGCCGGGTTACTTTATCCACCGAGCCAAAACGTTCTTCTATCCAGGGGAGCATTTGAGCGGGTGGTTTAAGTGTACCCTTGAGAACATTAACGGAAAAAATGTGATTGAAGACCTGTTGTGTATGCGGCGGCAGGGCTGATACAATTTCGGCCAATTCCGTTATGGAAGACATCATCACCTGCGCCCGTAAACTAAACTGAGTCCTGCCTCGGGGAAGCGGTCAGACGCTCTATCAGGTCGGGGGTCTCCTTCTGTCCCATGCCAAAGCTTATCAGCAGCGCCAGACGGTCCAGCATGGGCGATGCAGCAGCCAGTTCCCCCTTCTCAATGAGAGCAAGGGCTTTCTCCAGTAGGTCCGTCTCCTCGTTTAGCTGGCAGGCAAGGCCCCCCAGATTGCCGCAGCAGGGAGCTATAGCTTCCGACCGCCAGAGATGCGCCTGCTTTATTTCGAGTATTTTCCTGAGGATGTCCAGACCTTCCTGCCGCAGCGCCGGGTCGGCCAGCTTCTTCCTGGCATCTTCAAAGGTATCAATATTGATAATCAACATGGCTTACCGCCTGCCCCTATTTTACCCTCTTCAGGCTAATGCTTAAAATGGCGGACGCCTGTAAATGCCATTGCCATACCGTATTTATCGGCTGCCTCGATAGATTGCTGGTCGCGTATCGAGCCACCCACCTGTATGATGGCCGTGATGCCGCCCTTGGCCGCAAGTTCCACCGTATCCGGGAAAGGAATGAAGGCATCCGACCCCATCACACAGCCCTTGGATCTGTCGCCGGCCCGCTCCAGTGCGATCTGTGCGCTGACCGAGCGGTTGGGCTGTCCCGCCCCCATGCCCATCAGGGTACAATCCTTGACGAGTGTGATGCCGTTGGACTTGATATGCTTAACCGCTCTCCAGGCGAAGAACAGGTCATCCCATTCCTTGTTGGTTGGCTTGCGTTTGGTTACGACTTTGGGTTTGAACTCCTCCTCAGTATAGAAGTCCTTGAGCTGTGAAAGAAATCCTCCGGTAATCGGGCGGAACTCCACGATTTTGCCCTTGGGCACCCTTGCTTCCGACGGCATGGATACCAACCGCAGGGTCTTCTTGCGTCCCAATAGTTTTAGAGCCTCGTCCGAGTAGCCGGCTGCAATTATGACATCGAAATGGGTCTTATCCACTTCGGTAGCCAAGTCGATATCCATAACCTGGTTAACAGCCACGACGCCGCCATAGGCAGCTATGGGATCTCCCGCCAGCGCACGGCGGTAAGCCTCAGGGAGGTCATGGTTGCTGGCCATCCCGCACGGATTGGTATGCTTGATGACGGCCACCGTCGGCTCGTCAAAATCACTGACCACATTCCATGCCGAATCGATGTCCAGGAAATTATTGAAGGAAAGCTCGGGGCCTGAATTATGCTTAACCTGTGCGATGCCCCAGACCTTTCTGCCGGCCACCTTCTCCACGTACAATGCGGCTGCCTGATGCGGGTTCTCGCCGTAGCGAAGGTTATAGGATTTTTTAAGCGACAGGGTAAGGTCGTTGGGGAAGGCTTCACCTTCCAGCAGGTACTGGGAAATGGCTGTATCATAGAGCGCCACATGCTGAAACGCTTTTTGCGCCAGTTTCTTACGGAAGGCAAGGTCAATCTTGTCCGCCTTCAGGCTTGAAATCACATCTTCATAATCGGCAGGGTCAACCACCACTAGCACGTGTGGGAAATTCTTGGCGGCGGCGCGTATCATAGTGGGCCCGCCGATATCGATATTTTCCAGCGCGTCTTCCAGCGTAACGCCGCTGCGGGAGACGGTTTCTACGAAGGGATAAAGGTTGACCACCACCATATCGATGGGGCTGATCTTATGTTTTTCCAGCTCGTCCATATGCCTGCGCAGGTCACGCCGCGCCAGTATGCCCCCGTGTACCATGGGGTGCAGCGTCTTCACCCGTCCGTCCAGTATTTCCGGGAAACCTGTAATGTCTGAGACACCGTGAATTTTGAGGCCGGCCTCTGAAAGGGATTTCTTGGTTCCTCCCGTGCTATACACATGCACCTTTAAATCCAGAAGTTGCCGGGCCAAATCAACGATTCCCGCTTTGTTGGATACGCTGAGGATAGCGCGCATACGAACCCCCCTTTACTGTATTATTACTCTTTCGCTGCCATTGGATTTGATGACCCTGCCCATCTCCACCACATCCGGCAGATTCTTCTTCAGTTTCTGGATTGTATCTCCCTGTTCGGGGCAGATTACAACCATGCCTATGCCCATGTTGAATACATGGAACATCTCTTCATCCCTGATATTGCCCTTCTTCTGGATTAGCTCGAATATACCCGGTATCTGCCATGAAGAGCGGCTGATCTGGACCGCCAGGCCTTCAGGCAGTATGCGAGGTATATTGCCGAGGAATCCGCCTCCCGTAATATGTGCCAGGCCGTGTACGCTATCCAGGAATGGTTTCAGTTCATTATGATAGCAGCGATGTGGCTGCAGCAGGGCTTCTCCCAACGTCATGCCCAGCTCCGGGTAAAACATCTTCAAAGACAGCGCATCGCGGTCGATGCCGAACACCTTGCGCACCAGGGAATAGCCGTTGGTATGCAGGCCGCTGGAGGGCAGACCCAAAACGACATCACCCTCGGCGATCTTTTCACCTTTTATGATCCTGGATTTTTCCACTATGCCCACGATGAAGCCCACCAGGTCATAGTCGGAGGACTTGTACATGCCGGGCATCTCCGCTGTTTCACCGCCAATCAGGGAACAATCGACATCTTTGCAGGCCTGGGATAGCCCCGAAACAATGGCCGCCACCTTGTGAGGTATGAGCTTGCCCAGGGCAATGTAATCGAGCATAAACAGCGGGCTGGCGCCGCAGCACAGGATATCGTTGACACAGTGATTGACCAGGTCCCCTCCCACCGTATCGTGTTTGTCCATCAGCACGGCTATCTTGAGCTTGGTTCCCACGCCGTCGGCGCTGGAGACCAGAACAGGGTCATGATACTGCTTGAGCTTGAAAAAAGCTCCGAAATGGCCGATATCCGTTAGGACCTCCGGGCGGAAGGTTGAGCGCGCAAGCTCCTTGATGAGGTCCTTGGTCTTATCGGCAGCGGATATGTCTACGCCAGCTTGACTGTAGGCATCTTTACGTCTCGATTTCACTGAGGCTCCTCGAAGAGGTCGTAGGCAGAGTCTCCAGTTGCAGTTTATCCATCTCGAGTTGAACTGGCATGGGATAATCTCCGGTGAAACAGGCGGCACAGAATATGTCGCTGGGTTGCCCCACAGATTCGATCAGCCCCTCCATACTCATATAACCCAGCGTATCGGCGCCGATGGCATCCCTGATCTCCGATACGGATTTCTGGGCGGCGATCAGCTCCCAGCGCGTAGCCATATCCACACCGAAAAAGCAGGGATAGCGGATGGGCGGCGCGCAAATCCTCATATGCACTTCCCGGGCTCCAGCCTTCCTCAACATATTGATGACCCTGGGAGTTGTGGTGCCGCGCACGATGCTGTCATCTACTACGATTAGCCGTTTGCCCGATATCTCCTGCGAGAGCGGGTTGAACTTGAGACGCACGCCCAGCTCGCGAAGCCTCTGGTCTGGCTCGATAAATGTGCGGCCTACATAGCGGTTCTTAAGCAGCCCCTCGTGGTAAGGGATTCCCGATGCCCTGGCATAGCCTATGCCTGCCGCCGTGGCGGAATCCGGGACCCCGATCACAATATCGGCATCCACAGGATGCTCGCGCGACAGGATGGCCCCCATCCTCTCGCGGATGGTATAGATCAGCTTGCCGTTAAGTACGCTGTCCGGCCGGGCAAAATAAATATATTCAAAGATGCAGAGGGCTCTGCGTATGCTCTCGATGCGTGTGCTGCGCACGCCGCCGGCGTCGATCGTCACGATCTCCCCGGGCTCGATCTCCCTCACGAACTGTGCGCCGATGTGGTCGAGGGCGCAGGTCTCCGAAGCCAGCACCCAGCCACCGTCCAGGCTGCCCAGGCAGAGGGGCCTGACGCCCATGGGATCTCGCACACCGTAGAGCTTATCGCTGGACAGCACCACCAGGGAATAGGCGCCCTGCATGCGGCGCATGGCATATTTTATCTTGCCTTCGACATCCTTATCGGGAGCTGACAGTATAAGGTCGGCTATCACCTCGGAATCGGTCGAGGAGCTAAAGTTGAAGCCCTTTTCTTCAAGTTCGACACGCAGCGAGCCGGAGTTGGTTATATTGCCGTTATGGCCCAGGGCCAGGTTGGTGTCGACTGTTCCGACCAGCACGGGCTGGGCATTGCAGAGAACGCTGGAGCCTGTGGTGGAATAGCGGTTGTGGCCGATGGCGATGTTGCCTTTAAGCTGTGCCAACTCCTCTTCGTTGAATACTTGTGATACGAGGCCCATATCCGTATGGATATAGATCTTCCCGCTCTCGGCGGTAGCAATGCCGGCGCTTTCCTGCCCACGGTGTTGAAGAGCGTATAGGGCAAAGAAAGTTACTCTGGCTACATCTACTCCGGGGGCGTAAATACCGAAAATGCCGCAGCTTTCGTGCAAATCATGCATCGGATTACATATGGATTATAAGGCTTTTAGCGCTTGACGGTCAATCGACAGCCTTGAGCCAGAATCAAGCTTCTCCGATCAACTCGGGCAGGTGTAGCCTGCTTTACCTGACCTGTTCGGCCAGCCATTTCACAGCCGCTGAGACCGCACGCTCGTCTTGCCGCAACCTGTGCCCGGCGCCGGGCAATATAACCTTCTGCCTGGGTTCACCGGCCTCAGCGTAAAGCCGCTCGGCTTGCTCCACCGGCACAGTCTCATCCTTGTCGCCATGAACCAGCAAAAGCGGCCTGGGGGATATCTTCTTAACACATTTGATCGGTGCGATCGTTTTAAAGCCCTCCAGCCATTTATCCACTGAGGGTGGAAAGGCCGGATCTTTGATTACGCCTATCTCCCTGAACCTGCTTATCAGTGACCCGGCTGTTACGCCTGTAGCCATAAAATTGAACTCGGCCGGGCAGGCGAAGGTTGCCACGGCGTATATCCTGGGATCATTGGCGGCAAGGTAAATGCTGACGGCCGCACCCCCCGATGAGCCGAGCAGGCATATCCTGGACTTATCGACTTCAGGCAGCATATTTAGAAAATCGACTGCCGCGGCCAGGTCGTGCGTCCATCCCAGCATATCGATATTGCCCTGGCTGGGGCCGCAGCCGCGGAAGTTGAAGACCATAGAGATGAAGCCCGCCTCACAGAACCTGGCGGCCAGCTCGGGGTAGCCGCCTTTTTCATCCGGATTATACGGCACGGCGGGTATGCCGTGGCAGATACAAATTGCAGGATAAGACCTTTCGCAGTCATCCGGGACATATACCTCCCCGGCGATTATCAGCTCATCGGCACAAAGGATGACGGAAGAATTTTTCAAAGGGTGAACACTCCGAAGGCCGCCAGTATGAGGAAACCCCATGCCAGCACGACCAGTATGCTCCACACAATTTTATTCCAGTGGAAGATGTTCACGCCGTCCAACGGTCCGAAGGGTATCAGGTTGAAGGCCGCCAGCCACCAGTTCAACTGAAACCCGAACTTGCCGATAAGTGTGAAGATGTTGAACGGGTATGAGTTTAAGGTCAGGCCGAGTATTTCTATATGCCAGCGGAAGTCACCTGCCAACCCCCACGAATAACGGAGGGCATACATGATATAAAACAGCACCCCCAGTATCAGGTTGGTGACCGGCCCGGCACAGGAAATATAACCTTCCTCTTTAACGCTCAGTTGACGGGAAGAGACCGTATTAACAGCCCCCGGCGCCAAAAATATAAATGTGCCAAAGCTCAGGATGGAGGTGGCGATGGCCAAGATCAGGCCCGGCTTCCAGATCCTGAATTCCGCCCAGCAGCCGTACTTCTGCGCCATCAGCTTGTGCGCGACTTCATGAAAGAAGAACCCGAAGCCCACGGCCACAATGCTGACCAGCACATAGACAAAGAAATTCATCAGGTTAGTGGAAAAGGGTTCCCCCTCGCGGTTAAAGAACCAGCCGAAGGAGAAGCAAAAGCCCATGATCAGCATGCAGATGCCCAGTTGACTCAACTCGATTTTACTGAATCTCATATTTTCAGCGGCCTCATATATATTAGAAATTCCTTGTTCCCTTCGGCCCCCAGTATGGGGGAAGCCGTAAGATTAAGCAACCTTAAGCCGTTTTGGTTCATCCACACGATCAGGTTGGCTATGGTCCCGGCATGGACTGCAGGGTCTTTGACTATGCCTCCCCTGCCGACATCCGCCCGATCCGCCTCGAACTGGGGCTTTAACAGAATTACCATATCCCCCGGCGGCTGCAAGTGAGGAAGCACGTTGGGTATAACACTGGTCACAGATATGAAGGAGATGTCCATGACGGCCAAATCCACCTTGTGGGGCAACTCCAAAGGGAAATGCGCGTTCACTTTCTCCATGACCACCACCCGACTGTCCTTCCGCAGCCCATAGTCAAGCTGCCCGTAACCAACATCCAGCGCAAACACCTTCTTGGCCCCGCGCTGCAGCAGGCAGTCGGTGAAGCCGCCTGTGGAAGCCCCCACATCCAGACATGTCAGCCCTTTAACGCCGATTTTAAACTCTTCGAGTGCATGCTCCAGCTTGAGACCGCCGCGGCTGACGTAGGGCAATTTGGCGGCCATTTGAACCTGTGCATCCTCCGCAACCAGGCTTCCCGCTTTAGTCATGACATTCCCGTTTACGGAAACGTCGCCGGCCATGATCACAGCCTGTGCCTTGATCTTATTCTCGGCCAGCCCCCTGGTCACCAATAACGTATCCAACCTTTGTTTTGCCATATATCGTACTGTGCTCGCCGCCTATATTACCGCAAGGGACACGGCCGCGCAAGGTATTCCGTATGTATTTTTGTATATATTCGCACTCTTGCGGAGGCATTGACTTTGGATTGGCAAGGTGCTATATATAACCGAGTATCACAATCTTGCAGTTGGGCGGAGGCGCGTGCGGCTTTTTGTTTAAGTTATACCTGGTGAGCATATCCGGGCAATAAATCTGCTTAAAGGAGGTAAATACACTGATGGGCGGAGCATTATCGGGCATTAAGATCCTCGATTTCGGTCAATATATCGCAGGCCCCTTTGCAGCGCAGTTGCTGGCCGAGCAGGGGGCCGACGTAATCAAAGTTGAGAGGCCGGAGGGCGACCCCTATCGCCACGTGGACGGCTTCATGGTCTGGAACCGCAGCAAGAAGGCCATCACGCTGGACCTTAAGAAACCTGAGGGGCTGAAGATTGCGCTGGACCTGGCCAAGCAGTCGGATATCATCATCGAAAACTTCAAACCGGGTATGATGGATAAGATGGGCCTCGGCTACGAAGCGGTGAAAGCCACCAACCCGCGCATCATTTACTGTTCTATATCGGGCTTCGGCCCGCGAGGTTCCTACTCCAATATAGCAGGCTACGACCAGCTGGTCAGTGCGCTGGGCTCAGTCTACACCGAGCAGGGCTTCCCGACGCACCCGCTCTATCTTGTGCTTCCCCTGGCCAGCCTCTATTCGGCTGTGGCGGCAGCCCTGGATGTCACAGCCGGGCTGTGCGTGCGTGAGCAGACAGGGAAAGGGCAAAAAATCGATATATCCATGTTCCGTGTCATACTCGGCACCTTCCGGCAGTTCCTGGTCGACTTCGAAGGCATGTTCCGGGCGCCCTGGGGCCCGACGGGTCCCATGCCACTCTATCGCCCCTACCAGTGCAAGGACGGCAAATGGCTGTTCACAGGTTTGGGCAATCCCAAGTTCTTCACGCTGTTCGCGCTGACATTGGGGCATGAAGAATGGCTGACCGATCCCCTCTTCGAGGGCGCGCCCTTCCTGATCTTCCCCCCAAGGAACGCACAGGTTATGGCCATAATCAAAGATATCTACCTTACCAAGACACGTGATGAATGGATCGAGCTGCTCCGCGAAAATGAGATACCTGTGGCGACTGTGCAGTCCGTGGGCGAGTTCATGGAGGAGCCGCAGGTCATCGCAAACGATATGGTCAAGACTCTCAAGCAGCCGGGCGTCGGGATGGTCAGGGAAATGGGCATTCCGGTCGAATTCATGGAAACACCGGGCAAGATAAAGGGGCCGGCGCCTCTGCCGGGTCAACATACTAAAGAGATACTGAGAACGCTGGGCTACCGTGCGGCGCAAATCAAGGACCTGAAAAAAGCCGGGGTAGTCAGGTAGGAGATGAGAGAATGATGCCATTTGAAAATGTCAGAATTGCAGATTTCACCACCATGCTGGCCGGCGCCGGCATTTGCCGTGAGCTGGCCGACCTGGGTGCCGACGTAATAAAGATCGAGCCGGTGGACGGCGACCCCTGGCGCATGATGGCCGGCGGATTTATGGGCGTCAACCGCGGCAAGCGTTGCGTGGTTATCGACCTGCGCAAGGAAGGCGCCTGCGATATCGCCTATAAACTCATCTCCACCTGCACCATGCTGGTCGAGAACTCCCGTCCCGGAATCATGAAGAAGCTCCGCATGGACTATGACTCGGTCAAGCAGATCAAGCCCGATATCATATATATCTCTAGCCCGGCCTTCGGCTCACGGGGGCCCGAGGCCACACGGCCCGGCTATGACCCGCTTTTCCAGGCATGGAGCGGCATGATGCAGGGCCAAGGCGGCATCGGCCAGACGCCGGTCTTTCACAAGATTCAATTAAGCGACGAGATGGGACCGCTGCTGGGCGCCTTCGGCGCATCGTTGGCGCTCTTCCACAAGCTGAGGACCGGGCAGGGGCAATTCGCTGAGACCTCCCTGCTGCGCTCCGCCGTTACGCTGCAATCGGGAAATTTCATTAAATACAAGGGCATGAAACACAAGAACCTGGGCAAGCCCGATATCAAGGGGCTTAGCGCCACCAACCGTATGTACCAGGGAATAGACGGCGATTGGCTCTACGTATATTGCGCCAAAGACGAGCACTGGGTTGCCATGTGCGAGGTGCTGGGATTGCAGAAGCTTGTCGGAGACCCGCGCTTTGCGACGGCCGGAGCACGCAAGAAACACGATAAGGAGCTGACTGCTATACTGACCGATAGTTTTCTCATGACACCGGCCGGCGTATGGGCATTGCTCCTTCTGATCAAGGGCGTGCCGGCTGCGCGGGCGCAAAACCTGGAGAGCCTGCTTAAAGACCAGTTCTGCGCGGATACAGGCGTATACGAGTTCCAGCAGCATCCTCAGAACGGACGCGTGCAACTACAGGGTATAGTGCCCGAATTCTCGGAAACGCCGGGCAAGGTTATGCGGTCCTCGCCCATGCAGGGCGAGCATACCGAAGAGATCCTGCTGGAGATCGGCTATACGAAGGAGCAGATCGAGGACTTCAAGACACGGCGGCTTGTGGTGCAGGCTGCTGTGCCTCAGAAATAGTAAAGGACAATAAGCATTTGAAAGATAAGTTGGAGATCACTCATCCGGCCAAAGGCCTGGCACTGCTGACCATCAACGGCACGGGAAAAAACAACCTGGCTGATGCCGGATTAGCGGAAGAGTTGCTTCAGGTCTGTGAGGATATCAACTTCGATTCGGGCATACGGGCGGTCATAATAACCGGGGCCGCAGGGAAAGACTTCTGCACCGGAACTGCGGGGGGCAAAAAGTCGGCTTTCTCGCTGTCTGGTCCGGTAGCTGCCTTGAATTGCCCCGTCATAGCTGCCATCGATGGTGAAGCCTCGGGCATGGGGCTTGAATTGGCCCTGGCCTGCGATATCCGTCTGGCCTCCGCCAGGGCCCGCTTCTCCTTGCCGTATATCGAGAAGGGACTTATCCCCTCGGACGGTGCCACACAGAGGCTGCCGCGCCTGGTGGGCAGGGCCAAAGCCATGGAGCTGATGCTGACCGGAGAAACCATATCAGCGCAGGATGCCCTGCAAATTGGCCTGGTCAACAGGGTATTGCCTCAAAAGGAGCTCCTGCCATCCGCCCTCGAAATAGGAAGGGATATGGCTGGCAAAGCCTCGCTGGCGCTTAAATATTGCAAGGAAGCTGTGATAAAGGGGCTGGATATGACACTCGATCAGGGCCTGCACCTTGAGGGCGATTTATATTTCCTTTTGCACACCACAAATGACAGGACAGAGGGGATTAACGCCTTTAAAGAGAAACGCAAGCCCAGATTCAAAGGGAAATAGGTATTTAGCTCACTAGCGGGAGTTGGTCATGTCCGGCTACGAGACAATAATATACGAGAAGAAAGGCAAGCTGGCCTTTATTACGCTTAACCGTCCCCAGATGCTGAATATATATAACCTTCGCATGCGCGATGAGCTTTATGAAGTCCTGGGAGCCGTCAAAGAGGATTCGGAGGTATACGCAGTCATCCTGAAGGGAGCGGGCGAAAAGGCTTTCTGCGCAGGGGCGGATTTGAGCGAGTTCCTGTCTGCGCCATCACCCACAGACGCGCGACGTTCCCGCTGGTTGAGGGACGTATGGGGTAGATTTTTAAGCCTGCCGCAACCTGTTATCGCAGCTCTGCACGGTTACGTGCTGGGGTCTGGCATCGAGATGTCCATGTGCTGCGATATCAGGATAGCCTCGGAGGATGCACAGTTCGGCCTTCCCGAGGTGGCGCTGGGCATCATCCCCGCCGCGGGAGCCACTCAGACCGTCCCCCGCACTATCGGCCCCGGCCGGGCGCTCGACCTTCTGCTGACCGGCCGCCGCATCAACGCACGGGAAGCCCTGCAAATGAAACTGATCAATCGCGTCGTGGCTAAAGAAAGGCTCCTTTCCGAAGCCGAGTCCCTGGCGGTTAAAATAGCCGGCTGGGACCAGTGCGCCGTGCGGGCCATCAAGCAGGCAGTATCAAGGGGCCTGGACCTGCCGCTGGAGGAAGGTCTGAAGCTGGAGAAGCGGCTGTCATGTTCATAGTCCGTGCCAGGAGCATATCTCTCCCAGGGGGACCCTTTCAGTGCGGAATTTGTTCACAGGGGCATCGGGGTCGGGATAGCCTATGGCCATAGAAATTATAAGCTGTTTCGCATGGGGGATATTCAGCTTTCTCCTCACGATATCCGGGTAGCTGGCTCCGGCGGCCAGCATGATGGATCCCAGGCCGTAGTTCAGGGCAGCCAGGCTGATGGTCTGGGCCAATAGCCCCACGTTCATCATGGCCCACACGCTCACATCACGTTCTGTAAAAATGAAGATGGCGTTGGGGGCATCGAAGAAACGGTACATCTGCACGAACCAATTCAACTGTTTTTCCACGTCATCCCGCCGGATTCCCAGCAGCTCATAGAGCCGCAGGCCGTTCTCCTTGCGGCGTTCCCTGTAGGGTGAAAGCCATTCGGGGCGGGGTATATCCGGCCCGCGCTCGTCCTGCGCAAAAGCCCGGGAGGCCATGGTTTCCTTCAGGTCCTTCATCACGTCGCCACCCGCCACGGCTAACGCCCAGGTCTGGGTATTAGCCCACGAAGGGGCGCGCAGGGAAAAGCCGAGCAGCTCCTCCAGCACTTTTCTGGGCACCGGGTCGGATTTGAAAGCGCGCACGCTGTATCTGGAATTGATGGCCTCGATAACGTCCATAACATAACCCCCGCGTAGAATTCTTAGTATGCGTATCCAATCTTACACACAGAGAGTCACTGGTTCAAATCTATATCGCCTTACCAAATTCAAAATATAATTTGCATCAGCCCGCGCTATTAAATACTATTTAATGATTACGTGAGGAACCAATTTCAGCTATGAAATTAAAATGGGTATTGACCGCTGTAGTTATAGTGGTGGTTGTGGTTGCAGGGATTGTTCTCGCCGTGAATTTGACAGTTACTACGGGCGGTACACCTGTCAAATCGTCCAACCCTGCCGTTGCCAATAACAGCGAGAATAAGACTCCCGCCGTTTCGACTGATAATGAAACGGCCTCAACTATAACCGGTTCAATTGTTCAGAACCCACCAGCGTCAACGAATACCGAGCCGCTCCAGATAACCGATGCCGATTATGTTGTAAGTGGTTCTTCAGTAGACATTTCATGGAAAACCAACGAAGATGCCACATCCTTTATAAAATATGGCACCGACCTGTCATTACCATTCCCATCTTCAACAAACCCGCAAAAAAGCACGGAACACAGCATTTTTCTCAGTGGCCTTGCGCCCAGTACACGCTACCACTATAAAATATTTTCAACGGATGCGGCGGGTAATACTGCGACGGGTGACGACATGACCTTTACAACTGCACCATCCAATTCCTCTCCCTATTTGGGCGGCGTAGCTCCCGACTTTGCTCTCAACAGCCTCCAGAACGGCAAAATTTTACTCAGCCAGTACAGGGGTAAAAAAGTAATACTGAATTTCTGGGAAACATGGTGCGGCGCCTGTCAAGTGGAATTTCCCACTATACAGGCAGTGTCGGGCAAATATGGAAGCAGCTCCGACGTTGTGCTGCTAACTGTAGCCGGCGGCACATCCGATATAAGCGTCATGAAAACCTTCATGGCCCAGAATAATATAGATTTTTTGGTTTGCCTGGACGGTAGCGGAGGCGTATTTAACATCTATGGCATCACCACCACGCCCTGGACTTTCTTCCTCGATAAAAACGGTGTCATACGCAGGATACAACAGGGCACATTTAGCAGCCTCAGTCAAGTTGAAGCCATTCTCGAGTCTTATTGATTCACCATGCGTTAGCATAACCGCGCTATATACTCAAGTTTCCAGTGGTTTTGACCGCCGCCCTCCATAACCATAAACTTATTGATAAACGCGGAAAATAAAGTTCTGGAGGTATGGACATGGGTGATATCATCAAGCTCCCGCCGGCCAAATTAAAGGGCACTATGTCGGTAGAAGAAGCGTTGCACGCCAGGAGGTCTACCAGAGAATATGCTACAAAAGCCTTGAAACTCGAGGATGTCTCGCAGCTTCTGTGGGCAGCCCAGGGCATCACCGCCGCCAAGGGCCTGCGCACCGCGCCCTCGCCGATCGCCGTTTACCTGGTGCAGGCCTACCTGGTAGCCGGCAATGTGGATGGTTTAAAACCGGGCGTATACTCTTACAAGCCGCAGGACCACAGCCTTGAGATGCTCAAAAGCGGAGCCTTGGAGGCGCAGCTCGGGACGCTGGGACAGCAGGTCTTCAGCGCGGCCCCTGCCCTGGTGGTGATCGCGTCAGTGGATGACAAAGCCTCCAAGACCTTCGGCGATCATGCTGTGAGGGCTTCCAGCCTTGAGATCGGCCATGTGGCCGAGAACGTTGCACTGCAGGCAACCGCCATGGGACTGGGACTGGTCACGGCCAGCGGCTTCGATAACGGCAAGGCGCGCGACATACTGGGCCTGCCGGCCTCGGAAACGCCGGTCTACCTTATACCGGTGGGCCGGATGGTTTAAAATATCGTATGCCTTCGGAAGATGTCATCGGCCAGAAGCTGAGCGAGTGGACTGCGGGCCAGGGCCAGCGCCAGGCCATGTTGACCGTTTTCTACAAGATACGCGATATCCCCTATGGCATCCTGCCGGAGCTTAACAGCCCCAGCCAATACCTGCGCATACTGGAAACCAATATGGGTTCCTGCACGCCCAAGCACCTGCTTTTGTGTAAAATGTTCTTGAGGCTGGGACTGGACGTCCTCTATACGGTTTATCCCTACCGCTGGGCCGAGTTCGAGGAGCTTTATCCGCCCGATCTGTGGAAGCTGGCTCAAAAAATGGCGCCCGTCAACCACTTGGCCTGCAGGGTTTACCTCCAGGGCAGGTACGTGCTGGTGGACGCCACCGTCGACCCACCCCTGGGCAGGATCGGCCTGCCCTTTGCCCAAAGTTGGGACGGGAAATCGGACACGCCGCTGCCGGTGCTGCCGATCGGGGAAGAGGAATTATATCACCCTTCCGAAGCCGAGCTTATGCCTCCGCCCGACCTGGATGACAATGCAAGGGCTTTTTATGACGGACTGAACCGCTATTTCCAGGATATACGGAATGGAAAGCTGTAAGGCAGACCTGGTGCTGCACAACTGCAATGCGGTGACGCTCGACACCCGCCGCCCGCAAGGCAGGACCATCTACGTGGGGGATGGCCGCATTCTGAAGGTCAGCAGCAAGGATATCGAGAGCGGACTGGCCTCACCCTCAGCCCGGGTGATCGACTGCAGGGGCAGGACGGTCATACCGGCCTTCCATGACGCCCACTGCCATATCGTGGCCTACGCCGAGAGCCTGCTCAATATCAGCCTCGGGCCCGACTGCGTAAACTCCATTGAGGATATAGTTCGGAAGATCGGGGAAGCAGCCGCAGATACGCCTCCCGGCCAGTGGATAAGGTGCGCCGGCTACAACGAGTTTTACCTGGCGGAAAAAAGGCATCCCACGCGGCATGACCTGGACCGGGCAACCACCGCCCATCCGGTCAAACTGACGCACCGTAGCGGTCATGCACATGTTCTAAATACGCCTGCCATGTCCCTGGCCGGCATCCACAACGAGAGCGAGGAGCCGCCGGGATGCATGATCGAGCGCGACCTCGGGACGGGACTGCCTAACGGCCTGCTTTACGGCATGGGAGCTTACCTCAGCACGGCCATTCCGCCGATCGGTCCTTCGGAGATGGACTCCGCGATAAAAAAGGCCGGCCAAACCCTGCTGAGCCTGGGGATAACCATGGTCCAGGACGCTTCGCCGGGCAATGGCCGGGCGCGCTGGAAACAGTTCCTGGATTGGAAAAGAAGAGGGATTTTTCAGCCCAGGACCATCCTTATGTTCGGCATCGATGAAGCACAGGGCCTGCCGCTTTATGACCGGGAAAGCGGGCTGGCAAGCGGGGCGGTCAAGATCATGCTGGACGAGGTGCGGGGCTGTCTGAACCCACCCCAGGATGAGCTCAACCGGCTTGTCTCGGGCATTCACCGCCGGGGCCTGCAGATCGCAATTCATGCCGTTGAGGAGCCCACGGTGGAAGCAGCCGTAAATGCCCTGAGCTACGCTCTAATCGAATTGCCGGATAAAACGCGGCGCCATCGCATCGAGCACTGCTCAATCTGCAATTTGAGTACGGCCAGGCGGCTAAGCAAACTGGGGGCAACCGTGGTTACCAATCCCACTTTCATTTTCTACAGCGGTGAGCGCTACCTGGCCACGGTGCCGCCGGGGCAGCTCAGGCATCTATATGCGCTGAATACCATGCTTAAGGCGGGACTGAAGCCGGCCGCAGGATCGGATGCTCCCGTAGCACCACCCGACCCGTTAAAGGGGATCTATGCCGCGGTAACGCGCCGGGACGAGACCGGCCGGGAGGTGCTCAAGAGGGAAGCGGTCTCAGTGATGGACGCCCTGCGGCTCTATACAACTAATGCAGCGTGGTCGTGCTTTAGGGAAAAGGAGGCCGGCAGTATATCCAAAGGCAAATATGCCGACCTGGCCGTGCTGAACGCCGATCCCTTCCAGGCGAACCCGCAGGCACTAAAGGACATCAGGGTAGAGATGACCTTGCTTGCCGGGAAAGCGGTCTATGGCGGAGTGCCCTAACCTATTACGCCTTTTTCAAGAAGGCTTTTGAATCGCTCTTCATCCATCCCCAGTATATCCCGGAAAACATACCTGTTATTCTCGCCCAGCAGGGGCGCCGCCTTTTCAAACCTGGCCGGGGTCCCGCTCATCTTAATGGGGTTGCCGTCGGAGCGGACCTTTCCCAACACCGGATGCTGAAGGTCGATGAAGAAGCCGCGTTCTTTCAGGTGCAGGTCCCGGGTCAGATCTCGAGCATCATTGACGGGCGCCGCGGCAATTCCGGCAGCTTGAAGCTGTTCAACCAGTTGCTCCCTCTCGTTGCGGGCAGTCCATTCCGCCATATTTTCATCCAGTTCCTCGCAGTTATGGAAGCGGGCCTGCATAGTTGAGAACTTTTCCAGCCGTGCCCAGTCCGGGCTGCCCATAACCCTGCACAGTGATTCCCATTCCTCATCGGAAAAAACCGCTGCGGCTATCCAGCGATCCTCTCCCCTGCATTTATAGCAGCCGTAGGGCGCAGCCATCCTCCCCTGCGGCCTGTTGGGCGCCGGACCGGCTCTACGGCCATTTATGGAAAAATCCAGCAGCGCCGGGCCTAAAAGGCTACAGGCTGCCTCGTACTCGGAGATGTCTATATAAGACCCTGCCTCCGAAGCGTCCCGCCGCCGCAGGGCCGCCATGACGGCCAGAGCGGCATAAAGTCCGGAAATGTGGTCGACATAGGCAAAGCCCAGGCCGGTGGGAGCGCCGGACTCGTAAGAGGTCAAGGCAGTCAATCCGCTCAGCGCCTGCACGGTCGGACCCAGAGCTGCAAATTCGCGCCAAGGCCCGGAATGCCCGAAGCCGGAAAGGCTGACCATAACCAGGTCGGGTTTGATGGTCTTTAATTGCTCATAGTTCAAATTCCAGTTGTCCATGACGCGCGGTGTAAAATTCTCCATTACCACATCGCACTTCTTGACCAGTTCCAGCACGATTCCACGAGCCTCCGGCCTGCCAATGTCCAGCATGATGCCCAGCTTACTGCGGTTCCATGTGGCGAAATAGCCGGTATCGTTTTGCTCAGCGCCGGTGGCCGTCCTTTTCGACTGTACCTTGATAACCTCTGCGCCAAAGTCGGCCAGCATACGTGTAGCATAAGGCCCGGCCAGCATCCAGGTGAAATCCAGCACGCGCACGCCATCCAGGGGCAGCCTGATTTCAGTTTTTTTTAGTGCCTCGGGGTCTTTTACAGGCTCAGCAGCCCGGGCCATTTCATAAATATTTTCATTGTGTTCACCGGGCGAGGGCGCCCCCTGCCAGACATAGTCCGTCCCGCCCATTAAATTGATTACCGGACGGGGTGCCATGAACTCTTTCGGCGCAAGCGGGTGCCGGGCATTTACGAAATAGCCCCTGGACTTGAGTTGCTCGTCTGCGGCCACTTCGCCGATATTATTTAGCACCGCCCAGGGAAAGCGCATGGACTGACCCAGCTTGAATATCTCACGGTTGCTCTGTGTGCACGTCCAAAGGGTAAACACGTCCTCAATATCGTCGATATGCTCCCGGCGGAAGCTCTCATCGCTCCAGGCTGGGTGCTTGAGGTCGGCAGCCATGGATTTCTGGGCCAGCAGCTCCACCAGCGTATCCCACTCACGGTTAAAGGTCAGCAGAACATAGCCATCCTTGCAGGGGAATATGTCCGAGGTACTGTTCCACTGCAGGCTGCCTTGCCGGCAGGGGACCCTGCCTTCATGGAAATACTGAACGAGGATATGTTCCAGGGCGGCTGCCGCTGCTTCCTGCATAGAGATATCGATATGCTGGCCCCTGCCGCTGTATTCACGTGCCCTCAGCGCCAGCATGATCCCCAGTGCAGCAAAAAGTGACGAGAGATAGTAGTTCTGCCCGCCGTATGGCTCGAGGGGTTGCTTGCCAGGCCGCCCGCAGACATACATCTGGCCCCCCGCCGCAGAGGTAATGAGATCGCACGACTTATATCCGCGCTGTGGGCCGGACTGGCCGAAGCCGGTTACCGAGGCCAGCACCAGGCGAGGGTTTAAACTTGAAAGCGTTTGAAAGCCCAAATCTATGCCGTCGAGATAGCCGGGCGCAAAGGACTCGATTACGACATCGCTGACGGCAGCGATCCGCAGCAATTTCTGCCTATCCCGCGGGTTAACGAGGTCTAGGCTGACGCCGAGCTTGCCGCCATTGTTATAGAGGAATGAAAGGCTGCTATGGGGAGATGGAATGTTATCGAAGAAAGGCCCGTTATGCCTGGCCGGGTCTCCGGCCGGCCCCTCCACCTTGATCACCTCAGCGCCCAGGTCGTGCAGCAATTTTGAACTGAAGGCGGCCTTCTCGTCCGCCAGATCGAGGACGCGTATACCCGCCAGGGGCGCATCTACTTCATCGGGGCAGGACATACAGCCCTATTATATCATCGGGGATATGCGGTTAATCGGAAGAAGGCAGCGACTTGGGCTTCTGCAATTCCATGTCCTTGCCGTCGCAGGCTACCGTGCCGTCGCCGGCCTTGGTGCAGAGGACCTCGGTGCTGCATGTATCGCACTTGTATCTTTTACCAAGCTGGTTTGCCATTTTTATCTCTCCTGAAAATGGTCCCCGTTTCTATTTCTTTAATTCCATGGGCTTATTGCAGCAGGTCAGCTGGCCGTTGCCGCCCTTGGTCACGATAAACTCGGAACCGCAAACTGTACAGACGTATTTTTTGCCTACCTGGTTGGCCATTGCTATTCCCTCCAGAGCTTAATTTTAATCCTGAACTACGTCGTATGCAAACCTGTTTAAAGCTCCATCTCCTTGAAATCCGAGGCTACTTTTAAGGGAGCTGCAGTCATTTTTTGAATGTCCTCGGCGGTAACGCCGGGAATAGCTTCCTTCAGTATCAGCCCTTCAGGCGTTACATCGATGACGGCATAATTGGTAACGATCACGTCAACGCAGGCTTTGGCCGTGAGCGGGTAGCTGCACTGGCTCATGNNTGCTCATGATCTTGGGCTCGCCGCCGGGGGTGAAATGCTCCATGGCAACGATGACCTTTCGGGCGCCGACTGCCAGGTCCATCGAGCCGCCGATATTGCCCACCTTGCCCAGGCCGCGGCTGGGGTTGTTCCAGCCCGCCAGGTCACCTTTGGCCGATACCTGCAGGGCTCCCAGCACTGCCACATCCATACGCCCACCCCTGATCATGGCAAACGATGTTTCAATATCAAAATAGCTCGAACCCGGCATGTCTCCGATGAACTGGCAGCTGGCATTGATGCGGTCCTGTTCCTCCTCACCCTCCTCGGCCAGCGGCCCGCTTTTAAGCATGCCTATCTCGGCCTGTAATATAATGTCCCTTCCCTCTATCCAGTTGGAAACCAGGGTGGGGATGCCGATACCGAGGTTAACATAGGAGCCGTCCTCCAGCATATTGGCGATCCTGAGGGCAACCATCTCACGCTCCAGCGGGGGCATCTCGGGTATAATAACTTTCTTCATTTCACTCATATTGACATCACCCCTCTAAACACTGGCCTTTTCCAGCTTCGGCCTGCCGACCTCAACCACACGCTTGACGAATATCCCCGGCGTATGGATAAAGTCCGGGTCCAGCCCGCCGGCATCGACCAGCGTTTCCACCTCGGCAATAGTGACCTTCCCAGCCATGGCCATGGCGTTATTATAGTTGCGGGCGGTGCAGTGATAGACCAGGTTGCCTTCCCGGTCGCCCTTCCAGGCATGTATAAAGGCAAAGTCCACCGGCAGTGCTGTCTCCAGCACATTTTCGACGCCGTTGAAAATCCTGATTTCCTTGCCTTCGGCAACCACTGTGCCCACGCCGGTGGGCGTGTAAAAGGCGGATAGACCGGCCCCGCCGCAGCGCAGCTTCTCGACGAAGGTACCCATGGGGTACACCTCCACCTGTATGCTGCCCTGCCTGACGGCCTGTTCGAAAGGATGCTCCAACCCTTTGGTCGCTGAACGGGGGAAGGGATAGTTGGAGATCACCTTTTTCACCTGGCCGTTGACCACCAGCTCCAGGATCTCCTCGTTGCCCGTGCCGACCTGCTGGGCCACTATAGTAAGGCCCTTGACGCCTGTTTTGGCCAGCGCTTTGGTCAACTCCAGCGGCCTGCCGGCCGAAAAGAAACCGGCAAAGGCTATAACGGCACCATCGAAAACGTCCTTGATTGCCTCTTCAACCGAAGCGTATGCCTTGTCCATACCACATCTCCTGAAAAATTATGCTATAGATTACGCTAAGCTGCAGCCTTTTGTCCAATTTTGGTTGACTGGTCAATTAATGGAATAAATTCTACTGCCGGGGGCGGGATTTGTCCATGAGGATTCTTGGCCGACAGAGTAAGGCGAGATTACCAGGGCCAGGTAAAGAGCAACGCCAATGCCATGCCGAGCACGGCCCCCACAAACACCTCCCACTTGGAATGTCCTATGATCTCCGAAAGACGCTGGCTGAACTCTTTCTTGCCTTTGAAAAGCTCGTCCAGCATCTTGTTGAGCACGGTGGACTGGTATCCCACCGTCCTCCTCACTCCTGCGGCGTCATACATCACGACAAAGGCCACCGCCAGTGCAATGGCGAAGTAGGGCGAGTCGAACCCGTAAAGGAGCCCCATAGTTGTAGCCAGGGCAGTCATCAGCGCTGCGTGGGCGCTGGGCATGCCGCCCGGGCTGTACATATAGGACAGGTCAAGCTGCTTGTCATTGATCAGGTGAATAATGACTTTGAACAACTGCGCGAAGAACCAGGCCACCAGCGGCACCCAGATGGCCTTAAAGGCATTAAAATTCACGGCTGCCTGGCTAAACATAGTCTCTTATTACTTGTCCTGTCCTAATTTTACAATTATCGGGGCGCCCGGCCTATGTTTGATCTGCAGCGCCTTCCCGACCATCATGCCCAGCAATATCAGCGGATATATGATCAGCATCCAATTGGGAGGGAAGGGGGGCGGGGTAATAATATTAAAGGGCTGAACCGTCACATGGGCATACTGCATGCCGAAAAAGATGATAACCAGCGATATCATGCCGATGCCGAACCCATAGCTGGAACTTTTTACGATCAGGGCTGCCATACCGGCAATGGCCGCGGCTATTATGGTCGGCACAGTGGCTATGGTGACCAGCACGCCGGCTATAACCGTGGCGCCCAGCCCGCCCTGAAACTTGATAAAGGGCGACCACTGGTGCGCTGCTATAGTGACTATGCCCGCCAGCAGTATCAGCGGAAATGCAGCGCCCAGCAACCAGGCAATCCAGACCGCCAGCATGGCCTTGCCGATATCCATGAATACCACCATCAAGTAAGACAGCGGGCCTACCCGCCTGTAGACAGCGGCGGCACTGATGCGCCCGTCCGGCTCGTCGCGTATATCGATTTTGCCGTTATACCTTGCCACGATGTAGCCGGAAGATATGGAACCCAGCAGATAAGCTATAGGTATAGATATAAGGCTGATCCAGTTCATGGTGGTGTCCGCTAGTATACCATAAAAAATGGCGGTTTAAATCACTTTTCGCTTTCGGGGCTGGCGCCAAGGGTCAGGAAATCCCTGGCTTCTTTCGACAATGACATGGCCACTGCCAGTATGAAGACCAGAACTCCGCAGGTAGCATAGATGGCCGGGATATTTTTATTGGCGATATCGGCGATAACCCCCGCTATACCCATGCCCAGCGGGGCCAGGCCGCTGGTCAGGGTAGCCAGCAACCCGAACACCCTGCCCCTGATCTTGCTGCTGGAGGACAGCTGCAGGATGGTAGTAGCTTTGACCATAAAGACGCCGGCCAGCAGGCCGACCAGGAAAATCACTCCCAGCACGATGTATGGCTGCGTAAGGAAGCCCAGGATGCCCATAGCGATGGCTGCGCCCAGCAAAGATGTGATAATCATGCGGCTCTGGGCACGGCCGCGCACGTTGGCCGTCCCGGCGATGACGTAGCCCAGCACCGAGCCAACACCCAGGGACATCAGCAGATAGCCGTACCAGGAGGCGTTAAGCTTCAAATAGTCCTCTACATAGAAGGGTAGCAATAGCGCCATGGGAGCTATAAACAGGTAAAGCATGGCCGCCACTAAAAATAGCACCCTCATGCCTTTGCGGTTCCAGACATAGCGCAGGCCTTCCCTGGTATCGGCAATAAAGGTTTTGAAGGCCACGCTGCCCTTTTTAGCCTTATCCGGGATAACCTGTGGGATCTTAATAAAAGCTTCCGTGCCGGATGAGAAGAAGTAGGTGAAGCTGTTGATGAGGAAAAGCATGGGCGCGCCGGTCACCGAGTACAGTAGGCCTCCCAGTCCCTGCCCTATGAACAGCGATACGAACAGGGCCAACTGGTTGAGTGAATTGGCCGGGTCCAGCTTGTTCTCAGGGACCAAGTCGGGGATGGCGGCCTGCACCGCCGGAGTGAAGAAAGCGAAGATAATGGCGCCCACCATAGCCACCACGAACAGCCAGATAACGTCCAGGCCGATAATATGAGGCATATAGAAAAGCATAGCGGCCAGCGATAGCACAAAAATTCCGTTGATGAGGTCGCCGTAGACCAGTATCTTTTTGCGAGAGAAATTATCCGCAAAGGTGCCGCCCAGCGGCCCCATAAGCACACCAGGCAAGCTGGAAAGCATCATCATCAGCCCCATCAGGCTGGCCGAGCCGGTGGCCTCCTTGATGTAGAACAGCATGGCCAGGCCGAAGGCGCGCTGCCCCACCTGGCTGACCAGCTGGCCCTGCCATAGCAGCAGGAAATCACGGTTCCAGAGTCTGGTCGGCTTTTTTATCGCATGCTCGTTATCCATAACGATCATTCATAACAAACAGCCGGTGTACGGTTTCTGGTGGGGCGCACCATCCAGGTTCACGCCCGGGTGCGGGTAAACAAGATTATATAATTTTTTAACAATTGGTTCTACATTGCCACGATGGAAGGCGGGCGCGACAGGATCGTTTTGTAGCGAAGGGACTTGTCATATATCCCGCAAACTGTATACAATCATCGCTGGATTGTTTGAGTAAAAGGAGTAAATAAACATGAAGTTAGCCAGGGAAGTCGTCATAGTTGATTATTTACGCTCGCCGTTTTCCAGGTCTCGTCCCAAGGAACCCGAGAAGGACCTGCTCAACGGCTATACCATGGACGAAGTCATAGGTATGTTATGGAAGCAGCTCGTAAAGAGGAACAACCTTGATCCAAAGGTCATCGATGAGGCGGTGATCGGGGTAGCCAGGCCTGTAATGGAAATGTGGACGTACGGCGGGAAATTGCCTGCCTTCTTCGCCGAGCTTCCCGTTGAAATGGCCAGCCAGCAGGTGGACCAGCAGTGCGGTTCTTCGCTGGATGCATTAAGAACGGGCGTCATGGCCATCTCCGAGGGTTTCGCCGACGTGGTGCTGTGTGCCGGGATGGAGCATATGACACACGTCCCCCTGGGCGGAGGAAACCCGGCTGTGAAGATCAGCCCCAAGTTGAGCACCGACCCGAGATATAAGCAATACGATATCGATTTTTCAAGGAATATGGGCTTCACGGCGCAGAAGCTGCAGGAACTGGCAGGCTTCACGCGGGAGCAGATGGACAAGTGGTCGCTGCGCTCGCACCAGCTTGCCGCTAAGGCCCAGAAAGAGGGCTTCTTCAAGGATGAGATATTGCCCATCGAGATCACGCTGCAGGACGGCAGCAAGCAGATGTATGATTACGATGCCTGCGTAAGGGCGGATACTACGATAGAAACCCTGCTGCAGCTCAAGCCGGCCTACAAGCCTGACGGCTCCATCACAGCGGGTAACTCTTCTCCTCTAAACGCCGGGGCAACATCCATGCTGATCATGTCCCGGGATAAGGCCAAAAAGCTGGGCATGAAGCCCATAGCCAGCTTTGTCTCCTTCGGCGTGGCCGGCGTTGACCCCACCATTATGGGCTCCGGCCCGGTGCCCGCTTCCAAAAAGGCCCTTGAATATGCCGGCCTCAAGCCCAAGGATATCGACTTCTGGGAGATCAACGAGGCCTTCTCAGTTGTAGCGCTTTACTGCATGCGGGAGCTTGGCGTTGCGGAAGAAAAAGTGAACGTCAAGGGCGGCGCCGTAGCCATAGGGCATCCGCTCGGCGCTACCGGCCTCAGGCTGGTGGGCACACTGGCCAGGATACTCAAGCAGGAGGATGGCAAATACGGTCTGGCTACACAGTGCTGCGGAGGCGGCCAGGGCGTGACCGCCATCATCAAGAAAGAATAGCCCTGCTCGATTGCTGTAATAAGGAACCGGCCTGCTGTTAAAGCAGGCCGGTTTTGATTTGCAGGCTAATTGTCGAGGAGCATATAACCAAAGCCTTTTCTGCTAATGATGCGCTTGGGGCTGGACGGGTTAGGCTCCACTTTTTCCCGCAGGCGATGAATCAGCGTCTCGATTGCAGCATCGGAAACCGCCCCCGGATCTTTGACCTCGGACCAAACCTCCTCAATGATGCTGTCCTTGGAGCAAAACTTGCCTTTATTACGGCATAAATAACAAACAAGCTTATATTCCTTTTTGGACAAATCAAGCAGGCTACCATCTATCCATACCTGTTTGCTGTTTTCGTCTATCCTCAGCCAATCGGCTGCATTGATCTCGTTGCCGGCAGAGATGCCGGCCATGGTGGTATCATCCGAATCCCAGAATCGCAAGGTCACCCTAGGTTTACCTGCAATTATCGCCAATCCCAGGGTTTGGCCGTGTTTCAATGGATATTGTTTACCTGATTCAATTGGCTGCCCATTGATTTGGGTACCATTATCGCTGCCCATGTCGCGCAGGACAAAATGATCGTGATTATAGCTTATTTCTAGGTGACCGCGGGAAACCCAGGGGTCATCAATGGGAATTTCCGGTTTATTGGTGGATGATGGACGTCCGATAAGAGCAACACTCTGTCCGAGCGCAAATAATTTGCCCTCGTGTTCTTTATCCCATTTTTCAACGATAAGGTAAGCCATGCCTGAAGTACAATATCCTGGTAAGTTGTATCAGCGTATCATGACTGAATTTCCTCAACAAGATAGCATAATTAGCCCTTTCAACTCAATATGTTAGTTTTATGCAGGCCTTTTGCAAGCCTATTGTCAAGCAAGAATATTCATACTGTTATAGACTAATGCTGGAAACGAGCATGCGCAGGCTCCAGATTAGGTGCCGGTCTTGTACTGTATGAGATACCATTGCGATAGGCAGCGTTTAACAGGAAGTAGTTAGCATCATGATAATGCGGGCTTCGGTGGCTCTGGCAATCGTCCTCACTATTCTACTTGCTTTGCAATTTTCCTGTGTTCTTGGCCGAATCAAAATATTTGTGACACCATCAAAAACTCTAACGAAAGCAACTGCCTCCGTGCCTAAGGCCGTTTCGCAAATTGAGCCCTACAAATTTGAGGTGGGCAAAATAGAGTTATCAGCAGCTGAAACCGAAGTCAACAAGTCAGTATCTGTAACTCTCCCTGTGAAAAATGTTGGAAGCGAGACCAATATATATAGGGCCGCGTTAACTGTGAACGGTGAAAATAAAGGCACAAAAGATATCACTTTGAAACCCGGTGACAGCGGCAATTTGAAATACGACCTGAACTTGAACAAAGAAGGAACATATAGTGTGGCGATAGCTGACATAGCCGCAACTCTTGAGGTGTATAGGGCCGAAGATATTCAGATAGTTGTTCCTGAGTTATTCGAGCAAGCACAAACTTCATTTAGCATCACTTCCCCTAAATATCCATTCATTATACGTAGTATTGAATTTCGCTCTCCCTTACCTGATTCATTTAAAATAATTGATAGTGAAGGCAAAGAACTATACTCTGCAAGAGTAAGTACGTCAGTTGAATATGTTCCGGATATTGTGGTTGGGAACGATTTCAACGTTATTTTGAATGGTAGTTATTCCTATGGTGAAGTGCAATCGTGTGGCGCAGGTTGTGGATTCGTTGTGATAACTCATTATACAGGAGTAGCTTACGTAAGCGGCATCCATAAAGTCTATGCTCCTTGATACCATCAGCTTCGCCGTTCAAAATTAATTTAAAACGGAAAACTAAAATGTCAGCCGCCTACTGGCTTTTTGCAGGCCTATTGTCAAGCAAACGGTACTCCTATAAAATAGACTGATATCCGCAATAATAATTCCTTCAATTAGATTAGGAGGGGACGATGGCAACTGTATCAGAAGTATTGGAAGTTCGTCGGGGAACGGAGATCCGGGAATACCCTTTGACCAAGCAAAATATGTTGATCGGGCGGGGTGCAGATAATGATATAGTGGTGATCGACAGCTTCGCCTCCCGGCGTCATGCCAGAATAAAGTGGCATCAGGGCACGCTCTGCATTGTAGACCTTGCCAGCACCAACGGCACCATGCTCAATAATAAAAAATTGGACTCGCATATTCCATATCCGCTCAAAGAAGGGGATGTGATAACCATCGGCGATTTCATGCTCACTCTGCTTGTCAGGAAAGGCGTTCAGTATGACCAGACTAATGTCGCTCCGCCGAGACCCGTCTGGTGGAAAGAAGCTGCACGGTCGACGGTGATCCGCGTGGGCGCTGTTGTTATAGTGATAGCTGTACTGGTGGTGCTTGTTGTTACACATGTTATTCCTGTTGATATTTCATTAACAGATCAGGCGTCCGAGAATTCGACCACTCCTGCCGCCGTACCTGCGGCGCCACAAACAGCTCAACCGGAAACGGCCCCTGCCAATCTGTCTTCGTCATCCGAAGCCGCAGTTGCAAGCGTGTCGCCTTCAGTGGTAAAGATCGATTATTCGGTAGGACAATATTTGTACACCGGCTCAGGTGTGGTCATAAATAAAGCAGGCTATATACTCACGGCAAACCATGTGGTAGCAGGTGCTTCAACAGTTAAAGCCAGTTTTATTGACAATGAAAATTATGAATGCGATGTTGTTGCCCGGGATATCGTCAGGGACATGGCAATTATCAAAATTACAGCTAAAAACCCCAACTTTCCGGTTGCAGAACTGGGTGATTCATCTGATGAGCCGGTTGGAGAAGACGTTTTGATTTTAGGTTTCCCGGTTCCGGGAACGGCCAATGCTTCGAGAACATTCAACGCTTCAAAGGGAATTATCTCGGGATTCACTGACGAAAATGATACTCATTACATTAAGACCGATGCTGCGGTCAATCCCGGAAACAGCGGTGGCCCCATGATAAATATGAGCGGAAAAATCATAGGGATAATGGTTATGAAGCAGGTCAGTGAGCCGGGGCAAATAAATCCTACGGTAGTCGAGGGCATCAGTTATGCAGTCACCGTGAACGATGCCAAAACGCTTATCTCCGAAAATGTAGGCAAGTAAGCGCAAGTGCTGAGATAGGATATCAAAGGGGGAAACGTTGTGTGGGTTAACAGAATATTGTTACCGCTATTTCTAGTGCTGGCAATACTGCTTTCCCTTCGCCTGGCCGGAGTTTTTGATAGTTCCCCTGTAAAAGCGCCTGCACAAACTGAGGCCAGTCCGACCCAGGCAGTTTCACAGGCACCGCCAACAACCCAGGTAACAGGCTCATCAATAACCAAGCTACCCTACAAAATTGCGTTTGTATCAAACCCCGATAATGTGGTCAGCGGCTACCGCTCGTATGAAATCTATACTATGGGTTCCGATGGGAGCGACCTGAAACAAATCGCTTCGGGCAAAAGCTCGTTGCAGTGGGATCCGCCGGCATGGTCCCCTGACGGCACTAAAATCGCCTTCTTAAACAGCGTATTCAACATAGACGGCACGGACAAAATGGAGATAGAAGGGAATAGCATTTCCTGGTCCCCTGACTCCCAATTCATAGCATATAACGCGGTGTTTATTGAACATACCGAGATATTTTCATTGAATCTAACAAACGGCAATATGAAAAGGCTGACAAATAATCCCTCATTTAACGGGAAACCATCGTGGTCGCCCGATAGTTATAAAATTGCATTTCTTACAGGGCGTTTTAATCACGGCAGTTCTATAGATATTGGAAGCGATATTTGCCTCCTCGATGCCGATGGCGGCACGCCGTCAAAAATAACGTACAATCTCTGGTGTAATCGGGCTGTGTGGTCACCCGACAGCTCAAAAATTGCTTTCGTTGCAGACAGCAACTTTATATACATCATTGAAATAAAACTTGGACATCCCATGCCCCTCGTGAGCGGCATGGAAAACCTTGGTGATCCCGCCTGGTCGCCGGACGGCAAACAGATTGCTTTTTCCGCGTCCGTTCGAGATACCAGCAATCCCAATTTTTCAAATGTCAATCTTTCCGATATTTATTTGATAAATAATGATAGAAGCAGCTTGAAAAAACTAACGGCCGGGCAGGGAAACAACTCTCACCCGATCTGGTCGCCCGATGGCACCCAGATCACATTCCAGTCAGACCGTGACGGCAATTCCGAAATCTACGTAATGAATTCCGACGGCAGTAATCAGACTCGTCTCACTCACGGTCAGGGTAACAAATATTATCCGGTGTGGTCGCCGAAATAATCGCGGCATAATTGCTTCCAGAACTGTACGCGATGAAGCTCAAATACAGAGATATTGGCGAAATATTGATACTGTTGGCGATTATAGCCTCGGTATTGGCCATACCGGTTATAACAACACCAATATCCGTTAGCACTACCTATATGGAGAAGGTTGTCAAGAGTGAACCTTATGATACGGTTGAATCGCAGCAGGAATTGGTTGCTCACACAGATACTATAATCGACTGGAAAAATGGATACTCTTCTTACACTCCGCTTCAATCGTATTTAATGATTTGTTTTAGTTTATATCCTTCGGAATCAATAAATGCCATAAGCTCCAAGTCATCATCTTATATAGTGGAAACGGGCGGCAATTTGCAGAAACAAAAAATCAAAGTTTCTGCCAAATTCGATAACGCCAGCCCTTTTGGTATCGCCAGTGACGGCAGCATTTGTATTCCTAAAAGCGGGACAACTATGCAAAACTGCAAGCTTGCTGCTACATGGACCGTCAATGGATATTATGACCGGGACAGCCAACAATATGTAGGTGATAACTGCCCTTTTGTTTGCTTCCACAATTCCCCTCTTTTGATACCAATATCATCTTCATCCAACCCGGCCTCAGTGACACTATATGGCTCTCAAGACTGGTTGGAAAATGGGTGTGCCGGAAAGCTGGAAGTTGATTTGTCAAAAATAGACACCACTAAAATATGGTTTTCAATGCGGTTACCGCCGGACTACGATCAATATGCACTCAATATTGACAGCCTGAGTATTAACTATACCTGGGAGGAGATGCAGACCGAGTACAATACGGTGACAAAATATCGGGAATCTCAGGTTGAAGTTCCCCGACAGAACAATCAGACATCCATAACAAGACTATCATTCTGGCAATGGCTATTCAGGAAATAATTGGTTAGAAGCCCAATCCTAAGGTATCAATAGTTCTATAAGAACAATTTGTCAGGTTATTACTGGCTTGCAGTCAGCTTTCTGCCAAGCACATACGTCACTGTTCTTATAGACTGATAAATGAAACCGTGGCATATTGTGCAGGCTTGGCTCAAATGTTAGAATAGTTCGCAGCGGATTGCCGGCGCAGCCGTCATTGGGTTTCAAGGAGGTTATATGGGCAGCTCTGTATCATTAAAGTGCACGTTAAACCGTCAATACGTGTCCGCCGACAAAAGTGCTATTGTCTATCTGGCGATAGACATTCTGCCAGATGAATTTTCACAGGTCCAGGAAATGCTTCCCTCTGCCATATGTCTGCTGATCGACCGAAGCGGCTCGATGCGAGGCAAGAAATTGGACCAGGCCAAAGCTGCTGCCGTAGGTCTGATAAACCAGCTTCAACCGGGCGATGCCGTCGGCCTTGTAACATTTTCGAGCAAAATAGATGTAGTGGCAGAAATGGAGCAGCTCCAGTTTTTTGATATAACGGATTTAAAAAGAAACATAGAAAAAATTAAGTGCGGCGGTAGCACTGAGCTGTATCACGGGTTGGATAGTGCCTATTTACAGTTCATAAGGACAGGCAGGACCGAATCCAATTTGGTTAAGCGAGTGATTTTGCTGTCGGACGGGCAACCCACCGACCATACGCCCGAGAGCCATTTTCTCAAACTTGCGGATGAGATGGGTAACGTGGGAATTGCAATTATGGCCCTGGGTATAGGAAAGGAATACAACGAAAACCTTCTGGGAGACATTGCCGAGCACAGTCACGGAATTTGGAAACACATAGCCGACGCATCAGATATTCCGGCTATTTTTACCCAGCAACTGGAAGAAACCAAAGCTGTCGTGCGTACAGCACCCGTGGTAGTAATGCAACTGGACCCGGGAATAGAGATCAAAGGTGTATACAAAGCTGCCCCGGATGTTTACCCCATAACTGAACTCAGTCGGACAGAAAACGGTGAGGTGCGAATTTTACCGGGAGATATCAGGCTGGGTGAAACTCAGATCTTGGTCCTGCGTTTAAGTCTTCCACCCAGAAAGGAGGGTAAATTCAGCCTGGGCAAAATCAGGATCGAAGGTGAAGAATCCCCGGACCAGGATATCGCAGTTTCCTATACAAATGATGAAAATTTGTGGAGCATTGAAAACGATGCTTTCGCCAGGGGAACCTTCCTGAAAGCTGAGACCCAAGCCATGACCAGAAAAGGGCTATCGGGAGATTCAACTGCGCTATGGAAAGCCAGTCAGCAGGCTGAGACCATGGTGCGAGATCCGGGCCTGAGTAAAATCCCAGAAATGAAGGACGATATGTCTAAAGTGGTTGATATCATTAACAAAAGTAAAAAGGGGTTAACGGAAGAAGAAACAAAGGTAGCCAAGCATGAGATGACCCAGGCCAAAAGAGGAAAGAGCAGATGAGGTGCGAATATTGCGGCACTAATAATACTGCACAGGAGAAATTCTGTTCGGCATGCGGGTCACCATTGCGCGAGATGAAACAGGTTAGTGAACAGGTTGGCAACCCTGGAGGGGCCTTAAGCGGCATACAATGCCCTCATTGCGGTAAGCTTCACCCCTCCACAATATGGAATTGTCCTGAAACAGGCGGTGATTTATCGGGCAACACAGATATTCAAATGGCCGGGCGATCGTCATCGTTGAGTGCAAAGCTGATACTGGAAGACGGTAACGAAATCCCGCTCAATACTGATGGGCAAACCATTGGGCGTGACGATTTTGACAGGATTGTATCGGCACAGGATCTACCGTTTATTTCCAGACGGCACCTGTTAATCAGCTTCGAGGATGATACCTATCATATAGAAGACCCTGGAAGCAAAAACGGTACCAGCATCAATGGGCTGGAGATAAGCGGCAACGGCAAATATGAACTTAAAGACGGCGATCAAATAGTGCTGGGCAAAGTTATAAAGCTTGAATACAGATCGAAATAAAATGGCATCGGCGGTTAATATTTGGGGTAAAGATCATGAATGCTATTAAACGTGGCGCCAGTCAATTAAGAATCGCAGCATGGTCTCTGCTTGC
The DNA here is from genome assembly GCA_003142375.1 of Dehalococcoidia bacterium. Classification (GTDB taxonomy): domain Bacteria; phylum Chloroflexota; class Dehalococcoidia; order GIF9; family UBA5629; genus UBA1162. The sequence goes on along the minus strand of PLME01000004.1, from coordinate 26,471 downwards.
CGCATGTATCGTGTTCTTTATCCTGGCATGGACGACAAACGCCCCGGGATGGTGGGCATTCTGTTTTTATGCTTCTTTAATAACCGGTTTAATATTGATGTATGTCGACTACCGCAACTTGAAGAAACCAACATCGCCGGTTTCTCAGGCGCCGGAACCCTCTCTGCCGGCAAAGCCAACCGCGTATAACCAGGCTCTGGGCACTGGCCAGTCTGTAGAAGAAATCGGGAAGGCCAAGCCTGAGACAAAATTATCTCCCCAGTCACCAAGAGCAAAACCGACAGTATTAACTCCGGCGCCAAATTTTGAACAATCGGGCCCGGTGCCGTTCCCCACTACCAAATCGACTCCCGCCAAAAAACGTGAGAAACCTGTTGCTCCGCCGATTCCTTCTGCTTCAGTCAAGATTCCCGCCAACCTTGTCAACGGCCGATATGAGATTGTTGCTAAGGAATATAAGAAGGGCGGAATGTCAGTTATCAGCCTAGCCAAGGATTATCGTAATAACCAGCAAGTAAAGGTCGTTATTAAGACAGCCCGGCATGACAGCGAACATTCCATACAGCTAAACATAGAAAAACTGCGCCAGGAGGCGGAGTACCTGAGAAGTGTTGATCATCCCAATATCGTTAAATTCATAGACCTTTTTTCTGACCGCAACAATAGTCCTAACCTGGTTGTCGAATATATAGAGGGTGATGACCTGCTAACTCGCTTTAAGGTCAGGCCCGCTGATGAGCACAGGGCGGTTAAATGGGGAATACAAATACTTAATGCCATGGAATACATCCACAGTTCAGGCGTTGTGCACAGAGACCTTAACCCCGGAAATATTATGGTTAACGCCAGCGACGACGTTATCTTGATTGATTTCGGTACGATTAAAGGGTCAGGTTATTCTTCAGATACAGTGTTTTTCAAACCGGGCTTTAATATACCTGAAGTATCTGCCAGATCATATGCCGATGAACGGAGCGATATATACGGCATAGGAAGCATATTATTTTACCTCTTAACCTGTGAAAGGCCGGGCTTTATCAGGGACCGCGATGTCGTCAGCCTTCTTGAAGAAAAAGGCGTTTCTCATCGCACGGCAAAATGCGTCGCACAGGCCCTGCAGCTAGACCCCAATTTCAGATTTCAAACCGCGGCTGCTATGCGCCGCGCTTTAACGGGGGAATAGATAAGTGCAAATCGGTTATATCAGCGATATCGGCAAAAGAAAAGAGTCCAACGAAGATAGCATTTTGTGCCTTCGTCTGGATGCCCAGTCTAATTCCATTTCTGAAATGTCCGGCCTTTTCATCGTGGCCGATGGAATGGGAGGCCATAATGCCGGCGAGATTGCCAGTAAGCTCGGAATAAGATTAATGGCCAGGGTATGCCTTTCGCGTATGCTGGGGTTGGATGATAAATATTCACCCGATGAACCGGTTATAGGGGATCCCGGCATGATCCTGCATGTTGCTTTAGGTGTGGCCAACAGCATTATTTATAACACCGCCAAAAAGGATAATAGCCTGCACGGAATGGGAACGACCATCAGCGCTGCCTTGATCATCGGGCAGGACCTTTATATTATTAATGCCGGTGATAGCAGGTGCTATATCATTAACGAAAAAGAGAATATCCGGGTTACCAAGGACCACTCCCTGGTGCAGGAGATGGTGGATGCCGGTTTGATTACACCTGCAGAGACTGCAACCCACCCACAAAAGAATATACTGACACGAGTGGTGGGCTATGACAATAAAGTAAAACCCGATAGTTACCACCGGAGAATGTACCAGGGCGATCATATTTTGATTTGCTCAGACGGTTTATGGAGTGTTACCCCTGACCAGCGGATACGTGAAATAATTCTTGCGGCCGCAACTCCGCAGCAAGCTTGCATAGACCTGGTTGATCAGGCCAACCAACTGGGCGGCCCCGACAATATTTCAGTGATAGTCGTTAAGCCGGACAATTTACCTGTTCGGCAGGACATTATGGAGGCTGAAACACAGATCTTACAGGTCAGTGAGTTGCAGGTTGAAAAAAATACGCAACAACGTAAGGGGTTATTTTCTTTCTTTCATCAATAAATTCCGGAAGACAAGGGGATCGGGTTAGAAACCTCATCAAACATAAAGCAGGATTACGTCACTTCAAACCAAAGACGTCAATACGGCGCCGAAATATATCATTAAAATAATAGAGAGGCCGTAGTCCGGAATTAATTTCAGAGTGTGTGGACGAGTTTGACAGTAAACAAGATATTGGTGCTCGTGGTGATTTTACTGGCCATATTGCTGCCGCTGAGACTATCGGGCGCATTCGGTCGGCTTTCGGCCACACCCTATCAACCGCCACCTAAGAATTCGGTGCCTCCAGCTTTATCATCATCCGCGCCACCTGCGGCCAGTGAAGCGTCTCCGGATGAAAAACCTTATCAGCCCATTGATCCGTATGCCGCCGCGCCCACTTTATCTGCATTAGACAGTCAGGTCTTATTAAAATATTACGGCAAAGACGTGAAAATAGAGGGGCAGGTCACCCATATAGAATATATAAGTCTGTATTACAGTCCAGCAGAACAATGGGCCTGCATATTTTTTAATACCGATGGTATGACTGCGGTTATCCCCGGCTCGTACGGTGGATCACCCTGGGACTTTGCATCATATTTCCGAATAATAGTAAAACCGGGAATTATGGATAGCACCAGTATCTATTCTCTGGTGAATGAAAATATTACCGTGCGCGGCACTCTTGATTTATATAGGGGTTCGCCTGTGATTTATTTAGACTCGCCCGATAATATAATTCCCAAGAAGGCCAGTCAGAAGAACATTTTAAAACAATAAATATTCTTCAAAACTATAGCTCCGTACAGAGAGACAAGATTTGAGATTATGCGGAGGAGGCGGGATGGCTCCGTGGCATTGCCATCGCTCACCTCCTCCTGTTATACCTGGCTATTTCGATTGAGACTGCAGTGACTTTATTCTTTCCGCCATCTCACTGGGGACCGTGCCCCAATCGGGAGAACCGCTCGAATAGTTATTGCTTGGAATTTCGATTACATTGGTGCCATCTGCATTCATTTCATAGATTTGCATTTGATCTTTAGTTCGATCATAGATATTGTATGCGCCGATTACAAAGGCTATTTTTTTACCGTCCGGCGACCATGATGGCCAGTCAAATATTTCCTTGTCTTTTTTAGGGTTAATTGAATCAGTTAAATTAACCGGGTTACTGCCGTCCGAATTCATTATAAAAATGTCAGGTATTTTCGTATTTACATCCGTATACTGGTCGTCATAGGCAGTTTTCTTGCCGTCAGGTGACCAGTCACCTCCGTAATCTCCACCGGCATAGTTTATATTCAATTTCTTCACACCTCTGACCAATGGGTTTTCGATTGGTGTAACTGTCTGTAGTTCTCCCGAAACAATCTTTCTATTACCTGTCTTTGACCATATTTCTTTGGAAATGTTCTCGGGTTGTGGACTCAGTACGAGTTGCCTGATCTGATCATAGTCAAACGTCATCATCGAAATTGCATAACTCATTTCACTATTAGAGGTGATCAATATTTTAGTCCCGTCGGGCGACCATGTAGGCCAGTCGGGGCTTAACTCATTGTCTTTATATAGTTCCAAGAAATAATTGCCTGCCGAATCCATAACCCATATATCATGGGGTAGTACCCCCGAAGCAACCAGTGGTCGCTGATTTACAAAGACGATCATTCTCCCATCGGGTGACCAGGAGGGCATGGACGCCCACGTTTTATTCCCCGTTAGATTTCTAACATTGCTCCCGTCAGTATCCATTTCAAAAATATTATAGTTGCCTCCAGGATTGCCATCCTCGGCCCAGCTCCTATCCGAAGCAAAGACTATTTTCGTCCCGTCCGGTGAGAGCCTCGGCACCAGGTTATTGCCAGCGTTGTGTGTCAGGGCGACCTGGTTTTGACCATCCGGGTCCATAATATATATATCATAACTACTACCCTGGGTCGGCTTGGACCAGAACACGATCTTGGGCTGGTTGGCAGGCTTCGCCACTTCGGGCTGAGCCTTTTCGGCCGGTTTTGCCGTTGTGCTCACCGGCGGGGTAACCGTCGTGTTTTCCGCACTTGCCGACGGTTTGCTCGTAGTGGAAGCAATATTTTTACTACAAGCGCCTGCTACGATTGTGATGACAAGGCATACTATGAAAAGAACGCTGCGATATTTAATTGACATCCGAAACCTCCTCCTATTTTATATGTAAGAATTTATTATGACCAGCTCAGTCGATTATTATATATGTCCTACCGCGTAAATACCAAATCGAACAGCAGTCCCAGGCCTTGATATCTTTTCGATACTGGTTCTTAGAGCTCAATTTGAAGCCTGCCGCTGCCCTGTTTGGTATTAAAGGTACCGCTGAATTTACGGACATTGGAAGTATCCAGGAAATTTCCCTTTATAAGCCAGTTCTCACGGCTATCATTTTCGATTGTACAGGAGCTGATTATCGCCCTGCTGATTTTCTTTTCCTCTTTTGCGTCATGCGGCCTCAGTGTAAAGTCCACGCCCTTTCCATCGAAAAGCGCCGCCATAAGTTCAAATTTTGACGGCCCTTCCACTATGTTGTAATTTTGCGTTTGCGCCATGGTAGCACCTCCTTTATTTTGCAGTAGTCCATTCGTCAATTATTTGACCATCAACGCAAAGAACCCCAGCTTCTTTGCCATTTCATTGAACTCTATTTGCTGAATGNNTGTGGCTGCGGCCACCATGGCATCCACGACGCACCCCGGGATCCAATTCGGCCTGTAGCCCGGCAACCTGGGATAAAAACGCGTGTTTTCTATACCCACGGCAACCTTATAGAATGTTAAATTCTTCGGTTGGTCATTCTGTTTAATTTTAGGATGGGTGTCGTCTAAAATGATGGCATCTTTTTTTACGAATTTAAGGTAAGGCAGAAAATCATTTCCTCTCGGCGTTAGTACGATAACAACATCGATATCCTGTAAAAGCCGTTCGCCCTCTTTTTGTAAAACGATGCCGCCCCGCTTCAGCTCTATATCAATCCCGACGGTATCTAATCCCTCATTTCTTAGTGCATCAAGGAGTATTCCACCTACGTGGCCAACTCCGACAACGGCAATTCTTATACTCTTACGATTTAAGTTGTGGTTTTTCATAATCTGATCCAGCGTTTCCATCACGCAAAATACCGTGCCCCTGTCACCCCGTACGAACGGCCTCTGTAATGAATTGCCGTTGCGGTAGATAATCCCAGGCAATTGACCGGCCAGTGCTATGGCGCCGGCGCCGCTTACCCTGCCAATCCACTCAAGCCTACCCATAATTTCCTTCCGCGCTTGCCCGTCTTGAGAAAAGTTCTCAATGGTGCTGGGCGTGACAAGGACCAGGCCCCGGCCTCCCGGCCCCCTCGATATTAGACCGCCAATGAAGGCCTTGTTCTTAAGAAGCCGGCTTTTGGCTATCCTTCGTGGGCAATAGGCATCAAGATCGCTATCGGTGCCCGGGTAGACGAGAAATAGATATTGAAATGGTTTTAAGACCCTTGCCAGCGCCAATATTCCCCAGAAAAGCCAGTACAAAAGCAAGCTTACCAGTATGAATCCGGAAAAGCGCATCAATCTGGATATGGTTTTCCTTGCTATGCCTATAATATGCCCCCCTTCAGTAGGAACAGCCGGCTCACTCATCTCTCCTCCCGCTAAGTCTGATAAGGGTTTAAGGAAAAAGCCCAGCTCCAGCGCCACATCCCAGGTTTCCCAGATAGTACTCATATCTACCGGCCCCACCTCGTGATGCGTCCACCCCTTGTATGCGTGCACCATTGTCCCGGCATGGCAGGCATAGGTATCCCCCGGGTTGAGCCGCATGTTGATCGCCTGCGTAGATATCTTAGGATCAAAGGATAAGAGTCCGCCTTCAATAAACAGAAGGTCAGGCCGTTTCTTGAAAAGGCCTTCATTGATCGGGTTGGGGACTGAAAAGTTAACCACTGTTGCTGCGTTAGGAATGGACCTTAAAAGTTTTTTACCGGCAGGTACGGCCTTCCCCGTAACCCATAGGCGGCATTCGTGGCCATCAATCAGAGAACCAGCCTTTACCAGGAACTTACCCTTATCTCCGGCTTCATCCCTGAGATCATCGAACCGCTCGCTGCTTGCAGTTAACAGTTTGACGGTTATATCCCGTGAAGCTAGATATAGAATAAGGGCCCGTCCGATCTTTGAGGTGCCGCCCGTTATAAAAACCGACTTAATATCGTACCTTGCAACTATTTCCAGACACCTTTTAATCAAAGCAGCCGAGGTTAGCGTATCGCCATGGACAACAGGTACATGGAGCTTATCGCCCAGTTCATCGACAATCCACTGGCCCCCGGCAGTCAGCCACTCGGCTTTTGTAAGTGCTCCCAAGCCGATAACATCGACTTTCCCCTGTTCTGCAACGACGGTTTGTAAAATTCTTGCCCTGATCTTGTTTCGCTGATTCTTAATAAAAAACTGCCAGCCGAAGTTCCGTAACAGGGCGATCCTGCCGTCCAGCTTGTCATTGAAAGTAAATTTATCGACCTGGTCATAGGCTTTCTTACCCAAAAGATAAGCTATGGAAATGATGGGGAACATGGGCCACAGCAGCATCCACCTTCTAGCATGCTCCGGATGCTGATTCAGGTCGATGTTGCGCGGGAGCAGCCAGTTCCAGTTCTCCACATAATGCGCAATAAATACGAACCTTCTTTTGCTTTCCGTGGATTTAACTTTGACCGTGTCCTCTTTTTCAACGACGTCGCAATGTACTTTTTCTGTTGGAATTCGCTCTAATAACATCATAATGACACTAATGTACGGGATGTAGTTTGAGCCTGCATGACATTTGGCTTTCAGAAGGCAAACATCATGCCTGCAAATAGCGCCGATAGCCTAGGATAGCTTCAGCTTGAAGATATTTGCGGAGGCGGCCAGGGCGTAACCGGCCATCATCAAGAAAGAATAGCGCTGTTTAGATTGCTGCAATAAAGAACCGGCCTGCTTTAACGGCAGGCCGGTTGCTATTCTATCAACCGTAACTACTAACCGCCTGGTAGTACAAGTAAATCAACCTGCAGTTGGTCTCAATGCTATCCTCCGGAGAAGGGAAAGGGATGCTCGCTCCGAGGGATCTTGTCAGTCTGTCATCGAAAGCTGCCCGTGGGAATGCATTTCTGAGTTCTGCAGCAGTAGCACTAAGGTTCGGTAGAGAGGAGGAGGTCATCTTCTGACCTAGAAACGAATAATCAAAATTATGCTGCAAGATCTCTATACTGGGTTCCATTGACGATCGTTCATACAGTCGTATGAAACACACAGTTTGCACGGCCACATCCTTGGTTTTTTCTTTGACCGGCCGCCAGACAGGGATGCCACCCAGTAATATCGTTCTGGGTAGACTAAATTTCATTCTGGTCTTTGTTGACTCATTCTCTATATAAGTTTGTATTGTCCCCTGAAGAATCAAGAATACATTGCCGGTCTGTATGCTTCTCTCCACACTACTATTGTCCCAAAATGTGACCTTCCCCTCCATACGTTTCAGACTATGTGCCCTGAATGGTCCAACAGAAGGCTTAAGAAGCTCAGAGTGTTTATACATAAATGCCACAATGCCGAGGGCACTCAGATTTTGAACCATGGCTTTTGCCACTTCAGCGTTTTGGTGACGGGCGATGATCCTCGGAATCTTTCCAGCTAGTTGAAGGCGTGTTCCATAGATGTCCTTGTTGATTATGGCTGCGACTTTCTCCACTAAACTTTCTTCAAGTGCGTCTGGCGGAGCTATTGCAATGTCTATGACGTCTAATCCTGCCATCGCATACTTCCTCTGTCTCACCTATTCAGTATTACCTTACCACGTCCCCGGAGGATGGCAAAATACGGCCGAAGTGCGTCACCTTCTCTGATCGAACCTGCGCCTTAGCAGCAATGAGGCGATGGTGACTTTCTGTATCTCGATGGTACCGCCGGCCAGGCCCCAGCCCCAGGCATCGCGCATCATGCGTTCCACAGGGTATTCCTTGGAGTAGCCATAGCCGCCGTGTACTTGCAGTGCCAGGCCGGTCACCTCCCTGGCCATCTGATTGGCGAAGCATTTAGCCAGGTTGGCTTCGAACGGCGCAGGCAGGCCGGTAGCAGCATTGACTGTTGCCCTGTATATAAGAAGGCGGGCCGCCTCGACCCTGAGGGCCATATCGGCCAGCATGAACTGTACAGCCTGGAACTCGCAGATATCCTTGCCCCATTGCCTGCGGCTTTGGGAATAGGCAATGGCCTCTTCCAACGCTCCCTGCGCAATGCCCAGACACATGGTGGCGTTGCCGCAGCGTTCAAGGTCGAAGGCAAGCATTAACTTTCTGAATTCGCCTTCCTTGACCACCAGGTTCTCCCTGGGCACATGGCAGTTATCGAAGATCAGGTCGCAACTGGGCATGCCCCTCAAACCCATGAGTTGTTCCTGTTTGCCGAAGGAAAAGCCGGGTGTGCCTTTCTCGATGATTAACCCGCCGATGCCCTTGGCGCCTTTCTGCTCGCCGAGCCTGACGTACACCATGTAGGCATTCGACTCGCCCCCGCCCGTGCAGAAGCGTTTCTGACCGTTTACGATGTAATGGTCACCGTCGAGTACAGCCCTGGTAGAGAGGTCGGTCAGCGCCGATCCGGCCTCAGGCTCCGTCATTCCTATGGAGATGAGCGACTCACCACGGCATACCGGCGGCAGGTATTTCTGTTTTTGCTCTTCGGTGCCAAACTGCTCAATTACCTTGACCGGACCTACGTTCGATTCGAATACGGGCGCGGCGCACATGCTCGATATCCTGGCCAGTTCTTCAATGGCAATCACGGCTTCAAAGGCGGAGCGTCCCTGCCCTCCATACTTGACCGGTAGAGACAAACCCATAAGCCCTAACTCAGCCAGTTTTTTCAGATACGACAGCGGCATATGCTCGGCTTTGGCCTCCCATTCGGCCGCCCTGGGACGAAACTCCTTCTCGGCCAGGTCGTGCACCATCTTCTTCAACATTAGTTGCTCTTCGGTCAATTGAAAGTCCATCTTTACAACTCCCGTAAATATTATTAGGCAAGCATTGGTCCGCGATTCAGCGGGAAAATTGCCTGGTTAGCTCTTCTTTTATTATCTTGCCCCCCGGATTCTTGGGCAGCGACGTCGTGAACACTATGTATTCCGGGATTTTATACTTGGCCAGCTTATCCGAGCAGAATTCCTGTATCTCCTCCGCAGTGAGGGTGGTGTTGGGTACGGCCACAATGGAGGCAGCGGCCTTTTCGCCCATGACTGCGTCGGGAACCCTGTAGACGGCCACTTCAAGCACCTTCGGGTGTAAATAAATAATATTCTCCACCTCCACCGGATATATATTCTCACCGCCCCGGTTTATCATGTCCTTCTTCCTGCTGACTACGTAGAAAAATCCCTTTTCATCACATTTGCCCAGGTCTCCGGTCAAAAACCAGCCGTCCCTGAATGATTCCGCAGTTGCCTGCGGGTCATTATAGTATCCTCCTGCCACGTTTGGCCCTTTAATGGCAATTTCACCGACAGCCCCCACGGGCAATTCCCGCGCTTTTTCATCCACTATCCTGGCTTCGCAGCCGAGGCTGTGGCGGCCGATGGAAGTGGGATTCTCGATACATTCCCTATCCAGGGAAGCGAGCGAGATCGAGGCCTCGGTCAGGCCAAAGCCGTTGAAAAACTTGGCCTTGGTAAAGGACTTCTTCATCAGAGACATCAAGTCGGGAGACATGGGTGCCGCGCCAAAACCGGCCAGCTTGACCGGGCTCAGATCGTATTTGGCGACTTCTCCCGAACCGAGCAAAATCCTGTAGATGGAGGGCGAGCCTACCAGAAATTCCACTTTTTCCTTCTCCACTATCTCCAGGAAGGCCGTTATGCTGAGGGCGCTGAGCATTATGACAGTATTGCCCATCTTCAGGCAGGGCACGAGTTGTTCCTGCAATGCCATTACGTGAAAGAGGGGCGCTACTATGAGAGTTTTGCTGCCTCCTTCAGGCGAGGCGATATGTAGTATCTCATACATGTATTGTTCCATCCTGATGGCGCTGTGGATGAGATTACGATGCAGGATTTTTACTCCCTTGGCCTTACCGGTGGTGCCCGACGTGAAAAGTATGGTATGCAAATCCTCCTCGTCGCAGTCTGCCGCCGGGTGTGTGCCACCCCGAGCCCAGATTTCAGCCAGGTTGTTTCGCTCGATTTTGTGTTTTACCAATTTGTCCAGCCCCTTGTCCCATATCTCAGCGTCGACAATAGCAGCAACAGGTTTAGTCATTTCGAGCTGATGTTCCAGCTCCGCTTTAGTAAGCCGCGTATTGAGCACAACAGATACAGCCCCAAGCTTGGAGATGGCTAAAAACACCGGAGGGAAGGTATCGTCATTTTTCAAAAACATCGCCACCCTGTCTCCCTTACCAATATTGTAGTTGCCGGCCAGCGTCGAAGACAGGGCGTCAACCCTCCTGCCGAGCTCGGCGTAAGAAATGCTGATATCACCGAATTTTATCGCCTGGCGCTGCGGGTGCTCATCTACAGTATCCAAAAACATTTTGTAAACACTCGCAGGACGGTTGGCGTAAACATTCACCAGGGCACTGCCGACTTTCTTTTGTTCAAACTTAAATTCAGTGTTCATCGCACGCTCCTGCCGGTGACTGATGTCATGTTTCTATGAGGACGGGAACCGATACTATATGCAAACAAGCGGCCGTAAACCAGGCCGCAGTTAGAGCCTATGAGGAAGGCCACAGGTCTATGGCAGCTTGCTCCAGGCTCAGTTCTACCAGCTTCTGCCTTGACGGCTTGCCTGTATCCCAGTCCCACTTTCGATAATCGTAATATTCCTTTAGCATCAGGCCCATATCAGGGGATTTGCCTTCGGTACTCCCTTCTGTTAGCGCCTGGATACAAATACGAGGCATTCTGTCATCTTTTCTGCTAACCCCGAGTTTATTGCTGATGGCTCTTTTTATATTGATTGACCTTTCACCGGCAGTATTAAGGTCGGTTGGGGTGTACTCCCATCCGGTGATATTGCTGAGCATCTCGCTTATCTGCGTTGCAGAGAGAGTGGCGAACTTGCATAAAAGCAGAGAGTCAAAGACCTCGTTGTAGTTCTGAACTATAGCTGAGACTTCAGCCTTTCCTTCTGACTTGAGCCTGTCACTGGGCGCAATGCCCAGCTCGGGCACGGCCATGGAGCCAAGGTCGAATCTATAGTGGCTGCCCTTTAGATGGCAGGCGCCCCGAGGCCCTGTGGCATAGCACAGCGCCTGGCCCTGAAAAGCCCTGGCATCGTGCATGGGCAGTTCCAGCCCTTTGACATGCGCAGCTTCCTCCGGATCGGCCTTCAACTCTTCAGCCATTCTTCTTACGCCTTGACCCAACAGTTCGCCTATGCCCTGCCGGTTGACGATCATCTCGACCAATCTAACAATTAAGTCACCGTTGCCCCACTCGATTTCCATGCCGGCCCTGTCCTTCGTAAGGATGCCATTTTCATACAGGTGCATGGCATAAGCAATACTTACGCCTGCCGACATGGTGTCGAGTCCGTAAGCGTTGCACAGGTGATTGGCCATTACAATGGAGTTGAGGTCGTAATTCATGCAGAGAGGCCCAAAGGCTGCCGCCGTTTCATATTCGGGTCCATGGACTTCATCTATACCATTGAAATTCTTCACTACCCGGGCACACATCATCGGGCAACCGTAACAGGCGTCTTTAGTTGCGTTGTAGGTTTCCTTGAGCGCCTTTCCTCCTATTTTTTCGGCAGGGAAGACGCTCTTTGTAAAGTATTTTGCGGGAACGTCCCCCAGCGCCATGCCCAGCTCCATATAGACCAGCGTACCTAGTTCCCGGTATATGGGATTCATATAATGAGATATAACCGTGTTCCGAGCCTGTTTGGTGAGCTCGTCCATCTTTTCTTTGTTGGCCAGCTCCGTCTTCAAGTTTCCGGCCGCCACAACAGCCTTTAGCTTCTTGGAACCCATTAAGGCTCCGAGCCCACATCGCCCGGCAGCTCTGCCTTTGTCATTCATAACGCAGGCATATGGCACCATTTTTTCGCCGGCCGGCCCTATGCAAGCAACGCTCACGCCGGCATCTTGCAGCTCATCTTTTAGTTTTTTCTGGACTTCGTAGGTATCGATGCCCCAAAGGCTGGATGCGTCCCTGATCTCTGCCTTGCCGTTGTTTAAATACAGGTACACCGGCCTGTCTGCTTTACCCGTGATGAAGATGCCGTCAAAACCTGAGGCTTTAAGCTTGAAGGGAAATGTTCCCCCTGTTGTAGACTCACCCCATATACCTGTAAGCGGAGATATGCCGCATATCGCAAGACGGCTGACCATGGGGACCCTGGTGCCCGTGAAGGGGCCCGTAGCAAAGACCAGCGGGGTGTCGGGCGACAGGGGGCTCTGTCCAGGCTTAATCCTGTCGTACATTAACATGGCAGCCAGGCTGGAGCCGCCAATAAACTTCTTCAGGTCGTCTGCCTTGAGTTCCAGAACTTTTATTTCCCCGGTACCCAGGTCCACCTGCAGGAACTTGCCGTGATAGCCAAACATGATTACACCCCTGTTATTTCTTCTGAATGACGAGGTCACTGCGGCCCATATCCACCAGAACCTTGGGGAACAACACGAATGCCGGCTTTATCACCGGTAAGAGCTTAAGCATAGCCACGATGTTTCCGCCCTGACTGATCTTGCCCTTGGCCACCGCCGCCACCGGGTTTTCATAGCCATGCCAGAAGCTGTGTGAAAAATCGGCCGATTGTTTAGACCAGACATCTTCCTTGACGTTGCACGGCCCCAGGTAATAGCTGCCGTAATAGCCCGGCTTGGACGGAGGATTTTTTAAATCTATGGTTATCTCCGCGTCCGGGTCGGTGTATATGAACTTGATAATGATCCCGGCGCTGCCGAACTTGGGCCCTATCTTCTCGTCTGTGAGCAGGCGCTCCATCAAGTGGCCGTAAATATCATAAAGCTCTTTGGTATCCTTGTAGTAATGACCCATTGTGCACCTCCTGCTGACGAATCTATTTCGCTCCCATTAAGAAGCGAGCCTAAACCGGGGACGATCGTTATAGTGCGAATTGGCTGCGGCTTATTATCTCGTCCTGGGCTACCTCGCTCAGGTCGGTAAAATACACCGAATAGCCGCTTATCCTCACCACCAAATCGCGATATTTTTCGGGATGCTTCTGGGCGTCTTTCAGCTTGTCCGTGCTTATCATGTTGAACTGGACCTGAAAACCACCCCGTTCAAAATAGCCTTTTACTAAAGCCGTGAGGTTATCCGGTTTGATCTTGTTTCCGGCAAATCTCAAGTTAAGGTTACAGCCGTTATACACCCTTACAAGTGGGAGCTTGGTCACTGAATTCATGGCGGCGGTAACGCCCGCTGTGGCGCTGCCTTCACTGGGAGTGAGTCCGTTCCCCAGAATTGCGCCGGCGGCCCTGCCGTCCGCAGTGGCGCCTGTAAAGGCGCCGAAGGCGATATGGAAAGCCACGGAGAATATCCCTGGCCAGAAAGCTCCGCCCCTGAAATTCTTATATTTTGCCAGCTCATCGCAATACTGGTTCACTATCCTGGCCGCCATGGCATCGACTTCGTCATTATCGTTTCCATACTTGGGTATCCGGTTAAGAAAATAAGCTTTTTTATCTTCATTGCCCATCCAATCGCTGCTGAGCCACTCGGGCAGCTCGCCCATAGACACTTTCTTATCTTCAAAAACCGCCTTCTTAATGGCATACAGGCTGTCCGCAGCGTTGGAAAAACCCATGTACTGCACGCCCGTTGAATTGTAGACGGCGCCTCCGCGTGTCAGATCAATGCCCTTTTCCAGGGGTCCCACGATCATGGCTGAGGCAAAGGGGGAAGGAACATTTTCGGCTATAGCCTGATCCAGTGCAGTCATGCCCTTGACGACCTGGCCAAGGAAGTGGGAGACCTGGGCGGCGTAGGCATTCCAGACATCTTCGAAAGAGGTGAAGCCAGCGGGATCGCCGGTCTCTAGGCCCGATTGATAGCCAAAGATATTATCGATGCCGTTGCTCAGCGCAAACTCCACACATTTGATTCCATTGAACTGGACGGCAAAGGTCGAGCCGAAGGTCTTGCCCTGGGCGTTCGCCTCCAGGCATCCAACCACACCGTAATTGCGGGCATCCTCCAGCGTATGGCCGCCCATGACCAGCGATTTTACGATGGCATCATCGTTTAAGAGATGCAGCGGCACACCGTCCCTGGCGTAATCGGCCGCTTTCATGAAAAATTCATCCGGAGCTTTGGAACCCAGGCGGACGCTAAAATTGGGCTGCGCCGTGCGGATATCGGCAAAAGCATCCAGCCCTATGTAGCTCAGCTCGTTGGTGGCATCGTTACCGTCTATGCCGACCCCTCCGACCGTCACGTTCTGCGTCGTCTTACCCTCGGCCCCCTCACCACCGGGGATGAAAGCCTCCTCGAGCACATTCCATATCTCGCAGGTTTTTAAGAAAAGCAGGGCCGTGAGCTCCCGTGCCCTCTCGGGGGTGACTTTTCCCGCCTGTATATCAGCTTTGTAATACGGATAGAGTATCTGGTCGATCCTCCCGAGCGATATAGAGTTGCCGCCCGATTCGATCTGGGCGATCAGGTGGATAAAATAAATGCTCTGCACCGCTTCGTGGAAGGAAGCTGCCGGGTGTTCGGGCACATGGTCGCAAATACGGGCAATCTCCTTTAGCTCGGCGACACGCACGGGATCGCTCTCCTTTTCAGCCATCGAGCGTGCCAGGTCGGCATAGCGCCGGGCAAAGCCGATGGCCGCCTTGAGGGAGCGTATGACGGCCTTATAAAAAAGTCCCTTCTCCGAGGACTGCTCCGAGCCGGACAGCGTTGCGTATTTTTCCTCAGCCTCCTGGATAATGCCGGCAAGGCCGATTTTAAGGACCTTCGAATGGTCCATGGTGAAATGGCCGATACCATAAGTGATCTCCAGCATCATGGTGAAGATATACTTGTCCATGTCGGCGGCCACGTCCTCGGGGATCAGCTTCTCGAGGTACTCTTCTACGGTCTTGCCTTTCCAGAAGGGGAGGATCTCATCACGCAACTCCCGCTTCTCAGCTTCGCTAATACCCGCCCGCTGCAGGACCCTAATGTCAAAGTTTTCCAGGTCCCCTTCCATCCAACGGGACTTATTCTCAGGGAAAAGCGGAGCTCCCTTGAGCTTGCTGGTCCTGCAACCCACTATGATCTCCTCATCCCGGATGATCACACTGATGTTCTTCAGGATGTACTCTAATGCCAGGCTCATCCGCGTCAGCGGAGGCTCGGTCCAGTGTCTGGCCATGGACTGAGTCAGGTACCGCGCCCGCTCGATGCATACCTCCTGACAGGAACCGATGACACGCTCCCTGAGCCTGTCCACCCGGGATCGCGGCGCAGTCATTACGGAACCACTTTGTCCTTTCATAGCGGTCTCCTTTAGGATTCGCGGCTGTTACACCTTGATATCCATGAAATTCACAAGGATGTTATCCCTGACCGACATGGGCAGCCATTTGTTGATCAGCATGAAGAACGAGTCTCTGAAAGCCATCTGGTTATGCAGGCTGGGCTTATCGGACTTCAATACCTTGACGATTATGTTGGCCGCCTGGCCGCAGGAGGGCGCCGTTTTGATAAGCTCGTTGTCCTTATCGATAAACCTTTTGGCCCTCTCCCTGTAAGGCGAACCCTCGGGCGGCAGGTGATGGATCTTGGCGGCAAATTTGGTGCAAACCTGTGCCGGTTCGATCAGGGCCACGCGGATGCCGAAGGGCGCCACCTCCAGCCGCAGGGCATCTACCATACCCTCAATGGCGAACTTGCTGGCCGTATAGATGGATTCAAATGGGAAGGGGATCTGGCCGACCAGCGAAGACATGGCAATGAGCTTGCCGCCGCCCTGCTTTCTCAGCGAAGGGATGAAAGCCTGGAAAATGGCGGCACAGCCAATGACGTTGATCTCCAGGCACTTTAAAGCCTTTTCCAGATTAACCTCTTCGAAAGGGTCGAAAAAGCCGATGCCGACGTTGGACAATACAATATCGACTTTACCGTACTTTTGCAGGACCTGGTCGCGGAACTTGAGGATACCGGGCCGATCGGTGATGTCCATTGTAGTCAACAAATGGTCTCCCCCTATGGCCTTCAACTCCTCTCGCAATGAATTAATGCCAGCTTCATCCACGTCGAAACCGGCGATGGAATCTCCGGATTGGGCCAGGAGTTTCGCTACATCCCGTCCCATGCCGTCAGCCAAACCGGTAATAACTATTGTTTGAGCCATATCAACCTCCGCTTTTTAATAAAATACCAATTATCAGGGACAACTATTAAGCAATCTGAGCCTTGTACCATTCCTTCATCTGGTCCATTGATTTTGTGAAGTCTGGATACAGGAACTTGTAGCCGGTCTTCTTGAGCTTTGAATTGTCTACTACGTAGTCATCGTAAAGGTACCTGACGGCATCATATTCGAGGTCCGGAACCTTCCCGCCCGCCGTCATGCCGTTAATCCGGGCCACCATACCCACCAGCCAGAGAGGCAGGTGCATTGAAGGGGGCTTGGTGCCAAAGGAAATCGCCGCCATGGTCAGGGCTTCTTCAACGGTGGGATGGCTGTCATCAGCTATATTGTAGACCTGCCCCACGGCCTCATCCAGGTGGGAAAGGTATTCCACGGCTGCAGCCACGTCCTCGGCACGCACATTGGATAGAAGCTGGGTGCCCTTCCCGGGAATAGCAGTAATGGAAGTCGGCCTGGAGAAGGCTTTGCCGGCGCCGTCGGTGCAGCGTGGGCCGTAGACTGTGCACGGCCGTGTCATCACCGCAGGCAGCCCTTCCTTGATCCTCTGCAGCACCTTATTCTCGCCATCCCTCTTACTTCTGCCGTAATCATCCTGCGGCTCCCTGGGGCCATCCTCGGTAAAAGGGGTCCCGCGATAGGGGCCGTAGGCACTGGTGGAAGCAACGTGGACAAATCTTTTCACTTTAGCCTTGAGCGCCAGCCCGGTGATACACTCCACCCCGGCGACGTTCGTTGGATAAAGCTTCTTATAGGGCGTGGAAAAATTGCATATTGCGCCCAGGTGAAATACCCTGTCCACATTACCTTCAAATAGGGCCGGGACGGTCTCCGGCTTGGTCAGGTCGGCGGCAACAAACTCGACGCCGAGCTTATCGAAAAAGGATGTGTCCTTACGGGGACGGGCGGTGGCCCTGACTCGAACGCCTTTTGAGACCAGGTATTCAACCAGGTGGCTCCCCATGAAACCTGCAGCGCCGGTGACTAAGGTTGTGCCGTTAAACTCCATGTATCACACCTCCCGGTTCGTTCTCTTGGCCTTTTTCTTTTCCTGCATAAGGGGGTTTGGCAGGATTTAGAAGGAGACTGTTTTCACGGGTCATTATACTATTTCGCTGTATATATGCAAGCTGGAACGTAAATTGACCGGTCAATTAACGGGAAATGACCTGAAATTTTCGGTGTCTAAATATTCGCCCGGGGCATAAATTGGTGGAAATTCAGGAGTTACCGCCTCTTTGGCTCTGTAAATCTGAGGAATCTGAAGCCTGCGTCGAAGTACTTCCGGCGTCTTAAATGACCGTACTTACTGTCCCATTGTCCGGATTGTAAGTCGTGTTGAAGTCGTTTCAATCCGCGTTCGACGACGGCGGGAGAGGCCAGGGCAAACCCTGATGTGTTCCGCCTCATTTGAGCATCAAAATACATTTCCGGCTTTGCCCACAAGGCGCACATATTCCTATCGGCCAAATCCGGTGGCAGAGGGAATTTCTTCATTAGTGTTTGCCATTTACCGGTCCCAGAAACAATATCGGCGACTTCCTCGATGGGTGGGAACACCTTAAAAACATGCCGGGCAATTTCTGGAAAGTAATCATCAAACCAGAATTGCTCGCTTTTTCGAGGGTCCATGGTAAATATCACAATAGGCCCGTTAGGGCAGATGCGATACATTTCCCTTGCGGCACGTGCAATATTGGAGAAATGATGAAGGGCCAGGATTATGATAACCCCATCTACTGAATTGCTCTTGAGTGGGATTGCTTCCGCTGAACCGGACAGCCAGTGTACTCGCGGGTTGGGAATTGCCTGCCTGCGCATTTCCACTGATGGTTCGACAGCTTCGAGTTTGTAGCCAAGGTCCGCCAGGGCATTGCTGTAGTTTCCCGTCCCCGCACCGACATCCGCAATTGCTGAGCCTAATGGCAGCTCAAGCAACTCTTCGATGACCGCCAGAACACGATGATCAGCAGTACGATTTTGGTTATAGTTGCTGCCGATTGAGTCGTAAGTAGCCGAGTTCACCACTTCCTCTCGAGTGAGGCGTTATTATGTAACACGAATTGTTTGACAGGTAAGTGTGCGCTCAATGCCGTCAACCTTGTGAAGATGCCCGGTAATAAGCTTGCCTATGGAGTCAATGGAGTCGCCTTCTACTACTGCGATGATATCATAGGGGCCCATTACAACATCCACAGATTTGACACCGCCGAGCTTTTTAAGTTTGTTGAGTACTCCCTTAGTCTGGCCTACTGACGTGGTGACAAGTACAAAAGCTTTGGCTACCATAGTATCACCCCCATATTTTCAAACAACCATTAAAGCTAATACTTTTCTTTCTCTTATGCACCTATAGCCAACAACATAATAGCCCGATTCGTCAAACCTGAGTCTTATCTTACGTTCTGGATTTACAGATGCAGCAAATGCAATTAACATCGGTAATCGTCTTGAATTCCTTACAGCTTTAGAGATTGGGCGGTGGACAATAAAACCATCAAGAACTATTTCCACATATTTATAACGATGTTTGGGATATGGCAAGTCTCTCCCTTCTAAAATAGCTCTATATGTACATATTGCTGAGATTGTTTTTGGTGGCATCTTCCCAATCTACCCTTCCCTTTCCTGCAAATACCTCTAACTTATTATAACATAAACAGATTCAAATTGAATATGGATACCTACAGAAAAATGGGCGGCAAAAGAGTAAAGGCCAACCTGGATAAATGCTCTTTACAGGGGGAAAAGCAGGCCTCAAATGCCCTGTATGTTCAGGTGATAGCGGTGCCAGAAAAAATGAAAATCCCTATTGCAGTACCGTTAGAGTTTATTACCACTGCACGAACATCGGCATGTCTATCCGGCCATGCGTACGATTATTCTGTGCCATTCTTTATTTCAGTCTAACGATGGACCATTGCACGAACGTAGGGATTACAGTTAATTCATACGTATAAGAGGAAAATGGTATAACCCACTAAATGCCGCCATAGCACACGTCAGTAAGCAATAATTTCCTGCCATCAGGCCCCCCGATGGCAGGAAATTCAGCTATGCCTGTCACCAATGATCTGTTAAAGGCAATTGACTGTGTAATTTATCGGGGGCGATGTTATATTATTGGGAGTCAAAACATTGATTTTATATGAACCGGAAGCCGTTTCACTTAAATCATAATTCAAGGTTATTGTTTGTGAACCTGCTTCGTTAAAGGTCATGCTTTGGATATGACCCCAGTTGTCATCGCTTCTTTCCCACCTGTAAGTAATTGTGCCGGGACCGTTGGCAGTGATAGTAGCGTAAAAGGTGAAGGTTCTTGGACAAGCACCGCTATAGGTCGATTGTGCAGAAGTGGCTGTAACACGGGTTACTGCGAATTGCACGGGCGCCGGTGAGTACGCCGTGTTGTTGACTGTAATCTGTGCTGAGCTGCTGGCGTTGCTGGCGGCATTGGTAGCAGTTAGAGTATAAGTAGTAACTGTAGCAGGTGATATTACCCTGCTCCCCACGGCGTCAACCTGACCAATTCCGTTATCTATACTAACCGAGCTAGCTCCAGTAACATTCCATGCCAGTGTTTGTGTGCCACCAGTAGATGGACTGCTACTAAAGGTCCCTATAACCGGAACCTGTCCTGCCGGTGGGTTAGCCGATGATGCGGGGGGTGATACTGTAATACAACCCGGGATGAGAATCAGTAAGGATAGTAATGATAATGAAAGAAAGACTAATTTTTTCACTGTAGTTACCTCCAATTATTTAATTGCCCGCGAAATAATATAGAAAGCTTAACATCCGGGATATGGATTAGTAATACAATTGGGAGGTAAAAAGTTAAATAGTTATGATATTGAGGTGCCTGTGGTAAACTTCACTTAAGGGATAGTTGGCATAGTCCGGGTGGGACCATTTGCCATCATTCTTGATTTCAATCTAACGCTAATTACCACTGAACGAACATAGGGATTACAGTTAGTTCATAAGTATATTTGCGACCTAGCCAGCGGACGTACCGAGACCTCTTGTGTAATCGCTCTAGGCGAAAGGCAGTTCTGATAGGTTATTGGGGTTGACGGCCTACTTAAGAAACCTGCGAAGTTTTCACCGATAAATAGCTTAGCTAATCATTCTAACAAATGCCCGACTGTGGGAACGTGTTCGGCGAGGTTGGGGGAAGAGGGGGAGGCCTCGGCTCCATCATACCGTTCTATTTTGCAGCTATTAGAACAGAGGCGAGCACTTGGCGTGATATTTCAGAGATGATAATAAGAGCAGTTCCGGGATGAGAATCAGTAATACTAACAGTGATAAAGAAAGACAAACCTTTTCAATGTCAAATACCCCCCGTTGATGTTATGCGATCTCAAACTATTTGCGGTCGCCTAAACGCCGGTTTATTTTTTCAATTTTTTCGTTTAGATTCTCCAGATGTTGCAGAATAGTTTCAATCTCTCTTTCTGCTTCGATGTTTATTTCATAGTCCGCATTGGCTTTTTTCTCGGCGTGACGACCCTGGAGATTCTGGCCTATCATTATCAATGGCATAAGGAAGATCTGAATCATATTGGAGATAAAAAGCCATAAGACAAAAGCAGGTAAAGGGTCAAATCTTAATGCAACAGGCGCCAATGCATTCCAGGAAAGCCAAAAAATAGTCCATGCAAAAATAATGAAGAAAAATCCCATAGTGCCGATGCGCTCGGTGATCCAAAGTGCAATCCGGTCAAGATAAGTCAGGCTTTTCCTGTGTTCAATGTTTATGTTACGTATTTTTTTTCGTAACTTCTTAAGCTCATCAAGCGAAAGCGGTGATTTTTGTTTCTCCACTAGCTACAGTCCATTATACATTTCATGAAACGGATATTTACCGCGGACACTGCCCCAATGTCTTGGTTACGTTGTTAAAAGAGCTAAAATATCCTCCTTAGCAGCCAGATAATTATAAGAATTACCCCTATGACAAGGGCTATATGAATTAGCCATCCTAAAGCAGGTATTGCGATAAAACCCACGAGCCACAAAACCAGAATAATGATACCGATGATTAATAGAATATCCATAACACCTCTCAATATTCGATTATCTGTTAACAGATAATCGAAATAGTAAATTTAAACTAACTAGTATTCTATTGCTTTTTTATAACTCTTTCAATCTTGCCGCCCTGTTCCTGCACTTTTCCGGCTGCCTGCTGCGCATCCCCTTTGATTTCCTGTGATTTATTGCCGGTCAATTTACCGGACTCTTCAGTGACTTTGCCCTTGACCTGGTTCCATTTTCCTTTAGCAATATTGTTATCCATGTATAGTACCTCCTAAAAAGCTTTATTAAATAAATACTAGCAGAGTGAACATGTGGAAGTAATATAATCGAGGCACAATATGTTAAATAGTTATGATATTGGCGGCGTTATCGGTGAATAGATTGATGAAATAGGGGATGGGTACATATTGACAGTGTCAACACAAAACAGCACAATAATATGCCAAAGCGGTATGCGGTATAAAGTTATACAAGGAGAAAAACTATGCTGAACACTATCTTACTAATCCTTGGGCTGATCTGTTTCATCCTAGCGACAATTGGTGTCAATGCCAGAAGAATAAATCTAATAGCACTAGGATTAGCGTTCTGGATCTTAACAGTACTGATTTAATGCCGACAAAGGAAAGGCCGGTAGTTTAGCCCCGGCCCTGTTGGTGATCTCGCTATTTAATGGGGTGGTTAAGTACCATTGGCGGTACGGTAATTGTGCAATTCCACCTGACTGACAGTCAGGTGGCCGATCTCAAGGCTTTGAGGGGCTGTCCCTATCTCTGGGGTATCACGACATTGGAACTAATGGTATAAGTTGTCGAAACGGAAAAAGTCTCACTAGTGCTTACTGCAGTCAATGTTACGGTCCTTGTTCCCGTGGGCGAATCTGCGGGTTCAGTATAACTACTCTCGCCAGCATTATACAAAACATTGGAGAAATAGGTTACAGTCCCTCCAGTGGCTATCGCGCTTGTCAGAGTTAACTTGGCAGGTTTGTTTACTGAGAAATGTATTATGACGGGACTACTATTAATACCGTAGACGTTATTGTCCGTCCATATGCGCGCGTCCAACTTAGCAGATCCAGAAGGTTGTACGCAGGATACGGGAATAAGAAGAACCAGAACAAGGACAGCAAAAGCAGAGAGCCTTGCCTTTATCATGACCACCTCCTATCAGAATTGGTGAAAGCGTAACATAGTCTTCGATATGTACGTTAATCCATAATAACAATAGAGCTAAAGTTGCTAACCTTTCTTGACCATTGGCTACTTCTCTCTTAATCTTCAGACTATGGTTACAACTGGATCAGTCTGGGGGGCAGGTCAAATGTCCTCTTTAGGTAAAGACTATTAGCTGCCGAGATGACTAAA
The DNA here is from genome assembly GCA_003142375.1 of Dehalococcoidia bacterium. Lineage (GTDB taxonomy): Bacteria > Chloroflexota > Dehalococcoidia > GIF9 > UBA5629 > UBA1162. Next base: position 3,615 of record PLME01000004.1, on the reverse strand, counting down.
GAATTGGGAGATTGCAGAATAGTTTATTAATACTAAGACCAGAACAATTATCACAATAATAGACAATATAATTATCCCCATAACAGACCCTACAATTCTCCCTATACATCCCATGTTTATTACTCCTTCTTGATTTTATATTATGTATCTGTAGCGGCTATTATACAAATCGCTACCAAATGATCTATTTTTACCTGATTCAAGGGTAATTCCTTATCTCTTTTATGTTGCGAGCCCCCATAATAAAGATTATACCTGCCAAAATGACGTAGACATCGGCCGTCTGGCCCAGTTCTCGGGGAGCCGGTCAATACCTGGTCATAACGAATCACGCTAATAGACTTTAGTGAACTAATGCTTGAAGAAGAAAAAGTCTGCGTCGGCCTTTGCCAGATTGGCAGTCTCGACGTCCGTTGTCACATTGGCTAACGCCTGCAAAGCCCTGGCAGTAGCAAGTTTATTGCCGCTGTGCGCCTTAAGCGCGTTTGCTCGCCTTACTTCAGCCGATTGGCCCTTATGCCAGTGCATCTCAACCTTGGGATGATAGAACTTTTCACTGTCTGGCGTTTTGCCTGGTTTACCCTTATCTTTGGTGTAATAGGTGGTACCCTTTACCACCGTGCCGTCTTTGCGAACGTAACTCTTCCGAGTTACTTTTATTTGGGCCATCATGTTTCGCCTCCTCTTGATTGGAAATGACTTCCTTATCTGGTTCAATATCTGCCTGTTCAAATTACTCAATTCCAGTATGCGTATCTTATACGGCTGGAGCTTGATCAGAGCAACGAGCCCATAGACCATGATTTCCCATCCTCACGTAGTTTTGCCCCACATTTCGCATTCATCAATAGCAGCTACACTTTTCTTTCCATGGCTGTTTTTTCTCCTTATTTCAGCCATTTTACTATCTTAATTGGAAGCTATATCTTAACGATATAATAGTAAAACGCATAAAAAAAGAAAAGCCTAGTATCATAGGGCTGAAATGCTGGAAGCTCTTGTGTGGGATAAGGTAAAAGATATCCTTTCAAATCCTGAGGTCGTGTTACAGGAATTGAGGACGCAATCTGAGGTTGGCGGGACACAGAGAGACATTATATCGCTAGACAAAGAAATCAGGACTGTTGAGCGTCAGGTCAAGGAATATCCCAACCAAGAAAAACGCCTGATAAGCCTCTTGAAAACAGGCGAATTTACTCAAGATTATGTACTGGATGAGATTAACCGAACAAAGCGCGAGAGGGAAGAAAGCCTAAAGCGACTGGAAGAGTTGAAACTCGCAAAGAATCACTTGGTCAACCTTGAAAACGCCGAGGTCAAGCTGAGTGAGTTCTATATAAAGGTTAGGCAGCGTATTGAGCAATGCAGCCCTGGGGATAAACGCCTAGCCTTTGAAGCCTTGGCTCTTAGGATTGAGGCAACAAAGGAAAAGGTGGAGATCACAGGCATTATTCCGGTTGAGATAACCGCCACACAGTCATCAGACCCATTACTTACCACTGGACAAACATCGGCATGTCTATCCGGCCATGCGTACGATTATTCTGTGCCATTTTTTGTTTCAATCTAATGCTGGTCAATATCGGACGGCCAAGTGGCTGATAATCAAACCTGTAACTGTGTACTGAACCAGTGCAGGCCATTGACAAAGATACAGGTTGATGAGAGAATTCCGCAGTCGATTGAATGCTAGGTGCTTGTTGCCGTTGTTGTGGTGGTTCAATAGATAAGAAGCGGTATTGCAATAGCACAGGGTTGCACGACTTTTTTAGGGGGATAATCAAATGAAGACAAGGCTGGCACTGGTTTTTCTTGGGGTACTGGTTCTAGTGTCCTCTCTATTTATCGCCAGCGTCCTAGCTATTGTAAGCATGGAGCGGGTCAGCGTCGCCTCCGACGGCACTCAGGGCAACGGTGACAGCTTTTATCCCAGCATCAGCGGTGACGGGCGCTATGTCGCCTTCTACTCCAATGCCAGCAACCTTGTGACCCCAGCTACCAATGGAGACCCACAGATATTTGCACGTGACCGGCAGACCGGTACCACCACCCTGGTCAGCGAGAATAACAGCGGCAACCAGGGCAACGGTTGGAGCTTTAATCCGAGCATCAGCGCCGACGGGCGTTATGTCGCCTTCTACTCCAATGCCACCAACCTTGTAACCCCAAGTACCAATGGTTATTATCAGATATTTGTCCGTGTCCGTCAGACCGGTACCACTACCCTGGCCAGCGAGAATAACAGCGGCAACCAGGGCAACAGTGACAGCATTTTTCCGACCATCAGCTCTGACGGGCGCTATGTCGCCTTCCAATCCACTTCCACCAACCTTGTGACCCCGGCTACCAACGGAAAATTACAGATATTTGTCCGTGACCGGCAGACCAATACCACCACCCTGGTCAGCATCGATTCCAGCGGCAACCAGGGCAACAATCACAGCAGCTATCCGAGCATCAGCGCCGACGGACGCTATGTCGCCTTCTACTCCGGGGCCACCAATCTTGTGCCCGGAGCAAGTGGCTTTCAGGTATATGTCCGTGACCGGCAGGCCGGTACTACCACCCTGGCCAGCAGCGATAACAGCGGCAACCAGGGCAACGGTGACAGCTTTTATCCCAGCATCAGCGCTGACGGGCGCTATGTCGCCTTCCAATCCGATGCCACCAACCTTGTGCCCGGAGGTACCAGCGGCTCACAGATATTTATCCGTGACCGCCAGGCCAATACCACCACCCTGGCCAGCAGCGATAACAGCGGCAATCAGGGTAATGACGATAGCTTTAGTGCGAGCATAAATGCCGATGGGCGCTATGTCGCCTTCTACTCCACGGCCACCAACCTTGTGCCCGGAGATACCAACGGTAAAGTCGATGCTTTTGTCCGTGGCCTGCAGACCGGTACCACGACGAGGGTCAGCGTCGATTCCAGCGGTAATCAGGGCAACGATGACAGCGATAAAGGGTATTTTCCTCCGAGCATCAGCTCTGACGGGAGCTATATCGCCTTCGAATCCTTGGCCAGCAACCTTGTGCCAGGAGATACCAACGGCTACGAGGATGTTTTCGTTGCCACGCTTGTACAACCCGCTCCTGCTAATGTTACTTCAGCCGCGGTCAACACCAGCCTGGGCACGGTCAACTTCACCACCAGCGCCGGCTCCATTTCAGGACTGACAAACCTCCCGCCCGAAAGTATGCCCTGCTCGGCAGGTGGATTTATTTTCCCTTACGGCATGTTCTCCTTCAGCATAACCAACCTGGCCCCGGGTGCGACTGCCACCGTTACCATCACCACCCCCACCCCCATACCGATGGGATCCAGGGTCTTCAAGTGCCAGAACGGCAGCCTGACCGATTTCTCAGACCATTCCAGCCAGCTTGACCCCAATACCTTTAGACTGACCCTCAAGGATGGCGGACCTGGCGACTCCGACGGCCAGGCTAACGGCACCATTGTCGACCCCTGCGGGCCGGCCTTCATGGACACCAGCCCGCACCAGTCTTCCGCTCCACAGGTCCCAACGGTCGCCCAGGGTCCCGCGCCCATAGCCAATATCGCAGTCCAGAGCGCCTCGCTCTCCACTGCCAAAGTAGCCCCGGGCGCACCAGTTA
>PLME01000002.1 GCA_003142375.1 Dehalococcoidia bacterium | reverse complement strand
AACCTGACTGTGGAAGCGAGAAAAATTTTCGGCCTGCTGGGCCCCAACGGGGCGGGAAAAAGCACGGCCATTAAAATGCTGACGACCCTTTTGGAGCCCTCAAGTGGATCGGCGAAAGTTGCCGGCTTTGATATTGTGAAGGATCCCACCCTGGTTCGCGCCCATATCGGTTATGTTCCGCAAATGGTTTCCGCCGACGGAGCCCTGACCGGGCGGGAGAATCTCCTGCTATCGGCCCGTCTATACGGAATCCCCAGAGCTGAGCGGAAGGAGCGCATCCAGGAATCTCTCCGGTTCATGCAGTTGGAGGAAGCCGCCGGTAAACTGGTGAAAAATTATTCGGGTGGCATGATTCGAAGGTTGGAACTGGCTCAGGCCATGCTGCACCAGCCGGCCGTGTTGTTCCTGGACGAGCCTACCATCGGTCTGGATCCGACAGCCCGCCACTTGGTGTGGGACCATTTGAAGGACCTGAAAGGAAAATACCAACTGACAGTGCTTATTACCACGCACGACATGGAAGAGGCAAACGACCTCTGTGACGAGTTGGCCTTCCTGCACCAGGGCAAAATCGCAGGCCTGGGCAACCCTGCTGAACTAAAAGCAGCTCTCGGCCCGAATGCCGACTTGGATGACGTTTTCAACCATTTCAGCGGCGCTACATTTGATGAGGGAGGCAATTATCGTGACGTCCAACAAACCCGTGCTGACGCCAGTCGGCACAGTTGAAAAATCCCTGAATCTATCGCCCTCTTACGGAGAACAGGTCTGGGCTATCGCGGATGTGGAATTTCGCAAAATGTTGCGGGATCCGACCGAGATTTTCAGCCGGGCCATCCAGCCCATTCTCTGGCTGCTCATTTTCGGACAGGTCTTCAGCAAGTTGCGGGACATTCCCACCGGAGGTTTGAGTTATCTGGCGTTCATGGCCCCTGGCGTTCTGGCCCAAAGCGTTCTGTTTTGTGCCATCTTTTACGGCATCAATGTCATCTGGGAAAAGGACATGGGGGTCATTCACAAACTCTTGGTCAGTCCCGCTTCCCGTAGCGCCCTCGTTCTGGGCAAAGCCATCTCCTCAGGGTTCCGGGGTTTGGTGCAGGCCGGCATTATCTACCTGATGGCCTTTCTCCTGCACATCGGTTTGAATTTGACACCCCTTCACATCCTGGGTGTTCTGGTGGCGGTGGTTTTGGGTTCGGCCATTTTTTCGACTTTTTCCCTGATCATTGCTTGCTGGGTGAAAAGTCGCGATCGGTTTATGGGCATAGGCCAGGTGCTGACCATGCCATTTTTCTTTGCCAGCAATGCCATCTATCCCATCGCCATCATGCCGCACTGGTTGCAGGTCGTTTCCCGCGGTAATCCTCTGACCTACGAAGTGGATGCGCTGCGCGCTTTGATGCTCCAGAATGGGACCAGCGTGTATGGTCTGGGGATGGATTTCGCGGTCCTGGTTCTTTGCACAGCCGTCTTGGTCACAATTTGCACATACCTATATCCGCGCGCAGCGACTTAAACCTTTCCAAGGGCATCCCCCTTTTTATACCAGCCAAAATGTTAGCAATAGACTAATTTACGAGGTATGGTAAAGTATTATCATGTTAAATGGCCGCCGTGCCTGGTGCTATCGTAGCTATGTATTTTCGGCAGCTTATTATTATCCGCACACAAAATTAAAAGGGACATACTACTCATGAAACAAGTTAATGTAGTCGCCACCATCAAGCTGGACTCGAAAGCGGTCAGGCAGATAACGGATGTCAGCCAGAGTATCAAGTTGATCGACGCAGCCGACCCGGCGCAGCGTGAGCAGGAAGGTGATCCGGCCGCCCGACGTCAGATGGATGCTATTTTAGCCGATGCGGAAGTGATCTACGGGTTCAGACTTCCCGGGAATGTAATAACCCGCTCACCGAAGTTAAAGTGGATCCAGGTGATGGCCGCCGGCGTGGACAAATATCTAACGGATGAGATACTGCAAAGCCGTGTAACTGTAACCAATGTGAGCGGCATTCATGCAACGACCATCGGAGAATTCGTCCTGGGGTTGATGTTGATATTCATCAAGAGGTCTAACCTTTGCTTTGAATTGAAACAGCAAAAACGCTGGCAACCCTTCAACACGGGCATACTGAGAGGAAAGACAGTGGGCATTGTCGGCCTGGGCAATATCGGACGCGAAGTGGCACGCCTTTCAAAGTCCTTCGGCATGAACGTACTGGCAACACGCAGGTCTGCGCGTGAGGGGCAAAGGTGCAGAGACGTCGATAGTCTATATTCGCCCGAACATATGGAGGATTTGCTGGCCCGGAGCGATTTTGTAGTGCTGACTTTACCGTTAACAGCGCATACGTATCATATTATCGGGGAAGCACAGTTGCGCAGCATGAGCCCAACCTCGTATCTGATCAATATAGCCAGAGGTAATATTGTCGACGAGGAGGCGCTGATCCGTGCGCTGGAAGAGAAATGGATAGCCGGCGCCGGCCTGGATGTGTTTGCAGAGGAACCGCTGCCTTCCGAAAGCCCGCTCTGGGAGTTGCCCAACGTGATTTTCAGCCCTCATGTGGCGGGAGGAATGGAGAATTACATCGAGCGGACGAACGTAGTGTTTTGCGAGAACCTGGAACGTTATCTAAATAAAAGAAAGCTTTTTAATGTAGTGAATAAAAAACACGGTTACTAATCACAGCCTGGGAAACCTCAAGCTATCAGCGGAGTCATCTTTATTTGCCGCCACCGCTTCAAAGAAATAGTCCAGCGGTTTATTCAAAACCTCTGCGATCTCATTTAAGAGATCAAGATTGGGCTTCCGTTTGCCCAGCTCGTAGTTGGACAGGGCTGACTGCGTACAGCCCAACCTTGCTGCCAGTTCGGCCTGGGTTAGCCCTTTTTCCTCCCTGGCCAACTGTATTCTTTTTCCCACCTCGCGGAATTTCATAGCAGAAATGTTATCACAATTCGTAATCAATCCCAAGCTCGCGCATAAAATATGACGATTTGTCTTGACAAATAGCACAACAATTTGTTATATCTATTATATAACGATATATGACAATATGTCATTAAGGAGGTTGGTTATGGATTTTAGACTCAGCGTGGAACGGTTGAGCAGGAAAAAGGAGTTTTACTCAGTCTGCAAGGAGTTGGATGCCCAAAAGCCTGCCTCCTATGTGGGTGGTGAGGATATTTATAACGATGATGACTGCTGGGATTTTCACAAGTACTGTGCCAAAGAGTTCGCCAAACGAGGCTGGCTGTCCCTGGGATGGCCGGCGGAACACGGCGGCACGGGCGATATTATGGATAGGGTCATCTTTACCGAGGCCAAAGGCTACTACGACCTGCCGGGAGTGGATGTCTTCGGCGTCGGTATGCTGGCTCCAACGCTCTTTGCCGCCGGTAGTGAGGAGATCAAGCGCAGGTTCCTGCCGGGGATAGCCAATGCCGAAGTATCCTGGTGCGAGCTATGGAGTGAACCCAATGCAGGTTCAGACCTGGCTTCTCTAAGCAGCACCTCTATTCGCAAAGGGGACGAATTTATCCTCAATGGACAGAAGACATGGAACACAGGGGCACACCGGGCCGATTGGGCCTTCGGGGTCTATAAGAGCGACCCCGTCGGGAAAAAGCACCATAACCTGACATTCCTGCTATTTGATATGAAGTCGCAGGGCGTTACTGTGCGACCGCTTCAGTACATGAACGGCAAGCATGTCTATAACGAGGTATATCTCGATGATGTGCGGGTGCCGGCGGGCAATATCGTCGGACTGGAAAATGGAGGTTGGGATGTGGTCAATGTCCTGGCCGGGTTCGAACGATCCAATATAGAGTTGGTCATGGGACTTGTCAAGAAAATCGAGGAATTGACCAGCTTTTGTAACAAGACCAAGCGGAACGGTAAATATCTTTCGCAGGACCCGGTGATCCGTCACAGGATAGCAGGAGTGGCCTGCGAAATTGAAGCTGCCAGGATGTTGGCGTACCGCATCGCCGACCAGCAGTCCCGAAGCGAGATGGGGCTCATGGATGCTGCAGCGATGAAAGTATTCGGCAGCGAGCTGGCCGAGAGGGTGGCCGATGTTGCTATGGAAGTTCTGGGTCCTTACGGCCAGGTAAAACATTCCAGGTTCGCATCTATGAATGGGGTCTGGGAATACGCCTACCAGGCCAACTTCCTATCGGTAATTGCTCTGGGTACCAATGAGATCCAGCGCAATATCATTGCCTGGTACGGGCTGGGATTGCCCAGGATGAAGTAAAAAATAATGCCAAAAGGAGAGAAAAAATGAGATCTGAGCTGATCCCACTCGAAAAAAAGGAACTGAGAGAACTATTGAACAAGAACTGGATGACCCACGACGCCATGTGGTTTTATAACTGCCTTCAGGAATGCGGCATTGAGAAGACTAATAAGATAAATAAGGCAGCAATAAAGGGCATGGCTGCCATCGAAATCAAGCGCATGAAAAAAGCCCTGGACGTAGAAAAAATCGAGACCTTCGATGAATACAAGCATTTTTTTGACTCTGCCATGTCCCTGGCCACAGGTGAATTTATGAAATACTCATACAACTACACAGCACAGAACCTCGTGCATGCAGAGTGGCATTCCTGCTTTGCTTATGATGGAATGAAGGCGCTGGGAACTATAGACCGCTACGAGTGTGGGATCATGTTGCGTATTAATACCTGGCTGGATACCCTGGGAATCAAATATGAGATACAGCCGGTGATAACCGGATGCATGATGCATACTGACGGCAAGTGTTACAGGGATTACACGTTTTTCTTTGATAAATAATCAGGAAGGAGGAAAAGAGATGTCAGTCAGTGAAGAAACGTGGAAGTTCATACAAAATCACCTGGGTTACAGTAATGAAGAGATGAAAATATTCCGCGCTGAACCCCGCAATGAGGAAGTCATGTCCAAAGGAATGGGCATGATGAATAAGACCATTGTGGCCGAGGTGGTGGAAGCGCACGGCTGCGATAGCGGGCATAAGGCGGGGGATAAGTTCTACATCGACGGACGCGGCCTTAGCCTTCTTACCAAGCTATGTCCCAGCAAGGTCTGCGTCTTTGCTGTGCATGCCCTTACGATGGCGATGCCGGCTATAACCGAGCTTTACTATGCCGGTGTCGATCCCAATGAAATAAGGTTCAAGCGCTTCGGCTGTCCCGATGTGGGCGTGAAGTGTGGAGGGTGGGGGCACATCGTCATGGAAGTCAGGATGGAAGACCGCAAGAAATAGATTAAAGAAGGGGTGAATAAGATGCTTGCATACTGCGGACTGCAATGTTTGAAATGCCCTGCTTATCTGGCAACACAGGCCGATGATGATAAATTGCGCGCCGATTGCGCCCAACTTTGGAGCAAGTGGGCCAAAATTACCATCAAGCCGGAACAGATTAACTGTGACGGATGCAAGGCCGGCGGCAGGCTGTTCTTTTTCTGCAATTCATGCGGGGTAAAAAAGTGCGCTGTGGATAAAGGCCTCGATACTTGTGCGCTCTGCCCGGACTACGTATGCCAAAAATTGCAGGACCTCATGAACCTGGATCCCAATATCAGAAAAACGATCGAAGCTCAGCGGAAGAAGTCCGGCAGAGCAGACGGCTGAGCAAGAATAAGTAGGAGGTCAGAAATGTCCAATATGATATATGAGGAACTTGCTGCTGCCCTTAATGCTCGGGGTACTACCATACCGGCGATTATTTGTGACGAGTATTTTACCCTGGTCCAGTCCCTTCTTACTCCCGAAGAGGCGGCCATAGCCTGTGCAATGCCCCTGGACTATGCCACGGTTGAGGAAATCGCCGGCGAACTGGAGACGAAAGATGTGAAAATGCTATCAAGGCAGCTTGATAGGATGGGAGATAAGGGACTGGTCCATATCAGGTGGAAGGACGGTAAGAAGCTATACGAATTCCCACCTCTTATTCTGGGGCTGGTCGAAAATCAGTTCATGCAGGGGCGGATCGATGAGCGCAGTAAGAAGGCGGCTGTCCTCCTCAAGGATTACGCTAGAGGTGTAAAAAAGGCTTTAATGTCGGGCGCGTCCTCAGGATTGAAAACATCTGCTCCGGCAAGGAAAGTAACCCTGGATAAAGAAGTCGTGAATAATACAACCGTCCTGCCCTACCGTGAAGTGGTGGAGCTGATTGCCAACACTGAGTATATTTCAGTGGGGACTTGTACATGCAAACATATGGGCAACCTGCTTGATAAGCCATGTTCCAGGCCTTCGGATATATGCATGATTTTCGGTGAATCGGCCCTCTTTGCAGCCGCCAAAGGGTTCGCACACAGGCTTACCAAAAATGAGGCAATTAACAAGCTGGATATTGCAGAGGAAGCCGGACTTGTCCACAACTACATGAACAACCCTGATCACTACTACAACTTTCTGTGCAACTGCTGTCAATGTCACTGCATGATATTGAGAGGTATAAAGAGATCGCCGGTGCCTAACAAGATGATCATTGCCAGATACCGCATCGAAATCGACAATGAGAAGTGCACGGGTTGTGAAGCTTGTATCACCAGGTGCCAGATGGAAACTCTGAAGATGCAAAATGGCAAGCCGGTACGCGATCCGGGCCGCTGTATCGGGTGCGGTTTGTGTACATATGTATGCGAAGCTAACGCGCTAAAGCTGGAGCCGTTGCAGGCAGCCAGTATACCGCTGCTCAAATGTTAGGGAACAGCATCATTTAACCTCAAGGGGGATAAGATGACTGCCTATTGCTGACTTGGTTGTCTGGAATGCCCTGTCTATATGGCTACTAAGGAGGACAGCGACAGGCTGCGTGATAATGTCAGGGATGCGTGGAGAAAGAAGTTCCACTTTGATGTCCCTCCGGAACAGGTAAATTGCAACGGATGTAAATCCGGGGGCCGGAAGTTCTTTATCTGCAAGCTGTGCCCCGTGGAAAAATGCGTTTTAGAAAAGGGCCTTGATAGCTGTACACTGTGTGCCGACTGTGCGTGCGAAAAGTTGAGGCCCTTGATGGCGGTTACGCCCAACCAGCATAAATCTGTTGAAATGCTTAAATAAAATCTATGCTTTGCCCTTCCGGTTCTGCTTTTTTAGCTCCAGCAGTATCTCCCTCAGCAGCAGCAGATGTAGACGCCGGTAGTTTATATCGCTGGCCAGCTTGCCCCACTTTCTCTGATCCTCAGAGACGAAAGGTTCAACCATATCTATAACATTCTCTGTCATATTGCCCTCCTTAGTGTATGAAAACCAGCCCGACGGATATGGCGCAGGGGATTTTCTCCGGCCCGTCGAATAGCGGATACATGTCCCAGCCCACCTTGTTTATCAGGTCGAAGACATCGATGCCCAGCGCTTCCATGGCGGGCCTGGACTGCAGCGGGAAGCGGCACCTGCCGCTGTCCTTGAACTGGCAGACCAGTCCCTGGCAAAGGTAGTCCTTGCACGAACCTCCGCCCAGCCCCATTGCCAGGTAATAACCCTGCTTGTAGGCCTGGCGTTCTATCTCAGAAACGATTTTGGCCGATTTCTGGTGAAAGAGCAGGGTTTTGTCTACTCCTGAGGAGTTTTTCCCGCTTTTAGGCGAGTAATTTTCGATCGGCTCGACGTTGGTTTTCAGCAGTATGGCGTGGGTATACCTGGCAAAGGCTTTACGGACCAAATCAAGGTCGGGAGCGTTGGGAGGACAATTAGGCGTTTCGCCGGCTCGAAGACACCTGGGTATAAGGCATTTGAGCCTGACTCGCTCATCCACTACAACCTGTTCGGCCCGTATTATCTCGGCGCCGGAAGCGCCCAGGTCCAGGGCTTTTTGTCGCAGGGACTCCAGGTTTTTCAGCAGCGTCTTATCCGATACCCGGGCGATAAAAGGATGAGCAGCTTCTTTATTAATTTTCATATTTATCCCCCGGGTAAGATTTTTACGCACGCTCCCTTATAGCAGGGTTTTTCATGAAGCAGATTTTAACACAAGCAAGCTGCCCGGGTCAGAAAATTCATCAAGGTGTACAAAGGGGTATAATTTTTTCGTGGCTGATAATAAAAAGATTGTGCGCAGGCTGTTCGATGAGGTGCTGAATGACGGGCGTCTTGAATTGCTGGATACTCTAATCCACCCTGGTTATATTGAACACAACCCTGTGCCAACTACCCGGAAGCATGGGAATCAAGGTTAAATTGACGGCTATGCGGCAAGCTTTCTCGGATCTTTTTTTACGCTTGAAGAAATCGTTGGTGAAGGTGAGGTGGTAGCCGTACGGTACTATTGGGAAGGAACGAAAACGGGCGTATTTATGAATATTGCGCCGACCGGTAAAAAAGTGACAGTCAAGGGTATGGATTTCTACCGTATAAAAGACGGGAGTATAGCAGAACACTGGGATAGCGTGGACGAGCTAAGCCTGATGAGGCAGCTCGGCCTGGTTTTATGAACAGAGTTTTATGGCTTTCTGTCGCCAGCGCTCAGTCGCCTGGCACTGGTTGAACGTGTAGATATGAAACCCGGCTATGGCAAGGCCGCTATCCCGGGCCCCTGCAACCGTACGGGTTACCAGCTCGTCCGGACTATAGATGGGGCTTCTGAGCAGCCGCGCAATCATACCCACATGGTTGGTCAGAAAGCGGGTGGAATCGCCCACGCCCACGCGCATCGATATTTCCAAAAGCTTCTTGCGTTTGAGAACCCCCGGTATCCCCAGGTAGACGGGCAGCATAATGCCCTGCTCCCTCATGCCGGCCAGCCACCTCATGATAGTCGCCGGATCGAAGCATATCTGGGTGACCATGTAGTCCGCCAGGCGCTGTTTTTCCTTCAGCGCCTGCAGCAGCTTGCTGCTGCTGATGAGCGGATGTCCCTCGGGATAGGCGGCAATGCCGATGCGTTTGGGGCGGTTGCTCGTCTCGAACATGTGCGCTATGAGGGACCCGGCGGAATCATAGGGGCCGGCCGGCACGGGCACGTCTCCCCCGATGACAAAAACCTCCTCCAGGCAATGTTCTTCAAGACGGTCGAGTATCTGACGTAAATGGTCCCGGCTGCGTACCAGCCTAGCCATCAAATGCGGCACAACCTGGAAGCCGAGCGCGGTCAGCTGCTCGGAAAGATCAAGGGTGGCTTCGATACCTTTGCGGGGTGATCCGGTGACGGTGATAATACTGGCGTGAGGCAGAAAGATAACTTCTTCAACTACGCCACGCATCGGGATGACTTCGAACCTTGCCTGGCGCAGAAGTGTGCCGGGCGGGACCTGCTGGTCCAATTGCAAGCACATCCTTAAGAATCATTATAGGCCCGCGCCCGGGATAAAATCCAGTCAGGTTCATCCGCCTATGTAGTTCCTTGTCTCCCGCGGCATTTTGAATCTACGTAAGTTTCGTGCCGCACTTTTTGCAGAAGGCCGCATCTTTTTCAACCGGCGCGCCGCACTTAGGGCAGAAGTTTGGCTTTTCCGTTGACTCTGCTTCGGTTAAAGCCTTCTTTTCAACGTCGGCAGCCGCAACGGGCTTAGTCTCAGTTTTGGCAGCAGCGGCAGGCGGCTCAGCCTTTGCGATGGTTTTTGCGGTGCCAGTAGCCGTACCGGTCCGCTTTCTGCGAAGCACGAGAAAGACCACGAGGCCGGCGATCACCAACACTAACAGCAAAATAAGGATAATGGGGATAGTGTAGTCGTAACTCCACAGGACTTTCACGGTGTCGGGTCCGGTCATAACGTGGGTGCCGCTGGCATTCACGGGCCTCATTACTCCACCGATCATGCCCCAGAAATTGGGAATGGGTACGTCATGCAGCGCCAGGTTGTACGTTGCGGTGCTGTCTTTGAGCTCCCAAGAGCTCTCGCTAACGGCGGGATAATCGGAGACTATAGTCAGCTGGTAGTACGTATTGTACTTTGCTATGGTGCTCCCTGACTTGTTTACGGTCAACAACAGGTTCCTGTTGGGATTCGTGCTGCCGTCGGGCAGGCTCCACTCGCGGAAAAGGAATTTTTCGCCTTTCTGGTTGTTGGAATCAACGGGGCTTGGTGCGGTGGTGCTGAAATAACCGCCCACGGCATAAAAGCCTGTGCCCGGCGGCTGCGCTATACCGCTGGGGTCGCTTGCGGTCTCAATGAGTACCTCCTGCGCATAATCGAAATAGGCTATAGTATTGGTTTCGCTCACCATTATTTCATTCGGACCCTTGACCGTGAACCTGGTCTTGGGGTCGGAGCCCGGTACGGTCTGATCGACGGATACAAGATTGTTTTGGCCCTGCTGTGACGTAAATGTTTGAGATTGGCCTCCTGCAAGGGTGGCCTTGGGTGAACCGTCAATTAACACCTTTGTTTGGCCCGACGTCAGGCCGGGGCCGATTTGGACGTTGAAATCGTAATTGGTAGTGATACTGATGACAATGTAATTGGCGTAACAATCGACGATAAGCGTGAAGGGGCGGCTAATGGGTGGACAGCAGCCGGGGCAGGTACCATTATCGGTAACTGTAGCCGTTACGGTATAAATGCCGCATGTGCCCGGGCCGGGGGTGCCGGAGATGATTCCGTTAGTGGCATCCGTCACGGACAGCCCCACCGGCAACCCAACCGCGCTCCAGCTTAGTGGTCCCACGCCACCCGTGGCGCTCAACGTCATGGAAAACGGCATGTTCTCCCACGCCACCGGGTAAAATGTTGGATTGATGGCCGTGACACATGGTGGGGTATTTGCTGTGACAGTGATGCTGACAGGAGTTGAAGTAATGAAAGGTCCGCATAAGGGCGGAAATGAAAACTCAGAGACGCCAACCACGAAGGAGTAGGGGCTTCCTGCATTGCTGCCCGGAGGGGGGCAACCTGTGAGCAGCCCTGTATTTGGATCCAGCGTTATCCATGTCGGCACCGGCCCCCACGTCCAAAAGAAAGGGTTCGGCGGTGGTATGCACGAGGTGCCAGTAGCAGCAAATTGAATTGTAAAGGGCAGGCCCTCTAGCACGGTTATAGTTGCAGAAGGGGTAGCAGTAATACCAATAGCCTGTACAGGCTGGGTGTTAAGCGCCGTACCTCCCATGGCCAGTGTCAATGAAATTACAATGCCCAGGCATATCCTGAAAAAGCCTGCTACCAGCCGGCCCTTTGCAAAATTCGATGTCCTCATCTCATACCTCCAGATTCACTCCAACAGAAGGAATTCATTTTTTCCCCTTACCTGCTTATAGAGACCGTTAGCGTACTAAGTTGGGGGTTAAGGTGCCGGCACCGCGGCAGGCTGACGCTGCCTGCGATTGTGTGGAGTAACAGGCGCCTCCGGACCTGGCACAAGCCGCTGGGGTGGTCTGAAAGACCTTGCCGCCACTGCAGCACCAGCATGCTGGCTGGCAGGCTTGCGCTGCCTGGGCCTGACTGGAGTACCAGGTGGCTCCCGCCTGGGCAGCTTGCGCCTGGGTGCCCTGGTAGACATTGCCACCGCTGCAGAACCAGCCTACCGGCTGGCAGGCTTGTATTGTCTCGTTCTTGTCGGTGGACCAGTATTCGCCTCCCACCTGTGAACACTCAGCCCGGGTGGTCTGTGCGATCTGGCCATTACGGCAGCACCAGCCTGCCGGCTGGCAAGCTTGTATTGCCTCGTTCTTATCGGTGGACCAGTAGTTGCCCCCAGCCTGGGCACACTCAGACTTAGTGGCCTCCGTAACCTGGCCGACCTGGCCGGCCTGACCTTCCTTGCAGCACCAGCCTTTCGGCTCGCTATAGCAATACCATTTTTGTTGGTTATCAGGAGAGTAGTAGCAGGGCTGCTCAGAGCATCTCTGTGTGAACCCACGGGCTGCCGCCTCATCAGGTCTAAGGCAGTAGTTACAGTTAGTGGGGCATTTAGCAAACTGAGGGGCATCGCGGGTCGTGATCGACAGAATAGACGTAGTAATAGTAGGTGACGCCGAAGACTGGGGTCCCCATTTTGGTGTGCGGACTTTAGTCTGATTATCGGATACCGGTGGGACCAGGGTAGCTGATTGAGGTGGAAGCAGGGTGGCAAATGATATGGTTAGCGTTTTCTTCTGTTCGCCGCTCCCGTTTTTTGCTATCAGGACTGTATCGAAGGTGTTGATACTGTCAATCCGTATCTCATAGGTTGTCCTGCCCCTGACATTCCCGTTAAGGGTGGTGTCCGGAGGGCTATTGATCTCTTTGATGATTTCACCCGCTTCAACTACTTTCAGATTCGTGGCGCCTGACACCACGAACGTGTACAGGGCGGAACCGCCGTCCGGCAATATTAGAGGTACGGCACTGAATAACTTGATTTCCGGTGGACTTCCTATGGCAGATGCCGCGTCGGTACGCTCGGCTGTCCCCGGAATGATGATTCCAAGCAATGCAAGGCAAAGGCATAGACTGAAAATACCTGTTAACAGGTGACTTCTTGTAACTTCCTGCGACCTCATTTACACACCTCCAACCACATAATTACCGACGGGCTTTTTAGATTCCCGGCGTTTTCCGATTACCCTACCTCTTAAAACCACCCCGGCTAAAGGCAATACTTTATGCCTTTAGTTGTATATTATCTGTATCTCATTATCGAAGGGATTGAGATTTATTAGAGCCAGCATACAGAAAGCGGATTGACTTGTCAACGAAGAATCTTTCTTTCCCATTTCACCTGGGTTAATACTAATACCCAGGCTTCTTTATATGGGAAAAATAAGCCTTATATTGGATGTATATTCGAGATATCACTTATGCTGGTATGAGGATAAAATCCAGTCAGGTTCATCCGCCTATACCGTGCCTTACCTCCCCTAAAAATTCACGCAATTTTTTATAGGATTTTTGGCCATCTTCCATGAGCTGGATGATACGGCTGCCGATGATTACGCCGTCGGCCAGTTCTGCAGCCTGTGCGGCCTGCTCTGCGCTGGAAATACCGAATCCGATGCAAAGAGGCAGGTCCGTCGCCTGCCTTACCCGCGCGATGAATCCCTTGAGGTCGGACGAAAGGCCTTTCCTCACGCCGGTCACACCCGTCACTGACACCAGGTAAATAAACCCCTGTGCCTTGCCCGACACCTCTTTTATACGTGCATCCGAGCTATTGGGCGCCAGGAAAGAGATGACATCAATGCCGTGCCGGGCGGCACTGTCATCCAGAGCCGGAAGCTCGCCGGGAGGTAGGTCGGGGATAATCAGACCGTCTATCCCGGCCTTAGCACAATCGGCGCAGAATTTTTCCGGACCGTAATGCAGGATGGGGTTGAGGTAACCCATAAAGACCAGCGGTACGCTGACTTTTCGGCGGATTTGTCCTGCAGCCTCAAGGCATTTTTTTACTGTGACGCCGTTCAGCAGCGCCTGGTGAGTGGCGTTCTGGATGGTGACGCCGTCGGCCAGCGGGTCGGAGAAGGGAATGCCGAGCTCAATAATGTCACAGCCTGCTTCGGCCAGCAGGGGCGCAACCTTGAGGGTTGCCTCCATGGAGGGGTATCCGGTGGTTATGTAGGCTATTAATGCTTTGCGCCCGTCTTTTTGAAATACGTTCGAGATGCGGCTCAAAGGGTCACCCCCAGCGCATCGGCCACGATGCCCGTATCTTTATCTCCCCGCCCTGAAAGGTTGATCACAATGATCTTATCCCTATCCAGCTTCCCTGCCAGCTTTACGGCGTGGGCTACGGCATGGGCCGATTCCAGCGCCGGCATGATGCCTTCCAGCTTACATAACAACTGGAAAGCATCAAGGCATTCCAGGTCGTCCACGGCAACGTATTCCGCCCTGTGATTGTCCTTATAGTAGCTGTGCTCGGGCCCCACGCCGGGATAGTCCAGGCCGGCTGAGATGCTGTGCGTCTCCATAACCTGGCCGTCGGAGTCCTGCAGCAAGTAGGACAAGGCCCCGTGCAGCACGCCCGGCTTGCCCCTGGACAGCGATGCCGCATGCCGCCCTGTATTTATGCCGTCCCCTGCCGCCTCGACGCCGATCAGCTTTACCTCAGTCTCCCCTATAAATGGATGGAATATGCCGATGGCGTTGCTGCCTCCGCCCACGCAGGCAACAATATAATCGGGCAGTTTCGAGCATTTTTCCAGCACCTGCCGACGTGTTTCCCGGCCGATCACCGCCTGAAAGTCGCGTACCATGAGAGGATAGGGGTGCGGACCGACCACCGAACCTATGAGGTAGTAGCTGTCGCCGACGTTGGTCACCCAGTCCCTGATGGCCTCGTTGATGGCGTCCTTCAGCGTTTGGCTGCCCGATGAGACCGGACGTACTTCCGCTCCCATTAATTTCATGCGGAACATATTGAGCGACTGGCGTCTGACATCTTCCTCCCCCATGTATACCACGCATTTAAGCCCCAGCATGGCGCAGACGGCCGCTGTGGCCACTCCATGCTGTCCTGCACCCGTTTCGGCGATGATCCGCTGTTTACCCATTTTTTGGGCCAGCAGGCCCTGTCCCAGCGCATTATTAATCTTATGCGCGCCCGTATGGGCCAGGTCCTCCCGCTTCAGGTAAATCTGCGCCCCGCCGCAGTGCCGTGTAAGCATCTCTGCGAAATAAAGGGGCGTTGGCCTCCCTGAATAGTCATGCCCCAGAATTTCCATCCGGGACCAGAACTGCTTGTCGTCCTTTATTCCAATGTATGCGGCTGCAAGTTCGTCCAGAGCAGGTATAAGGGTTTCGGGCACGAACCTCCCCCCGTAGGGGCCGTAGTATCCTTTTTCATCGGGTAACATTCTGCTCACCTTTCAATAAGTATTTTTCAATAAAATCTCTGCTCATATCGGTGGGGTCTTCCAGCGACCTGACAATTTTAATTAAGGAGCGAATCTTGGCCATATCTTTGCGCCCGCCGGTCTCGACCCCTGACGATACGTCAACGCCCAGCGGCCGTACTCTGCCAACCAGCCCGCCGACGTTCTCGGGAGAAAGGCCGCCGGCGATTATCACCGGGAAGGCTGCGGAGACTTCCCCGGCGATCTCCCTGCTGAAGCTGCGTCCGGTTCCTCCGTATTTATGGCCTTCTCTGGAGTCCAGCAGGCACAGCAGCGGCCGTTTGGCTTGCTCCATACCCTGCTTTATATGCTCGATAATGTCCCCGGCCTGCATCGATGGCGTAATATGCACCGCCATGATAACGGGGTATGCTATCTCCCGGCAGGAGTCCCAGCTTTCGTCGCCGCTGAGCTGTACTATATCCAGCCTGCACTCCTGCGCTATTTTATTGATCGTCTGAGGGTCTTCGTTCACGAAAACTCCGGCTACGGCCGGGCATGAGTCCAGTGCTCTGAGGGCCGCCGTTATCTCGCTTGCCGTCTCACTGGAGACGCGGCGGCTGCTCTCTGCAAAGACCAGGCCGATCATGTCCACCCGGAGGCCTGCAATCTCAAGGGCATCCTGCGCGCTGGTAATGCCGCAGATCTTAATTAATGTCATAACAGCTCTCTTAACATGGCCTCGATGTGGGGCGCCGACATGAGTGCTTCCCCTATCAGCACTGCGTTGACATGCAGATCCCTCATCATATCTATATGACGGCGCGTGCTGATGCCGCTCTCGCTGACCACCAGCCTGTCTTCCGGGACCAGCGGCCTGAGCCGTACCGTCACACCGAGGTCGACCTGGAAAGTATTTAAGTCACGGTTGTTTATGCCTATGATCTTTGCTCCGCAGGTCAGCGCGGCGTCCATATCTTCTTCATCGTGCACTTCGACCAGAGGCTCCATATGCAGGAAGCGGCTGATATTGATAAGTTCCTCCAACTCCGGAGGGGTAACAATGGCGGCGATCAGCAGCAGGCTGTCGGCGCCGTACAGGCGTGATTCGTAAACCTGGTAGGGGTCGAGGATGAAGTCCTTGCGCAGCAGCGGCGGCCTGTTGTTGCACAGTGCATCGCGTATGTCGTTCAGGCTTTTAAGGCTGCCCTCGAAAAAATGCGAGTCGGTCAAAATGGAGATGGCCGCAACTTTGTTGGCGGCATAAATTTGGGCTATGCCGACCGGGTCAAAATCCCGGCGTATGACGCCCCGGGACGGCGACGCCTTCTTGATCTCGGCGATCAATTTCACGCTGTGGCCTGCCAGCGCGGCGAACAGGTCCATGGCAACCGCTTCATGTTCCGCCAGGGTTATCATCTCTTCGAGCCCGCATCTCTTCTTGTTCTCGGCCAGCTCCACCTTTTTATAGGTAAGTATGTCGTCCAGTATCATTTGCTCCTCCTGCGGATTTATGTCAGACCCCGGCTGAAATTTACCAGGTGGTCCAGTTTTTCGACGGCGCGCCCGCTGTCTATGGATTGCCTTGCCAGGCCGACCGCCTCCTTGAGATTTTTGGCCAGGCCGCCCACATAGATCCCGGCTGCGGCGTTTAGCAATACAACGTCGCGCCCGGGCGATTTTACTCCTTTCAGCACTGACCGCAGTATATCAGCGTTATCCGCAGGCGTGCCACCCTTGATGTTTTCCGGGGGTGCGCTCTCAAGCCCCACGTCTTCAGGGGTAATGAAATAATGCGAGACAGCCGAATCGGCGTTGACCTCCCACACGGACGATGTGCCCGAGATGGATAGCTCGTCGATCCCGTTCATGCCGTGCACTACCAGCGCTCGTTTGATATCCAGGTGGCAAAGGGCCAGTGCGATTTTGTCCCCGATCTCTTCGTTGGCAACTCCTATTACCTGGTACTGCGCTCCGGCCGGGTTGGTGAGCGGCCCGAGGATATTGAATACGGTGCGGATGCCGATCTCCCTCCGGGGGCTGGCAGCGTATTTCATAGCCGGGTGGAAGGATTGGGCGAACATGAAGCCGATGCCCACGCTTTCGATGCACTGTTCCACCTGTTGCGGGGTCAGCTCGATCTTGACACCGAGCGCTTCCAGCACGTCCGCGCTGCCGCAGCGGCTGCTCATGGCGCGGTTGCCGTGTTTGGCCACTTTAAGGCCCGCTCCCGCCGCGACGAAGGCGGAGGTAGTCGAGATATTAAAAGTGTTGGAGCCGTCGCCTCCCGTGCCCACTATATCTATCAGGGGGCCTTGCAGTGTTACCCGCAGCGCCTTCTGGCGCATCACGCTGGCGAAGCCTGCCACTTCTTCGGGCGTTTCCCCCTTGAGCCTGAGGGCCACCAGAAAGGCGCCGAGCTGCGCCTGGGTAGCTTCCCCATCCATGATCTCCTTCATGACGGAGGATGCCTCCTCCATGGTCAGCGAATTGCCGGATACAAGGTTGCCAATGGCCTCTTTAATCATCTCAGTTCCTCCTCAAACTTAAAAAATTCTTCAGTATATCCTTGCCGCACTGGGTCATGAACGATTCGGGATGGAACTGTACGCCTTCCACCGGATATTCACGGTGCCTCAACCCCATGATAGTGCCATCATCAGTCCAGGCAGTTACCTCCAGACAATCGGGAAGCGTATCGCGGTTGACGATCAAGGAATGGTAGCGGATGGCATAGAAGGGTTCCGGCAGCCCGGCGAACAGTCCCCGGTTGTTGTGATGGACGAGCGACGACTTGCCGTGCATGATCTTGCCGGCTCGGCACACGATCCCACCGAAGCTGTAACCGATGCACTGGTGCCCCAGGCACACCCCCAGGATGGGCAGGCTGGGGCCCAATTGCTTGATGACGTCGTTGGAGATGCCCGCCTGCAGGGGAGTGGATGGGCCGGGTGAGATTACGATCTTGTCAGGCTCCATGCGCGCGATTTTCTTTAAGGTTGTCTTGTCGTTGCGTACAACAACGACGTTTTCACCCATCTCGCTCAAGTACTGGAAGAGGTTGTAAGTGAAGCTGTCATAGTTATCGATTAATACCAGCATGCTGCCTCCTTTCGGGCGCGGCTCCCTCGGCTTGCTCTATGGCTTTGAGCAGCGCCTTCGCTTTATTTAAGGTCTCCTCATATTCCCGTTCCGGCACGCTATCATAGACCACACCGCAGCCCGCCTGTATGTAAGCAATGCCGTCCTTCATGACCATGGTCCTGATAGCGATGGCCATATCCATATTGCCGTTGTGTGAGAAATATCCCGCCGCCCCGGCGTAGGGTCCCCGTTTCTCCGGCTCAAGCTCGGCGATAATCTGCATGGCACGGATCTTGGGCGCTCCCGAGACCGTGCCTGCCGGGAAACAGGCCTGCAGCGCGTCGAAGGCGCTGCATCCTTTTTTCAGCGTGCCCTGCACGTGGGTTACCATATGCATGACGTGTGAATAGCGTTCAATATTCATTAGCTCGCTGACCTCGACCGTGCCCGGTTCGCTGATGCGCCCGATATCGTTCCTGCCCAGGTCAACCAGCATGATATGTTCGGCGCGTTCTTTTTCGTCCAGCAGCAACTCCTGCCCCATCGCCTCGTCCTCGATCTCATCAGTGCCGCGCGGGCGGGTGCCGGCCAGCGGCCGCGTCATAACCTGGTCGCCCTCCACCCTGACCAGGATTTCCGGAGAGGCGCCCAGTATGTGGAAATCGCCCAGGTGCAGGAAAAACATGTAGGGCGAGGGGTTAATCGAGCGGAGCGCCCTGTAAATATCGAAGGGAGCGGCCGCCGTGGTAACAGCCAGCCGCTGTGAGAGCACAACCTGGATGGCCTCGCCGGCCGTGATATTCTCTTTAATCTTTTTTACACCTTCTTCGAAGTCCTCTTTCCTGAAGTTGGATTGGACCTTTTTCTTAACCCTGACCCGTTCGGGTATTTGCGGGTCAGGGAGCGGGCCTTTCAGCCGTCCGGCCAGCTCATTTATGCGTTCCGTTGCCTTCTTATAGGCCTCTTCCACGTCGCCGTCGATGAAGGCATGACTGAGGATAATGACCTTATGTGTAACGTGATCGAAGATGAGCATCGTGTTGGCCAGCATGAAGACGGCCTCCGGCAGGCCCAGGGGGTCGGGTTGGGGGGAAGGCAGGTCTTCGAATCTGCCAGCGGTCTCATATGCAAGGTAACCCACCGCCCCACCGCTCAGCAGTGGGAGGCCGAAAACGGGCGCCTGTTTATACTTGCGCAACTCCTCCCTCACCGTCTGCAGCGCTCCTGCCTTGTCATCCCGGCCGGTTATCATAACTTTGTCGGGTTCTGTGCCGATGAAACTGTAACGGGCCATGCGCTGGCCTCCTTCCACACTTTCCAGCAGAAACGAATAATTGCCCCGGCTTACCTTAAGGTAGGCCGAGACAGGCGTTTCCAGGTCGGCCACAACCTCCGTATAAACGGGGATCAGGTTTCCGTCCCGGGCCAGCTTCTTCACTTCTTCTAAAGATGGATAAAACATGCTATCGCTCCTTCATGCCTGCTGCGGCCATCGCTTTATTTCTCTTATATCGGTTCATTTATGCGCCTCCTGCTGAATTTTGGGGAAATAAAAAAACCCTCCTGATATCCAGGAGGGTTCAGTGGTTAGCGTAACTGCTAGTAAATCAGCTTATGGTTTCAGGCAATGTCCTCCCGGACATGCAAAAGCATGTTGCGCCACCACCAGTTGTTGGTGTTGCGGACGGGAGTTATATTCGAATATGCCTTTACCATGTGATCAAGATGATAACACGGGATGAAAAATGATGTCAATTTTCGTCTCCAAATATGTGTATAGGCGAGGTCTGAAATCAGGTTCTGACTTTGAATTTGAGCCAGAAGGCGTAAATGATCAGGATGATCCCTGCCACATAGGCGCAGTTTCTCATCACGCTGATCCCGAGTAGCACGGGGGTCAACTGATCTGAGCCGGTGATCCATTTGTTCCCGGTCATCCAGTCCAGCACCGGCTGAGAAACGGAGATCCAGGTTAAAACCAGGATAAAGAGATCGAAAATTACCAGCGCAACTCCGACAAGAAAAAGGCGGTCCGCCTTAGCATTGTTGCTGCGCACCATGCGTATAGCCAGTACTGCGGCGGCTATCCAGACGACTAACTGAAGAGCGAAGAAAACGTTGCGGATGATTTCAGATGCCTGAGCCATTTAAATCTATCTCCTTTAGCCTGAGCCGGTAAATTTCCCGCTAGTTTGAGCCCACAGGTGTGAACCAATCTGGCTTGTAATTCATGACGGTAACGGTTTTCGATACCGCATAAGATCCCCAGGTATTGTAAGCTTTGAGCGTATAAGTTGTTGATTTTGATGGTGAAATAACTTTGCTTCCCTCTGAGCCAACCAGTTCTCCATTGAGGAGCACCTTGGTTGCGTGAACGATTCTCCAATTAAGCATACCGGTGTTGCCCTGAATGATGGTGGCGGGCTCCGCCGAAAACCAGCTGATCACCGGTAGCAAGCTGATGGCGTCTGCAGTGGTGTTCTCAACCCAGATAGGCCTTCCCTGGACGGGAATGACTACCTGTCTCCAAACCGTGATATCCAGCGTCGCAGTGGTAGTGCCGTACCAGTTGGTCGCCGTAAGCGTATAAGTTTGATTGTCCTCCGGCGAAACCCTCATATTGCCGATCGCTGTGCGCTTATAAGTCAGGTTCTCGCCTGAGCTCGTATAGCCGATATCCGGGGAGACGGATATAGTATTGGCTTTATATACCGACCACGATATGGCGGAAGTATCATTTGCGTTTAAGACCGGCGGCTGTGCAGAAAAATTCCATACGACGGGTAGCAGTGTGGAGTTATCGGTAGGCACCATAACCTTGACCGTGCTGGTGGTGGACCCGCTGCCGTTGGTCGCCGTCAGTGTATAAGCTGTCGACGAAGTGGGCGTCACAGGTATGGTGCCTACTGGGTCTACCGCCCCGATAATCGGATTTATGCTCGCTGAACTAGCGCCGGACGTGTTCCACTGGAGCGTGGAGCGTCCTCCGCTGTCAATGATGCTGGGACTGGCTGTGAAGGCAGTGATGACAGGCGCACTGGCCGATGGGTTGGCCGTTGGAGTGCCGGATGGTGGGCCTGCACTGGCCGCGCTGGGATTTGATTGAACGGGGGATGACGCTCCGGCGGGTCTGACGGTTACATTTACAGTTACCTTAGTGCTGTTGGCGCCGTCGCTGGCTGTGAGAGTATACGGTATAGTCGCCAGTGGCGATATCTTTTTTGTGCCGCTGGCGGCAACAATGCCTATGCCCTGGTCGATGGACACGGTCTTGGCCCCGGTTACGGTCCAGCTTAAAGTCGTCACCTGTCCCGAGGTGATGTTGGCAGGGTTTACATCGAAATTGTTAATTGCCAGGGTCGATACCGGGGTTGTTGCAGGGGCTGATCCGCAGCCCGGGCCGGCGCAAACCGCCAGTACCGTTATAACAGTCAGCAACAGCCATCCTATTTTCATAATGCTATTACTATATGATTTAAGCCGCTAACATTCAACTTTAGTCTTGACTTATGATGCGGGTTTAGCTGCTTGATCAAAGCATATTAAAGTAGCGACGCGGCTAGTACACCTTCGCCTACAGGCTCAGGGCCGCCTGCTCATTCCAGCTTCATTGCCCACCTCGGTCTCTAGTGACCCGAGCAACGGCAGTGTCCGCGCGATCTGGCCAAGTAGTTAGTTACCGGCAGGACGGTAGTCACGCCTCCCGGCTGTTCAGTTCCCCAGCTTTCAATCGTCGGCTCGGGGGATACTAATTTACGCAGGAAGAGCCAGTCGAGGATGATGGAATTAGAGCCGGCTTCGGCGGCAATGGTCAGAGACCTGCTTTTGTTGGTAGGGTATATGCCGTTAAGCTCAGGCTTGCCGTCGATGATGAACTGGTCATAGTTCACCCCTCCCGAGGAATATCGCCTGCACTCGGTCAGGTGGAAATTGGCGTCCATGTTAACGGGCAGGGTCGGGGTCGAACCGCTTGTGCCGTCGCCGGTGATGGCGGTAAAGGACGTATCTCCGGGATAGTAGTGGAAGGCGCTGGTGTAACACTTATTATAATTGGGGTAATTATCGTTAAAACCGACTATCCTTTGGCTTGCGCCCGCTGTCTGGTCCAGCCTGACCCTGGCATGCAGGGCATACTGGTTATCGAAGCTGCCCTTGCTGCGGATGGCCTCTTCGCCGCCCGTGAGAGTAAGCGCTCCACCGGACTCGCTGTAGGAGCCACTACTCGAGGTTACAGTCCACCTGTTGGCAGTATCCAGTGCTGTGTCGTCGAAGTCATCACCAAAGACGAAGGTATTCTGTATGTCCGAGGCGGTTGCGGCACTGCTGTTGCCGTAGTAGCAACAAAAACCGGTTGTACCGGGGCTGGCGGGAATTGAATCCAGTTCAACCCAGACGACCGCTGAAAGGCCGGGTACGCTGCTCTCCATCCAGTAATCCAGCAGGGTCTGACCGTCGGCTTTGGTGAACCTGATATCGGCAAAGTCATCCCGGCAGTGATTATTGAGGTAGACGTTGCTTGCTGAATCGGTCCCTCCGCCTTTGTTGAACGTCAATTTCAGCTGATAGTTGGTCAGTATGCCTAAAGCTGATCCGGCGATGGTGAATTGTTTGCGATAGGCCCAGTCGGAGGGGTTAAGGACGACCGGAGGTGGAAATATAGCAGCAGAAATGTTTAGCACCACGGGAACTTTGACCGGCGAATTGGTTGCCCCTGAAGCTGTCCCGCTTAAAGCGGTCGCCTGATCAGAGTTGATGTTGGTCGGGTTTACATCGAAATTGGCCATGGCCATGGATGACGAGGTGCCTGAAGGGGATCCGATGCCCGCTCCCATATAAACTGCCAGTATTGTTATAACGGTCAGCGCGAGCCAGCTTATTTTCATATGGATAGTCACCTTGGGAAATAATAGCAGCGTGTTACTGGAATAGTTATATAATCGGGTTGGAATATATAAAATAGTTATGATATTTGGCGGTTCCACTATGTTCGATTGATGAAATAGACTATTTTGAGGTGTTTGATCTGAATGGCGACGGGGCCGGCACGGTTCTACCGTGCCGGCCCTTTATATAAAGCAAACTATTAAAAAATTATGGACCCAGAGGTATCAATTGCAACTGTTTAAACAGGTTCGGGTTTAAGATCAGTACGGTTACAGAAATGGTCTTGTTGCTATTCCCGAATCCATTAATGGCGGCCAGCGTATAGGTCTGCGATGAAGCAGGTGATACTACCTGGGCTCCGTTGGTGGAGACTGGAACGCCGTTCAACAAAACCTGCGTGGCCCCGCTGGTCTGCCAGGCCAGCGTGGAAGAGCCGCCTTTAAAGAACGAGGTCGGGTTGGCCGTGAAATACTGAATCACAGGCAGCTGAATCAACGTCAGGACGTTTACATCGGTGGTGGCTGTTACACCGCCTGCCGAGTTGGAAGCTGTAAGAGTATAAGTGGTGGTCGTTCCTGGATGGATAGTTGTGGAGCCGGAAGCGCCGACGCTACCAATGCTCGGGTCAATCGAAACCGAGGTGGCGCCATACACATTCCATGTCAATGTGGAAGCGGAGCCCGAAATTATACCGGCAGGGCTGGCGCTGAATGATAACACAATGGGTGGAGGAATGGCCGAGCTGCTTTGCACCATAACCGTAGTTGAAGCTGTGGCAGTCCCCGCCGCGTTGGATGCCGTAAGGATATAGGCCATGGATGTGGAGGGAATAACAGGCATGCTGCCCGACATGCCGACCGCCCCGATGCCCGGACTGATAGTTACCGCAGTGGCGTTGGACACACTCCAGCTAAGCGTTGATGATCCTCCGCCGGTGACTATGGGCGGGTTGGCAATGAAGCTGGTAATACTGGGCAGGCCGGAGCCTGTAGGTACAGGCGTAGACCCAGTAATAAGTATAGATGTAGTGGCTGTCGTGCTGGTTGTCCCGTTGCTGGCAGTCAGTGTGTAGATAGTATTGGCCGAGGGTGAGACCGCACGGCTGCCGCTCATGGCTACATTGCCGATGCCCTGGTCGATGGTTACCGATGTGGCGCCGGTTACACTCCAGTTTAAGTTGGCCACTTCGCCTGCTGAGATGCTGGAGGGGCTGGCGCCGAATGAACTGATCGTTGGTGATCCCCCCACTCCGCCGAAAGTGCCCGCCGGAACGTAGACACAACCCGAGGTAATCAATATCAAAGCTGATACAAGGACCCAAAATCTCATCATTATCCGCCTCCTATGTAATTAGGTTAGCATAGCAGGCATTGGATGTCCAAGCCCTTCAGGATGTGGGAAACCAGGTATGTTTACCGAGATAAAGGACTATTATCGGGGTTCTTCCGCTACCCGCCAGTTTTTGTTATTGTATAGGGCAGGCACCTGGGAGGTAAAACATGGAAATAGGCGACCGCTGGGAGATTATCCGCAAGGTATTCGACGAGGCCTACAAGAGCAGTTATCACTTTGCCGTCGCCACCGTCAACGCGGACGGCTCGCCGCACGTGACCCCCATCGGCGGCCTTTTCCTGGGGGAAGACGGGACGGGCTTTTTCTTTGAGGAATTCCCCTCCAGGTTGCCTAAGAACCTGGAAAAGAATCCGCGTCTATCGGTGCTTGCCGTAAATGCCGACAAAATTTTCTGGGGTAAATCGCTGGTGGAGGGGAAATTTGCCACGCCGCCGGGAGCCAGGCTTTCGGGTTCAGCAGGCCCGCTCAGGGAGGCCACGGCCCAGGAGATAGAGATGTGGCAGAAGAAGGTCGGCTTCCTGCGAGCCACCAAGGGATATAAGATTATGTGGGAAGGCATGCACCGCGTGAGGGATATTAAATTTGACTCATACGAGCCCATTTACCTGGCGGAAATGACGCAGGGCCTGTAAATAAATCAGGATAGCCTGTTCTATTTATCGGTTATGCTTAAAAAAGGAGGAAAGGAGCATGGACTACCGGAACTTACTGTCGGACGGTTACGACCGGGCCCTGGCCGAGCTTGAACACGTCCTGGAGGGTTTAAAGCCGGAAGACCTTAACTGGCAGCCCAGGCCGGACTGCAACAGCATAGGCTGGCTGGCCTGGCACGTCACGCGCAGCCAGGATGCCGCCGTATCCTACGCCATGCGGCAGGATCAGCTATGGATCAAGGATGGCTGGCATTCAAAGTTCAACCGTCCGGCCGACCCCAGGGACGTGGGTACAGGCCATACTCAGGAGAATGTGGCCGCTTTTGAGGCGCCTGATGTCGATACTATTATCAGCTATCACCGCGCTGTGCTGGAGCGTTCCAAGCAATATTTCAATACGCTGACCGGTGAAGACCTTGACCGTGTTTTAAATATGAAATGGCTGCCGCCGCTTACGACGCTGGGGTCATTCCTCATCATGATTATGGCTGACAGTTTCCAGCATGCGGGACAGGCGGGCTATGTCCGCGGGCTGCACGAAGGCATGGGCTGGCAGAAGTATTAGCCTAATTTTTCTTCACTGCCCTGTTTTCGTCAGCTTGTTTTGCGGCGGCGGCAGCAGGCGTGAAGAATCGATGATTGCACTGGCCAGTTGATTCCTCTCTATTTTGACTCCCAGGTCGAAGCGCGTGGCCAGATGCTTTAAGAACTCGCTGTTGGCATCGTCCGTGCCGATGGCGATGATGTATATGTTGTCCTTGCGGGCTTCCTCGGCAGCTTTCAGGCTGGCCTGGGGATCCCCTTCGCCGTTGGGCAGCCCGTCGGTCACGATCACCATCACACGCATGCCCGCCTGGTTTTTAAGCAGGCTGTGCGCCAGCCTGATGGCCTTGGCCATGTGCGTGTATTTGCCGGTGGTCAAAGTTGAGATGGCCTTCTCCAGCTTCGCTATGTCTTTCTCCGGCTCGCAGACCAGCGTGGGCAGGTCGTCGAACTGTATCAGGCCGGTATAGTAGCCCTGTTCGAGGGCGTTTTTAGCAAATTTGATGGCACCTTTCTGAGCCTGTTTGATCTTGTTGCCCTTCTTCATGCTGGCGGAGCGGTCGACCAGCAGGTAGACATACCCGGTGAGGGCGGCGCTCTTGGCCAGGTCTTTGGCCGTGCCGGTCTGCAGGCTGGTCTGGCGGGGGCCTCCCACGGGGCCGGCTTCCCTCTTTTGAAGTCCCTTGGGGGCACCGATCATTTTCCACATAGTGCTGCTCTTGAAATCCTGTTTAAAACGTTAACATAATATATGTTATTCTTTTACATTGTGTAAAGGCTCAGGGCTATAAAAAATATGAGCGAGAAGGATAAAAAAGTCATCGTCGGTATGAGCGGGGGCATAGATTCCTCCGTGGCCGCCACGCTGCTCAAGAAGCAGGGCTACCGGGTAACAGGAGTAATCATGAAGATCTGGGGCGGCGGGACCATTGCCGGCAAGGGCAAACACGGCTGCTACGGTCCGGAAGAGGAGGAGGATATCGAAGATGCCCGCAGGGTAGCTGCCAGGCTGGATATCCCCTTTCACGTTATCGACCTTACCCGGGAGTATAAGGACGAAGTGCTGGACTATTTTTGCCACGAATATTTGGAAGGGAGGACTCCCAACCCCTGCATACGCTGCAACCGGCGCATCAAGTTCGGCGCCCTCATCGCAAAAGCGTCAACCCTGGGCATTGACTTCGACTATTTCGCTACCGGACATTACGCACGGACAGAAAAGGACTCCGCATCCGGCCGCTGGCTGCTGAAAAAGGGCAGGGACTTAAAAAAGGACCAGTCCTACTTCCTCTACGGCCTTTCGCAGGAGCAGCTATCACGCACGCTCTTCCCGCTGGGTGAGCATTTGAAGCAGGAGGTGCGCAGGGTTTGCGTAGAGCTGGAACTGGGCGTGGAGAATAAGGAGGAGAGCCAGAACTTCGTCTGCGGCAGCTACACATCCCTGTTCGAGAAGCAGCCGGAGCCCGGCCCGGTGATGGACAAGCAGGGAAATATACTGGGCCGGCATAAAGGGATCATCCATTACACCATCGGGCAGCGCAAGGGTCTGTCCGTAACATCCAGGGAGCCGCTTTTCGTCACGGATATCAAGCCCGAACTGAATTCCGTGATAGTCGGCCCCAGAGAGGACCTCTATATCGAAGGACAGGATGTTAATGAACTGAACTGGATTGCCATAGCCCGATTAAAAGATAGTCGGGAGGTCAGGGCCAGGATCCGCAGTTCGCATGCCGGATACGATGCAGTTATTTCTCCTCTGCAAGATAAACGGGTAAGGGTGACATATAAAGAGCCTCAGATAGCGGCGGCGCGCGGCCAGGCCATCGTTTTTTATGATGGGGATGTGGTTCTGGGCGGTGGAATAGCCGAGTAAATCCCATCCCGATTTTATCGGGACTGCCCGGCTATGGTTGATATTCATCCCTCTTATCTGTATGATTGGTTCATATGAAATGGGCTATTGGCATCAGCGTAGCAGCTTCCGTATTATTTGTAATTCTCGGGCTATCCCATATCATTGATTTTGATAGATTTACCTATTTGATTCTTCATCCCGGCCTGGCAACGACTACGGATATTCTCAACGGCGTCATGAGCGGTATACCGGCCTTATTTCTGGTTGCAGGAATCTTCGAAATCATAGTGGAAATAATAAAGCGTAAATCCCCGCCAAAATCCAAGTCCCCCAAACTCTAAACTCGAAGCTCTAAACAAATTCAATCCCGATGCTATCGGGACAAAACTCAAATTCTATCCGGATATATTTGCATTTAAACAAAGTTAAGACAGGCCGCTTTTACGCTCAGGTAAAAGCGGCCTGTCTTAGTTGAATACCGGTATAGTCTTATTAACGGCTAGATTTTAACGTGTGGTTCGAGGAACAGTTTAAGCAGCGCTTTGATGGCGGCAATGAGGGCCACCGGTGACATCAACGCAGCAAAGTTCACCAGAATTGCGGCCGCAACTTTGCCGAAACCAAAAACTGTAACGGGAGCAAAGGCAGCCGTCATGGCCAGTATGGCTATCGTGGCCAGCAGCAGGATAACCAGTCCGTGTCCCTCTTTGTCAATCGAGACATGTATGAGACCGATGATAAAGCCGAAAATTACGAGTATCAATGCAATGACTGCGCTCTCTGGCATTGTTAATCCCCCGATTACAGCCAGTACGACACCAAGGCAAAATAGTATGAAGCTGATCCATCCCCATGTTTTGATCATAAATACCTCCCTTAATTGGTAAATTTTATTACCTTACAGTATTTTACCGGACAAACCACAGGAAGTATATACGTATGTTTACTTAAAATTATTAAGGAAATCCCAAGGACGTCATCAGGGATTGCCACGCTTCGCTCGCAATGACCTGTTAATTTCAGGGTGTTGACAGTCCGTTTCCCCCATGTTATTCTTTACATTGTCTATGTAAATAGTAGACAATGTAAACGGAGATTTGAATGAAAATATCTACCAAAGGCAGATATGCGACGAGGGCGATGCTGGACCTAGCCCTTCACAACGGCAAGGCACCTGTCCTGTTGAAGGATATATCGGCCAGGCAGGGCATTTCGCTGCGCTATCTAGAGCAGATCATCTCTCCGTTGCTCGCAGCCAAGTTGATCAGCAGCACGCGCGGGCCAAAAGGCGGCATCAGCCTGGCCAAACCGCCGCGCAAGATCAAGCTCCTGGACATCATCCAGGTATTGGAAGGCCCGCTGTCGCCGGTTGAGTGTGTGGAAAACCCCGGCGTCTGTACGCGCGCACCATCGTGCGTGGCGCGTGATGTCTGGACCGACCTTGCGAAGGCCATGTACGGGGTGCTGGAATCCACCACCCTTCAGGATCTGGTGGAACGGCAGAAGGAAAAAGAACCGGGCAAGGAATTGCTCTACCAAATTTAAAAGTTCAGGAGAAAATAAATTGTCTACGCAATTTAAAATAGATAAGGTTAAATTTAAGACCGTTGAGATGCCCAGGCTAACGCGCGGCATCGCCAACGATTCCTTGGAACTGATTGGCAACACGCCCCTGGTGCGCCTGAATAAAATAACCGATGGCGCCAAAGGCGAGGTGGTTGCCAAGCTGGAGTCGTTCAACCCCGTCAGCAGCAT
Source organism: Dehalococcoidia bacterium (assembly GCA_003142375.1). Classification (GTDB taxonomy): domain Bacteria; phylum Chloroflexota; class Dehalococcoidia; order GIF9; family UBA5629; genus UBA1162. Next base: position 1,828 of record PLME01000002.1, on the reverse strand, counting down.
CAAAGACCGCATCGGCGTGGCTATGATAGTGGCAGCCGAAGAGCAAGGGGCCATTAAAGAGGATACCGTGTTGGTTGAGCCCACCAGCGGCAACACGGGCATCGGCCTGGCCTTCGTGGCCGCCGCACGTGGGTATAAGCTGGTGCTGACCATGCCCGACTCCGTTTCGCTGGAACGCAGGCAGCTGCTGGCCATCTTCGGGGCCGAGCTGGTTTTAACGCCCGGCGCGCAGGGCATGCCGGCAGCCGTGGCTAAAGCGGAAGAGCTGGCGGCCAAAAATAAGAATTACCTTTTATTGCAGCAGTTTAAGAACGAGGCCAACCCGGCCATACATAAAGTGACCACCGCCGAGGAGATCTGGCGCGACACGGAAGGCAGGGTAGACGCAGTGGTAGCTGGCGTGGGCACAGGCGGGACCATCACCGGCATCGCTGAAGTCCTCAAAGCCCGCAAACCCGGGTTCAAGGCCATCGCCGTCGAGCCCGAGTCTTCACCGGTGCTATCCGGCGGAAAGCCGGGCCCCAATAAGATACAGGGGATTGGGGCGGGCTTCATACCCAAGGTGCTGCGCGCCGACCTGCTGGACGAGATAGTGCAGGTATCCGCTGAGAATGCCGGCATCACGGCCCGGCGGCTTGCCAGGGAGGAGGGCATACTGGTCGGCATCTCTTCCGGTGCGGCTGCCTGGGCGGCCGTCCAGGTTGCCAAAAGGCCCGAGTATGCAGGCAAATTGATCGTAGTAATACTGCCCGATACGGGCGAACGCTATCTCTCGACCTGGCTTTTCCAGGACCTGCCGGCGCCGGGAGTGGTATAATTACGCCATAGGATTGTGAAAATACGATGCACGTCGCAGTTGATCATATAACCGCAAGACCCCGGAGTGACAGGGAACGCCCCTCCACGAGAGACCGGCGCGTTCCCTGCACAATGCTCTCCGCCTAAGCCGCTATCTTTTACTTCAAACCGTCATTGCGAACCCCGTAGGGGTGCGGCAATCCTTAAAATCGAAGGGATAGCCCTTGAATCAAAAGATTGCTTCGCTTCGCTCGCAATGACAGGTCATCCCAACATCAAAATTAAATTTAACGGAGAGTAAAATGTCTGATTATAGACTGGAAACTATAGCTTTACATACGGGGCAGGAAAGTGCCGACCCGGCCACCGGGGCACGCGCCGTGCCGATCTACCAGACCACGTCTTACGTGTTCAAGGATACCGAGCAGGCGGCCAACCTGTTTGCCCTCAAGGAACTGGGCAACATCTATTCCAGGATGACCAACCCCACCAATGATGTTTTCGAGCGGCGCATAGCCGCTATTGAGGGCGGCAGGAGCGCGCTGGCAACCTCATCGGGACAGGCGGCCGAGACCTTCGCCATTCTGAATATCACCGAGGTCGGCGACGAGATCCTGTCCGCCGATAACCTTTACGGCGGCACCTACCAGCTTTTCCATTACACCCTGCCCAAGCTGGGCCGCACGGCGAAGTTCGTGAACTCCCGCGACCCGGAAGCGTTCCGCAAGGCCATCACACCAAAAACCCGCGCGCTTTACATCGAGACCGTCGGCAATCCAAAACTCGACGTGCCGGATTTCGAAGCCATCGCAAAGATCGCGCATGAGGCCGGTCTTCCGCTCGTCGTGGACAACACAGTCGGCGTCGGCTTGGTGCGGCCGTTTGATCACGGCGCGGACATCATCGTCACATCGGCCACGAAATACGTCGGTGGTCACGGCACATCCATTGGCGGCGTCATCGTGGATTCCGGCAAGTTTAAGTGGAACAACGGCAAGTTCCCGGAATTCACCGAACCCGATCCGAGCTA
>PLME01000010.1 GCA_003142375.1 Dehalococcoidia bacterium | reverse complement strand
AGTAGCCCCGGGCGCACCAGTTACCATCACAGCCAACGTGGCCAACAAGGGCACGGCCAACGGCTCAAGCCAGATCAAGCTCTACGTCAACGGACAGGAAGAAGCCCATCAGGGCATCACGCTCTCCAGCGGCACCAGCACCCCTGTAAAGTTCACCGTTAGCCGCGATGAGCCCGGCACCTATTCCGTCTACGTGGGCAGCATACCGGCCGGCACCTTCGAGGTAGATACCTTCGCCGACCCCAACATCATCCTCTACATCAGCGGCGCATTGCTGCTCTTCGCACTGATCGGCGGTGTGGTCTTCATGGCAGGCAGAAGGCCGCGGTAATATTTTTCTGAGGCTAAATGAAAAGGGCCGCAGCTTTAAAAGCTGCGGCCCTTTCTTAATATACTATTGTGCTTCAGAGAAGCAATCCATTAACCGAAGGCACATCCTTTGCCATTCTTTATTTCAATTTAACGCTAATCACCACTGAACGAACATCGGCATGACGACGTGGTCGTAGTTGTCCACGCCGACCGGCCTTATGACGCCGGGGTTGGAGGGGGTGGTGACTTCGAGGGAGACCTGGGCCTGCTTGATGACCGACAGCACGTCCGAGAGATACCTGGCGTTGAAGGCTATCTTGGCGGCCTCGCCGTCCACCAGCGCATCGATCTCGCCGACGTTATCGCCGATCTCATCGGCGCGGGCCGAAATGGTAATCTTGCCGGCTTCGACGGTGGCCCCGGGCGTAACGATCACGCGCGCTATGCCGCTGCCATCACGCGCGAAAATGGATGCCATCTTAATGGCCCGCTGGAACTCTGCCACGTCTATCCTGGCCTTGGTGCCGTAAGTCTGCGGTATCAACTGTGAATAGTTGGGGAAGGTGCCCTGTATAATTTGCGATACCATCTCGATATTCTTGAGTTTGAAGAGCACCTGGCTCTTCTGTGCATTCTGCGTTATCTCGATTTCCTGTTCGGGCTCGGACATCAGGCGGTGCAGTTCGTGATAGGCCTTGGCAGGTATGATCATGGAGACCTTGTCCTTCACGGGCTCGATCAGGTTGCAGCGGTGAACGGCCAGCCTGAAGCCATCGGCTGCGGCCAGGGTGAGTTTGCTGCCCTCGAACTCGGTCTGCACGCCGGTCAAAACGGGGCGCGATTCCTCGGTGGCTGCGGCGAAGGCGACCTGGCTGATGGCCTGCTTAAGCTCCTCCTCCAGTATCCTGGTCATGAAGCCGTCGCCCACCTGGGGTATGGGTGGGAAATCTGCCGCATCCAGCCCGTTTATACGGGCTTCATATCGCCCGCATTTGATCTCAAGCGTGTGGTGTTTGAGGTTGAGGCTGATAACATCGTTGGGCAATGAGCTTATGAAATCCGTGAAGACGCGCGCGGGCACGGTTATAGAGCCTTCGTTTTCTATCTTGGCCCCTATCCAGGAGCTGATGGCGATCTCCAGATTGGTAGCTGCCAGCTTGAGCTGGGACTGGTCGGTGGAGATCAATACGTTCTGTGTAATTGGTAGGGTGGTTCTTGTAGCGACTGCTCTGCCGATGATACCTAAGCCTTTGTTAAGATTCTCCTGCAGACACGACAGCTTCATAGAATACCCCCAAATATAATAGTGCCCAAAGTATACAGTCCCAATTTTTGTAAGTCAATGACCTTAAATAGTATTTTTAACGTTGTAAACAACTATATATAGTGGTTTAAATATTTGACTTTTCCCATATTGCGAGAGCCGGGCTACGCGGACGATCATATTGACGTTCCCACTGAGAAGGGCGTAATCTTTAGTGATTAATAAGATGGAAATCATACCTGCCATAGATTTAAAAGGGGGCAAGTGCGTACGCCTGTACCAGGGCGATTACAGCAAGGAGACCGTTTTCTCCGAGGACCCCGTTGCCACTGCCTTGAAATGGCAGGATAAGGGCGCGCGTCGGCTGCACCTGGTGGACCTGGACGGCGCGGCTTCAGGTGAAGTGCGTAACACCCGCGCCATCGAGGATATAGTAAAGAATACCAGCCTGGCGGTTGAGCTGGGAGGGGGGATCCGGAGGGAGGACGTCGTAGAGCAGCTTATCCAGCTGGGCGTGCAGCGGGTAATACTGGGAACCGTGGCCGTGGAACAGTCGGAGCTTACACGGCGGATTATTAAAAGGTTCGGCGATGCCATCGTTATCGGCATCGACGCTCGTGATTCTTATGTGACCACGCACGGCTGGCAGAAGATTTCCAGGATAACGGCGGTTGCCTTGAGCAGTATGATGGCCGGCATCGGCGCCAAACGCATAATTTATACCGACGTCAAACGGGACGGGACGCTCACCGAGCCCAACTTCGAAGCCACGCAGGAGCTGGTCAACAGCCTGCAGATACCTGTCATCGCATCGGGAGGCATATCATCGGTCGACCACCTGCATAAACTTGCCGCCATAGGGGTTGAAGGTGCTATCATAGGCAAAGCCCTTTACACCGGCGATATTGACCTCTCGGAAGCCCTGGCCGTAGCCTGATCTTACAGCGGCCCCCTCCAATCCGGAAAAAGGAGTTAATTATGTTGAAATTCGATAATAAAGGACTAATACCCGTCATAATACAGGACGCTGCCGATGGCACCATCCTTATGCTGGGCTATGCCAGCAAAGAGTCACTCAAGCTGACGCTGGAGAGCGGTGAGATGTGGTTCTACAGCCGCAGCCGGCAGGAGCTATGGCACAAAGGCGGGACCTCCGGCAATGTGCTGAAGGTGAAGTCCATGTCCCAAGACTGCGATAGCGACACGCTGCTGGTCAAAGCTGAGCCTGCCGGCCCCACCTGCCACACCGGCAAACGGAGCTGTTTTTTCACGGGTTTCACTAAAGCCGACCTGGACTGAAGAGATGAAACTGATCAGCGTCTGCGGATCGCCGCGCAACGGCAATACGGAATGGATGCTCAAGCAGTTGCATGCCCTGGCCGCATCCCGCGGCATCTCATCTGACCTCATCCTTCTGCGCAAGCACGAGATAAAGCCATGCAATGGCTGCCTTAGCTGCGAAAAAGGCGGCAAGGACAGAAAGGGTATCTGCAGCATCAAAGATGATATGCAGGACATCTATCCCAGGCTGCTGGAAGCCGACATTATCGTCTATGGCACACCGGTCTACTTTGAAATGCTTTCAGGCCTGCTGAAGAATTTCATTGACCGGACCTGCCCCATATGGCCGAAACTGGAGGGCAAATCCTTCGCCGGCATCGCCGTAGCTGAAGAGGGAATAGGCAGTGCTATCGACAACCTTAAAACCTACGCGTCCCTTTGCAATATGAGATGGGCCGGCTCGGTTACCGCACTGGCTAAAAAGCCGCGGCAGGTGGCCGGGGATGAAAAAATCGTTGAACAGCTTCAACGGCTGGTTAGCGGTTTCGAGTCAGCCACGGCTTAATCAAGTGCCGGCCAAATTCATAGGCGATGCATATCTATGCGCGACCTGCCGGAAATGAAAGCCGTAGATCGCCAGGGTTATCGACATCGGGAATTCCCTCGGGCGTTTGAGCATAGTCCAGAAAACCAGCTTCCAGAAGTACTGCCTGCCCCTCTCTTTGACGCCTAAAATCCAGAAGGACTTGAAAAGCGCCATATAATGCTGCGGCTTCAAGCGGCCTGCCCTGGGCGATTTGTGCTTGTATTCCTTCAAAAAGATTATCACCCTTTCGTAGTACTGCTTGGGAGCATACAGGGTATCCACTATCCTTTTGTAGCCGTCCATCAGGGTTTTCATGTTCATTTTGGGGATGAAATTGATGGCTAGGTCGGTATTGTTGCCGGAGAAGTTGCCCGTAAGCCGGTTCTCGCTCTTTAAACGTTTGTAGAGCCTGGTGCCGTTGGGAGCGTGCAGCAGTCCGACCATGGCCGTCACCACGCCGCTGCCCTGGACGAAGTTGATGATGTCCTGGAAAATCGCCTGAGGGTCGTGGTCGAATCCCACAATGAAGCCGCCCTGTACTTCCAGGCCGCGGTTCTGAAGCGTTTTGATGGACGATGCCAGGTCGCGGGTCTCGTTCTGTGTTTTGCCGCACTCGGCCAGGCTTTCCTTGCTGGGTGACTCGATCCCGATGAAGACCTGGTTGAAATTGGCCCTGGTCATAAGCTGCATCAGGTATTCATCGTCGGCCAGGTTTATGGATGTCTGCGTTAAAAATGTGAACGGGTAATGCCTTTTCTTCATCCAATCGATTAAGGCCGGCAGGATCTCCGCCTTGAGCTTCTTTTTATTCCCGATAAAATTGTCGTCTACAATGAATACGCTCTCACGCCAGCCCGTTTTGTAAATGGCCTCCAGCTCGCGCAGTAACTGCTCCCTGCTCTTGGTCCTGGGCACCCTGCCGTTGAGCACCACGATGTCGCAAAACTCGCAGTCAAATGGGCAGCCGCGGGAATATTGAACGGACATGGCGGAGTACTTATTGATATCGACAAGGTCCCAGTTGGGCACGGGCGCCAGCCGGATATCAGGCCGGATTTCGGAAGTATAGATGTGCTGGGCGCAGCCCTTTTTCAGGTCTTCCAGGAAGGGCGGCAGAGTAACTTCGGCCTCGTTCAGCACAAAATGGTCCACAGAGGGGAAATCCTCATACTGAGTTGTGAAGAGCGGTCCACCGGCCACCACACAGGCGCCCAGGCTCTTGCACTTTTTAATGACCTTGTGGGCGGAATCCTTCTGCACCACCATGGCGCTGATAAAGACCAGATCGGCCCACTTGATATGGCTGTCTTTCAATTTGCGGATATTCAGGTCCACCAGTTTGAGCTCATGTTCATGTGGCAGCATGCCGGCTACGGTTAAAAGCCCGAGAGGCGGAAAGGCGGCCTGTTTATTAACGAACTTTAAAGCGTGCTTAAAACTCCAAAAAGTATCCGGGTATTCCGGATATACCAGTAATATTTTCATATTATTAAATTCTCCCCCACGTATACGGAAGGCTGTCGCAGACCGTACAAATTATAATTATAAGCGATTATTCGTTAAATGGATATTAGTAGTTTAGCTTATTTTTTAGCAAATTTATGGACTGTCTCCCGATCAAACCGCACATCTTCCCCCATCAGGCTTCACTCTTTTTATACCCTGTCAGCCGCCTTCTTGGCCCTGAATCTCGCGTTCTGCGTAAGCAGCCTTTTCCTGAGCCTTATATTTTTAGGTGTGACTTCCACCAGTTCATCGCCGTTGATAAAATCCATGGATTCCTCCAGGCTGAACTTCAAGGGCGGCGTCAGCCTGACGGCGATATCCGAGGTCGACGACCGGATGTTGGTCTGCTTCTTCTCTTTGCAGACGTTGACCGCCAGGTCGGTGGGACGGGAGTTCATGCCGACTATCATGCCTTCATATACATGCGTCCCGGGCTCAATGAAAGTTATGCCGCGCTCCTGCGCATTATTGAGGCCGTAGGTGACAGCCACACCTTCCTCGGCAGCCACCAGTGCTCCGCTGCGGATCGAGGCTATCTCCCCGGCATACGGCTCATACCCCAGGAAGAGCGTATTCACTATGCCTTCTCCGCGCGTGGCCGTCAGGTAGGCGCTGCGGAACCCGATCAGGCCGCGCGTGGGTATGCGGTACTCCATGCGCAAATTGCCTTTGCCGTCGTTGTGCATATCCGTCATCTTGCCCAGACGCCTAGCCAGCATCTCCGTAATTGCACCTATATAATCCTCACGCGTATCCAGGATCAACTGCTCGACCGGCTCCAGCACTTTGCCGTTTTCCTCATGAATAATCGCTTCCGGACGTGAAATCTCGAACTCATAGTCCTGGCGGCGCATGGTCTCTACCAATATGGCCAGATGTAGTTCGCCGCGCCCGGAAACCAGGAACAGGTCGGGGCTGTCAGTATCCTGCACGTGCAGGCTGATGTTGACCTCCAGCTCACGGTAGAGCCTTTCCCTCAACTGCCGTGAGGTGCAATACTTACCCTCGCGACCAGCGAAGGGTGAGCCGTTTACGCCCATGGTTATCTTTACGGTCGGCTCGCCGATCTCTATACGCGGCAAGGCCTCGGGACTATCAGGGTTGACCACCGTGTCGCCTATGCTTACGTTTTCCAGCCCTGTGATCGATACTATCTCACCGGCGGAGGCCTCTTCAACCGCCAGGCGGCTAAGCCCCATGAAGGTGAAGACGTCGTCTACCTCGTATTTATTAGGTATGCCGTCGGCGCCTATTACGGCTATTATATTCTTGGGTTTGACGCTGCCGCGGCTGATCCTGCCTATGGCAAACCTGCCCTTATAGTTATCATAATCGAGATTGGAAACCAGCATCTGGAAGGGGCCGTCATCAATGGCGGGGGGCGGGACCTGCTTGAGTATGGCCTCGAAAAGCGGCACCATGTCGGCGCCTTCCACGGCCGGATCGGTCGTGCAGGTGCCGTTCCTGGCGCTGGTATAGAGAACGGGGAAATCGAGCTGGTCGGAGTTGGTAGCCAGCTCCAGGAAAAGGTCCTGGGTAAGGCTGACGACCTCGGCTATGCGTGCGTTTTCCCGGTCGATCTTGTTGATGACCACAATGGGCTTGAGGCCTTTGTCGAAGGCCTGTTTGAGCACGAAACGGGTCTGGGGCATGGGGCCTTCCACCGAGTCCACCAGCAGCAGGCAGCCGTCCGCCATGTTGACTACACGCTCGACTTCGCCGCTGAAATCGGCATGCCCGGGCGTATCGATGATGTTTATCTTGACGCCTCGATACATGACAGCCGTGTTCTTGGCCAGTATGGTTATGCCCTTCTCACGCTCCAGCGCATTGCGGTCCATGATCAGTTCGCCCATCTGCTGGTTCTCGCGGAAAACTTTGCTCTGCTTGAGCAGGGCATCGACCAGGCTGGTCTTGCCATGGTCGACATGCGCAATAATAGCTATATTTCTTATATCTTCACGGAATGCTGAAGTCAAGGTAGCCCCCTGAGATGGTCTACTGGTGGTACGGTCTCAACCGCGTGCGGAAATAGAAATTACATGTAGACATTTATACTATATAGTAACATATCGGCTGGCCGGGTATTAAATTTGCTAAGCCGGGCCGTCTTTTTCCAGTATATATTGCCGGATGACTTTCAGGGAGGCCTCGACGGCTTCCGGCTCAATATATTTGCTTATATCTCTGGGCGTGTGGTAGACGAAACCCTGCTCAAAGTCTTTAATGTTAAAGCTCATGGCCGCCAGATTGGTGGCCTCGATACCTGCCTCGCCGAAGGCTGCTGCATCCGTACTGCCCCCGCCGGGAGACATGCGGGATATTGCGGCTTTATAGCCCATCGATCCGGCGATATCAACGCACTGCTGCGCCATCTCATGCGACAGCTTCACTGTGGAATTAAGGTCGGCATCCATGAAATTCAGGGCTTTCACTTGATAAATGGTATCCATATTCAGGACGTAGGTCTTGGTCTTGAGCAATTCATCTCCATGCGCCCTTATATAAGCCCGGGCGCCGCGCAGGCCGCATTCTTCGGCATCAAAGGAAGCCAAAATCAGGCGGGTATGGTTCAGCGGGTTGTTCCCTCCTGTCTTAGCCTCGCCGAAAATCCTGCCGGTTCCGGCAGCTATGGCAACGGCGATCATGTTGTCCCCTGCACCCGGGACTACCTGCGAGGTTGTGAAGAACAGGTAGGGTATTTCGAATACGCCTCCCACCAGCAGCGCAATAGCAATCCATTGCGGCAAAAGAGCGCCAAACAGTGACATAATGGAGGCAACCAGCGATATGAGGGTAGCCACCACCAGCAGCAAAACGCCTATGGCCATAAGAGGGGTATAAAGCTTCGGCAGGCGATCCAAAATATGGAAAACATAGGCGGCATCATGATGTGCGCTGACAATGACCTGCTGACTGACTTCACCTTCCGGCTCGATGCTGCCTGAGATATTGAATCCCTTCCTGGCCGGGAAGAGAGGATCGAGCAGTGGCCAGTAAAAAAGGAACTGGGCTATGAAAGCAAAAAGGGCGATGGCAAGCCCGGCGAAAGCTATCCAGGGAAACCCGAGGTAAAGAAGCACAACGCTGATCAAATAAAATATCACCATACCGGGTATGTACTTAAGATGGCTTCCGGGATGGCTGGTGAACTCCTCGGCCTTGACCGAGCCCCTGTCGCAGTATTTCTCGAACTCCTCCTTGACCCTCTGGCCGGCTTTGCGGCAGGGTTCGCTGCCGGTTATTCGGCCTGGATAGTTGTCCACCACCTCATCCGTAAAGGCAAAGGCCTGTTTGACATCCGCCTCGTTTACCGTGCGCAAATTCTCTTTCGTGCCCATCTCAGAATCTCCTTACAGGTTATTAAAATCCCAGCCAGGTGGTTATTTTATCCACCGGCTCCCTGGGAGTGACCAATTTGTTGGCCGGGAAGTCCGGGTCGGGGAAGCCCAGAGAAATACCGGCAATAAGCCGCTTGGAATCCGGTATGCCGGCGTATTTGCGCCATACCTGGTCGTACATTATGCCCTGGTCGGCGATGCAGGTTCCCAGGCCGTATTCCAGTGCAGCCAGGCATATGCTCTGGCACAGCGCCCCGATGCCCAGCATATCAAGATGGAACTCCATCTCCCTTTCGGCGCAGACAACGATCTCGCAGGGAGCATCGAACAGACGGAACCCGCGGGACATCCATTTTTTACGCGCTTCCTTATCTTCGCGTGTAATTCCCATCAACCGGAATATCTCCATGGCCAGGTCAACCTGCCGCTGGCGGTAAACTCCCTCGTAAGGCTTACGCAGCATATCATTGGTTGGAAAGCTGGCGGCATCGAAGAGCCTGCCGCACTCCTCCCGTATTTGATCAAGAGCAGGGCCGGAGGCTACCACGAACTCCCAGGGCTGTGTATTCATGCCGGAAGGCGTGCGGATGGCGGCTTCCAGAAGGGCCTGTACGGTTGCCTTCGGAACGGGATCTTTCTTGAAGCCGCGTATACTCTTGCGGGTCTTCAACGCTTCTATAACTTCCATGATGTGCCTCCTTCAAGCCGGCTGGCGTACATTCTACACTTTTTACCTGTAAACCGTCATCGTAAATTTACATTGCAGTCAGCTTAAGTGTTAATATTCTGCATATCTTTTCAGGCGGTGGATATGAATATAAGGGTGATCGGGACTGTCGGCAAGATAGGCTCAGGGAAGGACGAAATCCTAAAATACCTGCAAGCCAGATATAGTATCCCCTACATTTCCACCGGCGACATTGTGCGCCGCATGGCAAATGAGGAGGACCTGGAACCTACACGGGAAAACCTTGAAGAGATATCTGAGCGGTGCTTTCGCAAGCTGGGGAAGGGCTGCTTTGTCAGGATGGTCGCCGAAGAGATAATCAAGAGAAAATGGAAAATCGCCGGCATCAGCGGCATCCGGGCACCCGCCGATGTGCGTGTGCTGAAAGAGCACTTCGGAGATAGCTTTATCATGATCCGGGTTGAGGTGACCGATCCCAGGCTGCGCTTCAAACGGCTTCAACTCCGCCACGAAGGAAGGGATGCCGCCACCTTCAAAGAATTCCTTATCCAGGATAAAAATGAGGAAGAAGTGTTCAAAATCTCCAAGACCGGGGCTTTGGCCGATTATTCAATCAAGAATGACGGCTCTTTGGCCGACCTGCATCGCAGAATCGGGACCCTCATCCGTACCGGGAAACTGATCGTCAAATAGATGCGTACCGCTCAATAGTTTTTCACTCCACGGCAGGTTATCTGGTATGCTATATAAATTGGCATTTTGCCTCACGGAATATGGCGGCCCGGACGGCCCGCCGGTTAAGCTGCTTGATCTAATTTAGAAGGTGTAACTTCAATGAAAAAAACAGGCAACCTGATTGCTTTAATCATTTCAGCCTTGATATTGTTCCAGGCCTGCGGCGATGCAACCACAGAATATCTCAGGCAGGGTGATACATATTACGACCAGGGACAATTCGTCGAGGCTATAGCGGAGTATACCAAAGCCATCGAGTCCAATCCCAATTTGGTAACCGCCTATACACACCGGGGAGCGGTCTACAATGCCAGGGCGGAATGGGACCTGGCCATTGCCGACCTCACCAAAGCCATACAGTTGGACCCCGGCAGGCCGGACAACTACCAGAACCGCGCCTTTGCCTACCTCGCAAAAAATCAGTACGACCCGGCCATAGACGACCTGATCAAGACCGTGGAGTTGGACCCCAAGGCCAAGCTGGCCTATACCAACCTTAGCTGGCTCTACGTGCACAAAGGCGAATGGGACAAGGCCGTCGATGCTGCCACCAAAGCCGTCGCCCTTGACCCCAATGACAATGATGCCTATTTCAACCGCGGCTCGGCCTACTATGCCAGGGGCGATGCTACAGACGCACTAGCCGACATGAACTCGGCCATCAACATCAACCCCAACGTGGCGCCCGCCTACAGCTACCGGGGTAAAATCCACATCATCGCAGACAATATGACGGGCGCATTGCAGGAATTCGACAAAGCTTTAAGCATCGATCCGGACCTGGCCGAGGCTTATAAAATGCGGGGGTTGGCCAATATCGACCTCCAGAATGCGAACGCCGCTCAGACAGACCTGAATGCCGCCATCGGGCTGGATGACAGCGACCCGATGGCATATTACTACCGCGGCCATCTTTTTAATGCCAATAATGATTTCGACCATGCCCTGCAGGACCTTAACAAGGCTATCGAACTGACTGCCAACGCCACAACCGTACCCAATTCCCACGATCCCTTTGCCACTGACCTGGCCGGTATGTACCGGGAGCGCGCCATCTCCTACAGAGGGGAACACCAACTGGAAAAAGCAGTGGCTGATGCCAGGAAGGCTGTGGAACTAAATCCCGATTACGTCTGGGGGCAGGTATCACTGGGAGAAATGCTCATCGCAAATGCCGATGTAGAAAACGGTCTTGACGTGCTGAACCGGGCCATCCAGATGGATCCGACCATACCCGAAGCCTATTTTTTCCGGGCGGCAGCTTTGGATATCCTGGGCCATACGTCTCAAAACCTTGCTTATTATCCGCTGGAAGCCGCCGACTTGCGCAAGGTGCTGGAAATAACCAAGGACCAAGACCAGATAGATTCAGCCAACGCCAGCTTAAGGATGATGCAGACTAAAGGCTATATACCCTGATTGCCTATTTGAATAGTTCGCTGAAAAAATCGGCGACGGCCTGGCCCATCTCCTGCTCATAACCACCCCAGAAGTGGTCGGGCCCTTCGAAAATACGCAATGTAGTCGCCCCGGCAGCCTGCCGTCCGTAAGAATCAACAGCCTCCGGTGAAACCTCGAGGTCGTTGCTGCCGCCTAAAATCAGGCCGGGTTTATAGCAGGTTTTGAATAGGGACAGCGGGGAGCTTTCGAAATAGGGTGAGATGAGGGCCATCCCCTTCACCCGTGCCTCAGCGCAGGCAACGGGCAAAGCCACGCCTGCTCCGAAGGAGTAACCAGCCAGGCCCAACCTGTTTTTATCTGTGCCCTTTTGCCCCTCAAGCCAGTCCAGGGCCGCTATAATGTCCTGCTGCTCGGCTATACCTCCGCCGTAACTTCCCTCACTGCCTCCCACGCCGCGAAAGTTAAACAGGAAGGCGGACATGGATGCATTGCTGAGAGCGTCGGCTACGGCATAGGTCACGTTATTGCGCATCGAGCCGCCGTAAAGCGGGTGCGGATGGCAGACAACGACGGCGGGAACTGCCTGCTCCCATTCCCCATCGAAATAAATACCTTCCAGCTTCAGGCCGGAGCAGGAGAAGGTAACGCTCCGCGCTTTCATTCCTTTTTGTCCATCCTGCTCCCCCACCAGGCCCTCAACCTTGCCAGCACCGTCTTCTCGAAGCCCTGTTCCGAAGGGAAATAGTAGCGTTTGCTCTTCATCGATTCCGGCAGGTTCTGCTGCTCTACAAAATGGCCTTCATAGTCATGGGCATACTTGTATCCCTTGCCGTAACCCAGATTCTTCATAAGCTTAGTGGGTGCATTGCGGAGGTGCAGCGGCACAGGATCGTTGCGCGTGGTCTCCACGTCCCTCTGCACACGTGTATAAGCAGTATACAGCGAGTTGCTCTTGGGAGCGGTGGCCAGGTAAACGACAGTCTGGGCCAGGGCCAGGTTACATTCAGGCATGCCAACAAAGTGAATGGCCTGCTGTGCCGCCACCGCCACCACCAGCGCCTGGGGATCGGCCATGCCCACGTCTTCAGAGGCAAAACGTATCAACCGCCTGATTATATACAGCGGGTCTTCCCCCGCCTCCAGCATACGTCCCAGCCAGTACAGGGCGGCGTCCGGGTCCGAGCCGCGCAGCGTTTTATGCAGCGCAGATATGAAATCGTAATGCTGGTCGCCTGCTTTGTCGTACAGCAGGGCGCGCTTTTGCATGGATTCCTCAATATCAGTCAGGGATATACTGCGTGTACCGTCCTTGCCTGCTTTGACAGCCTGGGCCGCCATCTCCAGGGCATTCAAGGCCACCCTGGCGTCACCATTGGCAGCAGTCACCAGGAGCCGAAAGGCATCTTCAGCAAGGTTAACCTTAAGCTCAGCCAGCCCATTCTCTTTATCTTTTACCGCCCTCTCCACAATAGTTTTAACCTCTTCGTCAGTGAGGGCGTCCAGGGTGAAGACACGGCAGCGCGACAGCAGCGCTGATATCACTTCGAACGAGGGATTCTCTGTCGTGGCGCCGATGAAGGTCACTTCACCGTTCTCCACGTAAGGCAGGATAGCATCCTGCTGGCTTTTATTAAAGCGGTGGATTTCATCGATAAAAAGTATGGTGCGCTGCCCGGTGGCCTTTCGCCTTTTGCGGGCCTCGTCTATCACCCTTCGCAGGTCGGCTACCCCTGCGGTCACTGCGCTCATGGGCACAAAATAGAAACGTGAAACATTGGCGATGACATGGGCCAGTGTGGTTTTGCCGCTGCCCGGAGGCCCCCAGAGAATGATGGAGGGAAGCTGATCGGCCTCAATGGCTTTGCGCAGCACCCTGCCTTCGCCGATGATCTGCTGCTGACCGACATATTCGCCGAAATTGCGCGGGCGCATCCTGGCGGCCAGAGGCATTGACGAAGCAGAAGGGGGTTCCTTGATGTCCCCGGCGCCCTTATGGCCTTCCAGTTCAGGCGAACCGAGGTCGAAAAGGGTCATGTTAATTGTGTCTCGTTTTTCTTAAGTTCCGGAGCCAGGCTCGAAGCCCGCTCGTAGTAGTCCTTTATCTTCTCAAGATAGGTTATCCTGGAAGCTATCAGCGTAACTGTAGCATAATCTTTGACGCCGTAAAAATCCCCGCCCCTTACTTCGCCGTTGTTGGTAAGCTCACGCATGCGATTGCCCACTGCCCTGGTCATCCCGATATTGGCGTTCTTGCTGGGCACGCACAACAGGTACAGTGCCTTGCGGGCGTCTTCCAGTTTGCATTCTATCGAGAAATGGCTGAGGGCCGAGCTCATCGCCTCCATGGCCTTCACCGTCTCCTCACCCTTGTTCTCGAAGCCGTCTGTCTTCTTAAAAAGCGAGAATCCGCCGGACGGTAGCTGGGCGCTGCCGTAGCCGATAGCGGTCCAGCCGTTAAGTGACTGAACGATTTCGCCCACACCTATATTGCTCGTTCCCAAGTACTTGGGATCGACCTTTTCGCTGGCGCGGCAGAGATCAAAAAAGGGAAGCACCATCTCCCGGTTGATCTCATCGTTCCCGGCTGCCGATTTGACGCTTGCCTCGGACCTCACCTTCTCGTTATCGAAAAGGAAGATGGCATCGGAGGTCTTATCGATGGATTTCAGGCAAAGAGCCGTATTGTATACGAACATGGGCACGTTGTTTTCGGAAGCTAAGGGCAGCACAATGATGGCATAAACAGGCTTGTTGACGTACCTGTCATGCAATTTCCTGGCCAGGATCGAGATGCCGCCGGAACCTATGCAGCCTGCGCTGCCGGCCACCAGCAGGAAGGCATCCGTCTCGAAGAATTCCCCCGCCCTCATAGTAGCTATGATACGATCGCCATTAGCGCGCATGAGGTCGGCGCCGACTTCCGACGCCTTGCTGGAGCTGTCGGGAGCAGGTAGCTGTATGGTGAGAAGCTTGTCGCCTACTTTCTTGACCGTATTGAGGCTGGCAAGGTCGTCATTGATGGCATATGATCTTACGAGTATTTCGACGCCGGTCTCGGATTTGGCCCTACTGTTTAAGCGGACGAACTCCGCCGCCAGGTTGCTGCCGCAATCACCTATCCCTATGACCACCAGCTTCATATCACGTCTCTCCCCGGGAATATGTATTCGCTGGATGCGCTGCAGGACGCGCTTTTATTCTGCAAATTCCGATACATTCCTTCCGATGATATATACCATAACAGATACGGGAGGGTATAGCAACACCCGGTTTTACCTATATCTGCGCACCTGAAATCTAAAAAGCTTGATCGGCTCGCCGCTGCCGATGCCTGCTTTCTGACGGCAGATGGCGATCTGAGTCTCTACGTCTTTGACCCCTTCCAGGTCAGGCAGTAGCAGTCCCCGCCTGTATCCGCACTGGACGATCACACCATCCTTTTTAGGATCAAGCTTGGATATGTCCTCTACAGGTTCGGGCGGAGTGAGGACATCAACACTGTATTCCAGGTCCGGCAATTCTGAGGGTTGGACAGGGTTGAACCTCGGGTCCCCTGCTGCAGAGGCGATAGCATTACGCACTATCTCTTCAGCTACATTGGATTCTGTCGGTTCGAACGTACCTATGCAGCCGCGTAATTTACCGTGCTTTTTGAGCGAAACAAATACGCCGGCCTTTTCCTTCATCTCGGGCGAAAGCTTGCGCGGCCGTATCACTTCACCGTCCTTCACATAGCTTTCCACCGCTTGCCTGGCAAGTTGCACTACCGGATGCATATTTTCCGTCATTGAGCACCTCTTACTTGCCTATGATTATCCCGGCATAACCGACTACACTCGTGTAGTCGCCTGAAGTATCCCCGCTGGTCTGGTACTTCACCAGCTCGGTTTTGCCGGCTCCCAGCTCTTTGGCCGCCGTTATCAGGCTTACTGCAGCGGCATACCCGCACATCGTTATATCGTATTTGTTTATACGTTCTACGAGCTCATCGGCATCAAGATCGAGTATGGCCTCGATAGCCTTCTGGTCTTTGCTGCGGGCCCGTTCATTGGTCTCATAGTGGGTCATGTCGCTGCTGGCCACGATCACGGCTTCGGCGCCTGTCTCTTTCAGAGCTGACGCCAGGGCAGCTCCGATCTCCTTATAAACAGTGGGATCTGCCTGAGACAGTACGATCGGAACTATCATAACATCACGTCTGAAGTATTGTAGAAAGGGAACCTGAACCTCCAGTGAATGCTCGTAGCGATGCGCCAGGCTATCTTCCTTCAGGTTGCCGGATGCCTTTAAGATGGCGCCGGCCAGCTCGGTATTGATGCGCACATCACCCAGCGGGGTCCTCCAACTGCCCTCCGTCATAATGCTGAAAGGCTTGCCCATACCGCGATGGTTGGGCCCCATCAAAATGAACGTATCCTTAAACTTTATGCGTGAAAAGACAGCCCCTGCCACCGGCCCGGAATAGATATACCCGGCGTGCGGGGATACCACACCGATGGCATCAATTTTGGCGGTTTCCTTGCCCGTCATGAACTGGATCATCTCCTTCAGTTCATCCGGCCAGCCGGGATAGAACTGACCCGCAACAGCAGCTTCCCTGATCATGTTTTCACCCCTGCGTTTATGATATTCCTGATATTCAAATCGGCGCCGCAAACAGCGCAGTTCGTCCCCTTGAGCCCCTTCAGACTGATGCTGTAGCCCACCCTCTCAATCACCAGGCTGCCGCAATTATAGCAGACAGTATTCTCGCGGGAATGGCCGGGGACGTTGCCCGGATAGACAAAACGCAGGCCAGCTTCCTTTCCTATATCCCAGGCTTTTTCCAGGGTGGCTATGGGAGTGGGCGGTATATGCATAAGGTTACGGTCGGGATGAAAGCGAGTTACGTGCCAGGGGGTGAGCTCACCCAGGTCGGCCTTTATCCAGCCGGCGATGCCGGCCAGTTGCTCTCTGTCGTCATTCATGCCGGGAATGATATTGGTGACCACCTCTATGTGCATATTCCATTTGTTTTTAGCCCTTTCGGCAACTTCGAGGATCGAGCGCCAGTTGCGCACCTTTCCCAGGTCGTGGTAAAGCTTGTCCGTAAAGCCCTTGATGTCCACCCGCCAGGCGTCCAGGTAGGGGCCTATAGTGTCCAGAGCTTCAGGCGTCATATAGCCGTTGGTAACGTAGACCGTGTAAAGTCCGTTCTCATGGGCCAGCCTGGCGGAATCCAGAGTATACTCGAACCAGATCGTAGGCTCGTTATAAGTCCAGGCCAGACCTTTAAAACCGCTGGTTTCAGCCATACGGACAGCTTCATCCGGCGGTATTTTCCTCAGCGAGCCCTCGAAGGTGTGCGGCTCCTCCACGCAGGCTATTTCCCAGTTCTGGCAGTGTATGCAGTGGAAATTACAGCCTATCGTGCCAAAGGACAGGACCGTACTGCCGGGGAAGAAATGGAAGAGCGGTTTTTTCTCGATCGGGTCGGCTGCTACGGATGAGACCATGGCATAGTTCAGGGGGACTATCTTTCCATCTTCATTCCGCCTCACGCCGCAGACTCCCAGCCTGCCCGGGTTGATCACACAGCGCCACAGGCACACGTTGCAGCGTACGCGCTGCCCGGACAACTTATCGTAAAGTACTCCCTCCGCCATAGCCTGCTCCTCCAGCAAATTATAGCACTGTGAATATAAAATGTGTCATCACACACGGCAATTGCTTTGACATCAAAATCGTGCATCTGATAAAATTCAACCTTGGGCAGATTTTTAAATCGTTGCCTCACCCAATATTTTATAAAGTGCCTGGATGTATTGCTTATTCCCGTTTTTCCAAAGCAGTATATCCGCTTGAACGGGTGGCCATAAAAAAGGAGGCCCAATGAAATTAACTCTTAGCGTCATCAAGGCTGATATTGGCGGATGGGTGGGACACTGCGGAATGCACCCCGATTTAATGGCGGACGGCGAAGCGTCCCTGGCCAAGGCCAAGAAGTCCGGCCTCATCATCGATTACCACGTTACCAAGTGCGGAGACGATTTACAGTTCATCATGACGCACACCCACGGCGTGGACAACAGCGAAGTGCATGAGATGGCCTGGAATGCATTCAAAAGCGCCACGGTTGTTGCCAAAAAACTAAAGCTGCACGGCGCCGGGCAAGACCTGCTGGTGGACGCCTTCTCAGGCAATGTCAAAGGCCAGGGCCCCGGAGTAGCTGAGATGGAAATAGAAGAGAGGGAGGCGGAGCCGGTGGTCGTGTTCATGGCAGATAAGACAGCTTCGGGCGCCTGGAACCTGCCACTGTATTCTATTTTCGGCGATCCCTTTAATTCCATCGGACTGGTTATTTCTTCCAATATGCACAAGGGCTTCAAGTTCGAAGTGCACGATGTGAAAGAGAGTAAAAAGATAACTTTCGACTGCCCTGAAGAGATGTATGACCTGCTGGTTTTCATCGGGTCGCCCTCCAGGTATTCGGTCAAGGCAGTCTATTCACGTGAGACCGGCGAGATAGCAGCCAGCTCCTCAACTCAAAAGCTTTCCATGCTTGCAGGCCGTTATGTTGGCAAGGATGACCCGGTATGCATAGTCCGCGCCCAGGGCATCTTCCCGGCGGTCGGTGAAGTGCTCGAGCCCTTTGCACGCCCTCACATCGTGGAGGGCTGGATGCGCGGCTCTCATCACGGTCCCCTGATCCCGGTTGCCGTCCGCGAGGCCGTCCCCACTCGCTTTGACGGCCCGCCCCGTGTAATAGGCGCCGGCTTCCAGCTGGCTAACGGCAGGCTGGTAGGCCCGCTCGATATGTTCGACGATATCGCCTTCAACAACGCACGCCAGCAGGGACTGGATATGGCCGATATGCTCAGGCGGCACGGCCCCTTCGAGCCCCACAGGCTGCCCCTGGACGAGATGGAATATACCACCCTGCCCCAGGTTATGAAAAAGCTCCAGCACAGATTCGAGAGCATATAGACGGTCTTATGTCCAGGCTTCTGCTGGCCACGACCAACCGCGGCAAGGCCGCTGAATATGTATCGCTCTTGAAAGGGCTGGACATGGAGTTGCTCACTCTCGACCAGGCCGGCATCAGCCAGGAAGCTGAAGAGAATTATTCCACATTCGAAGAGAACGCCCGCTCAAAGGCAGTCTTCTACTCTGCTTTGAGCGGGCTGGTTACTTTAGCCGATGATTCCGGATTGGAGGTTGAAGCGCTGGGAGGCGAGCCCGGCGTCCGCTCGTCCCGCTACGCAGGCGAAAACGCCTCAGACGCCGAAAGGGTCAATTTTCTGCTTGAGAAGCTAAAAGGGGTTCCCTGCGAATTGCGCAATGCCAGATTCAGGTGCGTGATTGCCATTGCCGAGCCCGGCGGCAAAGTTGAGACCGTTTCCGGAGAGTGCCGGGGCCGTATTGCGTTGGAGCCTCGCGGCCAAAACGGCTTCGGCTACGATCCGGTGTTTTACCTGTCCGAATATGATAAGACCATAGCCGAGATTTCGCACGAATTGAAGAACGAGATCAGCCATCGCGGCAGGGCAGCGCAAAAAGCGAGGGTCCTGCTGCAAAAGCTGAGTGAACGTTCAGGCTAGCTTCAGAGCCTGTTTACCCTGCCCCTGGATATAATCATCCAGTCCTGCGGATTTTCCAGCGGTTTAAAGCCCAGTTCTCTATAGACCGGGTGCGCATTGCGTGTAGCCAGCAGCCACATGTAAACATCCTTGAAGTCGGGATGTTCGAAAACATGGTTGATCAGGGCTTTGGCCAGCCCCTGTCTGCGGTGGTCCTCATCGACAAATACGTCCAGGAAATAGGCAAAGCGTGTCTTATCACTGACAACCCTGAGGAAGGCCACCTGCTCTTGCGCCAGATAAGCCCCGACGACTATGGATGAGTTGCGTGCCCCTTTTTCTATCTCCTCCTTTCCAATCCCGATGCTCCAGTAGGCTGATGAAAGCCATCTCTGAAGTTTGTCAAAATCTATCCTGCTATAATCATCGTCAATCTTATATTTATTCAAAAAAGTTGCTTCCATAGTAGCGTACCCCGTATTCAGAGCTGCCCCATATTCTATCACTGCTCTTGCCCTTGGGTCTTCCGGTTTGTATATCGGACCTTAATTAGTGGTATGCTTACAGTTGGTTTATTCACAATTTGCTATCCAGGAGCCGAGATATGCCGGAAGATTATTCAGTCCTTTTTCAGCCCATAAAAATAGGCACAATGGAGGTCAAAAACCGGGTCAGTGTGCCCCCCATGGGCACCGGGTTTGCCGCCGACGGCGGCGGAGTCTCCGACAGGCTTATTAAATACCATGAATTACGGGCCAGAGGAGGCTTCGGCCTTATCATCGTGGAGATCACAGCCATAGACGGTGAAACGGGGCTCGGCAGCGATCATGCCCTGTGCCTCTACGATGATAAATTTATACCCGGTTTTAAAAAGCTGGCAGACACTGTTCACAAATACGGCGCTAGGCTGGCGGTCCAGATTTATCATCCCGGCCGCAGCACATTCTCGCGCTACATTGGAGGCAGGGAACTCGTGGCGCCATCCCCGGTTCCCGAGCCCATCCAGCACCAGCCCTGCCGCGCCCTCACCACAGGCGAGATCAAAGGTATGGTGGAAAAATTCGCGCAGGGAGCGCTACGAGTGAAAAAGGCAGGCTGCGATGCTGTAGAGTTTCACGGGGCGCACGGCTACCTGATCTCCGAATTTATGTCTGCTTACGCCAACAAACGCACGGACGAGTACGGAGGCGGATTCGAGGGCTTCCTGCGCTTCCCGCTTGAGATAGTTAAACGTTCACGCGAGCTGGTAGGCCCGGATTTCCCCCTGCTTTTCCGCATCAGCGCCGAAGAGATGGTGCCCGAAGGACGCAATGCTTCCGAGAGCATCGAGATAATGAAACGGCTGGTTGAAGCGGGCATAAACGCTGTAGATGTTTCCGTCGGCGTGATGGAGTCCAGTGTATATACCAGTGCACCGCCGGATATGCCGCAGGGATTCAACGCCCGGACTTCGGCGGAATTTAAAAAAGTATTCAACGTCCCCATAATTGTGGTCGGACGCATTAACGAACCCTCCGTAGCGGTGGAAATTATACGGTCGGGCCAGGCCGACCTCGTGCACATCGGCAGACAGTCGCTGACCGACCCTTATTGGCCTGCTAAAGTCAAAGAAGGCCGAACGCAGGACATAGTTAAATGCCTTTCATGCAATGAAGCCTGTATAGAGGGGCTTGCTATATGGCTGAGGCCTTCCATTACGTGCGTTCAGAACCTTGCCCTGGGAAGGGAAGAGCAATATGAACGTCCGGCCGTGTCCAAACCCCGTACAGTGCTGGTTGCCGGCGGCGGACCCGGCGGGCTGGAAGCGGCGCGCACGGCTGCCTTGCGTGGTCACCGGGTTATACTATTCGAAAAAGACGGCTATCTGGGCGGACAGACCAAGCTGGTTGCCATCCCGCCCGCCAAGGCCATCTATTGCGAAGTGGCTCAATCGAGAATAAAGGCCATCAAAGACCTTGGAGTAGATATCCACATAGGCAAGAGGCTCACCGCCGATGTCGTCAGGCAACTCAAACCGGATGTCCTGATTATCGCCACAGGGTCAGAGCCTGCCATACCCAACATACCTGGAGTAAACGCCAAGAACGTAATGAGTGCCCGCAAGGCCCTCTCTTCCGAAGAGGTTGGGGGCGATGTGCTGGTCATAGGAGGAGGCCTGGTGGGCTGCGAGGCCGCGGATTATCTGGCAAGCAAGGGTAAGCACGTCACCGTAGTGGAAATGCTCAAGCATACGGCCAGGGATATAGGCCCGGCCGCCCGCTTTTTCCTGAGGAAACGCCTCAAAGAAAAACGCGTAAATATGTTGACGCAGACTAAAGTCAATGCCATATCGGATAATTCGGCGCTGGTTGCCACACCGGAAGGCGAACGCAAGATAGGGCCTTTCGACACCTTTGTGCTGGCCATAGGGGCAGTCCCGGTCAACGAGCTGGCGGAACAGGTAAAGGGACTGGTGAGCGAAGTATACGTAATCGGCGATGCCGACAAACCTGGCAAAATACTGGCAGCGGTGGAAAAAGGGGCTGAGATAGCGCTCAACCTTTAAGCCTTGCAGTTTTCATCGGATATGTTAGAATAGAACTCGGGAGAAACCGGACATCTGAAACGATGGAATTTTCAATCAGTCCTCAAAAAATACAGAACGAAGCGGGTAGGTGGTTTGTCATAGTCAGCCAGATAGATGGTGGTTACCTTGTGCGCGATTCTGTCACCAGCGACCTGGTGTATATGAAGCACTGCGATGTCGCCAGCAGCGGCGATTGCGAAGCTGAACAGTAATCCCTGTCTTCAATAGTGAAAAGCTTCAGGACCCATCCCGTCTCCAGGCAAATATTCCTCCGCATTTTGCCCTCTGATATTTGACACAATTACGATTGATTGATATATTTATACGGTTATTGTTATTAAACAGGGAATGAAAAAATGAACAATTCTTACGCAATCGTGATGGCCGGAGGCAAACAGTTCCGCGTCAGGGCAGGACAGGTGATCAATACCGAGTTGCTGCACGTCGAAAAAGGCAAAGATGTGGAATTGAGCCAGGTCTTGATGATATCCGATGGAGAAGAGGCAATTATCGGCAGCCCCGAAATTGAGGGGGCCAAAGTCATCGCCACCTGCATCGAAGAGGGCAAGGCCCGCAAGATCATAGTTTTCCGCTATAAGAATAAAGTTCGCTCACGGACCAAGACGGGACACAGGCAACCTTATACCAGGCTTTTGATCAAGGAAATCGTGAAGCCGGGCGGCAAAGTCCGCAAAAGGGCCTCGAAAGCTAAAGCCGCAGCAACCGGAGGTGATAACTAATGGCACACAAGAAAGGCGGAGGCAGCACACGGGGCGGCCGCGATAGCGAATCGAAGCGGTTGGGTGTTAAAAGGTACGGCGGCCAGAAGGTCAATGCCGGCACTATCATAGTCAGACAGCGCGGCACCAAGATACACCCGGGGACCAACGTTGGGGTTGGCAGGGATTATACGCTCTTTGCCACGATCGACGGCATCATTAAATTCGAGCCTCATTCAAAAAATAAGAAAAAGGTCAGCGTATACCCAGGACAATAAACATGAAAGAGAAAATTCATCCCAAATATTTCACGGATGCCAAGGTGACCTGCTCATGCGGGAACACCTTCACAACCGGATCCACCAGGCAGACCCTCAGGGTTGAGCTGTGCAACAAATGCCACCCGTTCTTCACCGGGGAGCAGAAGATTATAGATACAGCAGGCCGTGTGGAGCGTTTCAACAAGCGCTACAAGAGGGAAAAGAAAGAGAAATAAAAATCAGACAAGCAACCCAAAGGGGCGGCTTCAATATCCGCCCCTTTTTTTTAGGTATATGAAGAAGGAGAATCCTTTTAGTTACGGCGGCCAGGCGGTCATGGGCGGGGTGATGATCAGAGGACGCACCAGCTCCGCCATTGCTGTCCGCAGGATGGACGGCGGCATTGAAATCAGCATCCAACCCCTGGCTACCCTGTATAAAGGGAAGTGGCGCAATATCCCCCTGGTCAGGGGCATCATCATGCTTATAGAGACGGTGGCCCTGGGCACTAGCGCTCTCATGTATTCGGCAAAGGTCTCAACCGAGACTGAGGATGAGAAAATAACATCCGGCATGATCTGGGGAAGCGTTGCCGTGGGAGTGGTGCTGGCTGTGGCTCTCTTTTTCGTGCTTCCATTGCTAATAGTACGGTTCTTTGATGCCTACATTGCTTCCTCCTTTCTTAGCAATCTCATCGAGGGACTCATCCGCATCGTTTTCTTCGTCGTTTATCTGGCCATGATCGGGCGCATGCGCGACATCCGCGAGATCTTCGGTTATCATGGGGCCGAGCACATGTCTGTAAATGCCTATGAATCCGGCGTACCTTTGAATGTCCCCAGCGTACGGAATTATTCCACGGCGCACACCCGCTGCGGTACCAGCTTTCTGCTGGTCGTACTGGTCATTGCCGTGGTGGTCTTCGCCCTGCTGGGACGTCCTCCCATATGGATAGGCATCATTTCACGTATTATTTTGATCCCTGTCATAGCTGCAGTTAGCTATGAGCTATTGAAATTTGAAGCTAAACACAGCCACAACCGCTTTGTCAGGTGGCTCCTTATACCGGGACTATGGCTGCAGGCTTTGACAACGCGTAAGCCTTCTGACAGCCAGCTTGAAGTAGCAATTACAGCCATGCAAAAAGCCCTCGAGACGGATGGGGTATATCCCGATATCAATGGTTGCTATGCAACGTCGCAGTAAGGCAATTATATAGCCGTCCTTGACAGCCTAAGATCAAGAATTTATCATCAAGGTTGGTCGGCACCAGGCCCTGCTAATATTGAAAAAGGGTTAATGGTAACTCACCAGTAAATAGTTACAAGGAGAACGGTCAATGGAGATTTCGCTTAAAAACAAGGTGGCGTTGATAACCGGCGCCAGTCGCGGTATTGGCAGGGCAATAGCGCTGGAAATGGCCAAATCGGGGGCCGATATTGTATTGGCCAGTCGCAAGATGGCCGACCTGGAGAAGGTAGCCGGGGAAATCAAGGCCTGTGGTGTTAAAGCCTTACCCGTAGCAGCGCACATTGGAAGGATGGAGGATATAACTGCGCTGGTCTCCCAAGCTGTAAAAGAGTTCGGCAGAATAGACATCCTGGTAAATGATGCCGCTACCAACCCGACCATGGACTCCGCTATCGATGTCTCGGAGCGGGCCTGGGACTCCATAATGAACCTCAACCTCAAAGGCCTGTTTTTCCTGAGTCAGTCCGTCGCCCGAGTTATGAAGGAGCATGGCGGAGGCGTAATTATCAACGTATCTTCCATCGCCGGGGTCACGCCCGATATTTTGCCTATCTATTCGGTCAGCAAGGCGGGCGTGAATATGGCCACCAAGGTCATGGCGCAACAGTGGGCAGGCTTTGGAATAAGGGCTAACACCCTTTCGCCCGGCCAGACTAAAACCCAGTTCAGCCAGGCCTTATGGGGCAACCCCGAAATCTATAAATATATCATGGCCAGAACCCCCCTAAAACGCATAGCCGAGCCCGAAGATATGGCCCACGCGGCCGTGTTCCTGGCCTCCAATGAGGCCGGTTTTATCACGGGTCAGAACCTTATTGTTGACGGCGGCATGACTATCTAAATCGTATTATTTTCGGAATCGTCATCGAGGGCAACCCCAAAAATAGAAGTCCCCGTAAAGATTTAATATTTAAGGAGTTATCATGATTTCGTCAAGCGAGTACAGGAAAAGACTTACCAAAATGAGGCGCAATATCTACAACGACGGCAATCTGGTAGACCGTGATTTCAAACGGCTTGAGGGGGCCATAAATATCATCGCCAAGACCTATGATATGGTCACCGATCCGGAGTTCAAAGACTACCAGGATATACTTACCGCAACTTCACACCTCACCGGCGAAAAGATCAACCGCTTTACGCACATCCACCAAAGCATCGGGGACTTGCTGGCCAAGCAGAAGATGACCAGGATCACTTCTCAGCAGGTCGGCGGTTGCATCGCCAGGTGCATGGGCATTGACTCGACCAATGCTCTTTCGGTAGTAACCTATATGTGCGATCAGAAATATGGCACCGAGTATAATAAGCGCTTTGTAAAATGGCTTAAGGACTTCCAAACCAACGACCGCACGTCGTGCTGCGCACAGACCGATGTTAAAGGTAACCGGCCGTGGAGGCCTCACGAACAGAAGGATCCCGACCTTTACCTCAGGATCGTGGAGAGAAAGAGCGACGGCATTATAGTACGCGGGGCCAAGGTGCACAATTCTTTTGCGCCCGTAGTCGAGCAGATCAACGTAATCCCGACCAGGGCCCTCACCAAGGAGGAAGGCGACTGGGCGGTGGCGTTTGCCATACCGGCTGATGCTGAAGGAGTAAAACAGATTGTCAGCGCCGCCATGCCTGAATACCCCAAGGGATGGAGCGGGCCCGGTCCCTGGGGCGGCTCCGATTCCATGACTGTTTTCGATGATGTTTTTGTTCCCTGGGACAACGTGTTCCTGTGCGGTGAGGCCGATATGGGCGGCTACCTGGCACTGATGTTCGCCCAATATCACCGCCATAGCTATACGGGCTGCAAACCGGCCATGACCGATGTGCTTACAGGCGCGGCAGCCCTGATGGCTGAGGTAAACGGCATAGAAAAAGAGCACCATGTCAGGGAAAAGCTGGCCGAACTGATATGTACCTCTGAGCTAGTTTACGGCACCGGTATCGCCGCCGCTATCAACGGCAGCAAATCACCCTCGGGCACTTTTGTTCCCGATACCATGTACTGCAACGTGAGCCGCCGACATGCCGGCCTCAATATTTATCATGAATACGATATCGTGGCGGACATTGCCGGCGGCATGCCGGCTACGCTCCCCCGCTCCGGAGACTGGGTAAACGAGGAAACCAAGCCTTTCATGGAAAAATATATGGCCCGTAATCCGGATGTCGACGTACAGGATGTGCTCAAGGCCTTCGCCTGGGTGCAGGGCCTGACCTGTTCAGAATGGGCCGGCGTTATGCAATATGCCGGTGTACACGGCGGCGGTTCTCCCAGGATGGAGCAGATCGCTATCATGGGCTCATATAACCTCGAAAACACCAAGAATATTGCCAAGCGCCTGGCCGGTATCAAGGTCAATAAACCCTACACCTTTGACCGGCTCGGCAATACGCCCAAGCTTTAAACACGACAACGGCAGTCCGGACTGACCGCGGATGAATTTTACATCCGCAGTCAGTCTTTTTTACATACATCGATTGAACGTTCGGCCAACTCTCCGCATATCTAAATAATCGCATAATTTGTTGACGCCATGTGATATAATGGCCTCATTATATAGAGGAGGTGGCAATGAAGACCAAGGGCACGATTCTTTCACTAACCATTGTTTTCACACTCATAGCTGCAGTGATAGTGAGCGGATGCGCGCAGCCTTCGACGGGTAAAGCTCCCATCGTCATAGGCTACGTCGGCAACGTTGCATCACCGGGCACCAAACCCTGCATGGATATGCAGCAGATGGCTGTCGAAGAGATCAATGCAGCTGGCGGTATCCTGGGCAGGCCTATCAAGTATGTTATTGAGGACGGCAAGGGCGAGACATCGCTATCAGTGGCAGGCGTACAAAGAATGGTCATGGGGGACAAGGCGACATTCTACTTTGTAGAAGGGAGAACGGAGATTGCGCTGGCTACTAAACAGAAATCGATCGAGCTCTACAAAGATTTCCCGCACATCATGATTGCCAATGGCGCCAGCGGCGTGGAGGTCACCAGTACTGTACTCCAAAACTACGACAAAGAAAAGATGATCTTCCGTGATTTCAATCCCGAACCGGGTCACTTTGCCTGGGCAGACAACATATTTTCCTGGGGCAAACCGGACGGCCCTATCACACCCAAGGGTTTGGTTGCTAAAAAATGGGCTCTGCTCTATGAAAACCTGGCATGGACACTGCTTTTCCGCAATGGCTATCCGACTCTGAATCTGTCTACCTGGGATCAGATGGCCAAAGACGATTATGGCATCGACGTTGTATACAGCAAACCTTTCAGCGCCAGGGCGGGTATGTACCTGCCTATACTTGACCAGATCTCCAAGGCCGGCGCTGATATGATCTTCGTCGTTTCAAGCTGGTTTACCGATACAGAGGTATTTACCAAGCAGTGGGCCGATTCCCCGGCTAAAGACATACAGGTATACCTGTATGGCGGCGTAAGCCAGACCCACGATTTCTGGCAGCTTACCGGCGGCAAGGCGCTGGGAGCGCTGACGGCATCTTACGAAACGCCGATCACCGACTACAACATGGCTGTCGTGAATAAAGCCAGGGCAAGGGGCATACCATGCCAGATGCATGTGCTATGTGCTTACGATGACATTTACCAGATCAAGGCGGCCATTGAGATGGCAGGCGGCACGGATGACGTGGGCAAGCTGATTACCGCCCTGGAGACGGTCCAGATCGATAACGGCGCACTTGGTTCGGTCAAGTACGAAATGGCCAAGGTACCCGGCTTCTTCCATTCCCGTGTTACTGCTGACCCCAATGCTCCTAAGAAGCTACTACCCAATGGTATGATGACCGGTATGGCCCAGGTCCAGGCTAACGGGGAATACGTACCTATGTACCCCGAGAAATACATGCAACTGGATAAATATCAGACGCCTGCTAAGCTAAGAGCTGCAGCCGGTGTCAAATAATAAGGAGGAGGTGCTAAATTGAAGAAATTATATCTACCCGTTGCAATCGTTATACTCGCCGTCATGCTCGCATCTGCGGCCTGTACCCCCTCTGAGATGAAGCCCGCTACGGTCACCCTTAACTTAATCTCCAATGAGTGGCAGGGCGAAGAAACACTGGTTGCCGATGCGTTCTTTACAATAGAGAACCCCAATGATTTCCCCGTCACGCTTGACCAGTTTAACTACACTATCAAACTTGGCGACCAGGCGCTGACTCAGAAAACGGTTGGTCCCGAAATATCGATACCGGCTAAGACCGCCGTCCAATTGACCTATGCCAACGTTCTACCTTTCACCGGTTTCGGAGGAGTGGCATTCGAGGGTTATTACATGGCCCAGAGCATGCCGTATGTCGTCGCTCACCTCGCCGGCGCAGCTCCCTGGAAGCTACTGGGCGGCAAAGAACCCAACCTGTGGAACTATCCCGCCCTAAATATTCTTAACACTATCAGAAGTGGCCCGACGACCAGTGATATCACCAAAGGCGTTGCCGATAACGCAACCGCGGCAGCCGTATACCTGAAGATCCGCGGCCTGGTGGATGCCGTCCAGAAACCTATGGATGACGGCTGGGCTGCCTACCCCGACGGACCCTGCAAATACGATGTCAGCGGAAAGGCCACCATCTCGAATCCCAACTTTAGCAAATCGGTGGACACTGTTTTCACTTTGAGCTTCACCAAGCCTGAGACCCCATAGTCTGAACAGTAAAAAAGAGCCTTCCTAATTGGAAGGCTCTTTTTTTATACCTGTTAAACGGGCTGTTACTTTAGGTACTTCCCACGCACGTAGTCGTTATCCTGGCCAAGCTTGCATTTGACCCACTTGATACGCGGCGGAGATTCAGACATCTTAATAAAATTGACGGGCATTTTAAATTTGCCCAGCGTCTCATCATCGAATTCCTGGAAGGATTGGCGCTTGGCCCAGTGCGGGTTCTGCATGGTAGTCGACGGCTTTTGTACTTTCATAATTATAGGAACGCCGCCGCCGCGCCATTTGGAACGGGCGGACTTGATGCTGTACTCGAGCGCCATTTTGACCAGCTCATCGGAAGTATATTTGACCGTTTGATCCTCAATGATCTTGTAAAACTGTTCTACCTGGTCCAGTATGTCAGGTATCCTGTCGAAGGTGAAACGGTAGTCATCTTCATACTTCCACAGCTTTAACACTTTCAGCAGCGCCCTGAAGTCGTGGTCCCTGCCCGCCGCAATGGCTACAATGCCATCCTTGCTTTTCCAGAATCCATATGGGTATATGGCAAAGTCGTGTATTCCGATCCTGGGCCGTGCCTTATTCCAGGTGAACCCGATAGTAACGGGGTATCCAACCAGCGAAGCATAAGAATCGGCTGTTGCCACATCCACCATCTGGCCTTCACCGGTTGCTTGTGAATAATACCGCGCTACGGCGCCTCCAAGGGCCGCTTCAATACCCGAAATGTACCAGCTCAACCATACCCCGGCCCTCAGCGGCCAGTTATACGGCTCGCCAGAACCGGGCATATCGCCTATATTGGCGCATACACCGGATAGCGCCTGGGCGGCTATATCCGAATCGGGGACGCTGAGAAACTCTTTGGCCTTTTCCCCGTACTGCCCGTATGGGCTAATCGCTATATATACCAGGCCCGGATTGATCTCAGTCAACTGGCGATATCCGATTCCCCATGAGTCCATAGCGCCGGGCGCATAGGTCTCGATGACAATCTGAGCCTTTGCGGCCAGGCTTTTTAAGTCCTTGCGCCCCTCCTCGTTCTTGAGGTCAAGGGTAATATAGCGCTTGTTACGCGCCTCCATGATAAAAGGTACTCCAACGCCATTGCGGTTTACGCCGAAGGGTGTTATCTTGCGGGATGGGTCACCTTCTGGAGGTTCAATCTTGATTACCTCGGCGCCGAATTCGGCAAATATGCTCGAGCATATATCACCGGACAAATTGGCATAACTAACGTCGAGAACCGTGACGTCGCTGAGCACCTCGGGCTTGCCCTCGGGGTTGATCATGGCCCGCAGGAACTCTTCCCGTTCCTTACGGCTTCCGCCGTATCTGACCAATATCTGCTCTTTCTCGCTTTTGCTCATTTATCAACCCTTGAAATTGAATACGTCATCATGGGAGAGGTCGTAATAAACGGGTGGTTTGATGCCGGGCCTATCGTCCCAGTAGCCTACAACTCTTTCCTTTTCCAGCTGCTTGATCTCTTCCTCAGAATATCCGAGCAGCTGTTTGAGTACGTAGCGGTTGTGGTAGCCGAGGGGCCTGGCCAACCACTTAATCCTGCCGGGTGTTTTGCTCAGCATGGCCGACGGGCCGGGTATCATAAGCTTGCCATACATATCATCCTGAAAAACGATCACGCTACCCCTATCCTGCCTCCATTGGTCATAAGTAATCTCGTAGTCATCCTCAACCAGGCCAATGGAAAATCCATATTTTTTAGCAGAAGCAACAAGGTTTTCGGCGTTGCTGGATTTGACCCATGCTTCGGTCGCATCGTGAAGCTCCCTGGCATTCTCGGCCTTCAACCGGTCAAATGCATTCGCGTATTTGGTTATCAGTTCGGGCCTGCCCATTGCCTGACAAATAGCCTTGTATTGTTCATCCGTCACAGCCGCAATTGCTACGAATTTGCCGTCACTCGACTTGAATATACCCGAAGGCGCCATTGCGGGGTCCGTATTCCCAACTCGCCCCAAATCTTCGCCGGTTATGCTTTCATAGGTAAAGTTGGGCATGATGCGCATTAAGGCTTCCGCCTGGGCCAAATCGATATACTGGCCTTTGCCCGTTTTCTTGCGGTAGTTGAGCGCCATTATGACGGCCAGAGCTCCGACATTGCCCGGTAGAAAATCTCCTACATAGTCCGGCAACTTATAATATTTGTCGGTGTCCGGATAGCCGGTCAGGCTTATAACACCGCTGGCGGCCTGCGCCAGCAGGTCCCAGCCGGGGAAGAACCTCATCGGACCGTACTGACCGTAAGTGGCACAACTGAGATAAATCAGGCCCGGATTAATTTTGCCCAGCTGGCTGTATCCAACGCCCCAGGTCTCAGCGGTCCCTGCCGCAAAGTTTTCCACCACGACATCCGATTGCTCCACCAGTTTATAGATTATTTCCTTGGCTTTGGGTAATTTCAGGTTAAGGGCGAAGAAATATTTTCCATATTGCACGAAATGGAAGCATACACTGGAGTGTCTCCAGAAGCTGCCCCAGTAAACGCCGAAACGCCATAGGTCCCCCACCCACGGCAATTCAAATTTTATTACTTCTGCACCGTACTGACCAAGTATCTTGGCGGCGGTGGGCCCGTATATAACATGTGTAAAATCCAGTACCCTCAAACCCTTGAATACCTCGGGTTTCTCCCTGGTTTTAGAGGGGTCGAACAGCTTTTTTGTGTAATCGAAATAATCTTCCATTATTTACATCCCGAGGTAAGCTTTCTTGACCACATCGCTGTCCAGCAATTTTTCGCTTACATCCGAATAGATGACCCGGCCATTCTCCATGATATAGCCCCGTCCGGCAATGGTCAGGGCCTGCATGGCATTCTGCTCGGATAATATCAATGTAATTTTCTCTTCTTTTAATTTGGCCAGGGTGTCGTATACCAGCTCGAGTATTTTAGGCGCCAATCCCAGCGAAGGCTCATCCACCATCAACATTTTAGGATTGGACATGAGGCCGCGGGCGATAACCATCATTTGCTGCTCACCGCCGCTCAAAGTCCCTGCTGACTGATTTTTACGTTCCTTTAATATGGGGAACATATTGAAAACCCTTTCCAGGCTTTTCTTTCTGATCGGCCAGGCATTCCTATTATAAGACCCAACCAACAGGTTATCCATCACGCTCATGTAAGGGAAAATCCTGCGCGCCTCCGGCACCTCCGCAATCCCACGCTTAATGATTTCGTAGGGCTGCAACTTTTCTATGCTCTCACCCTGGAATATTATCTTGCCTTTGGTAGGCTTTAACATACCCAGGATGGTGTTGATCAGCGTTGACTTACCGGCGCCGTTGGAGCCCAGCAGAGCAACCATTTCGTCCGTCTCCACGGTCATATTCACACCGTGAAGGATGGGAGTTACACCGTAGGATACATAGAGGTCCTGTACTTCAAACATGACATGACCCCAGGTAGCATTCGATTACATAGGGATCGTTGGCAACATCCTGCGGCAGCCCTTCACAGATTTTTTGCCCGTAATGCAGGACAACCACCCTTTGTGCCGCCTGCATCAACGCCGCCATCACATGCTCGATCCAGAGAATGGTAACGCCAAATTCTTCCTTGGCCCTTTCCAGCAGCCTGACCGCTTTGTATGCTTCGCCGGGATTTAAACCGGCCATAACTTCATCCACAAAGATCAATTTCGGGGTGGTAGCCAGCGCCCGGGCCAGTTCCAGCCCGCGAAGCTCATATAATGTAAGGTCTTTGCCCAGCACATTGCGTTTACTGAACAGCCCGCAGAACTCAAGGTAGTGCGTGGCCTCCGTTGCAGCGTCTTCAAGGCTCTGGTTGGCCCTATCCTTTCCATATAACGCGCTTACTACAACGCTCATTAGAGCCGTAAGCTCAGGGAAGGGCCTTGGTATCTGATATGTCCGGCTTATGCCCAGCTTGCAGCGCCTGTAAGCAGGCATCCTTGTTATATCGTGCCCCATGAACTGGATATTGCCGCTATCCGCCAGATACTTTCCGGTGACCATGTTCACCAGAGTTGTTTTGCCTGCGCCGTTGGGGCCCATTAGTCCCAGTGTTTCACCCTCGTTAATTGAGAAGCTGACGTCGTTAATTGCCATCAGCCCCCCGAAATGCTTGGATACGCTATCTATTTTTAGTATCTCGGACACAACTTTATCTCCTGACATGCAGTGTCGGCAGATATTCCCTGTAGCGGCGTTTTCTGTATAGTCCGAATAAGCCTTCGGGAAGTGCGAGCAGCAGGATGAGTAATATAATCGGGAATACCACGGGTGAATATTCACCTAACACGATCAACAAAAAGAGCTCAAGGAATGCTATAAAGTAACCGCCGATCACACAGCCATATATCTGCACACGGCCACCGATCATACTCACCAGCAGGACCTTCACCATAAATGCCAGGGGCAGATAGGTAACGCCGGAGAAAGTGCCATAATAATGAGCATAAAACCAGCCTATCACCGCTATCATCACCGCCGGGATGGTAAAGCTGATGATCTTGATCTTCCTTACGTTTACGCCCATGGCCTCCGCCACTTCTTCATCATCATTGATGGCCGCCATCGACGCGGCAAATTTGGAACGCATGATCTTGTCGACGATAAACATATACAGCAGCATCATGAATAATGCCATCATACATATGAGGAGCTGGTTAACTGTGAAGGAGCCTACATTGACCATCTGAGCAATGCCGAACAGGCCGGTATCGCCTTTGAACAGGTCCGTATAAATGAATGTAACCTCCAGGAAAACCAGGGGGAAAAGCAGCGTTAAGAGCGTGTAATAAAGGCCGCCCGCAATTATGGAAAGCGGGCTCATTAAAACTCCGAAGATCAGGCCCGCCAGTAAAGCCATGAGCAATGTTACGAACGGCGGCCAACCCAGGTTTATGCTGCAGAGAGCTGCTGTAAACCCTCCCACTCCAATATAAAACTGCGGGCCGAAATTCATTCGCCCGGTTCCTATAGTCATCCACCCCAGCGGTATGGCTATAGCTGCCAACAGGTTAGCGTCTATCACGGTAGGAAGCAGTGAGGGATTAAGGAAGAAAACTGCTACCGGCAACAGTATCAGGATACCTATGTAGATAAAAGGATTGCGCCAGTACCTGGGTTCGATATGCCATTCGAACTTTTGTGTACCGGCTCTTAATACCAGTTTTTCACGCTTAATTTCTAATTCCATCGGATCACCACAAACTCTCGGTTTTGGCTATGCCCTGTGGCCTGACAATCAGCATTATGATTACCACGACTAGAGCTGCAATATTCATCAGTCTGGGCTCGCCAAGAGGAAAGGATACGAAGGAATGTGCAAAGCCAATAATATAGCTGGCAATAATGGTGCCCCTGATATTGCCCAGGCCGCCCATAACTGATACCAGTATGGCCGTCGTCATGTAGCCCCATCCCATCGCCGGGTCGACCGACAGCACGGGGGCAATCATCAGCATGGCAATAATGACCGGAAGAACCACTATTACCATAATAAACATGTATAACTGCTCTACCTGGATTCCCATTATTTTGGCGGTATTAATATCATATGAGATGGCACGAACGGCCAACCCGGTCTTGGTCTTGAGAAAAAAGAGCACGAACAAAGCAGTGACTACGATGCCGGTTATGGCAGCCAGAATCATCTGTATGGGAATAGTGGTGGAACCAATATTTAGGCTGCCTGCTATAATCGTTGTAGGCAGGTTTACGGCGCTCTGAATGGGATACCATCTGTCGGCGGCCGCATTGGCAATAATTGCCACCAGCAATAGCCCGGTGATGATCTTCTCTTCTTGCTTCAAATATCGGGCTATAATGCCGTAATAAAGACCAATGGCTATTGCGGCCTGCAGCACCACCATCAACAAAATGGACAGCCATAGCGGCATGCTAAGCGTATGGAAAAGCATCCAGGTCAGGTAAATGGTGGCTACAAATATATATGCGTAGCCAAGATGGAAGATCCTCAGGACGCCGCATATAAGGGAAAAACCCAGAGAAACCAACAGGTAGAGAGAGCCGAGAAGAAGGGTGTAGACCAACGTTGTCTCAATTGTTCCGAATTCCACTTTCTTCCCTTTATCTGACTATTTTCCGCTCCCTCGCTCACTCACTAAAATTTGATGTTAACAGATATTTTAGGCACTGTCAATGGATTTTATATAAATATGCGCACGTACACTTTAATCTCTTTACGAGTTAATAATATGTAGAATCAGCCGTCTAAATCTTGCTTGATTGGTTAATCAATATTTTGCGGTGAGCCGCCTCCAATTTAAATTGACAATTAAGCTGCCGACGCATTACTATCACTTACCGTAATTACATATGGTCATATCTTTGAGTAAATGAACAAACCTCTTTTTGGAACCAGCGGCGTGCGGGGTGTAGTAAATCAGGACCTCACTCCCGAACTGTGTAAAAACGTGGCAAGGGCGCTCGGCACTGTACTGCCGCAGGGTTCGGCGGTCTGTGTGGCTACCGACTCCCGGTTAAGCCGGGAACTTATCAAGAACGCCGTTACGGAGGGGTTGACTGAGTGCGGCATAAATGTCGCCCATCTGGGGATAGCGCCGACGCCTGCCCTGGCACTGCTAACACGTGAAATCGGCTTCGACGCCGGCATTATGATCACCGCTTCTCATAATCCGCCGGAGTTCAACGGCATTAAACTGTTCAACAGCGATTCCATCGGCTACAGCAGGGCCCAGGAAGAGGAAATTGAAAAAATATACTATGATGGCAGCTTCAGAACCGGCCGGACGGGAGCAGTGGAAGCAGTCCCACGTATGAGGGACAGGTACTTCGAGTATTTAAAGACGCTTATACGCGGTTGGGACTTTAATTTAGGCCTCAAGTTAATGATCGACCCCGGCAACGGCGCCGCCTCAGGCATCGCCAGCGAAATATTTGAGAAGCTCGGTTTCAAGGTAATACCGGTCAACGACTTCCCCGACGGCCGTTTCCCCGGCCGCAGCTCAGAACCCAAGGAGGATACGCTGCAGGGCACCATTAAGTTCCTGCGGCAGAAAAACGCCGACCTGGCCATATGTTTTGACGGTGACGCCGACCGCGTGGTTTTCTGCGATCAAAAGGGCTTTCTGGGGTTCAACGAAATGATTGCCTTTATTTCCCGGCATGCCATCCGTTCATCCGGGAAAAAGCTGGTCGCCACCACGGTGGAAACCGGCATGCTGTTGGACATCGCCGTACAGGACCTGGGTGCCACAGTTATAAGAGGAAAAGTTGGCGACGTTTACGCCGCCTATCTTGCCCGTGATAACAATGCGGCACTGGGGGTTGAATCAGTGGGTGTTTATATCCTACCCGAAGCGGGCTACTATCCTGAGAGCATCTTTGCGGCCATAACGCTCTTAAGTTCCATTAAACACGTCTCCGAGATACGTGATTTCTTCAAAACGCTGCCCCCCTTGCATTATGATAAGGACAAGGTCGAATGTCCCAACGACCTTAAAACTGCTACCATGGAAGCCGTCAAACAGCGTTCGGCGGACCTGCATGCCACCGGAATGAACGACCTCGACGGACTGAGGTTTGAATTCGGCGACGCCTGGATGCTGATAAGGGCCAGCGGCACCGAGCCGGCCATCCGGGTTCTGGCAGAATCCAGGCAGGCGGCCCGCACCGGTGAACTTATAACTAACGGTGTTTCTATCATAAAAGAGACCTTAAAAGAGGTGGGAAAATGAAAGTAGTCTTCCTGTGCGGCGGAGTGGGCAAGAGGATGTTCCCCATAACTGAAGATAAGTTCCTGCTGGATTTTCTGGGCAGGACTTTACTCGAGCACCAGATAGTGATGGCACGCGATGCCGGCCTCAATGATTTCGTCATTATTGGAAATCCGGGCAACATCGAGCAGATCAAACAAATTGTGTCCGGGGTCGCCGGCGCCAGATTCGAATTTACCCTGCAGACCAAGCCGCTGGGGATAGCGGATGCACTGAAATGCGCACAACCCTTGCTAAACAGGGAAATCTTGATAGTTAACCCCAATGACGTCTTCCATGCCTCTGCTTACAGTGTTTTACTCGACGCCTTTAAAAAAGGAAAATCCTCATCTTATATGCTGGGCTATGAAGTCAAACAATACTTTCCCGGTGGATACCTGGCCGTCAACGGGCAGGGCGAGCTGACACGCATTGTGGAAAAACCAGAACCCGGCACCGAACCTTCCAACCTGGTGAACATCCTGCTTCACCTCCATACCGACACCGGCAGGCTTTTCGAATATTTAGGAAAAGTTAAGACTAAAAGGGATGATGTGTATGAATGCGCCATGGATGACATGGTCAAGGACGGGCATAAGATCGGCGTCGTCCCCTATGACGGGTTCTGGGCCCCTATCAAATACCCCTGGCACATCTTCGATATCGTCAACAGTTTTCTAGGTGCCGGTGAACGCCAAATCGCGCCTTCCGCATCGATATCGGATCAAGCCGTCGTGGCCGGCAAGGTGATTATCGGTGAAAACGTGCGCATTTTGGAGAATGCTGTAGTAAGAGGGCCCGTCTATATCGGGCCCAATACGGTGATCGGCAACAACGCCCTGGTCCGGGATAATACTCATATCGGAGCCGACTGCGTGGTCGGGTTTTCCACCGAGATAAAGGGCTCCTACATCGGAGACGGCTGCTGGTTCCACTCTAGCTATATAGGCGACTCGATTATCGGCAATAATTGTTCCTTCGGCGCTGGCAGCATAACCGCCAACTTCCGCTTTGATGAAAATGAAATAGCTGTCCGGCACAATGAAAAGCCGGTGGGAACAGGCAGGGATCATTTCGGCGCCGTCATCGGAGACAACTGCAAAACGGGTATTAACTCGGGGATATTGCCCGGCAGACGCGTCGGCCCCAACTCGATAGTGGGCTCTCATGTATGCCTGGACACGGACCTTGAGCCAAATACCATAGCCTTAAATCAGCCGGGCATTAAATACCTGAAGAACAATATCAAATTGAATAACGCTGATAAACATGAAAAACAGAAAAAGCTCGGGAAATAATGCCTGACATAAAGAAAATAAAGCTGCCCAGGCATGTTGCCATCATCATGGACGGGAACGGCCGCTGGGCTAAAAAACGCCATAAGCCGCGCATATTCGGCCATGAAAAGGGGGCGATGCACGCCCGTGACTTCGTAGAATTTTTTTCCAGCTACGATATCCCCTATTTAACACTCTATGCCTTCTCGACCGAGAACTGGAACCGGCCCAAGGCCGAGGTTGAGGGCATCATCAAGTTACTTTCCGAGCATCTGGATGAAGCCATTAAAATCGCTCATGCCAAGAACATCCGCATCAAGCACCTTGGCCGGATGGACAGGCTTTCCCCGGGCATCCAGAAAAAGGCCAGTCAGGCTATCAATCTGACCAAAGACAATACGGGCCTGACGGTCAGCATCGCCTTTAATTACGGCGGCCGCAGTGAGATCGTTGACGCTGTACAGAGTATAGTCCGCAAGAAGATAGACGCCGCAAAAATCGATGAAGACCTCTTTTCAAAATACCTTTATACATCGGGTATACCCGATCCCGACCTGTTCATACGCACCGGCGATGAGATGCGGTTAAGCAATTTCCTGATCTGGCAAGCGGCTTATGCCGAGCTTTATTTTACCCCGGTTCTCTGGCCTGATTTCGACAGGGAAGAACTGGAGAAGGCGCTGATCGCTTACAGCAAGCGACACAGGAGATTCGGCGGCCTGCGGACTGTGTAGACTTTCACCGAGGGCTGTCCTACGATCAGGTCTTTCTAAGATTTAAGTATGTATGATGTAATTATTGTTGGAGCAGGCATTGTGGGCAGCTATACTGCGAACAGGCTGGCCGGGCAGGGATTGCACGTTTGCGTGATCGAGAAGAACGCTCGGGCAGGGCAGAAGTCAAGCTGCACCGGCATCGTCAGCAGGGATTGTTTCAAACTGCTTTCCGTGGATACAGGCGTCGTCCAGTGGCAGGCTCGCTCGGCCAAAATATTTTCCCCATCGGGGAAATACATCCGGGTTGAACGTGAAACGACTCAGGCCTATGTTCTCGATAGGCCGGCGCTGGACCGTCACATAGCTAAACAGGCACAGGAAAGCGGCGCCGAATTTCACTTCTCAACATTTGTATCCGGCATCCGTAAAGACGCTAAATCCGTCCGCGTGCAGGCGGCCGCCCAAAGCGGGCCAGTCAGCTTCGAATCCAGGCTGGTTGTCATCGCCAGCGGTTTTGGAACCTCGTTTACAAAGTCCCTGGGCCTCGGCCAGATAAATGATTATGCACAGGGTGCGCAGGTTGAAGTCGCCGGCAATGGCATTGAGGAAGTCGAGGTCTATTCAGGGACAGATATCGCACCTGGCTTCTTTGCCTGGCTGGCGCCCGCAGGAACGTCATATGCCAAGGCCGGCCTTTTGTGCAGAAGTAACCCCGGCTCATACATAACGGCCCTGCTTGAACGGCTGAAGCAGCAGGGCAAAATAGAAGCTGTCAGCGGCGACATAAGCTACGGAGCCGTGCCTCTAAAGCCGCTGGCCCGGACATACGCCGACCGTATGATAGTCGTTGGAGATGCGGCCGGGCAGGTCAAGCCTACCACCGGAGGCGGGATCTATTTTGGGCTTCTATGCGCCGGGTTAGCTGCGGAAACAATATGCGATGCGCTCAAAAACGGTAATTTTTCGGCAAGGGAACTATCCGTCTATCAAAAGAAGTGGCATAACGTGCTCAAGCACGAACTGGCTATCGATTACTGGGCGCACCGGTTTTACCGCAAGCTCAATAACCGGCAGATAGAACAAATATTCGACATAATTGAGAGCCATGGTATTCACGAATCCCTGCTGGCTTCGCCGGATGTCACCTTTGACTGGCACAGCAATGTCATATTGGACGCCATCAAGCACCACTCCCTGCAGAAGTCGCTGGCGAAGCTAAACTCCCGCCTGGCCGGCCGCTCCGGCAACGTCAGGCACAGATAAATAAAAGCCCAGTATCGTCCCAGATACCAGGTCCCTTCTTGCACTTTCAGTTAAGATGTGATATCATTTTATTGAATTCAATACCGGTCAAAAAGTGGGTCCTAGTACCCACTTTTTTATTGAAAAAAATGAATATGAGGGAAATTGACTTAGATGGCAAAGACTGAGTTTATGAATGCCCTCATGCAACTTGCGGCAGAAAAGAACCTGCCCAAGGAAATAGTGCTGACTGCGCTGGAATCAGCCCTGGTTTCAGCTTACAGGAAAGAAGCGTATACACACGGGGAGGATATCGCCGTCAAGATTCACCCGATCACGGGTGAGGTCAAGCTCACACTTAAAAAGGTTGTGGCCGAGACGCCGGAGGATGAATACCGCGAGGTCTCTCTCAAAGAAGCCAAGAAAAAAGATAAAACCCTCAAGGCCGGAGACACGGTCGTCGTCGATATTCCGCCTCCCAATGCCGGTCGCATACCCGCGCAGATTGCCAAACAGGTCATACTTCAGAAGCTACATGATGCTGAGCGCGGCGCTATCTACGAGGAATTCGTCGGCAAAGAGGGTGAGATCATCACCGGAACTGTCCAGCGCGTAACGCCCGAGCACGTAGTTGTGGATATAGGTAAGACCGAAGCCATCATCCCTCAAAATGAGAAGGTGCCCACAGAGCGTTACAGGCAGGGACAGCGTTTAAAGCTGTATATAGTTGAAGTAGCCAGGACAACCAGGGGACCTCAGGTCATCGCCTCCAGGGCGCATCGCAACCTGTTGCGAGATTTGCTTATACTGGAAATCCCGGAGATATCCAGCGGCACGGTGGAGATCAAGGCCGTAGCCAGGGAGGCAGGCTATCGCAGCAAGGTAGCTGTAACCACCCGTCAGAGTAATATTGATCCCGTAGGCTGCTGCGTGGGACTGCGCGGCATCCGCATCCAGAATATAGTCAACGAACTGAGCGGAGAGAAAATAGATGTCGTGCAATGGTCTGACGATCCCAAGCTGTTTATAGCCAATGCCCTTAGCCCGGCACAGGTGCTCAGCGTTGCTTTGAATGAAGCCGAGACCACGGCCGTGGTCAAGGTGCCGGATAAACATCTATCCCTTGCCATTGGAAAAGAAGGACAAAACGTCCGGCTGGCAGCCAAGCTCACCGGGTGGCGCATCGATATCAAGAGCGCCTCGGAGCTTGAAGCCGAAAAAGCGCTGCTTAAAGCCGAGCATGTTGAAGAAGGTGCGGCCGGCGGTGAAGAGGAAGCAGGAGCGGAAATAACCGCCGCCGAGGAGCCGGAAGAGGCAGCCGTATTGGAACCGGAAGAGGCGGAGGCTGTCCTGGCGGCCACGGGAGCAGAAGGCCAGGCGCAAGGCCAGGAAATCGAGATATTAATGCCGGTTGAAATGGGTCCTACGAAGCCCTCCAAAATACGCTTCGCCGAGGAGATCATGGCGGGCAGGGAAGGCAAGGCCAAGAAGAAGGAGAGCGCCAAAAAAGACGCCGACGGTAAAGACGCGGGTGTTAAGGCCAAGAAGACCAAGCAGAAGAAAACCGTATATTATGAAGACGAAGACGCCGAAGTATGATAACATTGTGCAGGCGACCCGGTCTAAACACGTTCCTCAGCGTACCTGTGTAGCCTGCCGCCAAACGCGCGGCAAAAGGGATTTGCTCCGCCTCGTTTACTCCAACGATATTGTAGAAATAGACATCAGAGGTAAGAAGCCGGGCAGGGGCGTATACATTTGCTCTCTCAGGAAATGCTGGGAAACCGGCTTGAAAGGCAACCGCATTGATTATGGACTGCGAACAAAATTATCAGCGGAGAACCGGCGTACGCTGCTTGAATACGGCAGAAGCTTACCAGAGAAGGAAGATTAATTAAATGAAAAACAAGCAGGACCAGGCTGGAAGCACTGGTGAGAACGCCAAACAGGCCGCTCCTCAGATAGGCCTTCCTCCCGTAATTACCGTTAAACAGCTTGCCGACCAGATGGGCGTCAGCGGCATTGAAATCATCAAGCAGCTCATGCGCAACGGCATCATGGCCAATATTAACCAGTCGCTGGACTATGAGGCGGCTGCCAAACTGGTTACCGACTTCGGTTTCACCGCTAAAAGATTGCATATACCCGTACACGGTAAAACGTCCATAGCTGCCAAGGGCGCAAAATTACACTCGCGTCCGCCCGTCATTACGATTATGGGACATGTCGACCACGGCAAGACCAGCCTGCTGGATGCCATCAGACAGACCAATGTTGCAGGAGGCGAGGCCGGCGCCATTACACAGCATATCGGCGCCTACCAGATCGAGATGAAGGGCCGCAAAATCACTTTCCTGGACACACCGGGCCACGAAGCGTTTACCGCCATGAGGGCACGCGGCGCCAGGGCTACCGATATAGCTGTACTGGTAGTCGCGGCCGATGACGGTGTCATGCCCCAGACCATTGAAGCACTCGACCATGCCCGCGCAGCCGGCGTAAGCATAGTAGTAGCCCTTAATAAAATAGACAAACCTGATGCCAACCCCGACAGGATCAAGCAACAGCTTGCCGACCTGGGCGTCTTAATCGAGGAATGGGGCGGCGATATAATTTGCGTGCCCGTTTCGGCTAAGAAAAAGTTGGGTATCGACGACCTGCTGGAAAACCTCCTGCTGGTAGCAGATATGCTCGAGCTCAAAGCCGAATGGGATTGCCCTGCGGAAGGGGTTGTAATTGAAGCCAAGCTTGATAAGAACCGCGGCCCGCTAGCCACTGTTCTGATACAGAAAGGCGTTTTGAAACCTAGCGATAATATAGTTATCGGCACGGTAGCTGGCAAAATAAAGGCCATGTTCAATTATGCCGGCAAAAATATCCGCAAAGCCGAACCGGCGACGCCCGCTGAGATACTGGGTATGAACTCTGTACCGGAGGCAGGTGAGATATTCCAGGTAGTGGCCGGTGAGAAAGAAGCCAAAGCGTTGGTTGAGAAAAACCGCGATTCCGGGATAGGCGCTTCATCTGCCAGGGGCATAAGCCTTACTGCAGTGGCGGCGCAGGCCAGCGCCGGCGAGATAAAAGACCTCAATATTATCCTTAAGACCGACGTGCATGGCAGCATTGAACCCATCAAAGATTCTCTGGAACGTCTCAGCAGCGACAAGACCAGGGTCAAAGTTATACATACCGGCTCCGGAAGCATAACGGAAAGCGATATTTTACTGGCTATGGCATCCAAAGCTGTGATAGTCGGGTTTAACAGCAAGCCCGAGCCCGGCGCCAGCAAGTTGGCTGAGCAGGAGAGCATCAGCATCCGCCAGTACAGCGTCATCTACAAGCTCATCGAAGATGTCGAGAAGGCGCTGAAAGGCCTGCTCGAACCTGAATTTGCCGACATCGTGGTGGGCCAGGCCGAGGTAAAAACGGTATTCGAGGCTGGCAAGAAAGGCCAGATAGCAGGCTCCCAGATAAAAGAAGGCAAAGCAACACGCGATTCGCAGGTAAGGGTCATACGTGGAGGCAAGGTCATAGCCGAATCACGGGTGAGCGGACTGCGCCGCTTTAAGGATGACGTGAAGGAGGTAACCACGGGAATGGAATGCGGCGTGAAGCTCGATAGTTTTAA
Source organism: Dehalococcoidia bacterium (assembly GCA_003142375.1). Classification (GTDB taxonomy): domain Bacteria; phylum Chloroflexota; class Dehalococcoidia; order GIF9; family UBA5629; genus UBA1162. The sequence continues at coordinate 165,930 of PLME01000010.1, read as the reverse complement.
TGATTTCGAAACCGGCGACATACTACAGTTTGTCCGCCGGGAACAAATAGACTGATCCTCCAGTGCCCTTTGAATTCCCCGTACCAGGGGATAAAATTTATTTTGGGAGAAATCCATGACCAGGCGCACAGAACGTCTAAATCATTTAATCCAGATAGAACTCAGCGATCTCTTGCGCAAACACGTTAATGACCCCCGCTTGAACAGGCTGATCAGCATAACGGAGGTCGCGGTTTCCAGAGACCTGAAAAGCGCCAAGGTATCCATTAGCGCCTTGGGAGATAACCTCGATCATAAGGAGATCATTAAAGGTTTTGTCTCTGCATCAGGCTTTTTGCGCAGGGAGCTGGCCCACCGCCTGAACATAAGGGTCACCCCAGAACTAACTTTTGAGTTCGATGATTCTATCGAGCGCGGGGTTAAGCTTGTCAGCCTTATAGAGAACGTCGCTGCAGCGGAGAAAGTGGAAACGGCGAATGGGCGTAAACGGAATACTAAACGTAAATAAGCCGGGCGACTGCACATCTTTCAGCGTTGTAGCCAAGATCCGCCGGATGACCGGAGAAAAGCGCGTCGGCCATGCCGGCACTCTCGATCCCGCAGCGACCGGTGTGCTTCCCATCTGCTTGGGACAGGCGACCAGGATTACCGAATACCTGCACGCCTTAAGCAAGAGATACGTCGCTGATATCGAGTTGGGAATAAGCACGGATACGTTCGACGGACAGGGCCGGGTCATAAGCTGCAAAGAGGCATCCGGTGTCACTCTTTCATTGCTGCAACTTGCTCTGGAATCCTTTCAGGGTATCATAGATCAGGTGCCCCCCATATATAGCGCCATCAAAATAAATGGCAGGCAGTCCTATTCGCTGGCCAGAGAGGGCATCAAAATATCGCTCAAGCCCCGACAGGTCCGGATCGAACGGCTGGAAATGCTGGCATTCGAGCCTCCCTATGTGAAATTGAGCATCCTGTGCTCGAAGGGGACCTATATAAGATCGCTGGCCAACGACCTGGGTGAGAGGCTGGGATGCGGGGCCTATCTAAAGGCTCTTACCAGAACGGCTTACGGTCAATTTGATATCCGCGACTCGCATTCACCTGAAGAAATTCAGTCGGCCGTTGAAAACGGCAAATTGCAATCACTGCTTTATTCTGCGGACTACCCACTTTTAGACTGGCAAAAACTGGTGCTCGACCAAAAAACGGCCGGGGAAGTGCTGACGGGCACCGATATAGCTCCGGTTGCAGAGGACATATCTGTCGGGACCCTCTGTCGCGCCTACGACCCTGAGGACAGGTTCATCGCTATTATGAAATTCAGACCGGAAACAGGCCTTTGGCACCCCGAAAAGGTATTTAACGGCTAAAATTGCCACCTTTTTCCTTGAAAAAGCTTGACATAGCTATGCGTATTAGCTATATTAGCTTTAAGAGCTATAAATTAGCTTCAGGAGGTGCCCAATGACACAGGCCTACTGCTTCAAGGACAGGAAGAAGGTAGAGATCAAGAACCCGGTGAAAGTGACTTTGAAGAACGGCAGACCGGCAACCAAAGGCGCATGCCCCATTTGCGGTACTAAGGTATACAGGATAGGGAAGAGCTAACAAAACAGGTTATCATCAAGAGCATCTACGGCGACCGCCTGATCCTCTGAAGCAATCTCAGGGGATTGTGTTCCAGTACCTGCTTAAACTTGCGGCTGCTTATACCTGCCTGACGAAGGATATCCTTCGCCAGTTGTTCGGTGAGCAGATCATCCTCCTCATGAGCATCGGAATTCAACAGCATTAGAGCCCCGGCTTCCCCCGCCACCCTGGCCACATGGGGATTGGTAATACAGTGGCCCCTCCTCGCAGTTATCTCAATAAAAACTTCATTCTTAGCTGCCAGCTTTGCTACCTGTGGTGTAAGATGCCCCGGATGCGCCAGGATATCGACATAGGGAGATTTTACCGCCGCCAGGTTTGTTCCTTCTTCCACCGGCTCAATGGGTGATTCACCGTGCACCACGACCAGCCATGCCCCCAGCTCCTTGGCCTCCCTGGCTGCTTCATTGATGGCCTTATGCGGCAGGTGCGTTAATTCAACGCCGGGCATCGCCAGTATATTCCAGTGAGATCTTGCCAGTTCACAGTCACGGCTGACTTCCTGGATGACCCGTGCCAGTGAACCGGCGGCCAGGTGGTCCGTTATCGCCAGGGCATAATACCCTTTGACGGCTGCCCGCCTGATCAATTCCATGGGAGATAGCACACCGTCACTGTGGAAACTATGAGAATGGAAGTCATAAAGCACGATATAAATTAGCATAAAAATCTTGAATTATACAAGAACGGCATCATAATCTGTTATAATAGTGCGGATTTTAAACGCTCATGTTTAAAAAAATACTCGTTCCGCTCGATGGTTCCCGTGAGGCGGAAACCGTTCTACCGTATGTCAGGGATATTGCATCCCGCTTTGGCTCCGAGGTGGACATCCTTAGCGTCGGCCTGGGAAGCAAGCGCCGCAGGGTCAACCAGTTGCTGGATGACTATGTCCATCACACTGTAGAGCATTTCCAAAAACAAAATATCGTCTGTCAGGCGGTGCTTCTTTACGGCAATCGCGAAGAAGAGTTGGCCGAATTTGCAGAGGTCACTGCTCAGACCAACAACCTTAAGGCCAAGGGCAAGGTGGTTTACGGCGGTCCGGCCGGCAATATATTGGAATATGAAAGAAAACATCATGTAAACCTGGTTATCATGGCGACGCACGGCCATAGCGGACTAATGCGCTGGTGGCTGGGCAGCGTATTTGAAAAAGTAGTCTCCAATTCAATGGCGCCGGTGCTAGGAATACATGGGAAGCAGGCCAAGGAGCTAGATAAGGACAGGACGGTGACTTTCAAGCGCATAATGACGCCGCTAGATGGGTCGGTTATAGGCGAAGCCGCCCTGCATGACGCCGAAGCCGTGGCTCTCAAGACGGGCGCCTCGATGGTATTGCTGCATGTTATACCTGAACCCCATGCCATGGAATCCCGTATACTGGGTCCCGAATTCGCAGACTTCGTCAAAGCCATGCACGATGCCGGCAACAAGTATCTCGTCAAAGTCAGCGAGAGGCTGTCCGAGAAGGGTATCGATGTTACGGCCAGAATTGTTACAGGCGACCCTGCTGAAAGGATCGTTGATATAGCCAAACATGAAAAAGTGGACCTTATAGCCATGTCCACCCACGGAAGAAGCGGAATCGCCAGGTGGGTGCTTGGAAGCGTAGCGGATAAAATCCTGCATGAGTCCAGGGTCCCCATGTGGCTGGTCAGGCCGAAGAAGATCATCGACCAGATGCTTGACCACGAAGGCCACCAGGCGAGCTAAGCTTCACATTTTTCATAAAGGAGTTGACCAAAATGGGAAAAATAAATGTAGCAATTATTGGTGTTGGGAACTGCGCATCCTCCCTTGTACAGGGGGTGCATTATTACAAGAATGCCAAGGAAGATGAGTTCGTACCCGGCTTGATGCATGTCAACCTTGGCGGCTATCACATCAGCGATATCAATTTCGTAGCCGCCATCGATATCGACAAGAACAAGGTGGGCAAGGACCTGGCGGAGGCCATTTATACCCCACCCAACAACACCTACAAGTTCTGCGATGTCCCTACCACGGGCGTAAAGGTGGTACGTGGCATGACACACGACGGCCTGGGTAAATACCTCAGTAAGATCATCGAAAAGGCACCCGGCCCCACCGCCAACATCATAAGCATACTTAAAGAGGTCAAGGCCGATGTGGCCATCAACTATCTGCCCGTTGGCAGCGAACACGCCACCAAGTGGTATATCGAGCAAGTGCTGAGCGCCGGAGTAGGGCTTGTCAACTGCATACCGGTTTTCATAGGCAGGGAACCATACTGGCATACCCGCTTCCACGAGGCAGGGCTTCCGGTTATAGGCGACGATATCAAGTCGCAGGTCGGCGCTACCATAGTTCACAGGGTGCTTACACGGTTGTTCCGCGACCGCGGTGTAAAGCTGGAACGCACTTATCAGCTAAACTTCGGCGGCAATACCGATTTCTATAATATGCTCGAGCGCGACCGTCTGGAGTCCAAGAAGATCTCCAAAACTAACGCTGTCACCTCGCAGCTCGACTATGAAATGAATCCGGACAATATACATGTCGGCCCCAGCGATTACGTTCCTTGGCTGCTCGATCGCAAGTTCTGCCACATAAGGATGGAAGGCCGGACTTTTGGCGATGTGCCTTTGAACGTAGAATGCAAATTGGAAGTCTGGGATAGCCCCAACTCGGCCGGAGTAGTAATCGATGCACTCCGCTGCTTAAAAATAGCCAAGGACCGCGGGTTATCCGGCGCTATCGTCGGCCCCAGCTCATATTTCATGAAATCGCCTCCTATCCAGTATTCGGACGATGAAGCGCACAGGCGGGTGGAGCAGTTTATCAGCGGACAGGACCAGCAGCACCCCATAACCCTGCCTGATTCCGACTAAAAGACGTTGCGCCAGTGACGACAGTTAAGCTAAAACGCTTCGATAGGACAAACCAATGAAAATTGGGATGATCGCGCCTTACGATTATTCTCATCCCGGCGGCGTTATCAACCATGCTTCATACCTGGCCCACCATTTGCATTTGCTGGGACATGATGTAAAGATCATAGCCCCCATGCGCAAGAAGGGGACGCGCTACTTCGAAGAAGATGTCACCTCCGTGGGCAGGCCCCTGCCCATCCCCTACGGCGGCACCACGGCACGCATCGCTCTTTCGCCCTGGCTGCCTTACCAGGTAAAAAGGGTTCTCGACAGGGAAAGCTTCGATATCATCCACCTGCACGAGCCTTTTATACCCATGCTGTGCCTGAGCAGCCTGATAGAGTCCCATACTGTCAATGTCGGTACATTCCATGCCTGCCATGACAGGTCTTTCGGCTACTGGGTTGGACAACCTATCCTGCGCAGTCTGGGCAAGAAACTGCACGGCAAAATCGCCGTCTCTCAACCGGCGCTTAACTATATCCAGCACTATCTGCCGGCGGAGTACCGCATTATCCCCAACGGCGTGGATGCCCAGAACTATAAACCCGAGGGGCCTGTACGCAAAGAGTTCTGTGACGGAAAATTGAACATACTTTTCGTAGGCAGGTTGGAGGAACGCAAGGGCGTGGCCGACCTGATACATGCCTGTTCGCTGGTTAAAGAGGATTTCCCGGACTTTCGCCTGATTATTGTGGGGCCGGGCCTCCAGCGGCGCTACCAGTATGAGCTGCTGGCCAAAAGGCTGCTGCCCGATCAGGTTGTGTTTACCAGGTTTGTCCCCTTCGACGAATTGCCGCAATTTTACAGGACTGCCGATATATTCTGCGCACCTGCCAATGGAGGCGAAAGCTTCGGGATTGTATTACTGGAGGCCATGGCCAGCGGCAAACCGGTGGTAGCCACCAATATACCGGGTTATGCCAGCGTTATGACCGACGGCCGGGAGGGGCTGCTGGCTAAAGCAAGAGACCGGCGATCTATAGCCGACGCGCTTCTTACCCTGATACATGATAAGCCTAAACGGCAGAAAATGGCCGAGAATGGCCTGGTAACAGCGGAAAAATACAGCTGGGTGAATGTCAGCCGGCAGGTCGAAGAATATTATAAGTCTCTAATCAAATGATATTTAAGGAACAGTTTTATGTCTAACTTCCAGGATATACGCAGGCAGGCTGGACGCATGCTGACCAACCCCCTGGTACCTTTGATCAGCAGGCTTAAACTCACGCCGAACATGATGACCTTCACCGGTATAATACTGAATTTGGTTGCGGCCGTAGTCATCGGATTCGGCTGTCTGCTGGCCGGAGGCATAATCTTCTTGCTGGCCGGCCTTTTCGACCTTCTGGACGGGGCGCTGGCCAGGTATATGGAGAAGACCACTCGGTTCGGAGCGCTGCTGGATTCCACTGCCGACCGTATAACCGAGGGTGCCATTTTCCTGAGCCTGATCTTTGTGACGGGCGTATCCGTCTGGCCGTTCAATGTTACCTGGGAGCTGGTGCTGATATTCCTGGCCCTGATCGGGTCTTATTTAACCAGCTATATAAGGGCCAGGGCCGAGGGGTTGAACATCGACTGCACGGTGGGCTTGTTTACCCGCGTTGAGAGGGTTATAATATTAGCGCTCGGACTGCTCCTGAGCCAGGTGTTCATAGCCCTGGCCATCGTAGTAGTCCTTTCTTTTGTGACCGTTGGACAGCGTTTAGTCCATGTCTGGCGGCAAGCGAGAAAATAAAGGAGTTTTAATTACCGTCGCAGGCCTGGAAATGAGTGACAAAACCTTCGAGTTGAGCCTGTCCTCCCTGGCTGTCCTGGTGGCAGCCTGGATCATAGCAGGCATCACACTGGCCTCCACAGGCATCCGCCCGGCCAACATGGATGCCTCCCTCCTGATCTTCCTCAATATACTCACCGGCCTGATCGTGCTCATCGTGGGCGGCGGCATGCTTCTCTATTTCTGGGGCAAAGATTACATGTCCCGGGAATAATTGGTTGATCTTCTTATAAACCCGACAGTTTAATGATTCGTTAATAATACAGGCACGTCCATTAGAGGAAAATAAAATGTCAGTTGTAGCAGTAATCGGCGCCCAGTGGGGCGATGAGGGCAAAGGAAAAATCGTAGACCTTCTGGCAGAGAAGGCCGACGCAGTCGTGCGTTTCTCCGGCGGCGATAACGCCGGCCATACAGTCATAAATCCCAAAGGGGAGTTCAAGCTGCACATCGTGCCCTCGGGTATCTTTTATCCCCGTGCAGCCTGCATTATAGGCAACGGCGTGGTAATCAATCCCGGTGTGCTGCTACAAGAGTTGGACGATCTTAAGGCCAGAGGAGTGAATGTCGACAACCTCCACATCAGCGACCGGGCGCATCTCATCATGCCCTGGCATATCCTTCTGGACGGGCTGGAAGAGGAAAAGCGCGGTGATGGCGCTATCGGCACCACCAAAAAGGGCATTGGCCCGGCTTTTGCAGATAAGACGGCCAGGCGCGGCATTCGCGTCTGCGACATGCTGGACCCGGCTGTTTTCAAAGCCAGGCTGGCTATTATTCTGGCGGCCAAGAACGACATATTGACCAAGGTATATAATACGGCGCCTTTGGGCCTGGAAGCGGTTTTTAACGAATATTGGGGCTACGCCCAGCGTCTGGCACACTATATAGAGGACACCACGGCCCTGGTAAGCGACCTGGTGCGCAAGGGAAGCAACATAGTGCTGGAGGGAGCTCAGGGTTCCATGCTGGACCCCGATTTCGGCTCCTATCCTTTCGTTACGTCGTCCTCGCCGCTGGCGGCAGGGGCTTGCATAGGGTCAGGCATCAACCCGCGCAGGATCGACCGCGTAGTGGGCATTTTTAAGGCTTACACTACCAGGGTCGGCGGTGGCCCCATGCCTACCGAGCTTAAAGACGATGTAGGTGAATATATACGGCAGCATGCTCACGAGTACGGTGCCACCACGGGCAGGGCGCGCCGCTGCGGCTGGTTCGACGCCGTGGTAGGCCGTTACACCACCGAGTTGAACGGTTTTACCAACGGGATACTTACCCGCCTCGACGTTCTGGACGAGATGGAAAACGTCAAAATATGCGTGGCCTACAAGGTGGGCGATAAAACCGTAGAACACTTTCCGGCGGACGTGGAAGCCCTCGATCACTGCACTCCCATTTACGAGGAGCTGCCCGGCTGGAAAACCTCAACCACCGATATGCGTGAGGCTAAAAAGCTGCCGGTCAACGCCCGAAAATACGTTAAACGGCTGGAAGAGCTAATAGGCTGTCCGTTCCACATAATCTCCATCGGCCCGCGCCGCGAGCAGAGCATCGTTATTAAAAACATTATCTAGGCTGTTATGGATGACGAACAGCTACTGACAACCTATTGCGGCCTCTATTGCAGGGACTGCATCCCTTCTAAAAAGGACCTCTATGCGACCGCGGCCAAGCTCGCTGAGCTGCTGGAAGAGCTGGGATTCGATAAATACGCCGCCTTGAAATCAGAGCAGACTTACTGGTCAAGTGCTAACGCGGCTTTCAGCAAGTACTCCGAGTTTATCGAAGTGCTTCAGGCCATCCGCGGCTTGGAATGCAAGAGCCTCTGCAAACAGGGCGGAGGCTGGAAAGAGGGACGTTGCGAAGTCAGGAATTGTGCCGTGGGAAAGAAGCTAGCCGGCTGCTGGGAATGCTCCGACTATAAATCCTGCAAGCTGTTGGAGCCAATGCTGAAATTCCATCCCAACCTGCTGTACCACCTGGAGCTGATCAAAAGCGAAGGCATCGACAACTGGGCCCGCAAACGCAAAGGCCATTACTACTGGCAGTAGCTATCCGAGGTTATTTTAGAGGCAGATCGATTTTATAGTTCTTCAGTGTCTGCTCGATGGCGGCCCTGGTTTTCTCATCCGGCACAACCAGCGGCAGGCGCGGCTTGCCCACCCTGAATCCCAGGTAATTGAGCGCGTACTTGATGGGCATGGGGCTGCCGATCATAAACATGGTGTTTATCAGCGGTATGAAGTGGCGGTGCATGGCTGCCGACTCCTCAATGCGCCCGGCGAAGAAATCATCCATCATCTTCTTATACTGCTTGCCCACCAGGTGCGTGATCACGCCTATAACCCCGTAGCCGCCCAGCCCCAGTATAGGGAATGTGTCGGCGTCGTTGCCGCTGTAAATCATAAAGTTCTTATCCACGCCTTCGATGATGCGGGCTATCTGCGAGAGATCGGCGCTGGCCTCCTTAACCCCGACAATGTTATCGATCTTGCTGAGCTTTATGGCCGTGTCGGCGGACAGGTTGGTAATAGTACGTGAGGGTACGTTATAAATTATGCAGGGCAGTCTGGTAGCCCCCGCTATAGCCTTGAAGTGCTCGTAGAGGCCTTCCTGGTTGGGTTTATTATAATAGGGGACGGTCAAAAGGCAGCCGTCCACGCCGGTCTTCTCCGCTTCTCTGGTCAGCTCGATGCTCTCGCCGGTATTGTAATTGCCGGTTCCGGCGATTATAGTGGCCTTGCTGCTGACGGCGGACTTGATCTCGACGAACAGGCGCAGCTTTTCGGCGGCGGTCAGGGTGGGGCTTTCGCCGGTTGTGCCCGATACCACCAGACCATCGCTGCCAGATGCCAGCAGCGCTTTGGCCAGCTTCCTGGCCTGAGCATAGTCCACCTTTCCCTTAGCATCGAAGGGAGTGACCATAGCTGTAAGCAAACGTCCGAATTTCTTCATCTCGTCCTCCTCAAGCTATTTAACGGACTGCTTGACCCAGTCGCGCTTGGCGGCTTCTTCAGCAATCTGGACGGCGTTCAGTGCGGCACCCTTGCGGATATTATCGGATACTACCCACATGACCAGACCGTTCAGGTAGGAGGCATCGGATCTTATCCTGCCCACATATACCTCATCCGTGCCGGCCGCCAGCCAGGGCTGTGGGTAAAGACTGACGTTGGGATCGTCCAGCACCTTCAAACCCGGCGACTTGCTCAAAATGCTGCGCGCCTCTTCAGGCGACATATATTCATTAAATTCGATCTGCACTGCCTCGCTGTGGCTGATAAAAACGGGCACGCGCACGCATGTAGCCGATATCGCCATGTTATCGGCGTGCATGATTTTACGCGTTTCCTCTACCATCTTCCATTCTTCCTTGGTGTACCCGTTCTCCAGGAAGACGTCTATCTCGGGAAGCAGGTTGAAGGCTATCTGGTGTGAATACACGTGCGGGACGACGTTGCCCCCGTCCAGCACAACCTTGGACTGTTTGGTTAGCTCCTCCACGGCTGCAATACCGGTACCCGATACCGACTGGTAGGTGGCCACGGTCACTCGCTTGATGGGGTTGACCTTATGCAGGGGGTTAAGCGCTACAACCATCTGGATGGTGGAGCAGTTTGGATTGGCGATGATGCCCTTGTGATTCTTCACGTCGGCGGCGTTGATTTNNGGATTGGCGATGATGCCCTTGTGTTTCTTAATATCATCCACATTGACTTCGGGCACAACCAGAGGGACGCGCGGGTCCATGCGCCAGGCTGCGCTGTTATCTATGACCAGCGCGCCGGCCTTGGCTGCAACCGGGGCGAAATGCTTGCTTATCTCGGCGCCGGCTGAAAACAGCGCGATATCGACGTTATCAAACGAGTCGTTGGCGGTCTCTTTGACCACCTTTTCCTGGTGGCCCACGAATACCTTTCTTCCGGCCGACCTGTCGGAAGCAAACAGCTGGATCGACGCAGCCGGGAAATTCCTCTGCAGGAGCACCTTGATAAACTCCTGGCCGACCATCCCGGTAGCGCCTACGATTGCTACGTGATAACCGTTATTGGCGTTGTTCATATATCAGTCTCCCAAATTTAGAAGTGCGTCCAATCCGTGAACCAGGCCGTGACGTTTGACGACCTCTTTTACAGCAAGAATCACGCCCGGCATAAAGCTTTCCCTGCTTATGGTATCGTGCCTGATGCTCAGTGTCTGGCCCAGCGCACCGAAGATAACTTCCTGGCTGGCGACCAGCCCGGGCAATCTCACGCTGTGGATGGCTATTCCCTCCATCTCGCCGCCGCGGGTGCCTTTCAAGGTCTCCTTCTCCGTCTTAGGAAAGGTAAAGGGCTTGCCGCGGGCCTTCAGCATGCCTCTGGCCGTCGCCAGGGCCGTGCCCGACGGGGCATCCAGTTTTTTATCGTGGTGCAGCTCTATGATCTCCGCATTATCAAGATATTTGGCTGCGATTTTGGCCAGGTGCATTAATATAACGGCGCCGATAGCGAAATTGGCTGCCACGACCGCTCCTTTATTGTATTTCAGGGCGATTTCATCGATCTCAGCCAGGTCCGCATCGGTCAGGCCGGTAGTGCCCATAACCAGGTTGGCACCGTTCTTTAAGGCCAGCCTGGCCGAGCTCATGCCCGCATCGGCAACGNNAACGGTAAAGTCTACCACCACGTCCGGGTGGTACATTTCTATCAGGGTGGTGAGGCTATTGTGCAGCGGGATTTTCTTAGCCTGCCCGGGCACCCTTATATAATCGCCGTCCGTCTTGATGTCGGAGGCGCCGATGAGCTGAAGGCCGGGATCCGCAACGACGGCGCTTACCACCTGCTGACCCATCCTGCCTAAAGCTCCGTTGACTACGACCTTGATATGAGACATGTTTAACAACCTCGCCGGGTTATATCCGGGCCGAACACCGCTTCAATTAAGGTCTGGGTGGGTTCCGCCTCGGTTCGTCCCTGTGTTCCCTGGAAGGCATGCCGCCTCTGGAGGGCGGCTGGTGCCTGGGGGGCATGTGCGGCCTTTCAGCAGGCGCCGGCCCTTCGCCGGTGGCCTTCTGATCATTGAAAACCGCTTTGCGCGATAGGTTAATGCGTCCGAGCCGGTCTATTTCAGTGACCTTGACCATGATCTCGTCGCCTATTTTAACTACGTCTTCCACCTTGGCAACATGGTGGTCCGCCAGCTCGCTGATATGCACCAGGCCCTCTTTTCCGGGCAGCACTTCTACGAAGGCGCCGAAGTTCTGGATCCTGGTTACCTTGCCGGTGTAAATGGTGCCGACTTCGACATCCTGGGTAAGGCCTTCCACCCGGCGGATGGCGGCCTGTGCGCCTTCCTCGCTGGGGGAACCGATGACCACCGTACCGTCATTCGAGACCTCGATAGTGGTCTTGGTCTCCTCGATGATGGCCTTGATATTCTTCCCGCCGGGCCCAATCAGGGCGCCGATCTTGGAGGGATCAATGGTTATCTTATACATCCTGGGCGCATATTTGCTCAGGTTGGGGCGGACTTCCGCTATGGCGCCTTTCAACACATCCAGGATTGTCCCGTGGGCATCCCTGGCCTGCATGGTGGCTTTGGCCAGTATCTCCTGGCTGACGCCCTGCAGTTTGATATCGAGTTGAATGGCGGTTATGCCGTTGACGGTCCCCGCTACTTTATAATCCATATCGCCGTAGAAATCTTCCAGTCCTTCGATATCGGTCAGTATCACATATTTGGAAGGGTCTTCCTTATCCGTGACCAGGCCCATAGCTATGCCGACCACTGGGGCCTTGATGGGTACTCCGGCATCCATCAGCGCCAGAGTTGAAGCGCAGGCGCTTGCCATGGATGTGCTGCCATTGGAGCTGAGCACCTCGGATACCAGCCGGATTGCGTAGGCAAACTCCTGTTCGCTGGGAATAACGGGCACCAGGGCCTTGTGAGCCAGGGCGCCATGGCCTATCTCCCTCCTGCCGGGGGAGCCCATTCTCTTGACCTCGCCGTTGGAGAAGGGCGGGAAGTTATAGTGGTGCATGAAGCGTCTGGTATCTTCCAGTCCCAGGTCGTCCACGGTCTGGCCCTGTCCCAGTGAGCCCAAAGTGGCAATGGTAAGGACCTGCGTCTGGCCGCGGGAGAAAAGCCCCGAGCCGTGCGTGCGCGGCAGCAGGCCCACTTCGGCGCTCAATGGCCGTATCTGGGTGATCTCGCGGCTGTCGGCATGCTTTTGCGTGCGCAGAATCTTGCTGCGGCAGGTCTTCTTGGCAATCTCTTCAATTACATTGCCTATCTCAAATTCAGGGTATGTTTCCTTGTATTTCTCCTTGGCTACGTCCTTCACCTCGTCCATAATGGCCTGGCGCGCCGGACGGGTGACCTGTTCCAGCGCTTGGGTTATCTTCTGGCCAAAGTCGGTGGTGATGGCGGCGACTAGCTCGTCATTGATCTCGAATCCCGGGATGTCCTTCTTGGGCTTGCCGATGGCATCCCTGAGATCGTCCTGGAGCTTGATGATCTTCTGGTTTTCCTCGTGGGCCAGCTTGACCGCTTCGATGTAAATTTCAGGCGCTATCTCTTTGCAGCCCGCTTCCACCATAACGATGTTATCGCGGCTGCTGGCAACTACCAGGTCGAGCAGGCTGTCGTTCATCTGCGGCAGCAGAGGGTTTATGATAAATTTGCCGTCGAGGTAGCCCACTCGGGTGGCCCCGATGGGGCCGAAGAACGGGATGGACGACGTGGTCAGGGCTGCCGAAGCGCCGATGACGCCCAGCACGTCCGGGTCGTTCTCCTGGTCGGTGGAAAGGACGGTGATGACCACCTGTATATCGTTGGGCAGGCTCTTGAGAAAGAGCGGCCTTATGGAGCGGTCACACAAGCGTGCGGCCAGGGTGGCCTGTTCGCCGGGGCGGCCTTCGCGCCGCATAAAGCTGCCTGGAATTTTCCCGACTGCGTAGTGGCGCTCTTCGTAATCGACTGTGAGGCGGACGAAGTCGCTGTTTTCCTTAGCTTCGTCGCTGATGCATGCGGTGACAAGAACAACCGTATCACCGTAACGTACTGTTACTGAACTGTCAGCCTGCTGGGCAAGCTTGCCGGTTGCGATGATAAGATCTCTGTCCCCAATATGACACTTAAAATCTTGGGGCATTATTCAACCTTCTATAAATTTATTTGCGTAGTCCAAGCTTGCCGATGAGGGTGCGGTAGCGGTTGATATCTTCTCTGCTCAAGTAAGCCAACAGCCGCCTGCGCCTCCCGATAAGCTTGAGAAGAGACCGACGTGTATGCTGATCCTGGGCATGGGCCTTGAGATGACCGGAAAGCTGGATTACCCTTTCGGTAAGCACGGCTATCTGAACATCGGCAGAGCCCGTATCTTTCTCATTGATAGCATAGGTTTTCATTATGGACTGCTTCTTTTCCTTATCCAATGCCTGACTCCTGAATAAACTCTAACGCAAGATTATAGCATAGCGAGACAATCATTGCATGCAGAACCTGTAGCCCCCGCCGAATTCGGTTTTGCCGCCCGCGGGGTTGGGGTATAATTAGTGAACTATGACCTCACAAGTCTTCTATCGTAAATGGCGTCCCCAATCATTCAGCGAAATAGCCGGCCAGGAACACGTAGTGCAAACCCTCCTCAACGCCATTAAAAGCGGCAGGATCGCGCATGCCTACCTGTTCTGCGGCCCGCGCGGCAGCGGCAAAACCAGTACGGCCCGCATCCTGGCCAAGGCAGTCAACTGCCTAAGCCCGGTCGACGGCGAGCCCTGCAATAAATGCGACTCCTGCCTCTCCGTCAATAAAGGCAACGCACTGGATATCATTGAGATCGACGAAGCCAGCAACCGCGGCATCGACGATATGAACGACCTCAAGGAGAGGGTCAACTATTCCCCCAATATAATGCGCTATAAGGTCTACATAATCGACGAAGTGCATATGATTACCCGGGAGGGCGCCAACGCCTTTCTCAAAACCCTCGAAGAGCCTCCCCCGCATGTCATCTTCATCCTGGCCACCACCGACCCGCATAAAATCATTTCGACCATCACTTCACGCTGCCAGCGCTTCGATTTCCACCGCCTGTCCAGCAGCGCTGTCATCTCCCGCCTGACTCATATTTGCGGAAAAGAGGGCATCAGCATCGACCCGGAGGCCTTCAAACTGATCGCCAGGGCCACCACCGGCAGCCTGCGTGATGCAACCAACCTGCTGGAGCAGCTCATCACTCAGTACGGGAATAAAATCGAGCTGGCCCAGGCGCAGGCCATGCTGGGCATCAGCGGGGACTCGCGCATCGGCGAGCTGGCCAGATATATAATCGCCAAAGACGTATCGTCCGGCCTCAAGGTCATCAACGCCGTGGCCGCCGACGGGCTGGACCTGCGGCAGTTCAACCGTGAGCTGGTGGACTACCTCCGCCAGTTGCTGCTGGCCAAATCGGGCTCCGCCGAAATGATCGATGTCACTGTGGACGACCTAGCCGAGATCCAGAAGCTGGCGGGCAGCGCCGGCCTCGATTATTTATTGAATACCATCAAGCTGTTCAGCAGTATAGACTTGCGCATGGACGGCTATTCTCCCTTGCCTTTAGAGCTTGCCCTGGTCGAGAGCGTACTCTCGCAGCATACCAAGGAGAAGGCCGTCGAACCTCAGGGTAACAGGGAGTGGCAATACCAGCGGCCCACCCCGCCGCCCTCAAAGACCGTCAAACCCATCGAGCAGGCCCGACCTTCCAGCCTGGTCAACAAGCCGTCCAAAGTTGCCGAGTCCCCGACGCCCGACTATGCGTCCGACCCGGCCGAGCAGCCCAAGCTCTCCGAGCCCCTCAAGATGGAGGACCCCAACGACCTTGAATATCTCCGCACTCACTGGAAAGATTTCATCAACTTCATGCGGGGCGAAGGGTCGCAGGGCAACCTCGACGCACGGCTGCGCCATGCCTGTGAGCCGGTTGAGATCAACGGCCAGGTGCTCAAACTGGGGTTCTACCATGAGTTCCATAAAAACTATATCGATAACCGCAAATACCTCCACCTGATCGAAAAAAAGCTCAAAGAAGTATTCGGCCACACCTACACCGTAACCTGCACCATGATGCCCCAGGGCCAAAAGCCAGAGCTTAAACCGGCCAGCAGCAACCACCTTGTGGAGGCCGCCCTGAGCATGGGCGCCAGGATCATCGAAGAAAACGCCGAAACGGAGGAGAAATGAGCCAGTTTAACCTGCGTCAGATCCAGGAGCTTCAAGCCAAGCTCGCCAAAGCCCAGGAAGAACTGAACCAGACCAATATCGAGGTCACAGCGGGCGGGGGCGCCATTAAAATCGTCATCAACGGACACCAGCAGTTCCAGTCCATCACCATCTCACCTGAAGTCGTGAACCACGAGGAAGTGGATTTCCTGCAGGATCTCATCCTGGCAGCCTGCAACGAGGCCATCCTGAAATCACAGGAGATGGCGGCCCAGAGCATGAGCAAACTGACGGGCGGACTTAAGATACCGGGACTGTTTTAGGAGGCATTCTTGAACTCCGACTTCCTGTCGACTGCCAAACCTATCTCAAGGCTCATCGAAGAGCTCCACAAGCTGCCCGGCGTCGGGCCCAAGACCGCCCAGCGTCTGGCCTACCACCTCTTACAGGCCCCTCCCGAGAAATCACGCGACCTAGCAGAAGCCATACTGGGCATCAAGGAAAACCTTAGGCTGTGCTCGGTCTGCCTCAATATCACCGACTCCGACCCCTGCGGCATCTGCGCGGATGAGACACGTGACCATATGAAAATCTGCGTCGTGGAGGAACCGATCGATATCCTGCCGCTGGAGCGCACCCGGAAATACCGCGGCCTCTACCATGTGCTGCACGGCGTAATCTCTCCCGGCGACGGCATCAAGCCTGAAGACCTGCGTATAAGGGAGTTGCTGGACCGGCTGGGCAGCAACAGCGTGACCGAGGTCATACTGGCTACCAATCCCAACGTGGAAGGCGAGGCCACCTCCATGTATATACAGCGCCTGGTAACTCCGCTCGGCATCCGGGTCACACGGCTGGCGCGCGGCCTGCCCTTCGGTGGGGACCTGGAATATGCCGATGATGTAACGCTCAGCCGTGCCCTCGAGGGCCGGCAGGAGATGTAACGATACCGAAATGACCTCACGGGCCTATCAGACTGAAGCCATCATTATCAAGAGGCAGAAGTTCGGCGAAGCAGACCGCCTGGTCACCCTGTTCACCTCCGACTTCGGCAAAGTAAGGGCCATCGCCAAAGGGGCCATGCGTCCCAAGAGCAAGTTGGGCGGCAATGTCGAGCTCCTCACCCACAGCCAGTTGATGCTGGCCCGCGGCCGCAACCTGGATATCATCACGCAGGCGCAGGCCATCGATAACTTCCTGCCCATCAGAGACAGCCTGGAGCTGATGTCGGGCGGCTTCTACCTCACAGAACTGGTGGACGCCTTCACGGAGGAGAACGTCGAGGACCGGGAGCTGTTCGACCTCTTCCTCAATACATTGAAGGAGATGGCAGCGTCCAGCGACATGGAACGTGCTCTGCGCTACTTCGAGCTGCGCCTGCTCAACCATATGGGCTACCGTCCGCAGCTTCAGAAGTGCGCCAACTGCAGCCGGCAGCTCGAGCCCGGGGTGAACTACTTCAGCCCGCATCAGGGCGGCGCATTGTGCCGTGAATGCGGCTACCCGGACATGAGCGCCAGGACTATCTCGGTCAACGCTCTCAAGGTGCTGAGGCTCTGGCTACAATGCGACTTCACCACGGCCTGCCGTGTGAAGCTGACCGGGAACCTGAGCCGTGAGATCAAGAACCTGATGCGTGAAAACATAAGGTACCTGCTGGAAAAACAGCTTAAATCGATCGAATGGATGGACCAACTCAATTCCGAGCAGAAAAATCACGCGTAGCAGTTTTCTGACATAAAGTACCAAAACTGCTACAATAACGCATCATGTCTTCGGCTTTACCCCCCTACGTTAAGGCTTTACTCACGCCTGAAGCTTATCCCGATCATCCCGCCCGGGTGGAAATGATGCAGACGCAGATGTCATTCGTCTTCCTCACGGGAAACTATACATACAAGACCAAAAAGCCGGTAAACTTGGGTTACCTGGACTATACTACCCTGGAAAAGAGGCTGCATTTCTGCCGTCAGGAGCTTGATCTCAACCGCCGCCTCTGCCCGGGCGCTTATCTGGATGTCCTTTCCATTACGGATTCCAAAGATGGTATAAAGATCGGCGGCAGCGGGGAAACCATAGAATATGCGGTCAAGATGAAGCAACTGCCCCGGGACCGCATGATGGATGTGCTCCTTAAAAAGGACGGGGTCACGCCGGAAATGCTTGTGCAGGTAGCAGCATTGATGTCTGCCTTCCACAGCAAAGCCGCCACCAGTGCGGAGATAGCCAGCTACGGGAGTCTGCAGATGATCAGGACCAACACCGACGAGAATTTCTCGCAGACCGAAAAATATATCGGCCCTATCATACCTGAGCGGACATTCGGCTTCATCAGGGACTACACCAACGAATTCCTCCGGAAGAACAGTCAGGTATTTAGCCGGCGCGTTTCGGAGGGCAGGATCAGGGACTGTCATGGAGACCTGCACGCCGCCCATATCTGTTTCGGCGATGAGATCTATATCTACGACTGCATTGAGTTCAACGACCGGTTCCGCTACAGTGATGTGGCATCCGAGATCGCTTTCCTGGCCATGGATATCGATCGCTACGGCCGTGCCGACCTCTCCAACGCCTTCTTAGAAGCCTATTTGAAAGACAGCGGGGATAAAGGCATCGCCGGCCTGCTGGACTTTTATAAATGCTACCGCGCCTACGTAAGGGGCAAGGTGGCCTGCTTTAAATACGATGACCCCTATATCAAGGACAAAGACTCCACCCTGGCCGAGGCGAAGTTATATTTCAGTCTCGCACATAAATATGCCGACAAGAGGCCGGTGGTCATCGTAGTGACCGGGCTGATCGGATCGGGCAAGACCACGACTGCAACAGAGGCGGGGCGCGGGTTGGGCTATACTGTGCTCTCCTCCGACATCATCAGGAAGGAGCTGGCAGGCGTCCCGGCCACCGAGCGGCACTACGATGAGTTCGACAAAGGGCTATACAGCCCCGAATCCACACATAAAACTTACGAGGAGATGCTGCGGCGTGCCCGCGGGCTGCTGGCGGCAGGCCGGTCGGTCGTGCTGGATGCCTCCTTCAAGAAACGCTCGGACAGGCTGGCTGCGCAGGAGCTGGCACTTAGTGCCGGCGCCGGCTTTCTCGTCGTTGAGTGCAAGGCGGATGACAAGAACATAAAAAAGTGGCTTAAAGATAGGCAGCGGAAGGGTTCGGTATCGGACGGAAGATGGGAGATCTTCTCAGATCTAAAAAAGGACTTCGAAAAAGTCGATGAAGTGCCCGCCGGAAACCATTTGATACTTGACACAAATAAATCATCAGGTAATATTATTCCATTGATTTTGGAGAGGATATCGGGTTTATGAATTATGATATTAAAGACATCAAGCTTGCTGCAGAGGGCAAGCTGCGCATAGAGTGGGCCAGCCACCAGATGCCAGTGCTGAAGCTTATTCAGACCCGCTTCGCACTTGAGAAGCCCTTCAAAGGCGTGCGCATCGCCGGTTGCCTGCACATCACCACCGAGACCGCCAACCTGGCCCTGGCCTTACAGGCCGGCGGGGCCGACCTGGTGCTGTGCGCATCCAACCCGCTGAGCACGCAGGACGACGTGGCGGCGGCCCTGGTCAAGTTCGGCTTCCCCATGTTCTGCATAAAGGGGGAGGACAATAAGACTTATTACAGTCATATCATCTCGGCGCTGGTATACAAGCCCAACCTTACAATCGACGACGGCGCCGACCTGGTGAGCACCATCCACAAGGAGAAGACGCGATTGCTGCCGGACATCATCGGCGGCACGGAGGAAACAACCACCGGGGTCAACCGGCTGAGAAACATGGCCAAAGCTAAAAAATTGAAATACCCCATCATCGCCGTCAACGATGCCAAAACCAAGCATTTCTTCGATAACCGCTACGGTACGGGCCAGAGCACCATCGATGGCATAACCAGGGCCACCAACATACTCTGGGCCGGAAAGAAAGTGGTTGTTTGCGGCTACGGCTACTGCGGGCGAGGCGTGGCGCTGCGTGCCAAGGGTATGGGTTCACACGTCATCGTCACCGAAGTAGACCCCATCTCCGCCCTGGAGGCGGCCATGGACGGCTACGAAGTCATGCCTCTGCTTAACGCAGCCAAAATCGGCGAGGTATTTATCACGGTGACCGGAGACAATAATGTGATAGATAAGGCGCATATATCCCGCATGAAAGACGGCGCCATCCTGGCCAACAGCGGCCATTTTAATACGGAGATCAACATCGCAGCCCTGGAAAGGCTGTCCTCCGGCAAGCGGCGCATTCGGGCCTTTGTAGACGAATACCTGCTGGCCGACCGCAGGCGCATCTACCTGCTGGGGGAAGGCCGTCTGATCAACCTGGCTGCCGCCGAAGGCCACCCGGCCAGCGT
This sequence comes from Dehalococcoidia bacterium, assembly GCA_003142375.1. Taxonomy (GTDB): domain Bacteria; phylum Chloroflexota; class Dehalococcoidia; order GIF9; family UBA5629; genus UBA1162. The sequence continues at coordinate 146,046 of PLME01000010.1, read as the reverse complement.
AATGGATATGAGCTTCGCCAACCAGGCCCTGGGTCTGGAATATCTGGTCAAGAACGGCAAAGAGCTGAAAGCGCAAGTCTACCCGGTCCCTCACGACATAGACAGCGAAGTGGGCCGGCTTAAACTGAAATCCATGGACATCTCTATCGACAAGCTTACGCCCGAACAGCAGAAATACCTGAACAGCTGGCAAGAGGGAACTTAATTTAACAAGGAGCTTCGATGAAAAACACTTTCATGAGTTTACCCAAATACTTCTTCACTTCCGAATCGGTTACGGAAGGCCATCCCGATAAACTGTGCGACCAGGTTGCCGACGGCATACTCGATGCCATGATCAAGGGCGACCCCAAGTCAAGGGTTGCCTGCGAGGTGGCGGTTACCATAGGGTTAGTGATCGTACTGGGTGAAATTACCACCAATACGTATGTAGAGATACCGGACGTGGTCCGCAATATAGTCAAGGAGATCGGTTATACCAAGCCCGATTATCAGTTCGATTACCAGAGCCTGGCAACCATTGTCTCCATCAAGAAACAGTCGCCCGATATCAATGCCGGCGTCAGCAAGGCGCTTGAAGTAAGGGCCAGGGGCAAGAAGGTTGATGAGCTCGATCTGACGGGCGCCGGTGACCAGGGCATGATGTTCGGCTTCGCCTGCAACGAGACCGAGGAGCTGATGCCGCTGCCCATCGCACTGGCGCATAAATTGACACAGAGGCTGGCCGAGACCCGCAAGAAGAATGTAATACCCTGGCTCAGGCCGGACGGCAAATCTCAGGTCACAGTGGAATACAGCTATGGTAAACCCAAGAGGATCGAGGCCATCGTTATCGGCGCCCATCATGACCCGGAGCCGGATAACGATACCATACGGCATACCATAATCCAGAAGGTCATCAAACCGGTCATACCGGCTTCGCTGTTGGATAAGAACACCAAAATATACGTCAACAGCGCCGGGCGCTTCGTAGTGGGCGGGCCGGTATCCGATACAGGGTTCACCGGCCGCAAGCTGCTGGTGGATACCTACGGAGGCTATGCCCGCCACGGCGGCGGGGCATTCTCCGGCAAGGACCCGACCAAGGTCGACCGCTCGGCCACTTACATGGCACGCTATATAGCCAAGAACTGCGTGGCGGCCGGTCTGGCCGAGAGGCTGGAGCTGCAGGTGGCCTATTCGATCGGCGTGGCGCACCCGCTCTCCGTCTCCATCGAGACATTCGGTACGGAAAAAATCTCCGATGCCAACATACTAAAGTTAATCCACAAGCATTTCGATATGCGGCCAGAGGCCATTATCAGGTATTTCGACCTGCGCAGGCCGATCTACCGTGCCACAGCCTCGTACGGTCATTTCGGCCGCACCGATGTTAAATTTCCGTGGGAGAAAACGGACAAGGCGAAGATCTTAAAGGCTGAAGCCGGGATATAGGGGGTAAGGTATGTCCGCCGGTATTAAATTCGGCACGGACGGCTGGCGCGCCGTTATTGCTGAGGATTTCACATTTGGCAACGTTCGCGCCTGCGCACAGGGGGTGGCCGATTATCTGAAGAGCGCCGGCTCCGGCGACAAGGGGCTGGTGATCGGATACGACACGCGTTTCGCTTCAGAAGATTTTGCCGCGGCCGCCGCCGAGGTCATCGCCGGCAACGGCATCAAGGTCATCCTGCTCTCCAAGACAGCCCCCACGCCCGTAACCAGCTATACGCTGACCAACCTTAAGGCCGCCGGCGGCATCATGATAACCGCCAGCCATAACCCCGCCAATTACAACGGGTTCAAGTATAAGGTTGAGAGCGGCTCCAGCGCCCCCACCGAGGTAATCTCGGTTATAGAGAAAAACACCAACGAAGCACTGTCCAGCGGCAAGATCAACCGGATCGAGTTGAAAGACGCCATTAAGAAAAAGTCGGTCGCCTTTCATGACCCTTACCATGCCTATGCCAAACACCTGGGTAAGCTCATCGACCTGGAAGCGTTGCGGCAGAGGAAGCTGAAGTTAGTGGTTGATTCCATGTTCGGCGCCGGCATCGGCTATTTTAAGAGCCTGCTCGAAGGCGGTCAGGTCGAGATCCACGAAATTAACCGGGTGAGGAACCCGCTCTTTCCGGGTATCCAGCCCGAGCCTATCGGCAAGAACCTGGGCAAACTGGCCAGGCAGGTTATCAGGGATAATGCGGCCGTGGGATTCGCCACCGACGGCGACGCCGACCGCATCGGCATCGTGGATGAGAACGGCAAGTACCGCAATACACAGGAAGTGTTCGCCCTTCTGGCCATGTACTTTCTGGATGTGCGCAAGGAGAGGGGCGCCATCGTAAAAACCCTGACCTCGACTGACATGTTGTATAAGATCGGCGAACTCTATAAGGTTCCCGTTTTCGAGACCCAGGTGGGCTTCAAATATGTGGCTCCTGTCATGATAGCGGAGAACGCCCTGCTGGGCGGCGAGGAAAGCGGCGGCTACGGTTTCCGCGGGCATATCCCCGAGCGCGATGGTATGCTGGCCGGCCTTTACCTGCTCGATTACATCGCCCGCACGGGCAAGTCACCCTCCCAACTCCTGGCCGACCTGTATAAAAAGGTCGGGCCGCATTACTATGATAGGGTGGACATCCACCTCACCGAGGAATCAACTCAGAAGACCAGGGCGGCCATAGCATCCCTGGGCGATATAGATAAAATCGGCCAGCAGAAGGTGGTCAGACTGGATAAAACCGACGGATTCCGTTATAAACTGGAAGACGGCGCATGGTTATTGATACGTTTCTCCGGCACGGAGCCTCTCATCAGGATCTATGCAGAAAGCAGCAGCGCCGAAGAGGTGCAAAAGCTGATACAGGATGGACAGAAAATACTGGGGGTGTGAACTGTGGTGAACTTGGACGATCACGATTTATATACTACCCTGGATAAATCCGCCATGCGGAAGCAGATAGCCGGTCTGCCTGCACAATGCCTGCAGGCCTGGAACAGCGCCGTCAATTTCAACCTTCCGCCGGATTACTCCGACGTCGATAAGGTCGTTATCCTGGGCATGGGCGGCTCCGCCATTGGTGGCGACCTGCTCAAGGCCCTGACTGCCTCGCTGAGCAGGCCGGCAGTGTACGTTCACCGCGACTATGGCCTGCCCGCCTTTGTCGATGAAAAGACGCTGGTCATAGCTTCCAGCTACTCCGGGAACACGGAAGAAACTCTCTCGGGCTTCACTGCAGCTTTGGGCACCAAATGTAAAAAACTGGCCATTTCCACAGGGGGACAGTTAACCCTGCTGGCCCGCACCAAGGGCGTGCCGGTTTTCGTTATAGAACACGTTTCTCCGCCCAGGGCGGCCCTGGGGTATAGTTTGCTACCCCTGATGGCGATTATGCAGAACCTGGGCTTCACAGGCAGCAAATCGGAAGAGGTTAAGGGCATGGTCACTTCCCTGGCGGAGCTATGCCGAAGTTGGCAGGAGGATGCTCCGCAGGAGAAAAACAGGGCCAAGCAGGTTGCCGTCACGCTCGATGGCAAGGTGGTCGTCGTTTACGGCGCCGGAATGCTCTCCGATGTGGCGCGCCGCTGGAAAACACAGATCAATGAGAACGGCAAGGCCTGGGCTTTTTTCGAGATCTTGCCCGAGCTGGATCACAATGCAGTGCTTGGATACCGCTATCCCAAGTGGGCTATGGATAAAATCTCGGTTGTCTTCCTGCGCTGCCCCTCTATCAACCTGCGAACGCAATTGCGCTACAAGTTTACCGGTGAGCTCCTTACGCAGAACAAAATAGCTTACCAGGTGCTGGACAGCGAAGGCGCCGACCCGCTCACTCAAGTTATGAGCCTGGTGCTGCTGGGAGACTGGGTCAGCTACTACCTGGCGATACTAAACGGTATCGACCCCAGCCCCGTACCTGAGATCGACGTGCTGAAAAAACGCCTGGCAGAGTCCCAATAAAAATCCCCCTCTTGTGGAGGGGGATTTGAACTCTCTTCGTGTGCTACCGTTAACGTTTTGTATACTGCGGGGCTTTGCGCGCACGTTTGAGGCCATATTTCTTGCGTTCCTTAATCCTGGAGTCGCGCGTTAGAAGGCCATGCTGGCGCAGCGGGGCCTTGAAGCTCTCATTGGTATCCACCAGCGCACGGGCGATGCCATGCTTGATGGCGCCCGCCTGGCCGGTGATGCCGCCGCCCACAACCTTGACCTCGACGTTATATTTGCCGGAAGTGTCCGTCACAATGAAGGCCTGCTCTATCATGCGCCTGTGGTCCAGCAGCGGAAAGACCTGTTGATAAGGCTTCCCGTTGATCGTGATCTCTCCTGATCCGTTGGACAGTTTCACCTGCGCGATGGCGCATTTCCTTCTGCCGGTGCCTCTATGATAAGTGGCTGCACTCATTTAACATCGCTCCCTTTGTCAGATACTTTTGCACCGGCAACCTGGGCCTTGTGCGGATGTTCGTCACCGGCATAGACCTTTAATTTCTTATACATAGCCCGCCCCAGCCTGCTGTTGGGCAGCATGCCTTTTACGGCATGCTCCACGGCGCGGGTCGGGTGTTTCTCAAGCATCTCTCCCAGTGTGATGGACCTGATGCCTCCCGGGTACCCGGAGTACCTGTAATAGGATTTCTCCCTCATTTTCTTACCCGTGACTCTCACCTTGGCTGCGTTGGTGACGACCACAAAATCGCCCGTATCGATATTATTGGCAAACATCGCCTTGTGCTTCCCCATGAGCAATTTGGCAATCTGTGCCGACATCCTGCCCAGGGTCTGGCCGTTGGCATCGATAACGTGCCATTTCCTTTCGATTTCTTTTAGTTTAGGTGCGTAGGTTTTCATATTTAAACTCCGAATTATCCGCGTAAGTAACTTTTACCAGACAAAGGCCGTGCGCCGGTGCCGTCGGCCCTGCCAGGCTCAATTTCTTCGATTCTAAAATCTCCTTAAAATTTTCAACTCCCAGTTTGGACATTCCCACCCTGACCAGGGTGCCCACCACGTTGCGTACCTGATGTGTCAGGAACGAGTTCGCTATAATCTGGAAGGTGATGATATCGCCTTCCTTTTTAACCCCCGTTCTATAAATATGCCGCACGGTGCTTTCTTCCCTATCCCATGAAGTAACAAATGAAGCAAAATCATGTTCGCCTCTAAGCACCTTACAGGCTTCCTGCATGAGGCCGATATCCAGATCGGCTCCTACGTTAAAATAAAAATCGCTGAGAAGCGGTGACCGTGACCTCCGGTTCAATATCCGGTAGCGGTATTCCCGCCTCACGGCATCTTTCATAACATTAAACTTCTCGCTGACCACGCCGGCTTTTAATACTGCTATATCATCAGGCAGGTAAAAATTCAGGCCGCTGACAAATTTAGGCGGCATCAGCGCCGCACCGGTCCTGAAGCAGACTACCTGTCCCTCGGCATGGACTCCTGTGTCGGTCCGGCAGGCTGCTACAACCCGCCTGTTCTCCCCGGTAAGCTTGTGAATGGCCTTTTCCAGTTCATCCTGGATTGTAGGCTGTCCCTTCTGCCACTGGTAACCGCAGTAGCGCTTGCCGTTGTATTCGACTACGAGGGCTATTTTTCTTAAGTTATTAAAGAGCTCCACCTGCGCACAAGTTGTTTATTCCACCATTTCGATAAGAGCCATGGGCGCCTTATCACCTTCGCGCGGACCCAGCTTCAATACCCTGGTATAGCCGCCGGGGCGCGATTTATATCTCGGTGCATAAACTGTAAAGACCTTATCCACGATTTTCTCGTCGAAGATAAAGGCCAGAGCCCTCCTGCGCGACGCCAGGCTACCCTCTTTGCCCAGGGTAACCATCTTGTCCGCCAGGCTCCGTGCTTCTTTAGCTTTGGGCAATGTGGTTGTGATCTTTTCATGGTTGAGCAGATCGGTAACCAGATTACGGTACAAAGACCAGCGGTGCGCCGCCGGCCTTCCTAATTTTCTTCCGGAAAGCTTGTGTCTCATCAGTTATTCACCTTCAGAGCCTGTATCGTTTACACGCCCTTTCTTCTTTTTATCTTTTTCCATCGGGATACCGGATAACTCGACTCCCAGCCCCTTCAAAGCCACTTCTACTTCCTCCCTGGATTTTACGCCGAACCCACCCAGGGACATCAGGCCGTCCAGGCCCTTTTCCAGCAACTGGCCGGTCATGGTTATGCCGCCGCGGCGCAGGCTGTTATAGGTGTGCGTGGAGAGATTGAGCTTCTCAAGGGGCATATTATAGACATCGGTCGGGATCGACTTCTGCCAGGCCTCGACCTCTTCTTTTTCGGCGATGGTCGTGGCCAGCCCGGTAAAGCTGTTGAACTGTTCAACCAGTATCGCTGCACTCTCGCCTATGGCTTCGATCGGTCCGATAGTGCCGTCCGTCCAGATCTCCATAATCAGCCGTTCTTTTCCGGCGCCCTGGCCGGGACCGCTGCTCTCAACCGAATAGTTGGCACGCGTGACCGGCGAGTAAATAGCATCCACCGATATCTCCTTGCTGGTTCCGCCGCTGGTCACAATTATGCCCACATTATCGCCGGCGCTGGCTGTCTGATAGCCTTTATCCACCTTAATATTGAATTCAACGTTAAGCTTGGCTTCATTCGAGTCCAGTGTGCAAAGGTACAGTTCCGGATTAACTATCTCGAAATTGGGCGGGCCGACAGCCGATATATCGGAGGCATGCACGTCCATCCTGCCCTTGACATTGAGAACCATCTTGCCTGAGGTTGCTCCTTTGGAGAGGATCCTAATCCTGATATCACGGGCGTTCAAGAGGAAATCGATCATATCCTCTTTCATATTGGGGATGGTGCTGAACTCCTGTGTCACCCCTTCGATCATGACAGAATTAATAGCCGCGCCGTTAAGCGAGCTGAGAAGGATGCGCCGCAGGCTATTACCAAGGATTACGCCGAAGCCTTTCTCTACGGGCTCTGCAACGAACTTGCCATAGTTCTCCTTGAATAAGGTGCACTCAATTTTTGGCAAAACTACTTGAACCAAAAATCCTCCTATCGTGAATAGAATTCCACGATTGCTTTCTCGTCAAAATTCGTCCTTATTTCCTGGCCGGCCGGAAGCGCTAACACTTTGCCGACCATGTTTTCTTTTTCAAGAGACAGCCAGGCTGGTATATCTTTATCCTCGATTTTTTCAATCAGGATTTTGTAATATTCGCTTTTAGTGCTTTCTTTGCGCCATTCTATGACATCATCCGCTTTAACCAGACAGGAAGGCACGTCGGTCTTGCGCCCGTTCAGCTTAATATGCCCGTGCCTGACAATCTGCCTGGCCTGCGACCTTGAATCGGCGAAGCCCAGCCGGAAGACAACGTTATCCAGCCTTCTTTCCAGCAGGACCAGCAGGTTGGCGCCTTTAATGCCGGGCAACCTGGAGGCCTCATCAAAAAAGCGCCTGAATTGCCTTTCATAGCTGCCGTAGGTGTATTTGGCCTTCTGTTTTTCCATCAACTGGATGCCGTGATCGGATACCTTGGATCGCCTTCTTCCCTTGCTGGAAGCGTGAGGTCCCGGAGGTGTATTGCGGCGCTCGATGGCGCATTTCTCGCCAAAGCACCTCTGGCCTTTAAGCATCAATTTGGTGCCGGTGCGGCGGCACAGTCGACAATAAGCTTCAGTATATCTAGCCATATCTTATACTCGCCTTCGTTTTCTCGGCCTGCATCCGTTATGTGGAACAGGTGTCACGTCCCGGATGCCGGTTACGGTAATGCCCGATGCCTGAATAGCCCTGATAGCGGCCTCACGTCCGCTGCCCGGGCCCCTTACGAACACCTCTACCTGGCGTAGACCGTGTTCTTTCGCTTTGGCGGAAGCGCCCTGAGCGGCCATTTGCGCAGCATACGGGGTGCCCTTGCGGGAGCCTTTGAAGCCCGCTGTGCCGGAGCTGCCCCAGGAAATAACTCCGCCTTTGGCATCGGTCAAAGTGATGATAGTATTATTAAAAGATGATGTAATGAAGGCTTTACCTTCATGAATCAGCTTCTTTTCGCGCCTTTTGGTTCTAACTTTCTTTTTCTGCGGCATATTACCTGGTTACTCCTTTATTTCTTAGTAGCTCCGCGTTTCTGACCGCGCCCGGCAACCGTCTTCTTGGCTCCGCGCTTGGTACGCGCATTGGTGCGGGTCCTCTGCCCTCTCACGGGCAAGTTCCTCCTGTGCCTTATACCGCGGCGGCTACCTATCTCGATCAGCCGCTTGATATTCATGGTGACTTCTTTGCGCAACTCACCCTCGACATTGTATTCCTTGTCGATCTTTTCGCGTATATGACTGACCTCTTCTTCGGTAAGGTCTTTAACCTTCTTGGTAGGATCGATTTTCAGATCCGTCAAGATTTTCTTGCTTACGCTGGATCCGATCCCATGGATATACTGCAAGGAAAACAATACCTGTTTTTCCCTCGGGATGTCTACGCCTGAAATACGAGCCATGTTTAAATTACTCCTGTGCCTATCCCTGCCGCTGCTTATGCTTGGGGTTAGTGCAAATCACCCTGACAATGCCGCGACGACGGATTATTTTACACTTTTCACAACGTTTTTTTACCGATGCTCTGACCTTCATTTCCGATTATATCCTTGTTTCTTAAAAAAACCGCTTAATAATATATCTCTTTATTCACTTTATGTCAAAAGAAGCCATTCGTTTTCACTTGAACCGGTAAGTGATCCTGCCCCTGGTCAAGTCATACGGCGAAAGTTCTACCAGAACCTTGTCCGCCGGCAGTATCCTTATATAATGCCTGCGCATTTTGCCTGAGATATGGGCCAATACCCTGTGACCATTTGCCAATTCCACTCGAAAGGTAGCATTGGGCAACGATTCAATTACCGTTCCTTCGACCTCAATAGCTTCTTTTTTATCCATAATAAGTTTACAGCAAGGTGAGTATTTCAGCCTGGTCTTTCCTGATGGCAATGGTATGCTCGAAGTGGGCCGACAGGCTGCCGTCCGACGTATGTACGGTCCAGCCGTTGCTGTTCAGCCTGGTCTTCCAGCCTCCGATATTGACCATCGGCTCCAGGGCGAGCGTCATGCCTTCACGCAGTTTCAGGCCTTCGCCCGTGCTGCCGAAGTTGGGCACCAGCGGGTCCTCATGCATATCCTTACCGATGCCGTGCCCTGAATATTCCCTGACTACGCTGTAGCCCTTGGATTCAACGAAGCTCTGTACAGCGGCCCCGATATCGCCCAGGTTGCCGCCGTCACGTGCGGCGTTTATACCCTCTGCCAGGGACTCTTGGGTGACCTCCATCAACTTAAGGGCCTCAGGGCTGATCTTGCCGACTCCCACCGTTATAGCGGCGTCACCCTGGAACCCTCTGAAAATCACACCGAAATCCAGTGAAACTATATCACCTTCTGTTAAAACTCTGTTACCTGGAATGCCATGCACTATTTCATCATTGACCGAGACGCAGACGCTGGCCGGGAAGCCATGGTAGCCTTTAAAAGAAGCGCGAGCACCGTTCCACCTGCCGATTTCTTCCTCGGCAAGCTTATCGAGTTGCCTGGTTTTTATACCCGGTTTCACAGCTTCTTTCATTTTTTGCAACACAGTCGCTACAATTCTTCCGGCCTCTCGCATCACAGCGATCTCTTCGGCCGATTTGATGATCGTCATCTATTTCTTCTGTTTCAATCCTTGCAGGAATTTCACTATGTCTTTGCCGACCTGGTCGATATGCTGATTGCCGTTGACCCTGAAGAGCTTGCCCTTTTTCTCATAGTAATCAAGCAGTGGCATGGTCTGGGAAAAATAGACCTTCAGCCTTTCCTTAATGGTCTCTTCCTTATCGTCGGCCCTCTGGTAAAGCTCGCCTGAACATTTATCACAGACACCTTCTTTCTTGGGCGGAGAGTTCTTCTTGTGGTAAGGGGTCTGGCAGGTGCGGCAAACGAAACGGCCTGTCAGCCTGTCGAGCAGTGCGCCTTCAGGGACCTCTATATAAATAGCCTTATCAATCGATTTGCCCTGCTTTTCAAGAGTTGCGTCGAGCGCCTTGGCCTGGTCCAATGTCCTGGGAAAACCGTCGAAAACGCAGCCGTCCTTGCAGTCAGGCTGCGCAATGCGCTCAAGTATCATCTTGATGGTTATCTCATCGGGAACCAGGTTGCCTGCTTTCATGTAGGATTCGGCCTGCTTGCCCAGTTCCGTCCCGTTTTTGAGGACGTGCCTGAACAGGTCTCCGGAAGCCACATGGGGCAAGGACATCTCTTTTACTATAATATCTGCCTGAGTACCCTTCCCCGCCCCGGGCGCCCCAAGCAATATAAAGAACATTTTCAAATCCTCCTTATTTTAGGAAACCTTCATAGCGCCGCATGGTGAGCTGCGCTTCAATTTGCTTCATTGTATCGAGCGCCACACCGACTACGATCAAGATGCCGGTGCTCGAAAGAGTCATATTGGCCACATCGGTAAGTGACCTGGCAAAGAACGGCATTATGGCCACGACGGCCAGGAAGATGGCGCCGCCCCATGTCAGCCGGTTGATGACGCCGTTTAAATAGTCCGTAGTGGGCTTCCCGGGCCTGACGCCGGGTATGAACCCGCCCTGCCGTTGCAACGTGCGGGCCAGGTCCATCTGCTCAAATATAACCATGGTATAGAAGAAGGTGAAGGCAACCACCAGCACAAAATAAAACACCCAGTAAAACAGGCCGATGGGCAATGCCGTAGCGGGGTTGAACCACAACATGATCGTATTAGCAAAATTGGGCTCCTGCCCATTGGGAGCTGCAAAATAGCTGGCTACGGTGCCTGGGAAAATCAAGAGGGACATGGCGAAGATCAGCGGTATCATGCCTGCCATGTTCACCCTGAGGGGAACATACGTAGAACCGGCCTGGCGGTACATCTTGCCACCTTTAAAGGCTGTCCTTGCGTACTGTACCGGTATACGGCGGTGACCTTCGGTGAAAATTACTATCATTACCACAGTCACCAGGGCCAGCACTGCAAAGACCGCTATACCGATCCAGTTGCTCTGCGCCGAGACGAACCCGCCGCCGACCTGGGTAGGAAGCTGGGCGATGATGCCGCCGAAAATGATAATCGAAACGCCGTTCCCTATGCCCCTTTCCGTAATCAACTCGCCGAGCCAGACCAGGAACATGGTGCCGGCCGTCAATGATATAACGATAGCTGTTGTTTCAAGTGGTCCCGTGGGCAGTACGCCACCCTGGCTGCGCAGGAGCTGCAACTGGGCGAAGCCCTGCAGGGCGGCCAGCGGAATGGTAAGCCAGTGGGTTACCTGGTTGATCCTGTTCCTGCCCGCTTCTCCCTCTTCTGAGAGCTTGCGCAGAGCCGGGATAACAGGCACCAGTAACTGCATAATAATCGATGAAGTAATATAGGGATATACGCCCATGGCAGCAATGCTGAAATACCTCATGGCGCCGCCGCTAAACAGGTCGAGCATGCCCAGCAGCTGACTGCGCTGGAATATCTGCTGCAGCGCTGCCACGTCTACGCCCGGGATCGGCACGTGGGCAACAAACCTGAATATCACCAGCATGGCGAAGGTGAACAGCAGTTTTTGCCTCAAATCAGGCAGTGAAAACGCATCGATCATTGCCTGGATCAGGCGAGGCCTGGATTGTGTCTGCGGCATATTAGATCTCCTCTACCTTGCCACCCGCTGCTTCTATTTTAGTCTTTGCAGTTACAGAAAATTTATTGGCTTTGACCGTTAAAGACCTTTCAAGCTCCCCGTTGCCCAGTATCTTGACCGGAAACTTGATCGATTTAACCAGTCCTTTATTCAGCATGGATTCGGGGCTGACCTCCGAACCCGCGTCAAACAATCTTAAATCGCCTACATTTACCACGCTATACTGGATTTTAGCCACATTGGTAAAGCCCCTGGTCCAGGGCAACCGTTTGATGATCGGAAGCTGCCCGCCTTCAAAGCCGGGGCGCAGATCACGACCGGAGCGCGACTTCTGCCCTTTGCATCCGCGCGTAGAGAATGTGCCGTGCCCGCTGCCGTCACCGCAACCGACACGTTTCTTCTTGTGTTTGGCCCCTACCGGGGGCTTTAAATTACTTTGATCCATTCTCGTTCTCTTCTATCAATAACATATGGTTAACTTTGGTAATCATACCCCGGATAACGGGGGTATCCTCTTTTTCGACCGTCTCATTCAGCCTGTGAAAGCCAAGGGCTTTAAGCGTGCGTTTCTGGTCGCTCGGATACCCTATATCGCTTTTTATCCACTTTATGCGTATTTTAGCCACTGGATTAACTCTCCTCTGTTCCCGACTGTCCCTTGCGTCTCTTGATGCTTTCCGCGGGATTCCTCAGGTTAGCCAAAGCAAGCATAGTAGCTTTAGTAACATTAACCGGGTTGGAGCAGCCAAGTGATTTAGTCAAAATATCTTTGATCCCGGCTGCCTCGACCACTGCGCGCACACCGCCGCCGGCAATAACCCCTGTGCCGGGGGAAGCAGGCTTTACCAAGACCCTTGCAGCGCCGAATTTGGCAAGGCTGTCATGCGGGATGGTGGTATTCCTGAATACCACGCCGATTACGTTCTTCTTAGCAGCTACACCGGCTTTGCGGATGGCTTCGGGGACTTCCCGGGCCTTCCCAAGTCCCACTCCGACATGTCCTTTGCTGTCACCGACCACCACCAGGGCACGGAAATGCAGATTTTTACCGCCTTTCACGACTTTGGTAACGCGGGTCAGCGAGACCAGCTTCTCGGTAAACTCCATTTCACTGGTATCGATCCTCGGCTTGGGTAAATGTATTCTTGTCGATGCTTTCATACTTAAATCCTCAGAATTTTAACCCGGCTTTGCGGGCCGCTTCGGCCAGGGCTTTTACCCTGCCTTGATACTTATAGCCACCCCGGTCAAAAACAACCTGGCTTACCCCTTTCTCCTGGGCATTCTTGGCCAGTTCAGAGCCGACCAGTTCAGCCACCTGCGTTTTGTTTTTACCGCTGAGCTGTTCCTTTATCTTGGCATTAAGGCTGTCCGCCGAGGCCAGGGTTACCCCGCTGGCGTCGTCGATAATCTGCGCATGGATGTTGCTGAGGCTGCGGAACACACACAGCCTGGGCTTGACCGCCGTACCGGAAACCATGACCCTTATGCGTGCGTGGCGCCTTTTTCTTGCTATATTCGAACTAACTTTAGCCATTTTTATTTCCCTTTGGTAGCGGTCTTGCCTGCTTTACCCGGCTTCAGGCGCAGACGTTCGCCGGCGTATTTGACACCTTTACCCTTATATGCGTCGGGAATGCGTATCCTTCTTATCTCAGCCGCCGTTTCGCCTACCAGCTCTTTATCGATACCGGAAATGCGTATCTTGGTTGTGCCGTCAACGGTTATATCAATGCCCTTGGGCTGATCGAATTCCACCGGGTGGCTGTATCCGATCTGCAATGTCAGCTTGTTGCCGGCCTTTTGCGCACGGTAGCCGACACCGCTCAGCTCTAGGTTCTTTTCAAATCCCTTGGTTACGCCTTCAACCATATTGTTCAACAACGACCTGGTCAAGCCATGCAGGGAACGCTGCAGTCTGTTATCACTGGACCGCGTAACTACCAGTTTTCCATCTTCCTGAGCAACTTTAATATCAGGATGAAACTCGCGGGTCAATTTACCCTTGCTTCCTTCAACAGTAATTTCCCTGCCTTGGATTTTAACCTTAACCCCGGCAGGGATGACTACGGGCATTCGTCCTATACGAGACACAGATTCACCTCTCTGAGTTCAATTACCATACATAACATAATACTTCGCCGCCAAGGTTATTCTTCCAGGCTTCCTGGCCGGTCATAATCCCTTTGGACGTAGATAAAATAGAAATGCCCAGGCCGCCGAATACCCTCGGTATTTCTCCTTTGCCGCTGTAGACCCTGAGCCCGGGTTTACTCACGCGTTCCAATCCGATGAAAGCCGACTGTTTATCAATATATTTGAGTGTGATCTTAATCACGCGCTGAGTTTCGCCTTTAGTGATGGAGTAATCGGCGATGAATCCCTCGTCCTTGAGGATTTTGGTCATCGCAATTTTCATCTTGGAAGCAGGCACCAGCACGCTGTCGTGGCGCGCCATGGCGGCATTGCGAACCCTAGTCAATAAATCGGCTATCGGATCAGTAACCATTGATAAACAACTCCGTCTACTTATATTACCAGCTGGATTTCTGTACCCCGGGCAATTCACCGTTCAAGGCCAGCGTGCGGAAGCATATGCGGCAAATGCCAAATTTCCTTATGTAGGCCCTTGGCCTTCCACACAGCTTGCAACGGTTGTGCTGTTGCACCTTGTACTTCGGGGGTCGGCTTGCTTTAACCATCTTACAAAGTTTTGACATTACTTTACCTTACTAATTTTTCTTAAAAGGCATGCCGATTGCTTCAAGCAACCGTCTGCCGTCCTCGTCTGTCTTGGCACTTGTCACAATCGTAATTTCTATTCCCCTGGTCTTGTCGACCTTATCATATTCTATCTCGGGGAAGACAATTTGCTCTTTCATGCCCAGCGTGTAATTGCCCTGGCCGTCAAATGCGTCCCTGGGTACGCCCTGAAAATCGCGGATCCTGGGCAGGACCACGCTTACCAGCTTGTCGAGGAATTCATACATCCTCTTGTCGCGCAGGGTTACCATCATGCCGATGGGAACGCCCGCCCTCAATTTAAAGGCAGCAATGGACTTCTTGGCCTTGGTAACCACAGGATGCTGGCCCGCAATGGAGGTCAGGTCCTTCTCGGCCGCTTCCATGGCTTTGGGATTGGACAGCGATTCGCCCATGCCCAGGTTGAGGACGATCTTGTTGACCCTGGGAACTTCCATAATGTTCCTGTAGCCGAACTTCTTAATCAGCTGCGGCACGATCTCTTTTGTATATCTGTCTTTTAGCCTTACCATCTATCGGGTTACCTCTATTTAATCAATAATCTCAGTGCAATTGTGGCAGAACCTGGCCTTTTTACCGTCGTCCAGTATCCTGGAGCCGACACGGGCCGGCTTATTGCATTTGTTGCAGATCACCATGACATTGGAAATGTGGACGGGCCCTTCCATCTCGATAATACCTGCCTGCCTGGTCTTGCCTTTGGTCTTGGAATGCCGCTTAATTAAATTCAGACCTTCAACGATTACGCTATTCTTATCCGGTAAAGCCTTGCGCACCTTGCCTTTTTTACCCTTGTCCTTGCCTGCTATGATAAGGACGTTATCATTCTTCCGTATCTTCATTTTTAGAGCACCTCTGGTGCCAGTGAAATTATTTTCATAAAATTCTTGTCCCTCAGCTCCCTCGCCACCGGTCCGAATATGCGGGTTCCCTTAGGGTTGCCTTTATCATCCAGGATGACCGCGGCATTATCGTCAAAGCGCACGTAGGAACCGTCCGGCCTGTGGTGATGGTTGGAAATCCTTACTACTACCGCTTTGACCACCTCACCTTTCTTAACTACGCCGCCCGGTATCGCGCGTTTAACGCTGCAGGTGATCACATCACCCAAGGTAGCATAGCGCCTGCGCGTACCGCCGGGCACACCTATGCACATTACCTGACGCGCACCTGTGTTATCCGCTACCTTAAGTCTGGTTAAAGTCTGAATCACTTCAGTTCTCCTGATTTCCCTGATCTACATCGTCTTTTAAGATGCCGACTATATCTGCTTTTGAAATTATTTCCACTATCCGCCACCTTTTATCTTTAGAAAGCGGCCGGGTTTCAGCGATTTTTACCACATCGCCGATATTGCATTCATTGTTCTCATCATGTGCCTTGAAGCGGGTGGATTGCCTGACAACTTTGTGATACAGGGGATGCCTGTGCAGGCTCTCCGCCTGCACAACAACCGTCTTATTCATCTTGTTGCTGGTAACCTTACCGATCCTGGTTTTACGGTTTTTTTCCATCTCTATTTCTTGCCAAGCTCTCTCTCGCGTATGATAGTGTTTATCCTGGCGATCCTTTTCCTTACAGCCGGTAACTGGCGATGGTTCACCAGTTGCCTGGTTGACAGCTTGAAGCGCAGGTTAAACAGCTCTTGATGAGCTTCCTCCAATTTTTTTTGCAGTTCGGCATCTCCCAATGCCTTGATCTCAGTGAGTTTCACCTTTTACCTCTTCTTTAATGGTCTCACGTGCTACAAATCTGGTCTTTATCGGTAATTTATAAGCGGCCAACGTGAGCGCTTCTTTAGCCATATTCTCTTTTATGCCGCCGATCTCAAATAGCATCCGGCCGGGCTTTACCACGGCTACCCAATGGTCCACAGCGCCTTTTCCGCTGCCCATACGGGTTTCAGCCGGTTTCTTGGTAACCGATTTATCCGGAAAGATACGGATCCATACCTGTCCGCCTCGGCGGAGGTAACGTACTATAACACGGCGTGCCGCTTCGATCTGCCTTGAGGTAATCCAATGGGCCTCACCGGCCTGCATTCCGAAGTCGCCGAAGACAATCGTATTACCCGATTGTGCTTTACCACGCAGGTGGCCGCGGTGGCACTTACGATACTTCACTCGTTTCGGTTGTAACACTTTCTCTCCTTACTTCAGGTATAATTCGCCCCTTATAAATCCATACTTTAACGCCGATATTGCCCATGGTGGTTGCGGCTTCAGCGAAACCGTAATCGATATCCGCGCTCAAAGTATGCAGCGGCAACTGGCCTTCGTGAATGGTTTCCCGCCTGGCGATTTCAGCGCCGCCCAGCCTTCCGGCACAACTGATCTTAATACCCTTTGCCCCGGCCTGCCGGGTCTTAAAAGCTGCCTGTTTCATGGCACGCCTGAAAGCAACACGCCTTTCGAGCGAGTCAGCAATATTGCGCGCAACCAGCGCGGCCTCGATCTCAGGCTGTTCGACTTCCTTGATGGATAGTTTAACTTTCCTGGCGCAGGTCCTCTCCAATTCAGATCTCAATTCTTCGGCCCGCTGTCCGCCCCTGCCTATCACGATGCCGGGACGGGCGGTGAATATTGTAACTAATATATCGTTCCCCTGACGGTCGAGCTCCACCCTGGCTACCGCCCCCTCGCGCAGCCTTTCTTTGATGGCCCTCCTCAGCTTTAGGTCATCATGCAGGGTTTCCATATAATGTTTTTCATCGTACCATTTGGCCTTCCAGCCGCGTACGACTCCGATCCTGAAACCGTAGGGGTGTACTTTATGTCCCAATTATTTTTCCTCCTCGGAAACCAAAACCTTGACATGCGTGGCCCGCTTCAATATGGGGCTATAGCGGCCCCTGGACTGAGGCCTGTACCTTTTAAGCGTGCGGGCTTCGTCGGCTGCAATATAAACTACTTTTAATTCAGCAGGGTCCATCTGAAAGTTATTTTCGGCATTGGCCGAGGCAGATTTAATCAGCTTGGCGACAGCCTTGGCTGCGGGCGTGGGGGTGAATTTAAGAATATTGATGGCGTCTTCCACTTTTTTACCGCGCACCATATCCACCACAAGCCTTACCTTGCGGGGCGGTATGCCTAAATCTTTAACTACTGCTCCTACTCTCATTTTCTACCTGCTTACGGCTTCTTAACCGGCGCTGGCGCTGCGGTTGCCTTGCCGACGTGGCCGCGGAATGTGCGCGTTATGGCAAACTCGCCCAGCTTGTGTCCGACCATATTTTCAGTCACGAAAATGGGCACGTGGCGCCTTCCATCATGCACACCGATCGTATGACCGATCATTTCGGGCATAACGGTGGAAGAGCGGGCCCAGGTCTTAATGACCTGTTTCTCGCCCTTTTTATTAAGCGCCTCAATTTTTTTCAGCAGCTTGGGATGACAATATGGGCCCTTTCTCGCTGAACGTGACATACTTACTTTACCTCTTTATTTATCGGCATACCTGCGCCTGACAATCAATTTATCCGAAGGCTTTCCGGTGCGGGTCCTGTGGCCCAAAGCCGGTTTACCCTGTGGTGTCTTGGGGGCCATACCGCGCGGTGATCTGCCTTCGCCGCCTCCATGCGGATGGTCACGCGGGCTCATGGCTGAACCCCTGACCTTGGGCCGCCGTCCTAGCAGCCTTATTCGGCCTGCTTTGCCTGATTTAACATTCTGGTGGTCCAGGTTGCCTACCTGGCCGATAGTGGCCCGGCACTCGATCAAAAACCGCCTTACCTCTCCGGAGGGCAAGCGCACCGTGGCATATTTATCCTCGCGGCCGAGCAACTGGGCAGCCGTGCCGGCGCTTCTGACTATCTGTCCGCCCTTATTGGGTTCGAACTCCAGGTTATGTATCATGGTGCCCGAGGGGATATTCCCCAGCGGCAAATTGTTCCCAGGCTTAATTTCAGCATCCGCACCCGCCAAGATTAAATCGCCGACGCCCAGTCCCAGGGGGCACAGCATATAGCGTTTCTCGCCATCTGCGTAGAAAATCAGGGCTATGCGGGCGGAGCGGCCGGGATCATACTCGACTGCAGCCACTTTACCCGGAACGCCGAGCTTATCGCGTTTAAAATCTATGATTCGTGTCCTGCGTTTGGCGCCGCCGCCCCTGTGGCGCGTTGTAATAACGCCCCTGCTGTTCCTTCCGGCCTTTCTCTTCTGAGGAACCAGCAGCGACTTTTCCGGCTCGGTCTTGGTGATATCATCAAACGATATCTTTACCATTCCGCGACGGCCGGGAGATGTAGGGCGAAATATCTTTAAAGCCAAATCTAACTACTCCTAGCTTTTTACGGATGACGTCTTTGCCATCGGTTCTTTCTCAAGAGCTTACGATGCTTATGCTTCGCCATCTTCTTTTTGCGTTTCTTTATAACAGAACCCAATTTCTACTCCTGTTATCTTACACTCCCTCAAAGAGCTGTATTTTATCGCCTTCTTTGAGTGTTACGATTGCTTTTTTCCAGCGCGGGCTGGTTACCTCTCGCCTGCCCAGTTTCTTAGTTTCGCCGGGCACCTGGATAATATTGACATTCACCACGCCCACTTTAAAAGCCTTCTCCACCGCCTTCTTTACCTCGCCTTTGTTAGCCTTTTTATTCACTTCGAAGACGTATTTGCTCTCCTCAGAGAGGCGGGTGCTCTTCTCAGTTACGAGCGGCCTGCGAAGCACTTCATATATATCCATAAACTTACATTAATCCTCTTAGAAATCTATGCTGCCTTCTCTTCTTTCTTGTCCGACTCTTTTTTATCCCAGATCTCTTCGATGCGTCTTATCGCATCGACATCCAGGACAAGCATCTTGTAAGAAAGCAGGTCGGCCACGTTGAGCATCGAGACCATGGTGGTCTTGATTCCCGGTATATTCGAACTGGCCATAGTAATATAATCGTTGCTCAGGGCCACACCGATAATGGCAGTCCCCTCAACTCCCAATCTATCCAGGATCTCGTTCACCAGCTTGGTTTTGGGCTCGTTGATCTCCAGCTTATCCAGAATCTTCAACTCACCGTCGCGCACCTTGCCTGATAGTACGCTTCGCAAAGCCAGCCGGCGCATCTTTTTAGGCATGTCCTGCCGATAGCTGCGAGGGTGCGGGCCGAAAACAACTCCGCCTCCCTTCAATAATGGGGAGGTCGCACTGCCCCGCCTTGCCCTGCCCGTGTGTTTCTGGGCGTACATTTTCTTGGTGCTTCTGTGTACGTCGGACCGCGTCTGTGAATCGGCGGTACCCTGCCTGCGATTGGCAAGCTGCGCCAACAGCGCCTGGTGAACTACCGCTTCGTTCACAGTCTGACCGAAGACATAATCACTGACGCTTATTTTGCCAGCCTTTTTGCTTTTTAAATTAATTACCTCTAAATCCATCACAATAGCCCTTAAGCGGCGCTCTCTATTAGCAGTAATCCGTTTTTGCCGCCTGGTACTGCGCCTTTGAGTAAAACTATATTCTTTGCCTGGTCGACTTCCACCACTTCGATATTGCGTGCCGTTACTTTGCGGGCGCCCATATGTCCTGCCATGCGCAGCCCCTTGAATACACGGCCCGGTGTGGTTGTAGACCCGACTGAACCGGGAGCGCGGTGCCTGTCTGATTGACCGTGGGTCTTAGGCCCGCCGCGGAAGTGATACCTTTTCACGCCGCCGGCAAAACCTTTACCCTTGGAAATCCCCTCAACATGTACGACGTCACCAGGTTTGAATATGGTCACGTCAATCTTTTGCCCCACCTCGTACCCTTTTACATCATCAATTCGCAGCTCACGGAGATACCTGTAATCGCCGTTCCCTTTGAGGTGGCCTTTTTCAGCCTTGGACAGTTTCTTGGACTCACCAAAGCCAATCTGCACGGCATTATATTTATCCTTTTCAACCGTTTTAACCTGCGTGACACAGCACGGCCCGGCCTCAATAGCCGTCACGGCTATCTCCAGGTTCTCCCTGTAAAGCTGTGTCATGCCTATCTTTTTACCAAGTATGCCAGCCATATCTTCAATCCTATAATCTAATATCGATTTCCACGCCTGACGGCAACTGTAACTGCGTCAAAGCATCAATGGTCTTGCTGGTCGGGCCTACGATATCGATCAGCCTTTTATGCGTGCGTATTTCAAATTGTTCACGTGAATCCTTGTCGATGTGAGGCGACCGGATGACACAGAACTTCTCAATCCTGGTCGGCAGCGGCACCGGTCCGATGACCTCTGCGCCGGATTTGATGGCAGTTTCAACGATCTGGCCGGCAGATTGATCCACCAACCTGTGATCATATCCCCTCAGTTTAATTCTTATCTTCTGCTTGGTCATTTACCTACCCTTTGATTTAGCTAACATTTCCTCAAGTATGCTGGCCGGCACTTCGCTATAATGATCGAATTCCATCGAAGAGGTGGCTCTGCCCTGAGTAAGCGACCTTAATGCTGTTGTGTACCCGAACGATTCCGCCAGCGGGACAAAACAGTGGATAACACATGTTTCGCCGTGGGTCTCGATGCCTTCGATATGGCCTCGCCTGGAGTTGATATCGCCTATAACGTCGCCCATAAAGGAGGCCGGCGTCACCGCTTCCAGCCGCATGATCGGCTCCAGTACCACAGGTTTGGCCTTGGCTACACCCTCTTTTAGAGCTATGGATCCAGCCATCTTAAAGGCCATTTCCGAAGAGTCTACTTCGTGTTCACTGCCGTCGAAAACCGTGACTGTAACGTCAACCAACGGATATCCGCTTAATCCCCCGGTATCCAGTGCTTCACGTACGCCGGCTTCAATGGCAGGGATATATTGCCTGGATATATCACCGCCGCGCACCCCGTTAACAAATTTAAATCCGCTGTTGCGCTCGCCGGGCTCGATTCTAAGCCAGCAGTGGCCATACTGCCCATGTCCGCCAGTCTGCCGGATAAAGCGGCCTTCCGCTTCAACAGCTACGGTGACCGTCTCTTTATAAGCCACCTGCGGCTTGCCGACGCGCACCTGCACACCGAATTCCCTCATCATGCGGTCGATCAAGACCTCAAGATGAAGCTCTCCCATGCCGGATATAATAGTCTGCCCTGTTTCTTCGTTGGTACGTACTTTGAAAGTCGGGTCCTCTTCCGACAGCCTGCCCAGGGCATCTCCCAGCTTATCCTGGTCGGCTTTACTCTTGGGCTCAACCGCCATAGAAATAACCGGCTCGGGGAACTTAATATCTTCCAGAAGAATGGATTGACCCGCTTCGCAGAGCGTATCGCCTGTAAAGGTATTCTTCAAGCCGAGCGTGGCCGCAATGCAGCCGGTATCGACTTCATCGATCTCTTCGCGTTTATTGGCGTGCATCAGAAGCAATCTGCCCAGCCGCTCTCTGGTACTCCTGCTGGCGTTGTAAATCTGAGCGCCTACTTTCACGCGGCCTGAGTAGACCCTGAAATAGACCAGCCTGCCTACAAAGGGATCCGATACAACTTTGAAAGCCAGGGCACTGAAAGGGACTTCATCGCTGGCTGGTCGCGCAACTTCCTGCCCGCTTACGGTATCGATCGCCTTCAACGGCGGTTTATTCAAGGGAGACGGAAGATAATCGACAACGGCGTCCAGCACCAGTTGTATTCCCTTGTTTCGCAGAGCAGCTCCACACACAATAGGCACGATCCTGTTGGCAACCGTCAGCCGCCTGATGGCAGCTTTGATGTCCTCTATGCCGATATCCTGGTTATCTACGTATTTAAGCATGAGCTGGTCATCGCTTTCGGCCAGCTTTTCTATCATAGTGTGCCTTGCTTGAGATGCTTCCTCTTTTAAATCGTCGGGTATTGGCGTTTCTTGCGGGTCCTCGGTAACTTCATCAGGGAAAATCCAGGCTTTGTTGGCAACTAAGTCTACTACCCCAACAAATAAACTCTCTCTGCCTATTGGAAGCTGTATGGAAACCGTGTTAGCCTTAAGCCTCTCCTCAATCATGCCGATAGTGCGCTGAAAGTCAGCGCCCACCCTATCCATTTTATTAATGAAACATATGCGGGGAACGCCATACCTGTCTGCCTGACGCCACACGGTCTCGGACTGTGCTTCGACACCCGCTACTGCGTCCAGGACAACCACTCCCCCGTCAAGTACGCGCAAGCTGCGCTCAACTTCGGCCGTGAAATCCACATGGCCCGGTGTATCAATAATGTTTATGCGGTGTTCCTGCCAGTGGCAGGTGGTTGCGGCCGAGGTTATGGTGATGCCGCGTTCCCTTTCCTGCACCATCCAGTCCATGACTGCCGTGCCGTCGTGCACTTCGCCGACCTTATAGGTCCTGCCGGTGTAGAATAAAATACGTTCGGTCGTGGTGGTCTTGCCGGCATCGATATGCGCGATAATACCTATATTCCGAACTTTATCAAGCGGAAATGATCTTGTCATTGTCTTAGCACCCTGGCCGGATTTAGGCCGGGGTTCCCTGATTCCTGTCGTTACCATCTGTAGTGTGCAAACGCCTTATTGGCCTCGGCCATCTTGTGCGTATCCTGCTTCTTTTTTATGGAGTTACCCTGACCCTGCGCAGCATCCATTAACTCTGCAGCCAGCTTCTCAGCCATCGACCTTCCGCTGCGATCCCGGGCAAAGGTGATAATCCACTTAGTAGCAAGGAATTCACCGCGCTCTGGCGTGACCTCAATAGGGACCTGATACGTGGCACCGCCAACACGCCTGGATTTGACCTGAAGCATGGGCGCTGTATTTTTCATAGCCTGCTCAAAAACGCCCAGGGGGTCTGTTTTCAACTGTTTGTTGATACGATCGAAAGCATCGTAAACAATGCCCTGTGCCGTGGCCTTTTTGCCCTTATACATTATTTTATTAATAAACCGCGCAACAACCGAACTCCCATATTTGGGATCCGGGCTGACTATTTTGTTGACAAATTTGGCTCGCCTTGACATATCATCTCCCCGTTATAATTAGCTTGCGGCGGCAGCGGGTGCTTTTGCACGTTTGGCGCCGTATTTACTGCGGCCCTGCCTGCGCTTATCTACTCCCGCAGCATCGAGTGTGCCTCTGATAATATGATAGCGGACACCGGGCAGGTCCTTAACCCTGCCTCCGCGGATAAGCACTACAGAGTGTTCCTGAAGGTTATGGCCTTCACCCGGTATATATGCCGTGACTTCGATATGATTGGTCAGCCTGACGCGGGCGATCTTGCGCAGGGCTGAGTTAGGCTTTTTGGGGGTCATGGTTTTGACCTGCACACATACTCCCCTTTTCTGAGGTGAGCAGACGCCTTTCCTGCTGCGGTTTTTCAGCGCGTTGTATATAACCTGCAGCGCAGGAGCTTTGGTTTTCCTACCCACTTTGCGGCGTCCCTTTCTAACCAGTTGGTTTATCGTCGGCATACTATTCTATTCCTTCAGTTTTACTCTCTATTTTTCGGCAAATTAAAAAGCCACCCAGTTGCTCCCGGACTACTCCCCGATCTGGCCCACATCCCGGGTCAACCAGCCGGCTTAATTAATATCCAGGCCATACAAACGAAGCGCTAAACCAATAAATATTAGCGCAAGTTTGCAACAAATGAAAATATTATCATAGGGTTTCGCTTCCTGTCAACAATGGACACAATGAGGATAATACCTTATTTACCTGACGGGCAGTTCTACGGTCAGGGTCGCTCCCTGCCCCTGCACGCTTTCTGCCAAGATCGTTCCCCCGTGTCCCATTACAATGCCATGGCATATGCTGAGGCCCAGTCCCGTCCCTTCTCCAACCTCTTTCGTGGTATAAAACGGGTCGAAGATACGGCTTATGGCCTCGGGGGCTATGCCGGGGCCGTCATCTGCTATTACCACGACTATCTTCCCATGGACAAGTTGTGTATTTACAGTGAGATTGCCCCTCCTGTTGGTTCGGTACATAAAATACTCCGCATTTAAAATGATATTCAGGAATACTTGCTGAAGCTGCGAAATGTCCCCCTGTATAGCCGGCAGGTCTTCCCAGAGGCTAAGATTAACCTGGATATTTTCGTTTTCCATCTGGTTATGTCTCAACTTGAGCACCTCTTCCAGAATGTCATTGACATAGACTGCCTGTTTCTCAGGTTTTTGCCCGCGGGCGAATGTGAGGAAATTCCTGATTATTTCCGCTGCACGTTTGCCCTCATTGTATATGGCCTCCACATCATTCCTGACATCGGCAGGGGTATCCGTATTCTGTAGTAAAAGGTAGGAGAATCCCATTACTGCCGTGAGCGGATTATTAACCTCGTGGGCCAGGCCGGCCGCCATTTCTCCCAGCGATGCAAGGCGATCTGCGCTGACAAGCCGTTCGGTCATCTTCTTTTGCTGCGAAATGTCACGGACAACGCCGAGTATGCCAGCAGCCTGGCCGAACTTCTCGCGCATAATACTCATCTGGACTTCCGCCCAATTTATATAGCCATCCCTATGCTTCAGCGCAAACTCGAAGACCTCTGTACGCGATGGGTCCTCAGTCAGGGCTTTCAGGCTTTGTTGAAAACGATGACCGTCCCTGAGTGAAATCCCCAACGACTCGGCGCTCAGCTTGTTTTGCCGGAGCATGGTCAGTATTTCTTCCGCACTCAGGCCCGTAAGATATCTAACCGATGGACTGATATAAGTTAATTGCGTGTTCATATCGGTCGTGAAGATAACATCCAGCGAGTTCTCTGCCAGAAGGCGGTAACGTTCTTCGCTCTCCCTCAGATTGGCTTCCGCCTGCTTTCGATCGGTAACATCCCTGCCGATGGTGCGCAGCCCCAATATTTCACCCTTATAATCTTTGAGGGGGAAAATGGATATCTCAACCAGACGCCTAGACCCATCCTTGACTATATCATCAAACAGCTGCCAGTAAGTTGGTTTTCCCGTCTTGAAAACTTCGGAAAATACTTCAAGCCGTTGTTTCAGGTTCTCCGGCGGTGTGTAGGTTTTATAATTCATACCGATCATTTCTTCCCTTGAATAGCCGAAATAGCGGCACATCGCTTCGTTAACAAATGTGAAGTTGCCTTTGGCATCGATTTCCGCATAGTGCTCATCGATCTCTTCCAGGATCGGTCCATACTTTTCTTCGTTCTGCCTGACGGTTTCTTCTGCGCGCTTGCGTTCTGTTACGTCCTGTATGATGGCACTGAATCCTACAGCCTGATTCTCATATAAAAGCTCCGCCGGGCTGGTATACATCCACAATATGTGTCCATCCTTGTGGACTGCGCGGAACTCCATGTGAAGGCTCTTTCCTGCGGTTTGCATCTCCGTCTGATAAATGTATAGCAGTTTCTCCCGGTCTTCCGGGTAAATAAAGTCGTTGAAATCCCGGCCCTGTAACTCCTGCTTCGAGTAACCCATCATCCTGCAAAGCGTATCATTGACAAATTCCACCCGCCCCGATGTGTCTGTTGTGGCTATACCTGCTCCCCCGCTTTCTACCAGGCTGCGGTATTTTGATTCACTCTCCACAAGTGCCTTTTCCATCTTCTTGCGAACGGTAATATCTGTGTAAGCGACAACAATCATAGGTTGACCGGCTATATCCGCGACACGGGCCCTTCCACTCACCGGAAAGCTGGAGCCGTCCTTGCGCTTGTGTATTGCTTCGAACTCCAGGTAGCCCTTTTCCAGCAGTGCTATAATCCGGCTATCCCAGGCGGCAACGTCCTCATCCGCCCGCAAATCCACCCCATGCATATTTTGCATTTCAGCAGGTTCATAACCATGTGTCTGACAAGCCCTCTCGTTGACATAAATTATATTGCCCACGTTATCGTATGCTATGATCGAATCATAAGCAGAGTCCAGCAATAGCGCCCGCTTTTGAAGTTCATGCGCAGCTAGCTTGGTTTCAGTCACGTCTTGCGTAACTGTACGTAACCCCGTAATCTCCCCTTTTTCATTTCTAATCGGGAAGATACACACCTCTGAAAATAATAGTGTCCCGTCTTTCCGTATATTGCTAAACGGCTGCCAATAAACGGGAGTGCCCGTCCTGACAACCTCCGAATAAATCCTGGCTTTCTCCTTTATTTGATCCTGAGGCGTATAGACTTTATAGTTGATGCCCATAAATTCTTCTTTTGAATAACCCAGGTTGCGAGTAACGGCATCGTTGGCAAATGTTATGTTGCCCATCAAATCCACTTCGACATAGGACTCGTCCATTTCTTCCATAATGGTGCGGTATTTTTCCTCGCTTCTGCGCAACGCATCCTCCGCCTCTTTTCGTCGCGTAATATCCTGGGCAACAGTCCTCAGGCCGACTATCTGGCCCTCCTTATCGTGCAGCGGGAAAATGGAACACTCTGCGTAATAGATCGTGCCGTCCTTACGTATGTTCCTGTATTCGACCCTGTGTCGCGGTGTACCGGTACGGAAAACATCTGCCCAGATCTCTACCCTGCTGTGGACTTCTGCAGGGAGGGTTATAGCTTTATAGTTCAAACCGACCAGCTCTTCTCTTGAGTAACCCAGGTGCCTGCAGGCAGCATCATTAACAAAGGCAAAATTCCCTTTGGCGTCAATTTCGAGATAGGCCTCATTGGCTTCTTCAAGGATAACCCTGTACTTGTTCTCACTCTCAAAAAGGGCACGCTCCACCCTTCTCATCTGGGTGACATCCGTCACCACTCCCAATATGGCCGGCTTCTGTGAATACATGATCAGCCGGGTGTTGATGAGCGCATCTATACGCGAGCCACTACTGGTTACAAGCGCATATTCAACCTGCGGGACTTCTTTTCCCTCCGCGTGCGCGGCGAAGCTCTCCCGCAGTCTATCCCGGTGCTCCGGCGCAATCAGTTTCATGAAATCGAAACTTTCTGCATATAGTTCTTCCCGCGAGTATCCTATTACCTCTTCGCACAGCTTATTAGCATATACAATTCGCCTCATATCGTGGATAAAAATCATATCCGGTGACTCTTCGGCCAGGCTGCGGAAATGCTCTTCCGACTCGTGAAGGGCATCGTCCGTTTTTTTCTTTTCCTTTTCCAGCTCGATGTTATGCAGCGCGAAGGCGATGTCGCCTGCTACCTCGCCTATCAATTCCATCTCTTCCTTGTCTAGGGTAATATTTTCAGGCACCGAGACCGTTAACACGCCATAAACTTTTTCCTCATACCATAGCCTGGCGCTTACTACCGGATGGTCTTGATCTGCAGTCCAGAGGGGACAGTCTACACATTGGGAAATCTTATCTGCGATCTCCACAGGACCGGAGCGCTCAAGCGCGCTTTTTATACAATAGGGAATGTTCCCCTGTATCAGGCCCTCCATATACTCGCTAAGGCCGTCCAATGAGCCGGCCTGTGTCAAAGTCACGAAATTTCCGGACTCATCAAGCAGAACGATGCCGGCGCTTTTGAAACCCCTGGTATTGACCAGGCTGTCGCATGCAAGCTGCAGAAGTTGATCGGGGTCCTTCTCCCTGACAATAAGCTGGTTTACCAGGCTGATGGCCTGCAGCACCAGGTTCAGGCGCTCGATTTTGTCCTCCGCCTCTTTGCGCTCAGTGATATCCTGCAAAATGACGCTGAAACCTACAAGCTTGTCGTTAATTTTCAGTTCAACTGGACTGGTATAGAGCCAGATAATATGCCCGTCTTTATGCAATACCCGCGTTTCCAGATGTAACCCGGTCTTATTCTCGTCAACCGCTTCCAGGAAAAGCTGTGCATCCCGATCTCTATCCTCGGGATGCACAAAATCCATAAACGTTTTGCCCAGAAGCTCTCCCTTAGAATAGCCGGCCATTCTGCAGAGGGTATCGTTGGCAAAGGCCAATTTCCCCTCCATGTCTATGATAGCGATACTGGCTCCTCCGCTTTCCACCAGGCTGCGATATTTGGATTCGCTCTCAACCAGTGCCATTTCCGCTTTCTTGCGATCGGTGATATCGATACCCATGCCCAGCAAATAAGTCTTTTCACCCATGGAAAAACGTTTACCTGTAATGTGGTATGGTATCTTCTCCCCTGTTTTAGTCAGGATATCTATTTCTGCATCAGTGGCACCAATATTAAATGCTTCCAGCATCTTATCCGATGCCAGCTTCCTATCTTCGGGCGAAATAATGTCAAGTGCATTCAGATTAGGTACATCCTCGTCTGTATAACCGGTCACTTGCAAATCATTTTGGTTCCAGCGTATAAATTTACCGTCCATGCCGGTCATGTAAAACAAGCCCGGCAGACCTTCGATAATGGCGTTGGAAAAATTCCTCTCCCTAACGAGCAATCCCTCCGCCTGCTTGCGCTCGGTGATGTCCCAGACCTCGCCCAGTATGGACACCGGCCTGCCGCTCGGGTCTCGTATGACACTGAACTTACTTTCCGTCCATATGGTGGTTCCGTCCTTACAGTAATACTCAAGCTCTAATATGGGGACGGGATTGTAGTTAGGGTCGGCTTCCACCCTGGGTAGCTCCTTTAAAAACAACTCAGATGCTAATTTGAGCGACTCCGGCGTGATATGCTTCTCAAGCGGCATTTTGATGGCCTCCAAAGGCGTGAAGCCGCGTATTTTTTCTACGGAGGGGCTTACGTAAGTAATCTTAAGGTTCATATCCAATAGCAATACACCGTCTGCCGTGTGCTCCGACAGCAGGCGATATAGTGCCTCGCTCTCAACCAGCGCTTCCTCCGCCTTCTTGCGCAGGGTGATATCGGTATACCCGGATACAATTACTTGCTGCCCTGAAACGCTTATCAAACGCGACCTTCCTTCCACGGGGAAGGTAGAGCCGTCCTTGCGGACGTGTTCAGTCTGGAATTCCAGTTCACCCCTCTCCAGAATTGCCGCCAGGCGTTCTTCTAAAATGGGAATTCTCTCCGGCGCAACTAACTGCCGTATGTCCATGGTTAGAAGCTCGTCCCGCTCGTAACCACGTGTCTTATATGCCCTTTCATTGACGTAGGTAATGTTGCCTTCCGGGTCGAAGGCGATGATGGAATCGTAAGATGAATCCAGCATTAGGGCCCTCTTCTCCAGTTCCTGGGCAGCTAATTTTTTTTCAGTAACGTTTCTATTAATTGTTCTCGTACCCACGATCTCACCCTTTTCATTACGCCGCGGGAAAACGGAACTTTCTACAAAGGATTGGGTCCCATTTTTATGCATATAAACGAAAGGATGCCAGTAAACCGGTATTCCCGTTCTGATAACCTCAGAGTACACTTTGAATACTTCCTCTATTTTGTCCGGAGTTGTATAGACCGAATAATTCATACCAGCAAATTCTTCCCTTGAATAGCCCAGGTTTCGGCACGCCGCATCATTGAAGAAGACCTTATTACCTTTGAGGTCGTCTTCGACATAAGAGTCATTAATTTCTTCCAGTATAGTTCTGTATTTATCCTCCCTTTCACGGAGGGCGGATTCCATCCGCTTCTGCTCGGTTACATTACGCCTCACTACGCGCAGACCCGTTATCTCGTTTTTTTTATTTCGCAGGGGGAAAATAGAGTTCTCCACATCGATCCGGGTCCCGTCCTTCCTGATCATCTGGGTGGGCCACCAGTACACAGGTTCACCGGTCTGAAAAACTTTGGTAAATATGCCCAATCTTTCGTGAACGTCGTCGGGAGATGAAAATATTTTGTAATTCATCCCGATTAACTCTTCCCGTCTATAACCGAGCTGGCGGCATGCAGCATCATTCACAAAAGTCAGGCTTCCCTTGGAATCACATTCGACATATGCTTCGTCAATCTCTTCCAGTATGGTGCTGTATTTCTCTTCGGCCTGTTTCAGCGCCGCTTCCAGACTGATCCGCTGAGTAATGTCGCGCCCTATGCACAAGAAGCCCACCGGCTCGCCGCGTTCATTCTTTAGCAGTGTAATCGATGACTCGGCAATCCCAACCGCCCCATCTTTCCGCCTGATTTTGTGAGCAAAGCCAATATTAGGCATACCAGTCTCATATACCTTGTAGAATGCCTGGTATACCGTATCCAGGTCCTCCTCGGGCACCAGCAGGCGATACCGTTTGCCGATCAACTCCTCACGCGTATACCACAGGCCCCGGCACATAGCATCGTTAACATAGGTGTATTTTCCCTCCAGGTCTATTTCATAGCAGGAGTCCTGCATCTGGTCCAGTATGCTGCGATGCTTTTCTTCGCTCTTGCGCAGCTCCTGCTCCAGCCTCTTACGTTCTGTGATATCTGTTCCGATACCGATAATCGCTTTGCGGCCGCCTATCATAAGAGGTGTGATAGTCAACTCCATGACCTTTATTTTGCCCCAAACATAATAGTCCCTCTCAACCCGTCCGCCCGTTTCCCAGATTTTGCGATATCCTGTCAGCCATTCATCATCCAAATAGGGAGGTAAAGTATCACGCACATTCATGCGCAGCAATTCTTCACGCGAGCTCTCCAGGAAGCTCAGGGCAGCTTCATTTCCATCGATATAATTTCCCGATTCATCCAGAACCAGGACCGGATTCTTCGACTGTGCAAAGAGAACACCGTAACGGCCTTCGCTTTCTGCCAGGGCTTCCCTGTCCCTGATCCGCGCTATAGTGGAGCTTATCTCAACTGCAATGGCTTCCAGCGAACTCCTCGTGGCCTGAGGAACGGACTCAAATACATGCGATGCCATATCCAGGCAGGCAATTGCCTTGCCCTGATGCATAACCGGCACAATTGCCAGACCTTTTATGCCCTCAGCCTGAAGAAGGGCCTCATCCTGCGTCTTTATAACTTCGGGGGAATAACGGGACCGGCCTTCCAGAACCAGTCCCGTATTTGGTTCCGAGGCATCCAAATGAGAAATCTGTGCAGTAAAGTTATCTGAAAGCCCACGCGAGCAGGCAAGGTTCAGACTGCCCGTAGCTGCATCGAGAATGTATATTCCGCCGCTGTCCATCCCAGATACACTGATCGCAGTATCCAGGCATAATTGCAATGCGTCTTCAATTTTCTCTGTGCCGGTCAGTGCCACTGCCAGGTCTTTCCTGATCTGCAACTCTTCCTGTGCTTTTTTGCGTTCAGCAGCTTCCTGCTTGAGCCGTTCGCTTAATGCTTCAAGGTGAGCGCCGCGCCCGTGCATCTGTTTTAACAGGCTTTCACGCTGTGTATGTATCTCGCGTTTTAAAGCTATGCGCTCGAAAATTATTTTCAGCTGTTCCGAAATACTTTCCACCGTGGCAACTGTGTCTCCTGAAATATCACGGTTTTTATTGGCCAGTTGTATGAAACCACTTATCGAGTCGCCCCATTTAACCGGTATTAGCGCCAGGGAATTGAAACCATAGGAGTTGCATGTATTCACTACCAGTTCTTTTAACTTGCTGCTCAACATCCCTTCAAGTGCATTTACATCCTTGAGGTAAAGCGAGCCCCCCTGTGTATATAAACTATCTGATTTATCGTCTTTCTTTACGAAGAAGCTATTGATGACCGCGGCCGAAAGCGAGTGGTCTTTATCCCACAACCCAGGCTTGCCGCCGCTTTCTGCTTTCAATAGTGGATGCCCAGGCTGGTCCACTATCAATATCTTCACTGAATCGCAACGGCTGAAATCCTTGAGCATGCAAACCAGTTCTTCCAGTAGCGGTTGCGCCTCGGTGTGCTGCGCTGCGGCTGTATAAAGCCTGTGAAATAAATCGGCACTGCCGGATGGCAACGCGTTCCCGGAAATATCTTCAATCAGCAGCCCCATACCGCCATAGCGTCCATCGTCCTCCGCCTGTGGCATCAGGCTCAAGTTACAAATCCTGAGATCTCCCTTGCCCGAATTAATACGCAGTGCATCAATAATTAAAGGCTTGCCGGATTCTTTGGCCCTGTTATACAGCTCTTGAAACTCATCCTTACCCCCACGGCCGCCCCATAACATGTTTTTCTTCAGTTTTTTGCCGATCAATGATTCAATTGACGATCCGGTCAATGCGGCAAAACTGTCGGTGCAGAATATAATCTTATCGTCCCTGTCAAAAAAGCAGAGCGCCATCGAACTCTTGCTCAGCAAATCAACTAGCGCGCTTACCGGCGGCTGAGCAGGTGCACTCTGTTCTATTGCGGGCGCGGAAGCTTTAGGCCTCTTGCTTTTAGGGGAGGCCGGTTGTACGGAAATCTTGGATTTGGATTTCTTAACGTCTTTTTTATTGCCTTTCCGCACCATATCCCTGTCCCTGTCAAAACTACTAAAAAACGATCGGTTTTCAGTGTTGCATTTATTTTATACTCTTTTAAGCGATCGTATGTCAACGACTTTCGGCCAAAAATCGTGAGATTATTAGCCCAAATTATTGATTGTTTTGTGCACCCGTAAGGCGACCGCTATAATTGAACCGGTCTATTACGATGCCAAATATCCAGGATGCTTTCTTACGCAACGTTGTGAAACCGGCCAGGTACACCGGGGGCGAATGGAATGCTATGCCTAAAGACTGGGACGACGTCCCGGTGCATGTGGCGCTGGCCTTCCCCGATATTTACGAAGTGGGCATGTCGAACATGGCGATCCCTATTCTTTACGAGATATTAAATAACGCAAAGGGTGTGCTGGCAGAGAGGGTTTATGCCCCGTGGACGGACATGGAAGAGCAACTTCGCCGGCATGGCTTACCTTTATATAGCCTGGAGACCCATCGGCCGCTGCGGGATTTCGACATCATAGGGTTTTCCCTGGGCTACGAGCTGAGTTGCACTACGGTGCTCAATATGCTCGACCTGGCGGGCCTTCCCGTATTCAGCCGGGACAGGACCGGTGGGTATCCCCTGATAATAGCGGGAGGAAGTTGCGCCATGAATCCAGAGCCGATGGCCGACTTTATCGACC
Source organism: Dehalococcoidia bacterium (assembly GCA_003142375.1). Classification (GTDB taxonomy): domain Bacteria; phylum Chloroflexota; class Dehalococcoidia; order GIF9; family UBA5629; genus UBA1162. The sequence continues at coordinate 112,871 of PLME01000010.1, read as the reverse complement.
TCTTCTTCATCGGCGAGGCGGAAGATGCCGTTTTAAGCCTGATAGAGGCTTATCGTACATATAGAACGGATCGGGACCATTTGCTCCGTCATCTGGCCGAGTTGCCCGGTATTTATGTGCCGAGTTTTTACACACCTACCTATAATCTTGACGGAACTCTTTCCTCACTGACGCCGGCCAATAATAGTGCTCCCCCTGTCATCGGGCGGTCGGTAGCCAGGCGGCTCAGGCCGGTGACCAGGCCGGTCGTCCCCTTCATTGAGGTTATCCATGACAGGGGAGCAGTTGAGATTCAGCGCGGCTGCAGCCGCGGCTGCCGTTTCTGCCAGGCGGGCATTCTCTACCGCCCGGTCAGGGAACTACCGGAAGACGAGGTTCTCAGCGCCATCGACTGCCTTGCACAAAACTGCGGTTATAATACATTCTCCCTGGTCTCGTTAAGCTCCGGTGATTACAGCAACATCAATCATCTCGTGGATACTATCACGCATAAATACTCGGGTGATGGAATTACTTTATCCCTGCCCAGCCTCCGGCTGGATAAATCCTCTATCGAACTAATCGACTCGTTACCGGCCGGCCGTAAAACCACGCTAACTTTCGCCCCCGAAGCCGGCAGCGATCGTTTGAGGAAAGCCATCAACAAGTGGATCCCACACGAGTCCATGATGGAGGCTTTTGCGGCAGCTTTTGAAAAAAACTGGATGAACTTGAAGCTGTATTTCATGATCGGTCTGCCTACCGAGACTCTTGAGGACGTTGTAGCCGTAGCCGACCTGGTGGAATCGGTCGGCAAGCTGGGAAAAGGCATACGTGGAAGGCCCCCCAGGGTCAGGATCTCGGTCTCCTCCTTTATACCCAAGCCCCATACACCCTGCCAATGGGAAGCCCAGGAACCTGAAGATCTGTTAAACAAAAAGCACGTCATCCTGCAGGATCGGCTGCGACACAGCGGCGTTCAGCTTTCCTGGCATGATACCAGGACCAGTCTTTTGGAAGCCACACTGTCAAGAGGCGACCGCCGTCTGGGAGCCGTTATATATACAGCCTGGAAGAAGGGTTGCAGGCTGGATACCTGGAGCGAGTTCTTACATTTCGATAAATGGAATGAGGCATTCTCCGAATGCGGGATCGATCCTTCTTTTTATGCCCACCGCAGGCGTGACCCTGCTGAGATAATGCCCTGGCAACATATCGCATCCGGTGTGAGCACGGCCTTCTTGAAAGCCGAGCACAAGAAGATATCTGCGGGAGATTTGACCCCGGATTGCCGCCTCGCTGACTGCAACCTTTGCGGCATGCAGGGACAACAGCCTTCATGCAAGGCCAGGGCGCAATTGTTAAAAGGCTGACTTTAAATTTGACTTTACGTCTCAAACAGGATAACCTTTATGTTTTGTTACTAACTCTGGAGAGATACGATGAGAAGACTCGAGCTTGAAGTATTAAAAAGGGAAGTAAAAGGTAAGAAAGTCAGGTTTCTGCGCAGGGGCGGTCTGATACCGTGCAATATATACGGTCATGGAATGGAATCAATGCCCGTCCAGGTGGACGTGCGCCGCTTAAGCCATTTGCTCTCGAGGGCCGGCGGCACTGACCTGATCTCCATCAAAATAGGCGGCACTGAATCGCCGGCCAAAGTGCTTATCCGCGACGTGCAGCGCAACCCTCTTACCGGCGATCCCATCCACGTGGACTTCTACCAGGTCAGGATGACTGAGAAATTGAAGGCTGAGGTACCCCTGGTATTTATCGGGGAAGCGCCTGCCCTGAAACTCAAAAACGTTTCCCTTCTGCACTCGCTTACTTCTCTGCAGATCGAAGCCCTGCCCGACGATTTGCCGCACAATATCGAGGTTGATGTCTCAGGACTGGCCGAAGCCGAACAGGCATTACATGTTAAAGACCTTAAAGTCGGCAGTAAAATTACCGTACTCACCGATCCCGACCAAATGATTATCAAGGTCGCAGAGATGCGCAAGGTGGTCGAGGAAGTGCCGGCAGTGGCTGTTCCCGCCGAGGGCGAAGAAGTTGTGGCCGAGGAGAAGGAAGGCGAGGGCGAGACCGGGGAAGAGAAAGCCGAGAAATAGATTTTGGGATGTTAAGCCCCCTCTTTTCGGAGGGGGCTTTTCTTTTTGCCTATTTAAGCCTGTCAACGAAACTCGACAGCTCTTTCAAGTACAAATCCATGCCTTCTGCGAAGATAGTATTATGGTCGGCTCCGGGTATAACCACCATCTTTTTATCCCTCGACCCTACATTGCTGTAGATCTTTTCCCCTTCCGTTAGAAGCACTATGGAGTCGTACTGACCGTGGATAACCAGGATTGGAAGGGAGATTTTCGCCAGACTTTCTAATCCGGGTGATATAGAATCACTCTGTCCGGGTGGTTGCATCTTGAGGCCCATCCTTGCCAGTAAATCAGTTACATCGCAGAAACCGCTTTCAATGATCAGGCCCTTAAACTGGTCCTGGCAGCCGGCAGCCAGTTCAATAGCCGAAGCGCTGCCCAGCGAGCGGCCCATGATAAAATGGCTGCCGGTGAACCCCCGATCTTTCAATGTCTTCTTGAAGCCCCCAAATACACCTTGAGCGTCTTTTATCATGCTGCTGACGGATGGATTGCCGCCGCTCCTACCGTAGCCCCGGTAATCTGCCACAAAAAGGTTAATGCCTACATGGTTAAAGGCCGCGCCGACTTCCATGTATTCACGGGCCAGTTCACCGTTCCCATGGAAGAATAGCAGGTTGGGGTCGGTCTTATTTACGAAGAAAAAGCTGCAGGATATCTTTATATCATCATTTACCGGCAGCTCCAGGTTCAAAACAGTCTCGGAATCGATGGCCTGGTAATCGTCTCGCCGCGGGTAAAAGAGGAAGCGCTGAATAGCAGGATGATCGAATATCTTATATTTTTCCCAATCTTCTGCCATACTCGCCCCTAGTAATAGCCCTCGTATATCGTACCCTTGATTTCCTGGCCTACCTCCAGCAGTCCATAAGAGTCGCTGGCTTTGCCCGGATTAAAATACAGGACGCGGCCGATGACCTTATTGTAAGCCCTGTGGCTGTGGCCGAAGATGACGGCATCTACGTCGGTGAATAGTTCTCCCACGCGCTGCGCCAGGTCCCACGGTCCACCGCTTCCATGTACGATCGCAATCTTCTTGCCTTCGATGTCAAGCACATCTTTCTGTGGGAAAACAGTGCGTATTTCGGGCAGATCCATGTTGCCATATACCCCCTTGACCGGCGCCAGGCTTTCCAGTCCCCTGACTACATCCAGCGCTACAATATCCCCGGCGTGGATGATCAAATCAACCCTGGATAGTGCGCTAATAAGGTTATGTGGCAACTCGGCAAAATGCCTGACGTGCGTGTCCGCGATTACACCAATCTTCATTTCCGGCTGTGATCCTTTAGTACTGCGGTTAGTATATTACCGGTGATCGATTTGGGCAACGGCTATATAAAATCGTCGTTTGAGTTGTGTAGACCTCCTGCTGTTTCATATGGTTCCGGTCGTAAGGGTAGATTTATTCGGCCTGCTTGAATATACTGTATTTAATACGGACTTTACAGCTAAGGATAAGCCAGAAGGAGGTGCCCCTTGCGATGTAACTACCACCCCGACCGCGAGGCCGTGGGTGTATGTGTTGAATGCGGCAGCGCTGTCTGCCCTGAATGTAGGGTTGAATATGAAGGGAGGATTTTCTGCAACTCCTGCATCGAGAAAAAAGTGGCGGCCGGGACTTCTATTACAGCTCAGCCGGCATCAACAACATCTGAAAATACTTCGGGCATGGGCAGCGGAGCGGCCGTTCCCGCCACGCTGGGGGACTGGAATTGGGGTGGATTTCTATTGACCTGGATATGGGGTATAGGCAACAACGTGTGGTGGTCCTTCCTGTTCTTTGTGCCTTTTTTAGGATGGACGGTAATTCCACTTGTACTGGCCTTCAAAGGAAACGAATGGGCCTGGCAAAATAAGAGGTGGGATAGCGTAGAGCACTTTAAACGGGTACAGCATACCTGGACAATGTGGGGCTGGGGCTTAACTATTGCAATTACAGTCTTCATCGTAATTATTGCCGTTATAATAGTGAGCCTGCTCCTCGTGGCAATACAACAACGGGGGACGGGATATTATTAATGTGACAGCCTCTAAGACAGCTATAGTCTTAAATGCAGGAGAACGATAGAGATGAAATGTGCCATCCACACCGACCGGGATGCCGTGGCTGCTTGTAGTACTTGCGGCAGGTTCGTTTGCCCGGAGTGCAAGGTATCCATAGGAGGCCGTGACTATTGCAACACGTGCCTGCAGTCCCGCTTGAAAACAGGCGCCTGGCCCGGACAACCGCCGACCAATGCCTGCAACTCGGGGATGGGCCCCAATACGCCGGTGCCAGAGGAAATAAGGGGGTGGAACTGGGGCGGGTTCCTGGCGACCTGGATCTGGGGCGTCGGCAATAACGTCTGGATATCCCTTATCGCCCTGCTTGGCTTAATACCCTGGATCGGCTGGATTATCGAGCTTGTCATGCATATCGTCCTGGGCATCCACGGTAATGAATGGGCCTGGCAGCGGAAGAAATGGGAAAGTATCGAACATTTCAAAAAGACGCAACGAACCTGGATGTGGTGGGGAGTAAGCCTGCTCATTGCTTATGTAATCTTTGCTATTGCACTCGTGGTGCTGATGTTTTCCCTGTATAAGATCGGGGCCAACCTGGGCATAGATAAGAACCTCTGGGGAAATATGATGCCGTGGCTATAATAATGCAATGCTGCTTAGAAGACTTCAATTAATTAATAAGGCGGTGAATAAATGAGCGATCTGGTGATCTACGGACTGATATTCCTGGGCGGGTTTATCCTGGGCATTGTAATAACCTTTATCGTGACGCGCCTTTATAAACCTTATTATAAGCAGGATATGCTGGCTATGACCGGCGAAATACAGAAGAACATGGCCGCATTTACGGATACGGCCATGCAGGCCTCCGTCCAGCATTTGGTTAATATGTCTGACCAGGTCATTTCCAAGAACACGGAGCTTGGTGAAAAGAACCTCGATACCAAGAAACAGCTCATAGACCAGTCCATCAAAGAGGTGAGGGATAACCTTAAAAGCGTTGAGGAGATGGTAACCAGCCTTGAAAAGGACAGGGCACAGGCCTTCGGGCAGCTGGCACAGCAGTTACAGTCAGCTTCCGAGCAAACCATGAAGCTTCAGGAGACTACCGGTAAGCTGCAACTGGCGCTGGGCAATGCCAGGGTCAGTGGGCAGTGGGGTGAACGGATGGCCGACGATATCTTGCAGAAAATCGGCTTCGTGGAGGGCATCAACTACGTCAAGCAGCAGGCCGCCGATTCCGCGGGTAACAGGCCGGACTATACATTCATGATCCCCAACAAGCTGAAATTGAACATGGATGTAAAGTTCCCCCGGGACAACTATATGAAATATATCAATACCGATTCTGAAACGGACCGCGAGGCCTTTAAGAACGATTTCCTCAAGGATGCCCGTCAGAGGGTCAAAGAGGTTTGCAATCGTAACTATATCAATCCCGAAACCGTTGACTATGTCCTGGTCCTGATCCCTAACGAGCAGATCTACCGGTTCATCAACGAAAACGATCCTTCTTTTATAGACTACGCACTGCAAAACAAAGTGGTGCTATGCTCGCCGGTTACACTGTACGCGGTCCTGGTTCTGATCAACCAGGCCGTAAGGAATTTTAAGACCGAGAAGGCGATCGACGAGATCATCCAGCAGATCAACTTCTTCCTTATACAGTGGCAGAGCTATGTTGACAGCATGGACAAAATGGGCAAGAGGCTGTCCGACGCTCAAAAGGAATACGATAACCTTGTAACCACTCGCAGGAATAAACTTGAACGGCCGCTCAAGAAGATCGACGATATACGGAAGGAGCGAGGTTTAGAGGAATTGGCGCCCATTGAGGGCGAGGCTACGCTGATCGAGGGTGCTGAGAGCGGTGACGCCTGTGATACGGATAATTCCTGAGGTCGGACCAAACTAGCTGGTTAAAGAAGCTACCCTTCGCCCAACTCGCGCAATACTTCTTTAGCTTTGCTGATTACGTCGGGATCGGACGTCATACTTATCGCCTTGCGAAAATCTTTTACAGCCTGCTCCCTTTGCTGATTTCCTATGTAGGCCCTGCCCCTGCTGCTATAGACGCGGGGGTCGCTGGGATCGAGCTCGATGGACTGTGTGATGTCAGCGATGGCCTTATCATATTGCCCTTTCATAATGTAGGCGCAGCCACGGTTGTGGTATGCTCCGGGGTCACTGTCATCGATGGCAAGGGCATGAGAAAAATCAGAGATGGCTCTATCAAACATTTTCTTGTAGTAATAGATGCTGCCCCGGTTGTAATAAGCGGCAGCTATATCTGGGTCGAGCTCTATTGCCATATCCAGGTCGGGTAACGCCAGGTCATGGTCGCCCTTCCGGTAATAGGCACCTCCCCTCATTAGGTAGACTATGGCTTTGCTGGGATCAAATTCAATGGCCTTGGTGAGCTCTTCTATGGCCAGGGTATAATGGCCATCCTTGAGCAAAGTGAAGCTCCTCTCCTGGTGTGCCTCGGCTTTTTCCGTGGGCGTCGGCTCGGCCGGCACTTGCTGGGATGGTGCGGCGGGCGCTTGGGGCCGGAATTCCGGGGCGGGNNGGGGGTGCGGCCGGTTGAGTTGTACTTTCCACCCACTCTAGTTTGGTGCCGCAACTGCCGCAGAAATTACAGCCGGGTATTATCTCAAATCCGCATACATCGCAGGTATAAAGGAAGGCAAGGTCACAATAGCCGCAAAAACGCTGTCCCAGATAGGATAAACTGTTGCAACGCGGACAGAGAAAGCTCTGTTGCATTTATATGCGTTTAAACCTGCTATATTTATTCGATTATACATCAGTGAAGTTAAAAAATATATACGCAAACCTCTTGACAACCCTAGTAAGGTGATGTAAATATAACATCGAAATAAATAATAACTGCAGACAGGGTTACATGGAAGGACCTGATGATGCTTTCAATTTGCGTCAAAATCATCTGCGGGAGGGGAAATTAGAAATGCTGCCAATTAAGAATATCGTCTGCCCAACCGATTTCAGTGAACCTTCTTTCGAAGCTCTCAAAGCTGCCGACGAACTGGCGGCTTATTTTAAAGCAACCCTGCATGTGGTCAATGTGGTACCCCTGGTGCCGATAGTTGAAGCCCCTATAGGTGTTGAGTCCGCCAGTTTCAACGTCGCCTCCTACCAACAGGAGCTTGAAATGCAGGCCAAAAAGTCCCTCAAGGCGCTGGTTGATGAAAAGCTTAACAGCGGAGCAAACGTTGTGACCGAGGTCTTGATAGGAAACGCCTCAGGAGAAGTCCTGCGCTATGCCAGCGAAAAGGCGGCTGATATGATAGTGATTGCCACACACGGCCTGTCCGGCTGGCGTAGATTCATATCTGGCTCAACCACTGAGCAAATCGTTCGTCAGGCCTCCTGCCCGGTGCTCACCATAAGAAAACCACGCGTCAAATAGGGCTACCGTTTCCCCAGCTCATAGTGCACCTGGACATATCTAATGATATCCGCCCGGCATAACATGCCCACGATCCTATCCTCCACAACTACCGGCAATTGATTGAGGCCATGTTCGGCCATTATTTGCACGGCAACGCTCATATTGTCATCCGGTTTGACGGTTTGAAGCGGCATGCGCGTCATGACTGTAGAAACGGGCGTATTTCGCCATTCATTGGCAGGCACTTTCTTTATATCGGATAACGTGGCTATGCCCAGCAGGCGTCCTTCTTCCGCTATGGGTGCCACGCGTATGCCCTTCTTTACGTAAACCTCATTAACCAGAGTTTCAATTGGCGAGTTGGGGTCGGCAGTCTCCACCCTGTCATTCATGACTGTGGAAACCCGTACGTTAAGCCACATAGTGCGCATTTCCAGCTCCCGCCTGGAAGCCTCGGCGGCGCCGTTGAGGAACCACCCGATAAAGGCCAGCCAGATACCGCTCATCAGCTCGCCTGACAACGCCATAAATACGCCACCTGCTATCATCAACCAGCCGAATACCTGCCCCACGGTGGAGGCGATATTGGTTGCCTTTTTTAAATTGTTGGTGGCGCCCCAGATGATGGAACGCAACACACGGCCGCCGTCCAGCGGAAAACCGGGCAATATGTTGAAGGCCGCCAGCAAGACATTTATGTCCACCAGGTACTCTGTAGTCGCCTTCACCGGCCCGTCGGGAGCCCACCCCAAGAAATTGATGACCCAGAATATTCCTGCCAGTGCTACGCTGGATAGGGGTCCCACGATGGCCACTACAAATTCCACCCCGGGCTTTTCCGGCTCGCTCTCCAGGTTGCTGACGCCGCCCAGCAGGAACAGTGTAATGCTCTTAACCGGCAAACCGCGTGATTTGGCGACCAGCGAGTGTGCAAGCTCATGCAGCAGCACAGAAACGAATAGCAGCAGGGCAGCAACCACAGCCGTCAGCCAGTAAGTCAATGTGGTCCACCCCGGATACTGTACAGGGAAATATACTGCCAGCGACCAGGTGATTAAGACAAATATCAGAATCCACGTATAGTGAATCCCGATGTCGATTCCCGCTATGCGGGCCAGGCGAAGCGATCCTTTCATCATGATATTTATAGCCTAGGTTGCAATCTGTTTTAAGAATCCTTCGATGGCACTGTTAACCTGGTCCGGTTTTTCCATGACCACCAGGTGGCTGGCGCCCTCGATAACAGCCATCCTGCAGTCCGGCAGGTGACTGGCCAGGTACTGAGTATATTTCGGCGGGGTCATATTATCCCGATCGCCGACTATGGCCAGCGCCGGCAATTTGATCTCGCCGACCCTATCCATAATGTCAAATTTATCGCAGCATAAAAAATCGTTGAGCAGGGCAGCAGGGCCGACGTCTCTCAGCTTTGGCAGCAATATCTTTTGCAGCTTCTCGTCCACAGTCGAGTGCAGGGGAATTATCATCTCATCCATCCACCCCTGCGTGTCATCCGCTTTGTTCCTGAGGAAATCCAGGATTGAGGGCAAAACCCTCAGCCTGGCCCCTGATGAAACCGGGATTATGCCTTTAAGGTCCCGGGGATACTTTAAAGCATGCATGAGAACGATGCCTCCGCCCATAGAATGTCCCGCCAGCACCACATCCTTATACCCCCTCTCCTGAATATAACCGTGAAGCCAATCGACGTATTCCTCGATGCTTGTGCAAAGTCTTCCCTCAGGGTGACCGGGCAAATCAGGGGTATCAGCATCGACAAAATGCTGCTTCTGGAAATACCAGATAGCGCCTACGGCGCCCGATCCGTGTATAAAGATCAGCTTCATTATTTAATCCAAACCGGATTCTCCGGCGCCCCGGATATATAGAGGAAACCCGCCCTGCATAAATACCCGCTTACGCTACAAAGGGCAATTCAGACTGGCCTGTAACCAGGGGCTTGGGAGGCACCTTGGCGACCGCCCTGGTCTCCTTGGCAGCCTGTTCCTCCGGGTTCTCCGTCTCTACAAGTGCAATGGAGACCACCCTGTCGCCTTCATCGAGCCTGGAAAGCATAACGCCCTGGGTTATCCTGCCTTTTACGGGCACCCCCTCGCGTCTCTTCTTCTTTCCTACGTCTTCCTCCCTGCTTTCCTTCTCGACGTTAACGTTAATCCGGAGCTGGACGCCATTGGCGGTGGTTATAAACAACTCATATCCCTGAGGAACAAACTTGGCGGCAATAACTTTGCCGGTCTTATCGTTAACGCGGTGCGCCATCACACCTTTTCCGCCCCTGCCGTGCAGCGGGAATTTATCGACTTTAGTGCGCTTGCCGTAGCCGTTTTCAGTAACGGTTATCAGGTCGGCAGCCGGCCGGACCGTCCCCATGCTGACCACGACATCGCCTTTATTGAGTTTGATGCCTCGCACGCCGCCGCTGGTGCGTGAGGCGTTGCGCAACGGCTCAACCTGAAACTTTACGGCTTGCCCGTTGCGACTGACCAGCATAACCTTGTCGGAATTCGCTAACACGTCCACGCCGATCAACTCCTCATCCGGACGCAGCTTCATGGCGATCAGGCCGCTACGGCGGACGTCCTTAAAGTTATCCAGGCTGGTCTTCTTCACGATTCCCTTGGAGGTCGCCAGTAGCATAAACAGGCCGGGATTGGTCTTCTCCGGCACGAACATGGCGGTTACCTTTTCCCTTGCCTCTATGGGGATAAGGTTCACTATATTGATGCCCTTGGTAGTCCGGGCAATATCCTGCGGTATCTCGTAGCATTTCATCTTGAAGACACGTCCCCTGTTGGTGAAGAACAGCAGGTTGTCGTGCGTATCCGCCGACATCGAGCTCATTACATCGTCGCTCTCACGTGTCACCATGCCTTTTACGCCTCTGCCGCCCCGCAATTGCTTGCGGAATACATCGGCGGGTATGCGTTTAATATATCCCTCCTCACTCAACGTTACGATCACGTCCATGTGCGGGATCAGATCCTGCACCTGGAACTGACCGATCTCGTCGGTGGTGATGACACTTCGCCGCTTGTCTCCGAACTTGGTCTTAAGTTCCTGCAGATCCTCCTGAATCAGCTTCAGTATCTTTTCGGGATTGGCCAGCAGGTTTTCGAGGTGTGATATCGTCTTGAGGATGTCTTTATATTCATCCAGTATCTTCTTGCGCTCAAGATTGGCCAGCCTGCGCAACTGCATATCCAGAATGGCCTGCGCCTGAATCTGGCTGAGTGAAAATTCGGTCATCACGTTGGCGCGTGCAGATTCGGCTGTTTCCGATTCCCTGATGGTCTTGATGACCTGGTCCAGGTGATCTAGGGCAATCTTGAAGCCCTCTAAAACATGGGCGCGTTCCTTGGCCTTCTGCAAATCGAACTTGGTGCGGCGTGTGATTACTTCGGTGCGGAATACTACGTAGCATTGCAGCGCATCCTTGAGGTTTATCACCCTGGGCTGGCCGTCCACCAGTGCGATCATGTTGATGAAGAAAGCCGACTGCATGGAAGTGCTCTTAAAGAGGTTATTCTGCACCTTGGCCGGATGCGCATCTTTGCGCAAACCTATTACCAGGCGCATGCCCTGTCTGTCCGATTCATCACGCACATCGCTGATGCCTTCTATGCGCTTGTCCCTGGCCAACTCGGCTATCTTCTTAACCAATTCCGCTTTATTGGTCTGGTACGGCAACTCGGTTACTACCAGTTGCATTTTCCCGCCCTTGGTGGATTCCTCCACAACCCTGGCGCGCAGGACCACCTTGCCCTGGCCGGCCGCATAGGCATTTTTAATGCCCTCCACACCGCAGATAATGCCGGCGGTGGGGAAGTCGGGGCCCTTAACAAACTGCATAAGGTCGTCGACGGTGGCTTCAGGGTTTTCTATTAAATAATGTATGGCGTCGCACACCTCGCTGAGGTTATGGGGCGGTATATTGGTGGCCATGCCGACTGCAATGCCCGATGAGCCGTTAACCAGCAGGTTGGGAAGCCTGGAAGGTAGAACGGAGGGCTCTTTGAGGCTGTCATCGAAATTGGGAACGAAATCAATCGTCTCTTTATCGATGTCTACCAGCATCTCGTCGGCGATCCTGGAGAGGCGCGCCTCGGTGTAACGCATAGCGGCCGGCGGGTCATCGTCAATACTTCCAAAGTTGCCCTGGCCGTCCACCAGGCGGTACCGCATGGAGAAGTCCTGCGCCATCCTGACCATAGCATCATAGACCGATGAGTCGCCGTGTGGATGATATTTACCCAGGACCTCACCGACTATGCGCGCACTTTTCTTATACGGCGAGTTATATCTCATATTGAGATCATGCATGGCAAAGAGGATGCGGCGATGTACCGGTTTAAGTCCGTCGCGTACATCCGGTAGCGCACGGGAAACGATAACGCTCATGGCATAATCCAGGTATGAGCGCTTCATCTCCTCTTCAATGCCAATCGGCTTGATCGAAAGTCCTAACTCCATATTTACTCCTCGTCTCCGAAATTGCCGTTCATATGCTGCAGATCGTCAGGAGCGGTATATCCTTCATATATGGAAAATCCTTCGGGAACCGTCTCTGTGTCCTCGGATTCGCCGTAATCGACTTCTTCCAGGCCTTCATCCTCGCCCGCCCTGTGCCTGAGCAAGCTGTCTTTAACATGCGCCGGGTAAGCTTCAGTTACCCTGATGGGGAAGGACAGCTTGCCGGTCTGGCTGGGATGCTGCAATGTTTCACGGATTATTACCTTTACCCTATCATTATCCAGGCTGACAAGGGCTGCGATATACTGGTTGCCTCCCTTAATCAATTTGGCCAGCCTCAATCCGTGCTCGGGTTCAACCAGCCCCAGATATTCATTTTTATAGTTTTCAACCGCCACATCCTGATCTTTGATCTTCAGGAAAACCTGCTCACCCGGCGTCAACTTAACCAGGACGGCCTGGGGCGCCAGCTCCAGCAGATTAACCACGCCGGCTTTGCCGATCTCCGCAATAAAGGCACTGGGGGGCAATTTGCGGCGTTGCTCGTTCTTGGAGACCTGTACACCTTTCAGTAAAGCCAGCCTGTCAAGGTTTTTCTTGGCAATGCTGTTGCTTGGCGATAGCTCCAGGGCCCTGCTGTAAGCTTCTTTGGCCTTTTTATATTCGCCAAGCTCCATTTGTGCCCGACCCAGGCGGTTTAAAGCGTCGACATCCGTAGGGAATACGTCGACTATGCCTTCATTGGCAGCCACAGCTTCCTGCCAGCGGTTTTCCGTGGCCAGCTTGATCGCTTCCTGTATCTTATAACGCCATATCCTGGCTTTCTCTTCTTCACGCTCCGGCATGTACTTGAACCTCTGCTACTATCATAACAACTAATATATTTTGTGCAAATATTTTATCCAATATAAAATCCTTCGCAAGGTGAAAATGTCCTGCTGTAAGCGGCAGTTGTGATTTTAGTCGTTTATTTTGAGCTCCTTGCCTGATACACTTTCCCAAGTTACGATAATTTGACAATGCTTTTCAGGCGGTGCTAAATTACCACGTAACCTAAATTTAGTCAACAAGAAGGTACACTGATGAAAGAACAAGTACAGGAAGCTCTTAATGTTATCCGGCCCAGCTTACAGGCGGACGGCGGCGATGTTGAACTCGTCGATGTGAAGGAAGGCATTGTAAGTGTCAAGTTGAAGGGAGCCTGCGCGGGATGCCCCATGTCCACCATGACGCTGAAAAAAGGGATCGAACGTTTTCTTAAAGAGAAGGTCACCGGCGTTAAAGAAGTCGTGGCTGTTTAGTTAACAGCTTCAACCTTTATTTAGCTCGAAAGCTTTATGTAGCGCCCTGACGGCATCTTTTACCTTGTCTTCAGCAATTATGCAGGTGATGCGTATCTCCGAAGTGGTAATCAGCTGTATATTTATGCTGTGTTCGAAAAGGGTCTGAAACATTTTGGCTGCATAGCCTGGCGTGTTTTGCATGCCGGTCCCGATAATCGATACTTTCCCCAACTTTGAATCGCTCAGGCATTCTCTGGCGCCGATCTCTTTTGCTACCGGAGCGATGATATCCATGGCTTTGACCAGATCATTCCTGGTAACGGTAAAGGTAAGATCGGTGATATTGTTGGCGCTGGCATTCTGAACGATCGTATCTACGCTGATACCGGCTTTGGCCAGCGGCAGGAAAATGGCCGCAGCGATGCCAGGCCGATCCGGCACATTGGTAACGGTTATCTTGGCAACGTCCATATCGTGGGCTATGCCCCTGACCTTATTTCTGGCTTCCATATTTTTCCCTCCGCGAATGACAGTGCCCCTTTGTTTTACCATGCTCGATGCCACCAGGATCGGCATATTGTATACCTGGCCCAGTTCGACTGACCTGTGATGCAAAACACGGGCTCCTGAAGTTGCCATTTCCAGCATTTCCTCATAGCCTATTTCATCGAGTTTTACAGCTTCCGGCTCGATACGAGGATCAGCAGTGTAAACGCCCTCGACGTCAGTATATATCTCGCAGATACTGGCCTTCAGGCTGGCCGCCAGAGCTACTGCCGTAGTATCCGAACCGCCACGACCGAGAGTAGCAATATCATTGTCAACCGTCAGCCCCTGAAAGCCCGCGACGATTACGATGTTGCCTTTGTCCAACTCCTTGATAATTCGCCTGGGCTCTATACCGGTTATCCTGGCGCGGCTGAAGCTTGAATCCGTGGAAATGCCCGCCTGGGGGCCGCTCAGGGCCACCGCCTTGTAGCCCATGGCATGCAGCGCCATGGCCAGCAGTGTGCTGGATACAATCTCTCCTGTGGACAAAAGCAGGTCCATTTCCCGTGGTTCAGGGTTGGGGGTAATACGGCCTGCCAGCTCAATAAGGTCGTCGGTGGTATCACCCATGGCCGATACCACGGCCACAACCTTATTACCTTTATTAAAGGATTCCGAAATCCTGCGCGCTACGTTGCGGATCATATCCGCGTCCGCCACCGAGCTGCCGCCATATTTTTGGACTACAATAGCCATTTCTTTTGATCACCTATACATTAACTTGATTCCGTGTGAAAATGCTCATTATCTTATAACCGGGCTCTACAAAAACCCCGGTTTTGCCAGCTTCGCTCTCAGTGAACCTGGCGCCATGATTATGCTTGATCCCTTTTCCCCAGATCAGAAAGGGGACAGGCTCGGCATAATGCGTCCTGATCTTTATGGGAGTAGGATGATCCGGCATTACCAGCACCTTCAAGTCACTGTCGGACCGGGCTATGAGCCGGCTGATAACAGCCGAATCGATCTGTTCGATGGCATTCACTTTATCTTTGACCGATCCCTTGTGTCCCATCTCGTCGGGCGCCTCGATGTGTATTATCGTCAGGTCGTTTCGCTTCAACGAATCGAGCGCTCCGTTTACCTGCGCATTATAGTCGTTATCCAGGCTGTCGGTCACCCCTTTTATTTTGAGGACCTCCATGCCGGCCATTCCGGCCAGCCCTCGCAGTAAGTCTACACCGGATGTCATGGAAGCTTTCAGTCCATATTCCTGCTCGAAGGCCGGCATCTCAGGTATCTGACCGCTGCCCCAGAAGAGCCATATGGTGGTAGCAGGCAGTTTCCCCACCATCTTCCTATCCCTGTTCACCGGGTGGTTGGCCAGCACCGCCTCCGATCTTTTCATCAATTCCCGCAGTAACGCGCTGCCCTCGCCTTTGGGCAGATAGTCAGCCACCGGCCTGTCGGAGATATCGTGCGGGGGAGTACATTCTGCATTCAAAGTCTCTTCACCGCCTTTTATTTTACATATATGGCGGTAATTTACGCCGGGGAAGAAGCTCACCTGGTCCGATCCCAGCTTCTCGTTCAGGGACTCTATAATGGCAACCGCTTCCCGGGTCGTAATCTCACCGGCATTGTAACTGACCATCCTGCCTTCAGTAACCGTTACCAAATTGCAGCGGAAGGTCACTTCACCGGGCCCGACCGGCACTCCTGCACTGCGGGCTTCGATGGCGCTCCTGCCGCGGTAATACGTTATCGGATCGTATCCCATGACGGACATGCATGCCGGTGCGCTTCCCGGTTCCATGCCCGGAGGCACCGTAAGTGCCACACCCATATAACCGCTTCCGGCCATTTTATCGAGGTTGGGAGTTGCGGCCAGTTCCAGGCAAGTTTTATCTCCGTGCTCAGGCAACGGCCAACCGGACGCGCCGTCCATAATGACCACGCAAAATTTCATAATCAACAAGTTTACAATTGTTGCCCTAAAAGTTAAAGCCGACTATAATAATTAGTTCGTGCGGGGAGTAGCGCAGTTGGTTAGCGCGCAGCGTTCGGGACGCTGAGGCCGGAGGTTCGAGTCCTCTCTCCCCGACCAGTAGCTATATTATCCGACGACCTTTTTGGCTTCATCCCAGAGTTTATCCATCTCAGCCAATGTAAGCGCCTTCAGGTCTGCCTTAGCTTCACGACATGCATCCTCTATAAACTGAAAACGACGGGTGAAACGCGCGTTGGCCTGGCGCAACGCAGATTCAAGATCGATATCCATGCGGCGGGCTACGTTGGCCAGGGTCAATAAAATATCCCCGAATTCACGGGACTTTTGCTCCTGACCATCCGCTCTTTTCAACTCCTCCACCTCTTCCACCAGCTTCTCAATGATGTCGTCGATTTTCTCCCAATCAAATCCTACCGAGGCCGCCCGCCGCTGGACTGACTGGCTATAGGCCAGCGCCGGCATCTCGCGCGGGACGCCGGCCAAAAGGGAGAAGTTGCCGGGCTTCTCCCGTTCTTTAAGCTCCTCCCAGGTAGCCGAAACCTCTTCTGCATCTTTGGCCTTATTATCTCCGAACACATGCGGATGCCGGTATATGAGCTTAGTATTAATCTTGCGCAGCACGTCCTCCAGAGTGAATTCTCCCGACTCCCGGGCAATCTGCGCGTGCAGCATGATCTGCAACCAGAGGTCTCCCAGTTCTTCGCCCAAGGCAGGCATGCGCTGCTCATCAATGGTTTCCAATACCTCGTAGCATTCTTCAACCAGGTAGCGTTTCAGCGAAACATGCGTCTGCTTCCTGTCCCACGGGCAGCCGCCGGGCCCCCTCAGCCGCTCTATTATCTTCCTGAAAGTTTCGAATCGACCCAGTTCCTCTTCGCTGAATTCAGGTTTGTTTCTACTCATAGTTCTATTCCTTATTAATACTAACAGTCAGTATCCGGTACCCATTATAAATAAACTAAGGTCAGCCGGCATGTTGCCGGTTGACCTTAAGTTCTCTAAGCTTGCGACAATACCCGTTTCCCGGGATCAGTTTCGCCTGCCGCCGAAGACGATAAGCACGAAGTAGAGCAATTGGGCTACCGCCTGCAGCATGGCCGCGACATAGGTTAGCGCTGCCGCCGACAGGACGGCGCTGGCCCCGTCATACTCAGGCCCAACCAGCAGGCCGGTTTCCTTTATCATCTGCCGGGCCCGGCTGCTGGCATTAAACTCCACCGGGAGAGTAACCAGCGTAAAGAGGACTGCTATGGCAAAGAGAACGATGCCTGCCGTGGCAACGAAGCCTCCCAGCACGCGGGATGCTCCCATAAGCAGCACACCCAGGAAAATCAGGACCCAACCCAGCGTGCTTCCAATGCTGGCAGCCGGCACCAGGGTAGAGCGAATGCCCATCAAACCGTATTTTGTTTTATGCTGAACTGCATGTCCTACCTCGTGAGCCGCAATCCCAATGGCGGCAACCGAGGGAGTTCCGGCTACTTCGGGCGAAAGCCTCAGCACCCTTTTCGATGGGTCGTAATGGTCCGTCAACTTCCCCTGGACCGTCTCGACCGGTACATCGCCAAGCCCATTGTTCTGTAATAACTGGGAGGCGGCCTGCGCCCCGGTCATCCCTTTCTGATTGTAGACCTTGGAATATTTTTTATAGGTTGAGCTCACCTTCACCTGGGCATAGATCATGAATATAAAGGCAGGCGCCATTATTATCAACCAAAGTGGGTCAAAGAAGAACATTTTGAAACTCCTGAAAGACTAAATTGTACTTTACTAGTTTATTTCGCGGTCGATTCTAAGTCAAAAAGCTGCCGATGAAATCCCGGTGACCGGCGATAAAGTCGGCGGCCGCCATTTCACGTTTACCCTCAGGCTGAAGGGTGATCAGTCCGAGCAGCCCTTCGCCGGTTTGTACAGCCGTCCTGGCTGCCTGGGTACGCGGCAGAGCGATAACCTGCCCTATCTCCATCCGGCTGCCGTCATTCACAGGTATAGCTTTGAGGATTTTTAACCTTTCTTCTTTCCAGTGCACATAGCAGCCCGGCCATGGATGGTAGGCCCTAACCTTGCGCCATAGCTGCAAGGCGGAAAGGTTCAGGTCCAACCGGCCATCGTCTTTTGTCTCCATCCTGGTATAGCTGGCCAAGCTTTCATCCTGCGCCGCGGGTTGAATTCTGCCCGCTACCCAATCGGGCAGGGTCTCGATCAGCAGTCGGGCGCCCAGTTCGGCCAGCTTGCCGGACAGAGATTCGGCGTCGTCCTCATCGGCAACCGCCACACGGCGCTGGTTCAGTATGGGGCCGCTGTCCACTTTTGCCTCGATTAACATAATAGTTACGCCTGTTTCGGCGTCGCCGTTCAGGATGGCCGCAGCTATGGGAGACGGCCCCCGGTATTTGGGCAACAGCGAGGGGTGGATATTAATACATTTATATTTTGGGATGCGCAATACGGTGTCCGGCAGGATCTGTCCGTAGGCCGCAACAACTATTATGTCGGGTTGTAGACCCGATAGCTGCTCCACGACATCGGGACCTCTAAACTTCTCCGGCTGCACGACACTAAGGCCGTTGGCCGCAGCATACTGCTTTATCGCACACGGTGTAACCTGCTGTCCGCGTCCGGTGCGCTTGTCGGGTTGAGTATAGACCATACTTATGTCGTATTTGTTTGACATGAGTGATCGTAAAGCCGGCACGGCAAAGGCTGGCGATCCCATAAATACAACTTTCATCGTAACAGTAAAATTTATTTATTTTTTAACCATTATGTCAAAATAACCATTGACAGCCCTGAAGAACCCTGTGGTAATCTATTGATGTTTTTCGGGGGGGGCACCACGGAAGAAACAGGCAGATAGATCCAGTAATCACAACCCTTATTAACTAAATTAAAAAGTCTGCATTTTCCTTGCATTGGGGAGATTTTTTGCCCAAATTCCGGCGCCCACGAATACAATATAGTACGGATTAGATATAGATGCAAGCTGATAAAATCTGGCAGGCGGCTCTTGGCGAGCTGCAGCTTCAGGTAAGTAAAGCGAATTACAATACTTGGTTAAAAGATACCAGGGGTTTAGATTATTCCAACGGGGAGTTTACAGTAGCTGTTCCCTCCACTTTTATTGCAGAGTGGTTGAAAAGCAGGCTTAATTCTCTCGTTTGCAGGATCGTTTCAGGAATAACCGGCCAGAACACCTCGGTATGTTTCCAGGTCCAGGCAGTCAACGGTACACCGCCCCCGGTGAAAGCCGGCTTGATGCCCGATGGGGGCGTCAGCCTTAAGGCACGGGAACCCGGCCTGAAATCAGCCTTCCTTAATCCCAGGTACACCTTCGCCAACTTCGTTTCGGGGGACTGTAATCGTTTTCCTTATACCGCTGCTATTGAAATTGCCAGCAATCCCGGGGAAGTGTTCAATCCTTTCTTTATATATGGAGGGACAGGCACGGGAAAGACCCACCTGCTGCATGCCATCGGCCACGCCGCTAAATTGCTGCACATGTCCACGTATTATATGAGTGCCGAGCAATTCACCAACGAATTTGTTACGGCCATTCGTAGTAGGAAGGCCGAGGAATTCAGGGTCAAATTCAGCAATGTCGATGTGCTGCTGCTCGATGATATTCAGTTCCTGAGCGGCAAGACCGGGACCCAGGAATGTATCTTTCATATTCTAAATGATTTCCTAGCTGATAACAGACAGGTAGTAATTTCGTCCGACCGGCCTCCCAAAGAGATCGAGTGTTTTAACCTGCGGCTCCGTTCCAGATTGGAAGGCGGGCTGGTGGTGGACATTTTCCCGCCCGATCATAAGACCCGGCTTGCCATACTCGAATCGAAAGCCAAGGTGTTGAAATCCAGCTTCGACGCTTCCATCATGGATTTCCTGGCCACGCATTTTCATCACAGCGTCCGGGAGCTCGAGGGGGCACTCATCCGGCTGGCAACCTATGCCCGGCTGAACAATTCCGACCCGGACCTGGACTCGGTCAAATACATCCTGAATGACCTTATCTCGATTTCCGAGCAGAACAACGGCCGCTATCAGCCGTCAACCATAATCGAGGTTGTAGCCGACTATTATGCTATGGCGCCCGAGGATATACCCAGCAAGAAAAGGGATTTAAAGACTTCACGGGCCCGCCACGTCGTCATGTACCTGCTTCGCCAACAGAACTATTGCAACCTTTCCGATATCGGCAGGGTCCTAGGTGGCCGGGACCACTCAACCGTAATTCATGGGTGTGAAAAGATATCTTCTCAAATCAGTGTGGATTCACAGCTCAGCAAATCTATTGAAGATATCCGCATTCTGTTGAAATCCTACAAAACTTCCTGATCTCCCAACATTCAATGTGGAAAAATCTATCATGATTGTGGATAACCTTGGTCTTTTTTCCACAGCAATTTTCCTCTCAAACTACGTTCTCTGATCGTTGCAGCTATCATCCACAACATCAACCAGCTTATAATTGGTATTATTATATAAATAGACTATAGAGACTTAGGAATCAAGCTACTATATAAGATATGTTTGTTGATAAAGTAGAAATAAAACTCATGGCTGGCCATGGAGGCAGTGGACTGGCAAGCTTCAATCGGGAAAAGTTCAAACCATTTGGTGGACCGGATGGAGGCGATGGCGGTAAAGGCGGGGATATCTATCTGTTGGCCAGCGATGATGCAGAGGACCTGAAGTATTTTAAACATAAATCGCTATTCAGAGCTGAAAATGGCGGTAGAGGCGGAAAGAATAAGATGCATGGAATCAATGCGGAAGACCTGATTATAAAGGTACCGGTAGGAACTTCGGCTTATGTTAAGCATGATGGTAAAGAAGCTCTGATAGCCGACTTGGGCAATAAAGGAAACAGGGTTTTAGTGGCTAAGGGAGGTAAGGGAGGTAAGGGCAATATCCACTATGCTACCGCTACACGCAAGGCGCCAAAGATATTCCAGCCGGGTGAGGAAGGCGAGCAACTTGACATAGTGTTGCATTTAACTCTGGCCACAGATATTTGTATCATCGGGTACCCTAACAGCGGGAAGTCCACACTGCTGACCGCTATTTCGGGAGCACGGCCTCAGGTTGCCGACTACCCCTTTACAACTGTAGAACCGGTCCTGGGCACGATTGACGACGGGGTTGACAAACTTGTCTGGTGCGAACTGCCCGCTTTAATTGAGGGTTCTCATCAGGGCAAAGGCCTGGGCAATCATTTCTTATGCCATGCCGAAAGAGCCAAAGTGCTGATACTTCTGCTCGATGCCGGTGAAGAGGATCTTGGCGGTAATTTTCGGCATTTGGAGGACGAGGTTGCGGTCTTTGATGCAGGGATGGAGGATAAAAGCCTGGTCGTGGTCGTCAATAAAGTAGATTCAATAGAAGGTACCGGGAAATCGGATGAAATACGGACCTTGCCAGGCCTTACCGATCAGCCGCTATTTTTTATCTCGGCCAAGACAGGACAGGGGCTGAATGAACTTGTAGCAGCCGTACACAAAATTGCAACGGAAAAGGAAATTGTGGAAACCCGGGAGATTAAGCCGGAGGTCATTTTCCGGCCCAAACCGGTCGACAAGCGGGATTGATATGAAGTTTGGAATTATGGGCGGAACATTCGATCCCATTCACCTGGGACACCTTATCATTGCCGAGGAGGCCAGGTCCAGGCTGGATCTCGACAAAGTAATGTTCATTCCGGCCGGCAAGCCCTGGAGGAAATCTGGCCACGAGATAACGCCGGCACACCACCGGGTAGAGATGGTCAAGCTTGCCATACAATCCAATCCCTTTTTCAGCCTTGTGACTATGGAGGTGGACCGGCCTGGCTCCACATTCACCGTCGATACGCTGGAACAGCTTTGGAAGGACGTGGGCTACGATTCCCAATTGTTTTTACTGATGAGCTGGGAAAGCTTAAAAGATATGCCGAACTGGAAAGCTCCCTATCGCATCTCCAAAATGGCCACGGTTGTCGCTTTCCCCAGGCCCGGATTCAACCGGCCCGACCTGGCCGCTATGGAAGATGTCATTCCCGGCCTCTCAGAGAGATGCCTGATGCTGGAAGAGCCATGTATCGGCATAAGTTCCACTGCTATCAGGGCCAGAGTTATGGAAGCCAAG
Organism: Dehalococcoidia bacterium; assembly: GCA_003142375.1. GTDB lineage: Bacteria > Chloroflexota > Dehalococcoidia > GIF9 > UBA5629 > UBA1162. The sequence continues at coordinate 90,920 of PLME01000010.1, read as the reverse complement.
TCGATCCGGTACCTGGTGCCGGATACAGTTGAAAAATATATAGCTGATAACGGCCTTTATAAGAAATAATAAATAGAATTGATGTGACTGGGTTGGGGGTGTGGGCCTAGATATCCAGATTTTTAACGCTGCGGGCATGCGCCTGGATAAAGGACTTGCGGGGAGGCACCTCGCTGCCCATAAGCACATGGAAGATATCATCGGCTTTCATGGCGTCGTCAACCTGTACCTTGAGTAGCGTCCTGGTGGCCGGGTTCATGGTAGTATCCCAGAGCTGTTCGGGGCTCATCTCACCCAGGCCCTTGTAGCGCTGTATATCCACCTTGCTGGCTTTCAGGGTGGCCAGTTTGGCATCTTTTTCCATGTCTGAGTAAACCCAATACTGCTGTTTGCCGGCCGCCAGGCGGTACAGCGGCGGCTGAGCGATGAACAGGTGACCGTTCTGGATGAGGTCCGCCATGTTGCGGTAGAAGAAAGTGAGGAGCAAGGTGCGGATGTGTGCGCCATCTACATCGGCATCTGTCATGATGATGATCTGATGATAGCGTAGCTTGCCCAGCTCGAAGGCGTCGCCGATCCCCGTACCCAGGGCCGTGATCAGGGCACGTATCTCCTCGTGGTCAAATATCTTGTCCTTGGCTGCTTTCTCCACATTGAGGATCTTACCCCTCAGCGGGAGGATGGCCTGGAAATTGCGGTCTCGCCCCTGCTTGGCAGAGCCGCCCGCCGAATCGCCCTCCACCAGGTAGAGCTCGCACTCCTTGGGATTATTGCTGGCGCAATCCGCCAGTTTGCCGGGGAGTGTGCCGAACTCGAGGCCGGTCTTCTTAAGGATGAGGTCACGCGCCTTGCGGGCCGCCTCCCTGGCTTTGGCTGCCAGCAGGCATTTATCGATGATGGATTTACCTTCATCGGGGTGCTTCTCCAGATACTCGTTAAGGCCGTCGCTGGCCACCGATTCAACCTGGCCCTTTACCTCGGGGTTACCCAGTTTGGCCTTGGTCTGTCCTTCGAATTGAGGTGAACCCACCTTTACACTGACGACAGCCGTAAGGCCGTCGCGGATATCGTCGCCGGTCAGGTTGGCGTCATTGTCCTTGAGGAACTTGTTCTTGCGTGCGTAATCGTTAAGCACACGCGTCAGCGCTGCACGGAACCCGGTCATGTGCGTCCCGCCTTCCCGGGTATTGACGCAGTTGGCGAAGGCGGTCACGTTCTCAGAGTAGCCGTCGTTGTACTGTATGGCTATCTCCACAGCCGTGCTGTTGATCTTGCCTGCAATATAGATGGATTTATCCAGGACCTGGCGTGTTTTGTTAATACGTCTGACCAGGCTGGCTATGCCGCCTTCGAAGAAATATGTAGTCTCTTCATCCGTCCTTTCGTCTTTGAGGCTTATCTCGGTTCCCTTATTTAGGAAAGCCAACTCCCTGAGGCGCTCGGCCAGCGATGCGAAATCATAGTGGATTTCTCCGAAAATCTCAGTGTCCGCCATAAACGTAATTGTGGTGCCGGTTTCATCGGTCTTGCCCACCGCCTTAACTTCAGCCTGGCGGACACCGATCTTATAGTCCTGGCGCCAGATCTTGCCATCGCGTCTGACATCGGCCCGCATCCAGGAAGACAGCGCGCTGACCACCGATGCGCCGACCCCGTGTAGACCGCTTGAGACGCTGTAAGCGCCGTCGCCGAATTTGCCTCCGGCGTGCAGAGTGGTCATGACGACTTCCAGGGCGGAAATGCCTTTTTCGGGATGTAGGTCGACCGGTATGCCGCGGCCGTTATCAGTAACTGTTATGGAGTTATCCGGGTGGATGATCACCTGTATGCGGTCGCAGTAGCCCGCCATGGCCTCGTCTATGCTGTTGTAGACGATCTCGTAGACCAGGTGATGCAGGCCGTCCTTGCCGGTATCGCCGATGTACATGCCGGGACGCATGCGTACCGCTTCCAGCCCATCCAAAACGCGGATATTTTCTGCAGTATATTCGCCGTTGTGTGAATTATTGACCTGTTCAGAAGCCATAGTTTATCTCTTATGATGGATTTTGTGTGCCCTGGCCCGCTATATGGCGGGCTATAGAAATAAGCATCACAATATATTGTGTTTGCTCAGACGAAGCCTACTAGGACTTGCAATTTCGTAAGTTAGTATAGCATATTTACGGTTAAAATGCATCAGTTCAGGCCGATCTTTTTTACGTGTGAAATGCCCTGCCTGGCCAACTCGTCCGCCCTTTCATTCAGCTCATCACCGGAATGCCCCTCCACCTTATGAAAATGCACCTTATATTTGGATAAAAGCTCTAAAAGCCTCTCCCAAAGATCGCGGTTTTCCACCGGTTGCTTTTTAGCGTTCTGCCAGCCGTTTTTCCGCCAGGTCAGGTACCATTTCTTCTGCATACAGTTCACCAGGTAAGCGCTGTCCGTATATACCTCTATAAGGTGGCCTGTGGACTTGATATGTTCCAGGGCTTTGATACAGGCGGTCAACTCCATGCGCTGGTTAGTGGTATTCAGCACCCCGCCGTTAATCTCCTTGACCCGGCCCCGGTGCCTCAATATAGCGCCCCATCCCCCCGCATTGACCTGGTACTGGTTGCCCGAGCAGGCGCCGTCACAATAGATAACGATTTTGTCTGTGACGGGCATGGGCTAATTATACGCTATTTTCGGGTTAAATGGGGCCGGTGGCCAGGGCGTTATAAAGTAGAAATTGAAGCTAAACTTGACAAAGATTTTTAATAGTTCTATACTTCGTAATATGTCGAAGTATGACAGCGGTAAAGATGAGAAATACGCGGAGATGTTCAAGGCATTGTCCAATCCTCACCGACTGAAGATATTCCTGAGGCTGGCCTGTTGCGGCCCGGAAGGGATGGCGTGTAAGAAGGATAATATTTGTGAGTGCGTGGGTGATCTAAGCGGCAACTTGGGCATAGCACAGTCGACCATCTCGCATCACCTTAAAGAGCTGCACCGGGCCGGGTTGATCAGCACCAGGCGCAACGGGCAGCGCATCGAATGCTGGGTTGATAAAGGGATACTCGGCAAGCTGTCTGACTTCTTCAAAACCCCTGCACCGGACTAAAAATTTTTACACCTTGATATCGATATATTTCGAATAATAGTAATAAAGGTTGTAAGGCTGGAAATAGGAATGAGCGATCTTGTTTACGTAAATACCGGCAACTTCAGCGAGCTGTTTGACAGGCGAATTACAGACCTGCTGGGTTCGGAAGACAACCGCGAGCTTATCGGCCAAAAGGCCTATGAAAACTTCAAACAGCATTATGGCTGTTCCCAATCTCTGATGCGGGCCTTTATGGACGTTCTGGGACTTCAGGATGAGTTCTTATTCCGGGCCGTGGGTGGCTTACAGGGCGGCGGGGGCTGCGGCCTGACCTGCGGTGCCCTAAATACGGGTTTCATGCTGATCGGCGCAAGATCGGGGCGCAAGAAAATTGAGGACGGGTTTGACGGGTTAATGCCGATGATGGAGCCCAGCCACAGATTGGCGCAGTGGTTCAAGCTCCAGTATAAGAGCACGGTCTGTGCCGAAATATCGGGTTACGATTGGTTTAATACCGCAGAGTTACTGGCGCAGCATTTAAGCGCAAAAGGTAAAGAGCGGTCGGAAAACTGTGCCAGGTTAACCAGCGGCACGGCGTACAAGCTGGCGGAGATATTATATGAACTATAGATAGTGATGTCAGGATACTTTGTATTAGTAATCAAATAAAAGGAGGTCAATCATGGAAAAAGAGAACACTACCAAAACTGCCGGGGAAGCGAAGGGGGGCTCTAGCTGGGAAGGCTGCCAGTGCGGCTGCGGCGATCTTCCTGTCAAGGAGGAAATGAGCAAGAAGTTCGCGGGTTGCAGCAGCTGCATGCCCGAGGACATGGGTAAAATGTGGAAGGACTGCTGTAGCAGCATGTCCATCCCGGAGGGTATGAAAGAGAAGATGAAGGGCTTTTTTCAGGGGAAAAGCCAGAAAGCGTAATTACAAGGAGTTAAACAATGAAGGAACAAGAGATTAAGAAAACTGTCAGGGAAAGATACGGCAAGCTAGCCAAGGCGGGCGCCTCCTGCTGTGCTCCGCAGGCCCAGAGTTGCTGCGGAGGGACGGACCCTGCGGACCTTGCCTAAACGATCAGTAAGAGTGTTGGCTACACGGACGAGGACCTGAATGCCGCACCCGAGGGAGCCAACCTGGGGTTGGGCTGCGGCAATCCCGTGGCTCTGGCCTCGCTTAAGGAAGGGGAGGTCGTGGTTGACCTCGGTTCGGGAGCGGGCTTCGACTGCTTCCTGGCCTCCCGTATCGTGGGAGAAAAGGGCAAAGTCATAGGAATTGACATGACAGCCGAAATGCTGGAAAAAGCCAGGGGGAACACAGCTAAAGGCGGCTATAAAAACGTCGAGTTCAGGCTAGGCGAGATAGAGAACCTGCCGGTGGCGGACGGTTACGCCGATATCATAATCTCCAACTGCGTAATTAACCTGTCGCCGGATAAAAAGAAAGTATTCGAGGAAGCTTACCGCGTGCTGAAGCCGGGCGGAAGGCTGATGGTATCGGACATCGTCCTGCTTGAGGAGCTGCCTAAGGCCGTTCAGAAATCGGTTGCAGCTTACATCGGCTGCGTGGCCGGTGCATCGTTAAAACAGGACTATCTGGATGATATAAAAAACGCTGGCTTTGATGAAGTAAAAGTTATCGGTGATACGGGCTTTGCCACCGATATCCTGGAAAAAGAGCCGGCCTTGAAGGCAATTGTAGACAGCGAAAACATATCCAAAGAAGATTTGAGCAAGGTCGGCAAATCCGTCAGGAGCATAAAGGTAAGCGCCGTAAAACCGCAAATAGGGAGGAGAGCAGGATGAGCAAAGCAGAAGATGCACGGGCTACGTTCAGTAAAGGATTAAATTGCAGCCAGGCCGTCTTGGCCGAGTTCGCCGAAGATTTCGGGCTGGACCGGGTCATGGCCTATAAAGTCGCCGCTGGTTTCGGCGGCGGCATGGGCCATATGGGTAAGACCTGCGGGGCGGTGACGGGGGCGTTCATGGTCATCGGGCTTAAATACGGCATGACGGCTGTAGATGGCTCCCAATCGCACCGGGAGGCCTTCCACAAGGTGCGGGAATTTGCCGACAAGTTCAGGGCCCAGCATGGCTCGATTACGTGCGCCAAACTGCTGGGAGCCGACTTCAGTAAACCCGGGGAGTTCCGTGAGGCCGTGAAGAACGGCATCCCGCAGAAGATCTGCCCGCAACTCGTCCAGGATGCCGCCGAGATCGTTGAAAGTTTGATTAACTCATGACGCAAACGGCCGCGATTAATCATGGAGCTAGTTCAGATACAACTATACGAAAAAGAGGTGCAAAAAGTGAACGTTAGCGAAGTTGTTGTTAAACGTCAGTCCATCCGGGCCTTCAAGCCCGATCCAGTTCCTCAGGACATCCTGAAAAAGATACTTGAGACCGCTCTACACGCCCCTTCTGCCGGTAACAGCCAGCCCTGCGAATATGCCGTGGTTAGCGGCGCTAAGCTCGTAGCTGTAAAGGCCGCGGTGCTGACTGCCACCAGCCAAATGCCCAAAATCGATATACCCATCTCCATGAATTATCCGGAGCCCTGGGGTTCTCGCTACGCCATCATCATGCATGGCGTGCAGGAGAAGCTGGGCATATCCCGCGAAGATAAACAGAAGCGCGCCGACTGGAACATCTGGGGGATGCAACTATGGGGCGCTCCCGCCTGCATCTACATCATCATTGACAAGAACTTTTACAACGCGGGTGAAGTCCCAAACTCCCTCAATATTTTCGACTGCGGCTTGGTCGCGCAGACCATCATGCTTCTGGCCACCGAGCAAGGACTGGGTACAATACCCGCTATTATGCCCGTACTCTACCCGGAAATCCTACGCCAAGTTCTGGGGCTACCCGCTAACAAGCTCTTCGTAGCAGGCATACCAATCGGCTACCCCGACTGGGAACACCCTGCTAATAAATTCCGCTCCGCACGCGAACCGTTGGAGAAGATGGTGAAGTTTTATTTATAGTGACAAACTTGTCATCAAGATGGGGACTTACGCATAGATGCACTTGTTAATTTTCTCTCAAAGACAAGCCCGCCTCATGTCAAATCCTTGCCCGCTGCAGGTACGGGATGTTAGAATTCCCCTGATTTAACCGTCTTTTCCACATATCATGATCTTAATTGGCGAAAATATCCATATCATCTCGAAGGTTGTTAGCGAGGCGGTCAGGAACCGGGATGCTGCACCTCTCCAGTTGCTTGCCAGGGAACAGTCCTTAGCAGGAGCGGATTACCTTGATTTGAATCTCGGCCCGGCCCGCAAAGACCCCGAAGAAGTTGGCGCCTGGCTGGTGAACACCGTCCAGGAGGTGGCCGACCTGCCCATCTCCCTGGATACAATGAACCCCCTGGCCATGGAAGCCGGTTTGAAGATATGTAAGAAGCGGCCTCTGTTGAACTCGGCCTCGGGAAAGTCCGAAAGCAAATCAAACATGATGCCGCTGGCCGTTAAATACCGTACTCAGGTGATAATCTCCGTGATAACCGACCAGGGCTGCCCTCCGGATGTGGATTCCCGCGTTGAGAGCATTATGGATACGGTGGCCTATGCCAATGAGCTTGGCATCTCCAACGAGGATATCTGGGTGGACCCCATTATCCTGCCGGTGAGCGCCGATCAGAAACAGGTACGCGAGGCGCTGGAGTTCATCAAGATACTGCCGGACCTGCTTCCCGGCGTTAAGTCCGTGGTCGGCCTTTCCAACGTATCCAACGGCACGCCGCCCCATCTGCGCGGCATTCTCAACCGCACCTATATGGCGATGCTTGAGAAGAACGGGCTTTATTCGGCCATCGCCGATGTGCTCGACCCGGAACTCGTCGAGCTCAATCATGGCGGCCAGGAGGCCATCCGCAAGCTTATTTATAAGGTTATGGACGGGGAACCAATCGATGCCGCCGGCTTGCCGGAGAGGGAGAGGAACTACGTCAAAACGGCCAGGGTGCTGATGGGGGAGGCCCTCTACTCGCACGCATGGCTTGAGTCCTGAACCGGATATACAGCGATTTATAGTGAAAGGACGTATGGACGAATATACCAGACCGGACTATCAGCATATGGCCCTCATCACCATTGATGTGCAGAATGACTTTGCTCTGCCCGGCGCACCGCTGGAGATCAAGGGTACTATGGAGGTGGTTCCTGCCATTGTGACCCTGCTGAAGCTGTTCAGGGAGCTGTCCAAACCGGTTATCCACATTATCAGGTTGTATAAAGATGACGGTTCCAACGTTGATATCGTGAGACGGAAGCAGATCGCAAACGGAGGATGTGTGGCAAGGCCGGGCTCGGAGGGGGCTGAACTGGTGACGGAAATGAAACCAGGCGACGTGAGGCTGGACTCGAAATTTCTGTTAAAGGGCGGAGTGCAGGAGCTGGCGCCCAACGAATATGCCATTTATAAGCCCCGCTGGGGGGCATTTTATGGAACACCGCTGGAAAAATTCCTGAAAAAGCATAAGATAAATACGCTGGCCTTCACGGGCTGCAATTTCCCCAACTGCCCTCGGACCTCAATTTACCAGGCCAGTGAACGGGATTTCAGGCTAATAATTGTCCGGGACGCACTGTCAGGTATTTATGAAAAGGGCATTGAGGAACTTACAAATATAGGCTGTGAGATAGTGCGGGCGCAGGAGCTGGCAAAAAGCCTGAAATCCGCATGATTATTAATCAATAGTAGGTAGTTATTATGGAATATAAAGCGCCTCTGGAGACATACACTGGCAGGGTAAAGGAAGTCACGCTGGGTAAAGGCGCCGACGCGCTGAAGATCGGCGGGGGAAATATCCTGCCCCTGCATTATTTTGAAGGCAGCGTGGTAAACAGGCCCGTGGTGGCACTGGAAGTCAACGATAACGGGGCTGCCGGCTGGGCTGAGTGGGTAGTGGAGCCTTATAAGGACGTGGTCTCGGACCCGGTTAAATGGGCCAGGAAGTGCCTCAGCCTGGGCGCTGATCTAATCTGCCTGCACCTGGACAGCACGGACCCGCAGGGGTCAAACCGCTCTGCAATGGAGGCGGCCGCTATGGTAAAGAAGGTCCGCTCGGAGGTGGATGTCCCGCTGATAGTTTACGGCAGTGGAGATGATAAAAAGGATGTTGAGGTGCTCACGGCGGTCGCTGAGGCCTGCAAGGGAGAGAACCTCTTGCTGGGGCCTGCCGTTAAGGAGAACTACGAAGCCATTGCCCGGGCGGTAGCCGAAAACGGGCACTGCATCATTGCCCAGACGCCCATCGACCTCAACCTGGAGAAGGAGCTTAACGTTAAATTATTGAAACAGCTCCCGCCTGAGAGGATTGTCATAGACCCCTTGAGCTCGGCGCTGGGTTACGGAATGGAATACAGCTTTACTATCATGGAGCGCACACGGCAGATAGGGGTTGTATTCGGCGACGTGGCCATGCAGATGCCCATCATTGCCGACCTGGGCGCTGAGTGCTGGAAAACCAACCAGGCCCGGGCCGATAGGGAGCAGGGCATGCATTGGGAAAGCATCACTGCTATGAGCCTGCTGCTGGCCGGGGCGGATTTACTGGTAGTGCGCCATCCGGATAATTGCAGGTTATTGAAGGAAGCCATAGAAGGAAAAATTTAGGAGGCTGGTGCTGTGGCTAAAACAGAGCGGCAAAGCAGGGAAGCCCGGGAATTTATACATGCCGAGGATAACTGGGAGCCGGTAGGGCACACGCCCTTGCCCGGCGTTCTCGATCTCAGGAATTGGGACCGCCGACTGATGCAGACCTGGAAGCCCCTTTACGTTCCCGTCACTGACCGCTGTAACCTCTGTACCTACGGCGAATGCGACCTTTCAGACGGCAAGAAAGGTTCCTGCGGCATAGACGGCGCCGTCATGCAGTCGCGGCTCAATTTGCAGTCCTGCTGCGAGGGCCTGGCGCTTTCCACAGCTAGGGCCAGGAGGATCGTCGCCTATTTGATCGATGTAAAGGGCAGGGAGATGGCCCTGGAGCCGGGCGATAAGGTCAGCATCGAAGCCCCCCATATCAGGACTGTCATCGGACTCAAGCCCTCCACCCTGGGCGACCTGGACAGGGTTCTGTCATATTTAGAGCATCAGGCCACGCTGCTGCTTACCGCAGCCAACACAGGCATTGAGGGATCCAACCTGGATTTCGAGTCCAAAGCACTGCAGGCCTCCATGCTCAGCCATGTAGCTATGGAAGCTGCGGAGATCGCGCAGATATCCGGGTTCGATTTCCCCACCTCTATTGCCGATACTCCCCTGGTTGAGGTGGGCTGGGCCACGCTTCCACTGGACAAACCGGTAATACTGGTTGTCGGCAACGATACGGTCTCGGCCGTCTGCCTGGTGGATTACCTTCGAAACAGCAGGCTGGAGGATAAAATCCTGGTGGCCGGCATGGGCCCGGTGGGACATGAGCTTGTTCGCTACAGCTCCAGGGCCAGGATTGCAGGCCCGTTATCCAGGTTGCTCTACATCCTGCGGCTGGGTGTGGCCGACGTGGTATTGTGCGGGGGCGGCAATTTGCTGACGGATATAGCCGCCGAGACGGATGCCGGAGGGGCGGCTTTCATTGCCACGGATGCCCGTGCCGCTTACGGGTTCGAGGACGTCACCGCCAAGGATACCGAGGAGATATCGGTCGTTCTTCATCAGGGAAAAGGCGCCCTGGTGCTCGATCCCAGGAAGGCGGCTGCCGTAGCCGTTGAAGCTGCGCTTAAGCTCTCGTCGTCCAGAAAGAAATCGATTTTAAAACCGGAAGAAGTGGCGGAGATGGCCGCCCGGTACAAATCGTGCAAGCTGTGCGATGAAGCCTGCCCCAACAAGCTGCCCATAGCAGGCGCCATCGAGGCCGCCGCGCATAACGAGTTCGAGCTGCTGGCAGAAGTATTCGAAAAATGCATCGGCTGCGGCAAATGCGAAACTGCTGAAAAGGGGCAGGTGCCGGTATTGCGCATGATGCAGGGGGCGGCGCGCAGGGAGGATGCCAAAATGCGCGTGGGGCGCGGCCCTGTCATGGATACGGAGATAAGGAAAGTCGGCGCTCCGCTGGTCCTGGGGACGATACCGGGTGTGATAGCCATCGTCGGCGGTTCGAACTATCCGGGGTCTCCCGACGATATAGCGGAGATAGCCGAGGAATTTGCCAAACGTAAATACGTGGTGGTGCTGGCAGGGGAGTCGGCAATTGCCGCGGCCCTGAAAAAAGACGTCGACGGCAAATCCATTTACGAAAAATACCCGCCTGATTTCGAAGCGGGCGGCATCGTCAATATCGGATCCGGTACGGCGGCCTCCCACATATCCGGGGCTGCCATCAAAATTGCCAGCATATTCGCCGCACTGCCTTTGAGGGCCAACTACGAAGTGGTCGCCGACTACATACTCAACCGCGTTGGCGCCTGCGGGCTGGCCTGGGGCGCCTGCGGCGAGGAGGAACTGGCACTGGCTACGGGCTGCAACCGGCTGGGTATACCGGTCATAGTTGGGCCGCACTGCATCAAATACGGCCGGCTTTATCTCAGCAGGCCGGGGGAAACCGACTGGAGCGTAATGGACGGGCGCGAAAAGAAGCCCGTAGATACGGGCGAACCATCGCCGGAGCACCTGATCAACCTGCTGGCCGACAAGGGCGCCGCAATGGTAGCGCTGGCCAGGCTCTGCATGCGCAAGAACGATACCCCGCAGGGACGCTCGACCAAGCTCACCCACTACATCGGACTTCACAAGCAATATTTCGGCAAATTGCCGGAAGATGTGGGACTCTACGTGAGAAAGACTTCGGATATACCCATTTTCTACAAGAAAGACCTGCAGGCAAAGCTGAACGAGGCTGGTTGGAAAGAGAAGCCGGTGCTGTCGCTGCCCACTTTGATCGGCACCTATCCCTCCAGCGTGACCCTGGACGAGGTCGTCCACTGAAAACCGGGCCATCGGCATTATGATAACCCCGATCCCTACGGATATAATATATAGTCAATATGGATATGGAAGGAATATTAATTAAAAGGCGGGTGCGGAATGTCTGACGGAGTATTCCCGGTTGACATAGGGCCCCAGTATGAGGGCGAGGTCATCAGGAAAGCCGACATGCTGGTCGAGTTCGGCGGCCCCAACGTCAAGTCCAAATTCGAGCTGGTTACGATTAAGAAGCCCGAAGAGGTCACGCATGAAAAGGTCGAGGTGATCGGCCCGGACATCCCCGAAATCCCTGAAGGCAGCAGCCACCCCATCGCACTGCTGGTGGATGTGGCGGGGGCCCGGCTGGAAAAAGACATAGAGCCGGTCTTGGAGCGCCGCCTTCACCTGTATTTGAATTATATCGAGGGTTTCTACCACATGAACCAGCGGCAGGACGTCTGGATGCGCTTGAAAAAGGAGTCCTTCAACAAAGGACTGAAGTCGCTCAAGACCCTGGGCGAGATACTGATTTTCCTCTATACATCCGAGATCGATATCATCGAAAAGATACAGATCACCATCGTTACCGACCCCGCCAGGATCGAACAGCTTCTGCAGAAGGCCATGGAGGTCTACCGTTCGCGCGATGAAAAGATACGCGGCCTGCGCGAGGCCGATGTGGACGAGTTTTATAGCTGCGCCCTCTGCCAGAGTTTTGCGCCCACCCATATTTGCTGTATTACCCCGGAGCGCATCGCCAACTGCGGCGCCATCAACTGGTTCGACGGCAAGGCCGCCTATCAACTCGATAACGAGGGGCCGATCCAGCGAGTCAAGAAGGGCTTCATCATCGACCCTATCCGGGGAGAATATGAGGGAGCCGACAAGCTGGCCCTGGAGAAATCGATGGGCGCCTATGACAAAGTATATTTGCACAGCGCCTTTGGCTATCCCCATACATCCTGCGGCTGCTTCCAGTCCATCTGCTTCTATATCCCTGAGGTGGACGCCTTCGGCATCGTAAACCGTGACTTCGAGGGGGACACCGTCGTAGGCGTGCCGTTCACCGAGATGGCCGGCGATACCAGCGGAGGCCGCCAGGTGGAGGGGTTCCTGGGCATGGCGCTGGAATACCTGCGCTCCCCCAGCTTCCTCAAGGCCGATGGCGGATGGTACAGGATCGTTTGGATGCCGCAGGCCATTAAGGACCTTTACCGGGACGCCTGCCCGATGGATTTATACGGCAAAATAGCCACAGAAAATGACGTCAGAAACGTGGAGGAGCTTGCCGAGTTCCTGGATCGCGTGGGCCACCCCTGGGTCAAAGGCGAGGTCAAACTGCCTGTTTAAAAGGAGAGACGATTGGCAATCAAAGGTACAGATATAGTTAAAAAGCTGCCCGAAGGCGGCAAGAAAAACTGTAAAGAGTGCGGACTGCCCACCTGTTTCGCATTTGCCATGAAGCTGGCCTCGGGCGGAATTGCCATAGATAAATGCCCTTATATCTCACCGGAAGTTAAGATCGAGCTGGAGGACGCCCTCTCCCCGCCCATCAAGCCGGTTACAGTCGGTACGGGCGTCAGCGCCCTGACCGTGGGCGATGAGCAGGTGCTTTACCGCCATGAGAAGACCTTTATTCACCAGCCGGGCATGGCGGTGCTGATCTCCGACGACGAGCCGGCGGACGTAGTAGAGGCCAAAATTAAAAAGCTCAAGGAGCTGCATTTTGGCTGGGTGGGCAAGGTGCTAAAGGCCGATATGCTGGCACTGCGGCATGCGTCGGGTGACCGCGCTGCATATGCAGCCCTGGTTAAAAAAGTGTTGCCTGTTACCGATTGCCCCCTGATGCTGATCTCGGACGATACCGACGCCCTGCTCGAGGCACACAATTTATGTGCCGAGAGGAAGCCGCTGCTGTACCCGGTCACCGCGCAGAACCTGGAAAAAATCATTAGTGCCGTCCAGGCCAGGCCCGCAGCGGTGGCCGTCAAAGCCGCCGGCGTGGAATCACTGGTGCCTCTGACCAACCGCCTCAAAGAAGCCGGGCTGGAGGATATTTTGCTGGACCCGGGATCCAGGAATTTGCAGTCGGCCATCAGGGACCAGACCCTCATAAGGCGTGCGGCTCTCAAGCAGGTCTTCAGGCCGCTGGGATACCCCACCGTGGCCTTCCCCTGCTTTATGACCGCTGACAGGCAACGAGAGATACTGCTGGCTTCAATATTCATCATCAAATACGCCGGGATCATCGTCCTCTCCGATATCGATGAGCATTCCCTGCTGCCGCTGCTGGTGCAGAGGATGAATATTTACACCGACCCGCGTATCCCCATGTCCATGGAGGAAAAGGTCTACCCCATCAATAACCCCGATGCCAGCTCCCCTGTGTTGATAACCACCAACTGGGCGCTGACCTACTTCATCGTCTCATCGGAGATAGAGAGCAGCAAGGTGCCTTCCTGGCTGTGCGTCAAGGAGGCGGGCGGCCTGGGGGTCCTGACGGCCTGGGCGGCAGGCAAGTTCAGCGGAGACAACATAGCCCCCTTCATTAAGAAGTGCAGCATCGAGAGCAAGGTCAATCATAGGAGGCTGATCATACCCGGCAAGGTAGCCCGTATCCGTCACGAATTGACCGAAGCGCTCCCCGACTGGGACATCATCGTCGGCCCGCGGGAGGCCAATGAAATACCCTCCTACCTCCCCGGCCTGGTCAAGAGCTGGAAGAACTAGCCTCATTACGTTTGCGCAACCGGTAGCGGGCGGTTTACCAGGCAGACCAACGGGTTCTCAAAGAAGATTGAGAACCAAGTCTATGCTACGGGGCTTTATTTCATGTTCTATAACTTCGTACGAACGCACCGCACTCTTGCTACACCGTATCCGAAAACCCCGGCTATGGCAATAGGGCTTAGTGACCATATTTGGAGCTTTGAGGAGCTTGTGAGGTTAATCATTTCGTAACTGCGGAATGGTTAGACACCAACCAAACAAGAAGGGCGCCAAGGGCGCCAGCCATAAGATTTCCAGCTACAAGAATAACTAGCTCCGCTATGTGCCATCTCCTATCACTTTTCCTTACTTTATCTTCAAATTCCATCTGCCTATGCTCCTGTGGGGTTCGCCCTGGAATCCACTTTACCCACTTTTTACATTCCCTGTCCTGCTGAATTACTGGAATAATTTTCTGTTCCCAAATAGCCCTATCCGTAGGCTCATAATGGAGCCCAGCCACAATGACCAAATCAATAACATGTTGAGAGCAATTGGGATATCCATGCGTAGGATGATAAACATGATCTGTACGAAAATACTCATGGAGTTTTCCTCGCTCTCTCATACTCTCATCAGTTTCCTCTAATCGCCAAGTCTCGGCATTCCTTGACCCCAAATATCCGCAAGTAGCGCATTTGACCTTCTCCATGACTGCCTCCCCTCAAAAGATGCAGTCATTATATCATATACGTCAACTGTTTTTGGGCGCGTTTTCAAAATGATACACTACCCGCTAGCGTGTAAAATTCACTCATCAATACGATGCTTTGGCGTCCGTCAATCCGGGTGAATCCCATAACCTGTTGAATTCGTCCTGGCAGCTTTTGACGAAGGCGGGCTGTGTCACCACTGCCATGACCTCGTCGTTCTGCTGACTGGCGCTCAGGGTATAGTTATAGCTTCCAATAGTAGCTGTTTTGCCATCGATCACGCTCATTTTTAAATGCATGAGCCCCGAATGAAGATTGACCTTCACGGGGATGCCAAGCGTCAGCAGGTCGTTCACCGCATGCTTCTGTGTGTTGCTCCCTGCCGCCTCGCTGTCTGTTATAACTCGTACCGGCACTCCGCGCTGTTTGGCATCGCCGATGGCCTTTACGATATCGGGATGCGTCAGGCTGTAGATAGCAATATCCAGGCTGGTTGAGGCGCCGTTATATAGCTTTACCAGGACTGGAGCCGGGTCCTGTCCCTGCCGGGGGAAGAATGCCTGGATGCCGGGTTCTCCGGCCTGAACTGCAGGCGATGATTGTGTAGCGGACGATAGGGGAGGCTGACAGGCGGACATTATCAGCAAGCCGGCAATTACCAACAGCAGGGCCGTACATCTTATATTCATCTCCAGTAAGTTCCTTCGCATTTCATATATTTGGCATTTCTTTTAAAATACAGAGTATATATATTTGGGCAGCTTTTACAAGGGCGATATGCAAAACGATTCGAGAAATAACGATCTATCAAATATCCTGCGGCCGGAACGCCGGGAGCGCCGGCACCTGATCGACATCCTGCAGGATATACAGGCGGAGCAGGGTTACCTGTCCGGGCAGGCCATGCTGGATGTCTCCAAATTCCTGGATATGCCCGGCAGCTCCGTGTGGGGAGTGGCGACCTTCTATAATCAGTTCCGCTTCACACCGCCCGGCAGGAAGCCGGTCAAGGTCTGCCTTGGCACAGCCTGTCACCTGGCGGGAGGCCAGCTCGTGCTGGAGGCTACAGCGCGAGAGCTGGCGATTGAGATCGGTGGAACCACCGAAGACAGGGAATTCAGCCTGGAGAGAGTGGCCTGCATCGGCTGCTGCGCCCTGGCCCCGGTGCTGACCATCGGCGGGGAAGTCCATCCCAGGATGACGCCTCCCGGGGTTGAGGAGGCATTTGTAAACATTAAGGCGGCTGCTCCAGACGCACCGGGGACTGAAAACCGCCCATGAGCTTTGAGCAGATATCCCGGCAGGCGGTTTCGAACTGGGAAGCTCTTTATAAAGGCCGGGTTATCCATATTTTAATAGGCACCGCTACCTGCGGCCGCGCCGCCGGGTCAATGGACGTTCTTGGGGCTTTCAGACGCGAAATAGAGGGCCTGGGTGCGACGGCCGCCATCTCCGAGGTGGGCTGCATGGGCCTCTGCTCCCACGAACCTCTGGTGACCATCATTAAGCCGTATGACTTCACCATATGCTACCATCAGGTAACTCCTCAGATGGTGCCCCGGCTGGTACAGGGCTATGTAGTGGGCGACGATCCATGCCTGGAGCTGGCCCTGGGCACTGTGACGGGTGGCGGACACGAACCCGCCTTCATTCCGGAACTGGAGCGCTTTGTTCATGAAAAGAGGCTGCTGCTGCGCAACAGCGGCTACACCTCTCCCCTCGAGATCGACCATTATCTGGCCTGTGAAGGCTATAAAGCCCTGGCTAAGGCCCTGACTATGGCGCCCGGAGCATTGATAGAGGAAGTGGAAAGGTCGGGCCTGCGCGGGCGCGGCGGAGCGGGATTCCCCACAGCAGCCAAGTGGCGATCATGTTACAAGGCAAAAAGCGATGTTAAATATGTCGTCTGCAATGCAGACGAAGGCGACCCGGGCGCTTTTATGGACCGGGTGCTGCTGGAAAGCGACCCCCATGCCGTGATCGAAGGCATGGCTATTGCAGGCTGCGCAGTCGGATCGCAAAAGGGCTTTGTCTACATCCGGGAGGAGTATCCCCTGGCCATATCCAGGCTTCAAACTGCGCTGACACAAGCTGGGAATAAGGGCTTACTGGGCCAAAAAATACTGGGCTCTGATTTCAATTTCGATATCGAGATAGTCAAAGGCGCAGGGGCCTTTGTATCGGGTGAGGAGACGGCAATGACTGCGGCCATGGAGGGGAAACGCTCCTGGCCGGAACACCGCCCGCCCTATCCGGCGGAGGCCGGTTTATGGCAAAGGCCCACGCTGGTTAACAACGTAAAGACGCTGGCTTATATTCCCTTGATAGTCAATAACGGGGGCCAATGGTTTAAGGGGACCGGGACGAAGAAGAGCCCGGGCACCGCCCTGTTCGCCCTGGCCGGCAAGCTGACCAATACCGGGCTGGCCGAGGTACCGATGGGCACCACCCTGCGCACGCTGGTTTACGATATCGGCGGCGGCACCCGGCGGAACAAGCAATTCAAGGGCATTCAGATCGGCGGTCCCTCAGGCGGCTGTCTTCCGGAGGCACTGCTGGATACGCCTGTGGACTTCGACTCGCTGAAGGAGGCCGGCGCTATCATGGGCTCGGGCGGCATCATCGTGATGGACGAGGACAACTGCATGGTGGATACAGCCAAGTTCTTCACCGATTTCAGCCAGCAGGAGTCCTGCGGCAAGTGCACTCCCTGCCGTATCGGCACCTTCCATATGCTGGATATACTGCAGGATATAACCAAAGGCATGGGTACTCTCAAAGGGCTCAAAATGCTCGAAGAGATTGCCAGCGATGTCGGAGCCGGCTCGCTCTGCGGGCTGGGCAAGATGGCGCCCAACCCTGTGCTGACCACGCTGCGCTACTACAAAGAGGAGTATAAAGCCCATGTTCTGGAGAAACGCTGCCCGGCACGCGTCTGCAAGGAGCTGACCGCTTATTACATATTGCCCGAAAAATGCGAAAGGGGCTGCGATCACTGCGTGCTGGCCTGCCCTGCGGAGGCGGTCTTCAGCGATGAGAAAGGCATGAAGGTCGTCGACCAGTCCAAATGCACCAAGTGCGGCAGTTGTGAGCTGGTCTGCCCCGTGGAGTATAATGCTGTGATAAGATTATCACCGGTCAGTCTGGTCCCGGAAAACCGGCGGACCAGGCCGGAAACGCCTTCGAAGGAGCCTTAAATAAGATGACTGTGACCATTGCTGTTGCCGGAAAGGGAGGCGTGGGCAAGACTGCAATATCGGCCATACTGGTCGATTTTTTATCCAACCTGGGAGCCGTGCTGGCGGTGGACGCCGATCCCAGCACCAACCTGAATGACGCACTGGGCGTAGACTTACAGAGCACCGTAGGCAAGACCCGCGAGAGGATGACCGATGAGATCAAGGGCGGGCGCCTGACTATGGCCGTCTCCAAGCAGGAGATACTGGACAGCCGCATCCATGAGTCGCTGGTAGAGACCAGCCGGTTCGACCTGCTGGCCATGGGACGGCCGGAAGGCCCGGGATGCTACTGCGCTGCCAATCATATGATTCGTTTCTCCATAGATAAGCTGGCAAAAAGCTATGACTATGTCATCATGGATTGCGAAGCCGGGCTGGAGCATATCAGCCGTCAGACCACGCAGGATATAGACTACCTGCTGGCAGTCACCGATCCCACCATGCGCGGCCTCAATACCTGCATCCGTCTGCAGGAGCTCAGCGGGGAAATACGCACCAATATCAAGGGCGGCGTGCTGCTGGTGGTCAACAGGCTCAGGAACGGCTTGCCTCCTGAGATGAAAGAAGCGATCACTAAATCGGGACTGATGCTCTTCGCCACTATCCCGGAGGACCCCGCCATCGCAGACCTGGATATTAAGGGGAAGCCCTTAACGCTCCTGCCTCTGGACTCCACATTCCGCAGGGCGGTGCAGGAGATACTTTACAAACTCAGGATTCGTTAACATTCTCGCAGCTCCGCCGGAGAGACGGGAAAGGCTGCTGACTAAACTGGAAAAAAGAGTGGGGAAATTACTCAACTTGGCCGATATCGAGGGCAAGGTCAGCCCTCACCAGTTGCAGGTAAAGGGTGCCCTTAAAATGAGGGCCGCCGCGCTTGAGTATGCCAAAGATATTGGGGCGCTGGCCCGATACCTGGGCGGCGCGGTCGAAAGACTTGAACTGGGCGAAGACTGGGCGGTAAGCAAAGAGCTGTATCCCGGAGTCATAGTAAATTTTGCCTTTAATAAAGCTGATGATGAGTTCCCGGCCAGGCTGCGCGCCCTGTACAGCGGTGAAAAGGTCGGGATGATCAAAGGAGATGAGCTGGCCACGATCACTATTTCGCTAGCCAACCAGCTATTACGCTACGTAAGGGAGAGCAATCCGGGAGTTAAGCTTCCGGAGGTATGTTATAAAGTATAATGTGACCGGGAAAGCGATATGGAAGATGAATTAAAAGCATTTATCGACTCTAAATTCCATATTGCGCCTATAGAGGGGGAGGATAAGGTCAGCACGATGGCCGAGGCCATCAGGAAGCATGTCCGCGCCGGCACCTCTGTACATATCGCCAATAAAGGCGGGGCACTTTTCTTTCAGCTTGTCCGCGAGTTCTGGGGTAAAAGGCCCGACTTCACCCTGATCAGCCCTTCCACATCCTCCTACCTGCTGGCGCTGATACGGGGGGAGATGATTAAAAAGGCTGTGACCAGCTTCCTGGGCAACTCATATCCAACGCCCGGCCCCAACCCACACGTACAAAAAGCCTACATATCCGGGGCCATCGAGTTCGAGAATTGGACCATGCTGACCCTCACCCAGCGGCTGCTGGCAGGGGCGATGGGATGGGAGTTCATACCCACCAGATCGCTCATCGGCAGCAGTATGGCTGAAGAAAATAAAGAAAATTTCAGTGTGATCGATTCTCCCTTTGGGACGGGGGAGAAGACCGGGCTGCTACGGGCACTGCGGCCGGACATAACCCTGGTCCACGGCCTGGCGGCCGACCGGGCCGGGAATACCATCCTGCCCTATCCGCTGGGTATCGATGCTTACGGCGCCTGGGCGTCCAGAGAAGGCGTTATAGTCAGCGTGGAACACATAGTGCCCACGGATTATATACGGAGCCATGCGCACCTGGTACGCATCCCCTCATACATGGTCAGGGCCGTCTGCGAGGTGCCCTTCGGCGCTCACCCGGGGGGCCTATCCAACAGCGGCATTCCTCAGTGGGAAGGCTACTTCGATGATTATGAGTTCGCCACCCTGATACACGATGCCTCCATGGACGAGGGCAGGTTCCTGAGCTTCATCCAGGAATGGATACTTAATTGCCCCAGCCACGAGCAATACCTGGACAAAATCGGCAAAGATAGGCTGCGCTACCTTAAAGACAAGGCCAAGCCCCATTCGTGGGTGGTTGAGACTCTGGCAGCGGTCCCGCAGGTTGATTTCCCCAAGGAATCCAACCAGGTCGAGAGGATGATAATCGCCGGCAGCAGGTATATCGCCGACCTGTGCGTGTCAAAGGGATATAAGACCATATTGGCGGGTGTGGGAGTGTCCAACCTGGCCGCCTGGCTGGCCGCTTACAAACTGAAAGAACAGAAACACGATGTTGAACTGATCGCCGAGATCGGCATGTTCGGCTATTTGCCCAGGCCCTCCGACCCCACCGTCTTCAGCATGGATAACCTGCCATCGTGCAAGATGCTGACCAATATCGAGACGGCGCTGGGGGTAATGGTGGGGGGCTCGGCCGGCTCCTGCCTGGGCGTCCTCGGCGCGGCACAGGTGGACAGATACGGCAACGGCAACTCGACCAAGATACCCAACGTGTTCTTCATAGTCGGCTCGGGCGGCGCCAATGACGTGGCCAGCACCTGCGACGAAGCGATTGTGTTCGCTTCTTCGGGAAAAGAACGCCTGCCTGACCAGGTGCCCTACATCACCTTTCCCGGCACCCGTGTAAAAACGCTCATAACCGATGTTGGCATTTTCGAGAAACAGGAGGGCGGTGATACGCTGACCCTGACTTCATATATTCCCTACGGCACAGCTATCAGGGAGGAGGAGGCTATAAAGGGCATTAAGCGGCTGGTTGGCTGGGAGCTGGAGGTAGCGCCCCAGCTCAAGAAAATTGACCTGCCTTCTTATGAAGAGAAGATGCTACTGCGGCTCTTTGACCCGCAGGGCTTTTATACCAAAGCATAGTTGCTGTAATTGCGAGGGAGCCGAAGGCGACCGGCAGCAGTACAACGTCTTACGTCATTGCGAGCAAAGCGAAGCAATCCTTTGATCGAAGGCGCGTGAACTAATTCCATTAGATTGCTACGTCGCCACGCTCCTCGCAGTGACATCTTACTTTCTCACCCCGTCCTGCCGAACTCTTTCTTAAGCTGCTGGGAGCTCAAATGTATCATGGTCGGCCGGCCGTGCGGGCAGGTGCGCGGCTGGGAGGTGTGCTCGAGCTGCCTGATCAGGTTCTGCATCTCTTGCGTGTTCAATTGCTGTCCCGCCCGGATGGCGCCGTGGCAGGCCAGCGACTGAGCGGCTTTCAGCTCCCTTTGTCCTGCATCCTGCTCCGACCCGATATCATCCAGAAGTTCCTTTAAGGTCTCGACCAAGTTGCTGCCGTCCAGCATGGCGGGCACCGCCCTGACCAGGTAGTTCCTGCTGCCGAACGGCTCAATAGTGAACCCGAATTCGGCCAACAGCCCTTGGTAATGCTTCATCGCTAATTCCTGCGAAGGTGAAAGCTCAACAGAAAGGGGTTCCAGCATGCCCTGTATATCGGGCTGCTTCTTGGCACGCTGGGCCACTATCTTATCAAATAAAATGCGCTCATGGGCGGCGTGCTGATCGATCAGGAAGAGGCCGCCCTCGCCCTCGGCCAGAATATAGCTGGCCGACAGTTGACCCAGGGTCTGGAGTGAGGGCAAAGTTGCAGCGGCATGCGGGAAGCGCTCCCACAATGATTGGACATCGGCGTTTTCGGATTCCAAGCGCACGCCCGGGAGCGGTGACTTTGCCAGTGTATCACGGAGGATTTTTAAGGCTGCCGTGAATACAGCGCTGTTATTGCGGAATTTGACCTCCAGCTTGCTGGGATGCACGTTGACATCCACCTCTTCGGGAGGGATGGCTACATTCAGAATGACTACCGGGTGCCGGCCGGTCATCAGCAGTCCCTCAAAGGCGGTTTCAACGGCCTTGGCCAGTATGCTGTTTCGCACGTAGCGCCTGTTCACAAAAAAGCTGAGATAGCTGCGGCTTGAGCGCTGCACGGATGGGGGGCTGGCCAGCCCCTGAATATACATGAAGCCGTCGGTGCCCTCGACCTCCAGCATCTTTTGGGCGGTCTCCAGTCCGTAGACTGCTGAGACTGCCGTGCGAAGGTCGCCGTCACCCGGTGTCTGAAGGCTGGTGCGCCCGTCTATGGTGAGCTGGAATTTGACCTCCGGGAAGGCCAGTGCGTACTGGCTCACCAGCGAGGCTATGTGACTGGACTCGGTATTGGAGGATTTCAGGAACTTGAGCCTGACCGGCAAGCTGCGGAACAGGTGGCGGACTGTTATGGATGTTCCCTGCGGCCGGCTTTTCTTCTCCCTGGATATGATTTTACCGTTCTCAAGATGAAGGTAAGTGGCTGCGCTGCTGCCCATGTCCCTGGTCAGAATCTCGACCTCAGCTACAGTAGCTATGCTGGGCAAGGCTTCGCCGCGGAATCCCAATGTGCTGATATGTTCCAGGTCCTCCAGTTTGGTTATCTTGCTGGTGGCATGCCGTCTGATGGCGACTTCTACGTCCGCAGCGGAAAGGCCATAGCCGTTGTCGGCAACCCTCAGATAGCTGACGCCGCCGTTGTGAGCTTCGATAACGATTTCCCTGGCGCCCGCGTCCAGGGAGTTCTCGATCAGTTCTTTGGCAACTGAAGAGGGCCGCTCGATCACCTCGCCGGCGGCGATTTTGGAGGCTACCTCCGGTGGCAGGACTTTGATGGGCATGAAGTTATTGTAGCATTATCTGAGGCGTCCAATTATGGTATCAAATTAAGTAGGGCTGTACAGTAGTGGCATCTCGTCCCAGGTTCGGCCTTCAAGCTCGCGGCCAGCTCTTTTCTTATTGATCCCACCCCACTGTTTAAAGAAGAAGGGGATTTCTGACACTTGACAGAGGTCACGAATGCCGGTTATCCAAGAGTCAATGATCGGACGGGCTTGAGGGCCGGATTCTCCACCAACTATAACCCAATCCACTCCGTTTAAATTGATTTGGGGAATTGGTCCTAGGAGGGGCTCAAAAGAAATAAATTTAATTTGTGCGTTGGTCTCCCGTAACTGGTCAATTCTAAATATATAGTCAGCTGATTCGACTGTAACTCCCATCCAGATATTGTTGGCCCATCGGAGCTTAGGTGCTAAATTGAGTAATCTCCCAGTCCGTTTCGTGAGAATTTGGAAATTGTGCCAGCGAGCGTTATTCATTGTATCGAATATATTAAATATAAAATCGTCAGTAACTGCCTCGTGGAAAAGATCACTCATAGAATTCACAAAGATCATTTGGGGGCGTTTCCAATTTAGAGGTAAGTGAAGCAGGTTGTAATGCATTGTCGGAGTAAAACCGTTTATGTAACTTGGATTGGCCATTGCTTGAAGACGCAAGGCCATCCGCTCTGCATAACAATTCTTACAGCCGGGACTTATTTTTGTGCACCCTGTAACCGGATTCCAGGTGGATTCAGTCCATTCAATAGATGAAGATAAGGCCATGGCTAACCCGTCATGTCTTTATATTTATCGAAAATATCAATAATAATATTATCAGCTACTTTTTGTTGTGAAGCAAAGAACAAATAATATACTACTGCGTTTTTGGAGTTACGCATAGGCATGGGACTTGAAACATATTGAAATCCCGCTACTTTATTCAACCTATCTCCGAACGCTGAGGCGATAGTCTCGTTGTCTGATTTATGTTTGTCTCCAAACATATCTATGATATTGAAAGAGATATCTCTCCATGATTCATTTCCCCAAAAAGCATTCATGCGAAGAATAGAGGTTGGATCTACAGTGGCTGGATTTCGGCGTAAAACATTTCTATTAATATCTGCTACTGGGAAATTAATAAACATATCAATGCTTTTCATACGACCAGCCGTTTTTATCACCTCCCAATTTAGATGTAGCCCATATGGATCGAGAAGGCAAAGGCCTCTCTTAAAATCCTCATATTTTATATTTGGAAATACATCAGTGAGTAACTTTTCATTGCAATCACCCTCAATGATATGTACATTGGGTTTTCCTGCTACGCTCTTTTTTAACTCAGATATTTTTTCGCTGTCAGTATCAATGAAGTAATACTCTTTAAATGGAGGACTAACTGAAAGAGCAATCATAGGGCTTCCGGGTACAAATTCCTGCTTGCCCTTTGAAAAGTGCGTTCCGGAACCTGCAAAGGCGTCAATATATACATGATGAAAGGATGGATTTGTGCGGGTTGAAAGAATCCTGGAATATGCCGAAGCATAATCATTAATAATGGCGTGTTTTATTTCAGTCCAATATCCGATTTGATCGAATACGAGCTTCATCTCTAAAATTATACATTTGTACTATTTCATAATCAAGTTATGTGGTGGTATCTTGAGGTGCACAACAAACAACAAGGATATAATATATTTGCTAGCATTAGTAAAAGAGGGAGATTGAAGATGGCCGTTAAAAAAGTAAAACACAAGACAATAACTGCTCCTGAGCCCTGGTATAGCTTGAATGATGACGATATTTTAATGGTCGCAGAGCAAATGGATCTTGAGCTGACTAAGGCTCAAATTACGAAGGTAAAAAATCGTGCACCAGATTATATTGATTGGTTTAGTGCAATTGAGTCTGCGGTAGCAGAAATCAGAAATTAATATTATTAAGGGAGCAATCCCTACGATAGTGCCACGATTGAGAGCTTCCTTTAAAACGCTAAAATACGAGAAGGTGTATCTATTCCAGTATACAAATCTAGCCGACGTCCAATCATAGCTTCCCTATTTCATCGAGCAGGTTTATAATTTCAAACGGCTTCACTCATCAATTGGCTACTTGCCACCAGTTAAGTATCAAGCATTGGTACAGCAACAGCAGAAGAAGGAGGAAACTCATCAGCCTAACCTGTTCTGTCCAGCCATAAGGGTGCAGTCCAGTCGGATTTTACATACACAAGGAGAGAAATACATGGTTTCTAATGTAAAGGACACAAATATTATTTCTATCTCAGGACTGACCAAGCGGTTCAAGAATTTCGCGGCGGTTGACAACATCTCTTTTGACGTTAAGAAAGGAGAAATCTTTGCATTTTTAGGCCCCAACGGAGCGGGCAAGTCTACTACCATAAAAATGCTTACCACCTTGCTTGAGCCAACAAGTGGGAGCGTGACAATCAACGGCCATGATCCCAAAAATAATAAAGACGCCGTAAGAAAGTCCTTCGGCATAGTCTTTCAGGACCCCAGCCTGGATATCGACATGACCGCACTGGAAAACCTGCAGTATCATGCTGTGTTATTCAAGGTACCTGCAGATATCAGGAAGAAGAGGATAGAGGAGCTGCTGCGCTTTGTAGAGCTCTGGGACCGTAAAAATGATATGGTCAAAACCTTTTCAGGCGGTATGAAACGCAGATTGGAAATGGCCAGGGGATTGCTGCATCATCCCAAGATCATATTCCTGGATGAGCCCACTCTCGGGCTGGACCCTCAAACAAGAAACCATATATGGAACTACTTATTGGAGATTAACCAGAAGGAGGGTATGACTATTTTCTTTTCAACGCACTATATGGAAGAAGCGGAGAAAGTAGCCCAGCGGATAGCCATCATTGACCACGGAAGAATCGTGGCTATCGGCAGCACCGCCGAACTGGAAGAAAAAACGAAAACAGCTACATTGGAGGAGGCCTACATTGCGCTTACAGGGAGTGTTATCAGAGAAGAGCAGGTAAATGGCAGCGACAGGATGAGATTAATGGGCAGGATGATGGGGCGAAACTAATGGGCACAATGTTTGTTCTCCGCTTAAGATCAACACACCATATCTGGAGGTATTATTTATGAGTACAATATATATTCTCTGGCTCAGGCAAGTAAAAAAGTATTTTCGCGCTAAATCGCGCATTATCGGTTCCCTCGGTCAGCCATTATTGTTTTTATTGGTTTTTGGATTCGGCTTCGGTGCTATTTTCCAGCAGGCCGGGCAGGGAAACTACCTCCAGTTCCTGACATCCGGAATAATCATGATGAGCGTTCTCTTCACCGCTATTTTTTCCGGCATCGACCTCATCTGGGACAAGCAGTTCGGATTCCTCAAGGAGACGATGGTGGCCCCGGTTCCCAGGTGGCAAATCATGCTCGGCAAGACGGTAGGAGGAGCTACTGTTGCATCCATCCAGGGAGTGATTGTTTTTGTACTCGCCCTCTTTGTAGGTTTTAAAATCTCCGACCCGCTTATGCTGCCCGTTGCCCTGTTGTTCATAATTCTCATTGCACTGCTCTTTACATCTCTTGGTGTTGCCATAGCATCAATAATTGAAGATATGCAGGGATTCCAGTTGATAATGAACTTCATGGTAATGCCGATTTTTTTCCTCTCGGGTGCGCTATTTCCGCTGCAGGGTTTGCCGACTGCACTGGAGGTGGTTACGAGAATCGATCCGTTAACCTACGGTGTCGATGGTATACGCTCGGCTCTGGGCGGCGTGGGCAGCTTCGGAATGGGCATGGACATGATGGTTATCGTTATCGTCGCCGTGATATTCCTGGGTGTAGGTACGTATCTCTTTGAAAAGATACAAGCTTAAACCTGCCGAAAGATTAGTGCGGATAACCTGCCGCTAGAAATTAACCCTTTACACCTGATAGACTTTAACTTGGAGTGAAAAAACTTAATTGACATATCGTGGAATAACTCAATTTTTAGCGTTCAGTGCCTTTCGCACATCCCTAATTTAAGTAAAATGGAAGTTGGTGAAAAGGGGGGCATAGCGTGATCTACAGCGAAGGAAAAATAGGGCGGGTCTTTATTATCAGGCTGGAGGACGGTGATAAGCTACCGGCATGCATAGAGAAATTCGCCCAGGAGCATAAGGTTACCGCCGGGCAGGCCGTGATGATCGGGGGTATAGGTAGCGGAGAGATGGTTGTCGGGCCGCGCAAGAATAGCATGATGCCACCCGATCCCATGATACTGCCCATCGATGGCGTTCACGAGGTGGTAGGAGTAGGGGTGCTGGCACCGGATAAAAAGGGCAAGCCTTCTCTGCATATCCATGCTGCTCTCGGGCGGGCCGGCCGCACCATGACCGGATGTTTACGCCTGGGCGTTAAAACCTGGCTGGTGGGCGAGGTAGTGCTTTACGAGATACTGGGCGCCGACGTTGCCAGGCTGCCGGACGCGGAAAGCGGGTTTGAGCTTCTCCAGCCCAAATGTAAAAAGAAGAGGTAATCAAAGAGAGGACGGGGAGCTATGGGCACGGGATTTGACAGCGAAGTGCGCTATGAGATGTCATTGAGCCCGGAGGAAGCCGGATCAGGCACTAAAAAACTGTTAAACAGACAGGGCAAGAAGCTTGAGGTGACCATTCCACCCGGCTCCGGAGAGGGCACTGTAGTCAAGCTGACCAATGCCCTGCTGGTAACGGATGGTCGGCCGGGCGATATTTTGATTGCCGTACGGATTAAGGACGCCGGGGCGGGCGTTTTAGAAGTAGACGAATCTTCATTTGAGAGGGAGGTCATCCACAGCAGCCTGCCCGTAGTGGTGGACTTCTGGGCGTCCTGGTGCGGTCCCTGCCGCATGATATCGCCTATTATGGAGAAGCTGTCGGGGCGCTACGCCGGACGTCTGAAATTCTGCAAAATCAATGTCGATGAAAACCCCGCACCCGCTGCCAGGTACGATGCCATGAGCATTCCCCTGCTGGTCTTCTTCAAGGGTGGAGAGGAAATCGACAGGAGCGTGGGAGCCTTGCCGGAAGGGGCATTGCAGCAAAAGATAGATTCAATCCTGGGATAGTCAATATTTAAGGAGGTCGCAGATGGCGGAAAGCAAGCAGGCGGTCATTCCCATAACAACGCCCATGGTCAATTCCTATATTATCCGGGGGGATAAGCCCATCCTGATAGATACGGGACTGCCCGGCTACGATGCCCGCATATTGCAGTCAATGGAAGAGAACGGGATCAATCCCGGCGATATATCCCTGATTATAATCACGCATTGTCACCAGGACCATATTGGCAGCGTAGCTGCTATGAAGCAAAAAACAGGGGCGCCTATAGCAATACATAAAGCCGATGCCGAATACCTCAAAAGTGGCGGTAATCCGCCGCTTGTGCCGGTGGGTACTAAAGGCAAGACCATGGAAGCACTATCAAAGATGATAAAAAAGCCCGTGGTGACGGGCCTGGCGCCGGATATTTTGATAGAAAGCGAGACGGACCTGGCAAAGTACGGGGTTAAAGGGAAGATAATCATGACCCCCGGCCACACACCCGGCGGCATATCCATCACACTCGAAACCGGGGAGGTCCTGGTCGGCGACCTTATCTTCGGCGGACTTATCAGGCCTGCAGCGCCGGGTTTCCCCTATTTTGCAGCGAGCGTAGAGCAGCTTTTGCAGAGTATACAAAAGGTGCTCGACCTGCAGCCGAAAATAATATACGCCGGACACGGCGGGCCTTTTACAGCCCAGTCGGTCCGGCGCAGATTCTTCAAATGATCGTTATTTAAGCTGGTCCCTGGAGTAACCGAGCAAGCGGCGCGCCACGACCAGCGTGTTGATCTGGCCGGTGCCTTCGAAGATATCATTGATCTTGGCGTCCCGCATGAACTTCTCGAACAGCAGTTTGCGTGAGTAGCCCAGCGGGCCCATCAGCTCGACGGCCCTCTGTGTGATCAACGTGGCAGCGCGCCCGGCTTTGGCCTTGGCCATCGACGCTTCCAGCGCATTGGGGGTTCCACCCTGCAGTTGCCACATGGCTCGTATCACCAGCAGGTGGGCCGCCCTCCAGTTGGACTCCATCTCCATGAAATCCCTCTCGATGGCCGTCTGCTTGCTGCGCGGGACGTCATAGCGGACCTTGATGCCCCGCTTGGTCAGCTCATCCCTGAGCATATCCAATGCGGCCCTGGTAACACCCAGCGCCTGGGCGGCTACCAGCGGACGTGTGACATCGAAGGTAGCCATAGCTCCCTTGAAACCTTCGGTCTTGGTCTTGATCTCGGCCTTGCCCAGAATGTTGTTGAAGGGGATGCGGCAGTTATCGAATACCACTGTAACCGTATCGCTGGCCTTGATCCCCAGCTTTTTCTCCTGCTTTTCGACCTTCATGCCCGGCGTTCCCGCTTCGACCACGAAGGACTTCATGCCGGCCCTGCCGGCCGATTTATCCACCGTGGCCCAGACAACGATGATGCCTTCGGAAAGCTCAAGCGCCCGCCGACCCATGGTCACAAAAATCTTCTCTCCGTTGAGCACCCAGTAATCGCCGTCCCGTACGGCGGTAGCCTGGATGGCTGACGTATCCGAGCCGCAGCCCGGCTCCGTCATGGCCATAGCGCCCCATTTCGGTTTTCCCTCGCCGTAGCGGGCCAGGAAGCGGCCCCATTGCTCCTGCGTGCCTGCGGCAAATACCGCTGCGCCGCCCAGCCCCGGCCCGGGGCTGGCAAGGTAAAGCCCCGCGTCTCCCCAGCAGAGCTCCTCCACCATCAATGCTCCTGTTATGCCCAGCCCGGTCAGGAATCCCTTGCCGCGCATCTTCCACATGGTGTCTATCAGGTCCATGGGGTCTTCGTGTTCATGCTCATCATAGTAGCGGCTGATCGGCCGGAAAAGGTTCTGTGCTATCTCGTGCGCTTCTTCGACCTTAACTTTATCTTCGGCTGAAATTTCAAAATCTATCATCGGTGCATTCCTCCTTATACAATGGCCATGCCGGTGAAGGTGGTGAAACCGCGGGCATTTCTGAACCAGAGCTCTACAGGATTGTCCCTGACGTATCCATGTCCGCCCATCACCTGTACCCCATAGTCGGTCACCAGCATCACCATATTGTCGGCATACGACTTGGCAAGGCAGGCCTCGCGGGTGGCATCCTCATTTCTATCCAGCTTCCAGGCGGCTTCCCAGTTGAGCAGCCTGGCGGCATCGACTTCGATGGCCATATCGGCCAGCATGAAGGCGATGGCCTGTCGGGAGGCGATGGGTTCTCCGAAGGCGTGACGCTCCTTGGCGTAGTCACGTGAAAACTCGAATGAGGCGCGTGCTACGCCCACTGCCATGGAGGCCAGCGCTACGCGTGAGAGATTGGCCAGGCGGTTGAAATCGCTGCCCTTTTTCCCGCCCAGGCGGTTCTCAGCGGGCACCTTACAATCCTTAAGGTTTAACTCGTATGTGGCCAGGGCCTTTATGCCCATGTTTTGCTCACGCTCTCCGATCTCAAGTCCCTTAGTGCCCTTTTCCACAATGAAGCACTGCCTTTCCTCTCCCTCTCCGGCGTACACCAGAATGAAATCCGCCCCGGCGGCCAGTGGGACATAGCATTTCTGACCGTTGAGCGTATACCCGCTGTTACGTTTGGCAGTCGTGCTGAACTCGTTGGGGTCGAAATCGTAAAGCGGTTCGATGAAGGCGGCGGTAGCGGCGGTGAACTTGTTGCCGCACAGGGCAGGCAGGTATTTCTTTTTCTGCTCCTCGGTGCCCATTTCAACAATGGGAAGAATGGCCAGGGATGGGGCCAAGATATGCATGGCCATCGAGAGGTCTCCCCAGGCCAATTCCTCAGCCAGCAGCGTGCCGGTTAAGGCCGAATGCTCCCAGCCTGCGCCCCCGAGCTGTTCGGGGATGCAACTAGCGACCAGTCCCAGCTCCCAGGCGCCGTCGATTATTTCCGCCGGGATCTCCCCGGCTTCATCGCAATCCCGGAATTTTTTGCGCATGACGTCGGTGGCGAACTGTTTGACCGTGTTGACGATCATATTTTGTTCTTCGGAAGGACTGAAACCTATCATATAAACCCCCTTATTAAGGTCGATTTTATAGCGCCTGTTTCAAACGTGGTTCATTTCAATAATAACAAACTGTCATATCGGCGGTCAACATGTTCCGCCGGCGATTATTTTTGGTCTTTATCTTCAGGGAAAATCTCGTCCAGGGCTTCCGGCAGGTATTTCTTGACCATGGCCGGGGTGAGGGCGTTGGCCTTGGCGATCTCGGAATAGAATGATGCTGAGGGGCGCGGCTTTCTTTGCTGAGTCACGGGGTCCATTTCTACCAGGCCGAATTTCATAGAGTAGCCCAGCGCCCATTCGAAATTGTCTACCAGCGTCCAGTGATGATAGCCGATGACATCGTAGCCCTTCTGAATGAGATCGTACATAGTGCGTGCCGCTTTGGCTATGACCCAGGGCCTCAACTTATCCTCCCTGTCGGGCACGCCGTTTTCCAATATGAAAAAAGGCTTGTCATGTTTGGCCAGCTTATCCACAACTATGGCTATGCCCTGCGGGTATATCTCGCCGAACATGGCTTTGCCGCCGGGGTCCAGGTCCCCTGTAGGCTTTCCCTTAGGCTCGATGCGCCGCACAAAAGCCATGCCCGGCTTGGTAATATCGAAGCTGACGTCGGCGCCGCCGTAGATATTCACACCGACAAAGTCCCAAGTATCCCTGACATGTTCGCAGTTGCCGAGCAGGTTGTTCAAGAGGGGAACCTTCTTGCCCGTGATCATATTGATAAAAACGTTGTTAAAGGAATCGCTGGCAATACGGGCGGCCAGCCTGTCGAACATATGGTTTTTTATCTCGGTGAAGATGATGAAGTGGTTGGTGAAGCTCACCATGGCATCGTGTTGCAGTTTGTGGATGGTATAGTAGGCAGCAGCGTGGCAGCGGCCCATATTCCCCAGAGCCTTGAAGTACAGTAAAGGGTGGCCCGCTTTGGCAGGCGGGTGGTCGCCTTCCAGGTAGCCCTCCAGGGCATAAACGTTGGGCTCGTTAAAGGTAATCCAATCGCTGCACAGATCATAAAGCTCCGTTACGGTAAACTTCACAAACCGTCCGAAGTCCTCAACGCAACTCTTTGACAAAAATGCGCCTTTTTTCTCGAACCATACAGGGTGTGAGAAGTGATGCAGGCAGACCATGGGCCGGATATTGCGCTCGATAAGCGCGGCCAGCATCTGGCGGTAGCGCTCGATGGCCTCGGGATTAAAGACGCCCTCTTCGGGCTCGATCCTGGCCCAGCTTACTGAGAGGCGAAGGGAGTTCAATCCCATACTCTGTGCGATATCGAAATCCTGCTCCGCATTCTTCCACCAATCGGCCGCCTTGCCGCTGCGATCGCCGGTTTTTATTCTGCCGCCGTTCTCAAACTCGTACCATTGTGTGTTGATGCTGTCTCCCTCAACCTGGTAGGCGGACGTGCCGACACCCCACAGGAAGCCTTCGGGAAATTGCAGCGGACGGGTACCGTTATTCATGTGCATCGTTCCTTAATTTAATAGCGGTTGGGATCACTTTAAGCTACTATTATAAATTATTCTCCGGTTAAATTTTTGTGCGGGCTGATGTACAAAGCTGTGCCGGATTGGATATAATCCATACATACACCATAACCCCGCCATTCAACTCATATCAAAAACGAGGTAACAAGATGGAGATACCGCTATATCAAATCGATGCGTTCACGGGCCGAATTTTCGGAGGCAATCCTGCTGCTGTATGCCCTCTCGAAGCATGGATTGATGATGGCTTGATGCAAAAGATCGCCGCGGAGAATAACCTGTCTGAGACCGTCTTTTTTGTAAAAAGCAGGAAAGGTTACGAGATACGCTGGTTTACACCCAAAATCGAGATCGAGCTGGCCGGTCACCCCACACTGGCTGCCGCCTATGTTATCTTTAACTTTATAAATCAGAAAGAAGACAGCATCATATTTTCATCAAAAAGCGGCGAACTGGTTATTACCAGAGAGGACGACCTAATAAAAATGAATTTTCCGGCCATGGAACCGGTAGATGCTGGGGAAAATGAAATAATTAACCAGGGGCTTAGAAAAAGACCGTCGGAGCTCTATAAGACCAGGGACTACCTGGCTGTCTATGCCAGCGAGGAAGAAATTCTGTCAATAAAACCGGACTTCGAGCTTCTTAAGAAGCTCGACTGCCTTGGAATAATTATTTCTGCGCCGGGAGATGAAGCGGATTTCGTGTCCAGGTTTTTTGCCCCCTCTGTGGGAATAAACGAGGACCCGGTCACCGGCTCCGCCCATTCTACACTGATCCCCTACTGGGCCAGGCGTTTGAAAAAGGACACTCTGCACGCTTATCAGTTGTCCCAACGGCGTGGAGAACTGTTTTGCCGCTACCTGGGCGACAGGGTGGAGATCAGCGGGAGGGCCATCCCCTTTTTAAAAGGCACGATCAGCATTTAATATTCCGGATTTCGGAGCATATCATAAATCTGATACAAGAGGTTTTAGCATGAAAACCTTTCTTTTCAAGAAAATCGACGCTTTCACAACAGGGACATCTGCCGGGAACCCCGCCGGCTGTATATGTTTGAGCAAAACAGGGGATATCTCGGAGGAGGAAATGCAGCTTATCGCCAGGGAATTGAAGGGCTTTGTCAACGAGGTCGTTTACCTGTTTACAGAGAAAGACGGTATCTTCTTCAAATACTATTCCGCAGAATGCGAGGTCGACTTTTGCGGCCACGGAACAATTGCCGCTATGTACGATTACATAAGCACCCATCCCGGTTTGCGCAGACGTGATGTCATTGATATACGCGTGAAAGACGAATACCTGCAGGTCTATAACCGGCTGGAAACGGAAGACTGTGTTTATATCACAGCTCCGGAGCCGAAGTATAACGCCCTCATTTTAAAGGCAGGAGAAATTAGCGCTGCACTCGGCATCGATGAAAGCCACATCGCAACCGTTTCCGAGCCAGCATTGATTAATGCCGGATTGAATACATTGATAGTTCCCATATCAGGGCTCAGTGCTTGTCTTGCCATAAAGCCGGACGAACCTAAATTAAAGGCCTTTTGCCTGGATAACGGCGTGGATATTGTGCTGGTCTTTACCCGGGAAACCGCCGGCAAAAACAGCGATTACAGGACCCGGGTATTTGCTCCTAAATACGGCTACCTGGAGGACCCAGCCACGGGCGCAGGAAATTCTGCTTTCGGTTACTATTTGTTGAAGAAGAGTGACTGGGACGGCGGCAGCTTAGCTATTGAACAGAACAACAGCTTTGAGCAACCCAACACAGTAAAATTATCCACGGTGAAAAATAAGGGCAAGTTAAGGGTTATCTTCGGCGGCGCTGCTATTGTGAAGATAGACGGGCTGTATAAATTAGGGCCGGCATAAATCTTTCTACAAACGACCCTTGCCGGAGACTATTTTTCAAGTTTGGTTTTCCCGGGCATGCTCAAGTCCCGCTCCGTAATCAGATGCCGGGGTAATTCGCGCACAAAGCGCGACGGTACGCGGTAGCTGACCTCCCCAAAAGAGCGGCGTTTTTCTGCGTATGTCAGGTAGACTGTGTCCATAGCCCGGGTTATGCCTACGTAGCAGAGGCGGCGCTCCTCNNCCGGCGATGAAAACCACCGGGAACTCGGTGCCCTTGGAACCATGAAGCGTATTGAAGGTGACCGTTTCCTCCCCCTGGCCCCTCTCGGAGGCATCCGAAGCGGCGTTGATCTTCTGCAGCAATGACGATAGAGCCTCAAAGGGGTTGAGATGTTCATAAGCTCCCGCTAGCGAAATAAGCTCCAGCACATTTTCCCAATGCTCCTCCGGGTCGTCCTCGCCTTTGAGGTGTTCGAGGTAAGCGGTCTTTTCCAGGATACGGTTCATGAGAGTGACCAGGCTGGTATGCCTTGCTTCAGCCTGCAAATCATGTACAAGGGTGACGAAATGGGCCGCTGAGCGCTGTGCTCTGATGGGGAAAAAGGGCAATACGCCGGCCGCCGCTTGCTCCAGGGCCTGGAAAAGGTGACCCCCGGACTTTTCAGTTCGGGACTGCAGCACGGCCATCGATTGTACGCCTATGCCTTTGCCTGCCAGTCTTATCACGCGTGCCAGTGCCGTATCATCCGCCGGGTTGCGAATGATGCGCAGCCAGGCNNATATCCATAATCTCCCTTCTTTTATAGAAGGGCGTGCCTGTGGCCAGCTTGTAGGGTAACCCTTCCATGTTGAATCCGTCCTCCAGGGCGCGCGATTGGGCGTTCACCCGGTATAGGACGGCGAAATCGCTGTTTTTAAGGCTGCTTTGCGCTGTCAGGGCCTTAATGTTCCGGGCGATGAAGCGCGCCTCCCCATCCTCGTCTTCGAGTTTTACCACAGCCACTTTGTTTCCTTCTTCACGGGTCGTTGTAAGCTGTTTTTCCTTGCGCCGGCTGTTGTGAGCAATCAGTGCATTGGCGGCATCCACAATAGATTTGGAGGAGCGATAGTTCTCATCCATGCCTATGACCCGGGTGCCGGGGAAATCTTTGCGAAAGTGGTCTATATTGCGTATCTCGGCCTGCCTCCAGGAGTAGATGGTCTGGTCGGGATCNNCCACCACGCAGACATTGCGGTGCCCCGCTGCCAGCAGCTTGATGATCTGGTACTGCAGGCTGCTGGTATCCTGGAACTCGTCCACCAGGATATACCTGTAAAGTTGCTGGTATTTCTTCAGCACAGACTCATTCTCTTTGAGAAGCTTGTGGGTTGAGATGAGCATATCGTCGTAGTCCAGCGCCCTGTGCTTCTTAAGCGCCTGCTGATAACTGCGGTAGACGGCAGCCGAAGCATCATCGAAACGGCCGCCGGAGCCCGGCACGACGGAGTCGGGGCTGATCATATTTATCTTGGCGTAGCTTATAATGCCTTTGAACCTGCGCAGGTCGTTGTCCTCGATGCTCAGCCCGGCCTTTTCCATGCACTGCCTGATGAGCTTGTTCTGCTCCTCTTCATCGTAGACTTCGAAGGATGTTCCCAGCCCGGATATCCCCTCCCGGCGCAAAATGCGCAGGCAGGCTGAATGAATGGTGCTCACGGTAAGCAAGGAAGCCGTATCTCCCAGCAGCTCTTCAAGCCGTTTCTGCATTTCGCCGGCGGCTTTCCTGGAAAAAGTAACGGCCAGTATATGGCGGGGTTTGATTTGGGCCTCAAGTACCATGTAGGCGATACGGTGGACTATGACGCGTGTCTTGCCGCTGCCGGGACCGGCATGGACCAGCAGGGGTCCTTCCAGTGTTTTTACCGCTTCTATCTGCTCGAAGTTGAGGCCCTCTAAAAGGTCCATATCGGTTTACTTATATTTAAGAGACTACGGTATTTTTTCCAGCGGCGCCATGCTGAGCAGCAGCTTTTTCACACCGACGCCTTCAAAGGCTACGATGACCTCTTTGTCCTGCCCGGTGGGCTTGATACCGATCACCTGGCCCTCTCCGAATTTGGTATGGCGGACGCGGTCGCCGGGATTCACAGCTATCATCTCCCTCGGCTGCTGCTGGGCCTGCCTTTTTTGGGCCAGCAGATCGGCGATATTGATCCCGCTGTCCTCGTCGTATCTTTGCCTGGTACGGCTTTCGCTGCGCCCGGCCAGGTGTTTCCGTGCGCCCGGCAGGCCCTTGCGTTCAATCAGATGGCCGGGCAGATCATCGAAAAATCTGGACGGAATACTCTCCGAACTGGCCCCGTAGATGCTGCGCCGGGCGGTGTGAAGCAAATAGACATGTTTCTCCGCCCGTGTGATCCCTACGTAGCACAGCCGGCGCTCCTCTTCCAGCTCGTCTCCCCCATCTTCCATAGACCTGCGGTGCGGAAGCAGTCCTTCCTCCATGCCCACGATAAAAACGACCGGGAACTCAAGGCCTTTAGCCTGGTGCAGCGTTATGAGCGTGGTGGTGTCTTCCTTATTTTCGATCTCATCGGCGTCGGCTACCAGGCTCACCTGCTCCAGAAACGGGGAGAGTCCCTCGCCCGGCGGTAAGCCGTCGTAGTCCATAGCGACGGTGCGCAGCTCCAGGATGTTCTCCCAGCGCTCCTCGCCGTCGTCCTCCTCCCTGATCGTATCGCGGTAGCCGGATTTTTCCAGCACAGCATCCATAAGGTTGACGATGCTTAATTGCTGGCTATCGACGATCAGGTCGTTGAGCATCTTGTAGAACCCGGTAACGGCGGCGCTTATGCGGGAGCCGAAACCCGGCCCGCCGCCCTCGCTCACGGCCTTCATGGCAGCGAACAGCGAGAGGTTATTGTCCCGTGCCCAGTTAGTCAGGTCGGAGAGGGTCTTGGGGCCTATGCCGCGGCCCGGCACCTTGATAATGCGTGCCAGGCTGATATTGTCGAAGGGGTTATGTATGACCCTTAAATAAGCGATGAAGTCCTTAATCTCCCGCCGCTGGTAAAATCGGGTGCCCCCCACCAGCCTGTACTTGATGCCGTAGCGCATGAAGGCTTCTTCCACGGCACGTGACTGCGCATTAGTGCGATACATCACCACGCAGTCGCCCGGCTTGATGCCGTCGCTGCTGGTAAGCCGCAATATCTCATTCACTACAAATTGCGCCTCGCTCTGCTCATCGTATTCCTTGACCACATAAATGGGTGTCCCTTCGGTGTTGGCCGTCCAGAGCTTCTTCTGCTTGCGCTTCTTATTGGCGGAGATGATGCCCGAGGCCGCTTCCAGGATATTTTTAGTGGAGCGGTAATTCTGCTCAAGCACTATGACCCTGGCGTCGGGGTAATCCTTCTCAAAGCTGAGGATATTGCGTATATCGGCAAAACGCCAGGAATATATGGACTGGTCGGGGTCGCCCACCACGCAGACATTGCGGTGCTGGCCGCCCAACATGCGGATGAGCTTGTACTGGGTGATGTTAGTGTCCTGAAACTCGTCCACCAGCAGATGCAGGTAGCGGGACTGATATTTCTCCAGTATTTCGGGATGCTTCTCGAATAGCTGTACCACCTTCATGAGAAGGTCGTCGAAATCCACGGCGTTGCTCTGGCCGAGCTGCTCCTGGTAACGCTCATAGACGCGTGAGATCACTTCATCCCAGAACCCGGAGTTCTGGCTGGCCAGTCCGGCGGGCGTCAGGTGCTGGCTTTTGGCGTAGCTGATAGCATTACGGATCTTCTGCGGGTTATACTGCCGCGGATCTAGGTCCAAGTCCTGAAGGCACTGCTTGACCAGGCTCTGCTGGTCATCCTCGTCGTAGATCACGAAGTTGGTGTCGAGCCCTACCGGCTTACCGTCCTGCCGCAGTATGCGTGCGCAGATTGCGTGGAAAGTGCCGGCGGTGACGTTTTCTGCAACCTTGCCCAACAGCTTCTGCAGGCGCTCTTTCATCTCGCGTGCGGCTTTATTGGTGAAGGTTACGGCCATAATGCGGCGCGGGCTTATTCCGGTCGTTTTTACCAGATAGGCTATGCGATGAGTAATAACGCGCGTCTTGCCGCTGCCCGGTCCAGCCAGGATCAGGATCGGCCCTTCTATATGCTGCACAGCCTCTTTCTGCGCCGGGTTCAGCCCCGCCAGTATGTCCATAAGCCTACTTGGTAGTTCCCTGCCACATGATTTCAACCTGACTGGAGTCCACTCCGGTGAAGGATATGCCATCGGGGCCGCTGGTGACTACGGCGCCGGAGGGCTGAAGCTTCAAGGTGGTCTTGCCGTTGGACTGGCTGACCAGGACCTTATTTGAATTGGTCTTAAGCACGATATTGACGATCTGGGTGGGGAGCCCGGTTACCGGCTTGCCCTCCATGGATACAGAGCCGATATTGACGTTCTCCAGGTATATGTCGGCGCCACCATAGCTGCCGCAGCCGATCCCTGCCACCAATAGCATCAGGATTGCTATTGCGGCGGCTATTTTACCTGCAAATATATATTTCAAATGCGTTAACCTCCTTATACAGGAAAACGATGGAGAGATTGCCAGGGATTATGGTGGGGATATTCATTGGGCTGCCCCATAATTATAGCATCGGCTTGAATCGTGCTTCAAAGGAAGCACGTTGTTGCCGAGCCCGGCGAAAAGGGGGCCTTTGTGAAAAAACAGGCAAACCCTTTAAAATAGAGTGCCCGTGCTTAAACAAGGAGAGTGAATTGCGAAGGTCCGATAAAGAGATAACCGACCGGTCCGAGATTGACGACATTCTCGGCCGGGCTTCGATTTGCCACCTGGGGCTAAATGACAGAGGCGAGTGCTACGTGGTGCCGGTCAATTACGGTTATGACGGGAGCTGCCTTTACGTGCATTCGGCGCGGGAGGGCAGGAAAATCGATATCCTGCGGGCCGACAAGCGGCTCAGTTTTACCGTTTATACTGATTTACATATGCAGGAGTCGGATAAGGCCTGCAGCTTCACGATGAAATATAAAAGCGTGATGGGCCGTGGAATGGCCACGTTGATAGACGATCCGGCGTTGAAGGAAGATGCCCTGCGTATCATCATGCGGCACTATTCACAGGAGGAATTCAGCTTCGATCCTGCCCGCGTGGATAAAATAGTCATCATCAAAATCGAAATCCAAGGCATGACCGGAAAGAAATCAATCTAGCGGGAGCTATCAAGCTCAGCGGATTACCTTTGCGCTGGGGGTGCAGCAGAAGTTATCGATCAGACAGCGGTTCCTGCCTGCCTTCTTACACTGATACATATAGTCGTCGATCCGGGTGAGGATGCTTTTCTCGCTATCATCTATTTTCACCAGCGTGCCGCCGATAGATACGGTTATCCTGATAGTTTTGGAGCCCAGACGAAGCCCGGCGTTCCGCACCATAACGCGCAGCCTTTCCGCCGAGGCCCGTAGTTGCAGTTCGTCAACATTGGCAACTATGATCAGGAACTCCTCACCGCCCCAGCGGAAAATGAAATCGAATGACCTTAAATTGTTGAGCATGGTGCGGGCCACTATCTTGAGAACCTCGTCACCCGCCTCGTGGCCGAACGTGTCATTTACACGTTTGAAATCGTCCAGGTCGGCAAAGAGCACACCGAAGGGCCAGCCATAGCGCTTGAGCTCTGAAAGCTTGTTTTGCAGGCTCATATCAGCGTAGCGACGGTTGCCGACCCCCGTCAAAGGGTCGATAAGCGTCATTTTTTCCAGGTCGGCGGCCCTCTCCCTGATGGCCATTACGGCCGAGTTATCGGCAAAGCTCTGTATGCCGCCTATAATGGCCCCTTTGGAATTGCGGATAGCATTCACTTTGACCAGGGCCGGGAGCATATGGCCGTTCTTGTGTCGTAGATAGGTGTTGATTTCGCGACGCTTGCCGTCCTTCACGGTGGCCAAAAGGGGGCAGCCCGATTGGCACAGGGGATTGCCTCCTTCATCGACATGGGCCAGCAAATTATCGCAGCATCCCTTGCCCAGCACCTCGTCTTCGCTATAGCCTGTGATACGCTCGGCGGACTTGTTCCAAAAAGTGATGATCCTGTTGAGGTCTACGAAATAAACACCGTCGTAGAGGTGGTCCAGCAACTCTCTGTAAACAAGATTGTCCATTAAGATCCCTATCATTAAACAGTGGCATACGGCCGCTGTTTATATACTGCCTCTCCTGAAGTTAACTACTAAAACGCAATTCCCGCTTCAGGCGTTTAGGTATGGCTTTCCAGCCAGGCATCCAGGTCGGTGAAGACCCTGGCCCTGTCGGGTTCATTGAAAATCTCATGGTAGAAACCATCGTAAATTTTAAGCGTCTTATCCTGTGAGCTGGCTTTGGCGTAGAGCAGCTTGCTGCCTTCTTTATTCACCAGTTGATCTTCCGACCCCTGCATGATCAGGACGGGAAGCTTGATGGTCGGCATCTTTTGTTCGAGCCCGGACATCGCCGTGAAAAGTTCGGACCCCAGGCGGGCGGTTATCTTGCCTCGATAAACCAGCGGGTCCTTATCATAGGCTTCTACAACGGCCTTATCGTGGCTGAGGTAGGCTGAATCGAGGGCTTGCACTCCAAGCTTGGGCGCTATAGCTGAAAGCACTTTGGCCAGGGTAATGGTGGAAGAGGTGATGCTCTCTCCCGGTTTCAATGCCGGAGCTGAGACGATAAGACCGGCCAACTCCTGCTGGTGTTCCACCGTGTAGGCTGTGGCAATCAAGCCGCCCATGCTGTGTCCCAGGAGGAAGATTTTTAAGCCGGGGTTGTCCTTTTTAACAGTGTCGTAAAAGGTCTTAAGATCGTCCAGGTAGACCTGGAAGCGCGGAACGAAGACCCGTGTGCCCTCGGATTTGCCGTGGCCATAGTGATCGAGGCCGTAGACTGCAAAACCCTTTGGTACAACGTTGTTAACAAGATTGTTGTAGCGGGAAATATGTTCGCCCAGGCCGTGAACTGCAAGTATAACGGCCTTGGGTTGACCATCAGGCAGCCAGCATCTCCAATAGAGCTTGGTATTGCCCGTGCCTGTGAAATAACCCTCGTTCTGCCTCATGGAGCCTCCCCGTAACGCGATTATTTTTGGCGTGTTAGTAAGGATATCCGGGAAATGGTCGAGCGCATATTTTAGCAAGCCGCGACGCGGATTTCAAGAGCCATTGTTGAAGCTGAGTCAGCTATGAAGCCACGATGCAAAAAAAATTTACAAAAGGCAATATTATGATCGCAAAATGGGGGCGCGGACGCCGTCAGGACGGGTAAATAGTTGTGCGACCGGCGGTAAACGCCGTAAAATTAACCTTTGGTTTTTCAATATGCTTAAAGCAGTATTATTTGATATCGACAACACGCTGATCCTCTACGATGAGGCCAGGTTCCTGCAGAGTTATTTCCCCATGGTGGCGGACAGGTTTAAGGACATTATCCCTACTGACAGGTTCGCCGACAAGCTGATGCAGGCCACGCTGGTCATGCATCAAAATGACGGCTCCATGACCAACCGGGAGCGATTCCTCGGCGCCTTCTGCCAGGACAGGGATTGGAGCCGGGATGATATCTGGTCACGCTTCGAGAACTTTTACCTGGAGGACTGGGACAAACTAAAAGATGCGGTCAAAATCCCCGATCACACACGGGATGTGTTCAGAATTATAGGCCGCAAGGGCCTGAAAATAGTGATAGCCACCAACCCCATTTTCCCACAGATCGCGCAGATGAAGAAACTGGAATGGGCGGGGCTGGGCGATATCCATGCTGCGCTGGTGACCAATATAGATAATATGAGCTTCTGCAAGCCCCAACTCGGCTATTTCCGGCAGATCTGTCAGGAGATCGATGAAAAGCCCGGGGACTGCCTGATGGTGGGCGACGACCCCGCCAATGACATGGTGGCGGCCAAGATAGGCATGAAGACCTACCAGACCATCGACAGCCTCGATCACCAGGATATCCCCCTGGAAATAAGCAGGCAGGTAATCGGCAAAGACACTAATGGGATTCCCCCAGCCAATTTCAAAGGGCCCCTCGCCTGCGTGCCTCAGGCTGTGGATATCCTGAGTAAATAAGACTTACGCGCTGTAAGCCTTTGATGCTCACCTGCTTTTCCTGTATAGTAGTGCTGCTCCATGCTTGGAGCGAATTCAAATAGGGTTTAGGAGGCAGGATGGCTGAAGATTATGCAGAGAAGAGCTTCTGGCTGGGCAACTCCGGCAGCTACCAGGAAAATCCACCACTTGAAGGCGATCTGAAGTGCGATGTCGCGGTTGTGGGAGGCGGCTTTGCCGGGATAGCCACAGCGTACTACCTCAGAAAAGCGCAACCTTCGCTTAAGGTGGCCGTGCTTGAGAGCAATGTGATTGGCTATGGGGCGTCGGGCCGCAATGCCGGCTTCGCCATGACTACCTTCGGCTTGATGATGTCCATCACCAAGATGCTGTTCGGCGCCGAAAGGACCAGGCAGTCGCACCGCTATATGGAAAGGGCGGTAGATCTGGTCGGCGAGCTGGTCAAGGAACACAAACTGGATTGCGACTATGAGCTTCCCGGCTTTCTGCGCATAGCTACCACCCCCGCTTATATTAAGCGCATCAAAGAAGAGGTGGAACTGGTCAAAGAGCTGGGGCTCACAGGCGTGGACTGGCTAGAGGCGGATGAGGTACAGAAACGGGTTCGTTCGCCGCATTATATGGGAGCCTGGTGGGAGCCCAGGTGCGCCCTGGTAAACCCGGCCAAACTGGCGCGCGAAATGAAAAGAGTTGCTGTACAATACGGGGCTGAAGTCTATGAGATGACTCCCGTAACGGAGATAAAGCGTACACCGCAGAATTTCACGCTCAAGACACCCAAAGGAACCGTGACCGCGGATAAGATAGCCCTGGCCACCAACGGCTACTCGCTGGCTATCTCCG
The DNA here is from genome assembly GCA_003142375.1 of Dehalococcoidia bacterium. GTDB lineage: Bacteria > Chloroflexota > Dehalococcoidia > GIF9 > UBA5629 > UBA1162. The sequence continues at coordinate 48,151 of PLME01000010.1, read as the reverse complement.
AGTTGAAGGCCATGCAGCAGCCGGTATGGACTTATATCATATTAAGCGAGCCCCTTAAAAAAGAGCAGTTGGACGAAATCGGCTGGCACGGGCGTGAAGGTATAGAAGACTACCGCAACCTGGTGCACTACTACCGACTCACGCCAGACAACCGCCTGCTGATGGGCGGCCGTGATATCATCGTAAAATATGGCGACAATATGGATAACGACATGAATCCCCAGATATTCTCCCAGCTCGAGCAGGACATTGTTGATTTTTATCCCTGCCTTAAGGGGCTGCAGATAACGCACCGCTGGGGCGGCCCTGTTTCCGTCCCCATGGACATGATTCCAGCCCTGGGATACTTGGATGATAAGCGGGCCGTATACAGCCTGGGCTGTATGGGCCATGGCGTTTCCCTGACCCATCTTAACGGCGAGGTGATGGCCGACCTGTTGCTGGAACGAAAGTCGGAATGGACCGAGTGCTTCCCGGTGAACCGCAAGGTCTTCAAGTGGCCCCCTGAGCCGATCAGGTTCGTGAGCGAAATGGCCATACTCAGCTATTTGCACGCCGAGGATGCCTGGCTGGAAAGGAAGGGCCTTGGCCCCGCCGGGAAATAGGCACCTCCACGCAAGCTGGGGCACTTCCGCCGCATGACAGTGCGGGCATGAAGTGATAAAATCGTTCAGCCTTTGTGCAGACGTCCAAGGTCTGCTTATAGCTGGTAAAACATGGTAAATCCGATTCTGGTCAAGCTGTTCCTGCTGGTGCTGGTGCTGGTATTGTCCCACACGGTTGAGACTGTGCTGGGATTCGGAGCCACCACCCTGGCGCTGGCGCTGGGCATCTTCATCTTGCCCCTCAATACCCTGCTGCCTGTACTGGTCATACTGGGTCTGCTGCAGAGCACCTGGCTGGTAGCTCGCTGGGTCCGCCATATACAGTGGCGAGTGCTGCTGCTGAAGATTTTGCCCGGGGCTGTTATAGGATTGGCGATCGGCATCTATTACCGCACGCAAGTGGCCAGCTATACACAGCTTCTTGTCCTGCTGGGCATTTTCATAATGGCCGTATCCGTAATGGAGATAGTGCTTATCTACAAGACCAAAGCGGCCGGGGGAAGCCTGCCCTGGTACATAGGCTGGCCGATCTTAATAGTCGGCGGTATATTTCACGGCATCTACGCAACGGGCAGCCCGTTGATCATATACTATTCCAGCCGCGAATTTAAGGAGCCAGCCGATTTTCGAGCCACGCTATCTACTCTGTGGCTGATCCTCAACATAGGCCTGGTTGCGAGCCTGCATTCTACAGGGCAGATAAATGTCGATACCCTCACTACTACGGGCATCCTGCTGCCGGGACTGATTGCCGGCATAGCGCTGGGCAGCTATATGAAGTTCAGGGCGCTGGTTTTCAAAGTGCTTATATATACAATCCTGTTCGTTGCCGGCCTGCTGCTCTTCATCCAGCAGGTCACGAGTTTGTGATTTAATTTGAAATTGAAACTGTTAAAATATGCTGGTTATTTCGGATATATAGCATAATGTCGAGTAAAAACGTGAGAAGGCCCATACCGGCCGGGCTGGCCTATATAGCTGATAATATCAACACCGGCGGCAATATACTCGGCCTTCACAAAGTGAACAAGTCCAGATGGGCGGAGGGGATAGATTTTCCTCAAGACAAGTCTACGGTCTTTTTTGCAGGCTGTGGATACCAGTACTCGGCCATGCTTGAGCCTCTGGTGGCTGCGTTGATCCAGGCGGACCGGGTATCGAACGACCCTGACCTGGCTATTAAGCTTGGGGGCATGTCCAAAAAATTGGGTGTGGACGCGGCGGGCCTTTTTTCAAAAGTTGCTTCCAAGGATGGTGGCGGTGATGCCTCCGTGCTGCGGGATGCCATAAAAGTCTTAAAGGCTGTGGGCCTGGACACCGGCTATCTGGGTGAGGATGAACCCTGCTGCGGCGCCCCTCTTTACCATATGGGCCTTCGTAAAGAGTTCGCCGCCAACGCAGTTAAGGCGTATGAACGGTTTAAGTCAGCAGGCGTGAGGAGGATCATCGGCATGGTGCCCTCTTGCACCTATGCCTTGCGCAACCTCTTTTCCAAAGCGGTGCCGGCCTTCGATATCGAAGTAAGGCATTTCACGGAGGCTGTCGCTGAAAACATGGGCAATGCAAAATTCAAATATCCTTGCAGGGTGAAGGTGGCCTATCACGATCCCTGCCAGCTTGGCAGATATATGGGGTTGATCGAACAGCCGCGTAAGCTGCTTAGGTCGGTGGATAACGTGGAACTGGTTGAGCCGGAATGGACTGCCGGCGAGTGGTCCACCTGCTGCGGCGGGGGCGGCGGTTTCGAAGTGGTCTTCCCTGACATGAGCCGGACGCTGGCTATAAACCGGGTGACGGAACTGGCTGAAACCGGGGCCGATATAATCGCTACGCAATGTCCCGGCTGTCTGATGCAGCTTAAGGGTGGGCTCAAGGAACTTAAAAAGGATGCTATTGAAGTGGTCGATCTGGCCAGCCTGCTGGCACGGTCTTTGCCCTAAATGAACACAAAGTAAGTGCGATGACGATATCTAAAGAATACAGAAAAGAGTTGAAAGCGGCCCACGCCAACCCGAGAATACGTCTGGCCGTCTCCCGCGCTGTTAAAAGTTACCGGACGAACACAAATAATGCTCTTAAGAAGTTTCCGCAAACACTAAAGATGGCGGAAGAGGTAAAGAGGATCAAGGAGCATTCTATCCAGCACATGTGGGAACTGGCGGAGCAGGCCGGACAATGCATCGAGGAGAACCACGGCAAGGCGTATATGGCCAAGACGGCCGGGGAGGCGCTGACCATTATTGAGGGACTGGTCGGCAAAGGCAAGCTGCTCGTCAAAGCCAAGAGCATGACCGCCGATGAGATCGATTTGCGGGAGCATCTGGAGAAGGCCGGGAACGAAGTTTTCGAGACCGACCTGGGGGAGTTTATCATTCAGAAGATGGGGCACCGTCCCATGCACATTCTGTCTCCCGCCATCCATGTGCCCCGTGAGGACGTAGCGAAGCTTTTTTCCGAAATAACGGGCAGAGAACTGCCTCCCGACATTCCAACGCTGGTGGCCACGGCCAGAGAGCTTCTACGGGAGAAATTCTTCAGCGCCGATATCGGCATAAGCGGGGCCAACGTAGTGGCCGCGGATACCGGCACGTTATTTATTATCGAAAATGAAGGCAATATTCGCCTGACCACAGGAGCGCCGCCAGTGCATATCGCCCTGGTGGGGATNNGGGATGGAAAAGCTGGTGCCGACGCTGGACGACGCCTTTAAAGTAGCCCAGGTCACCTGGCGCTATGCCAACTACACCGTCCCTTCCTATGTCAATATGGTCTCAGGACCCAGCAAGACCGGCGATATTGAGAAGGTGACTACGTACGGCGCACACGGTCCCAAAGAGTTTCACGTAATATTTCTGGATGACGGAAGGACACGACTGGCAGCTGACCCCGTTTTACGGCAGGCACTCTACTGTCTGCGATGCGGCGGCTGCCTTTATGAATGCCCGGTCTTCGGGTTGACGGCCGGCTTTTTCGGCGATAAATACTTCGCCGGGATCGGTGCTGTCTGGGCCAGGGAAATCACGGGGAACCACGAAAAGGCATCCTCCATGGCCTATACTTGCCTCACATGCGGCAGGTGCCGGGTCAGGTGCCCGATGAAGATCGACGTGCCGGAAATGATACTTGCGCTACGCAAATCGATCGCTGAACCTGAATAACTTCTAATAATTCAGGCTACCATTGGCATCCAGTCGGTAACTACCTTGGGGTCGTTTATAAGGGAGCCGTGCTGATCCGAACCCACCCTTCTGACGCGCACAGCAACCAGCCCCTTATCGGAAGAAAACGGCGGCTCGTCCACGCCTATGGCACTGACGATATCCCCGGGAGCGCGCACATTAACCCAGTAATAAGGTGCTTTTTGCGGCTGAATGATATCAATTGACTGCAAAAATCCCAGCGGGCTTCCCAGGGTAACCAGTTTATAGAAGCAGCCCGGAAGAGGGTAATCCTTGTTGGTTGCCACGCTCCATGAGACCACAGACCCGAGGCTGTGCCCTATCATTACGACATGGCCGCTGTTGCCCACGTCGGCCGCAGCATCTGCCAGGGCTTTGCGGATACGCCCGTCGATCTGCGATTTCAATCTTGCATTGAATAAATAGCCGGCAACATAACGGATAAGGTTATTGAACGAATCCGTAGCCTCAGCCATATACCCCTTACGCGATACATCGGAGGGTGCCATTCGCGCTATAGCCAGGCCTATGGCTGCTTCCATGCGGCTTACGTTTAGCATAACGTTTATATCCGCGGGGGTAAGGTCTTTATTTTTTTTGGTGAATACGGCTTGAAATGTTTTGCCCTCAATCAGATCGCTATAAAGGGTTTCGTAAAAGACCGGCTTGATATTGAGGTCGGGAATAGAGCTTTTCAGCACCTTCTGCATCTTGTCTGACCACGCCGGATCCTGATGTCCCATGCCGTGCACCAGAACGAAAGCTGCGTTGATCATGAAATCGCCTCGCCCGTCGAAGTTTCCATCGTCCACCTCCTCTGTGGTAATCCTAGGCGAAGATGGCGGATTTGTCAATCGTGTTTTTAGATTGCGGGCGAGTGCGCAGAACTGGTACAAAAGTTACAGAAAAAGCGGCGATGGGGGACTAGCATAAGATTATAAGAAAGAGGAAGAGGCAGAGGAGGCAGAAGGAAGGAGGTGAAAGATATGATGAAGATACTAAGCATGTTGGGTCGGCGCAACCTGATTGCCGCCCACTCCTCCAGATTTGACTTGAAAAGTCGACCCGGGAGGAGGGAGGAAGGTTCCCGAGCTCCCTGATTAGATTGGGAAAAAGGGCCCAACAGGTAATCTGACTATAGTAGCTCAGGAGAGCTAAAGGAAGGAGTAGTGGAACGAAGCAGAGGATAGGCTGCCGGAATAGAAATCCGGAGCCTATCTTTTTTTATGCGCTTTATTCAAAGACCCCCGCCGATTATGACCCGTACTAACGTACCGGGTACTAAATTCCACAGGAAAATAGGAGTTACGGGTCTTATGCACTTTTACTCTCCGGTATAAACTGACAATGTAGTCCTGATAAGTTAAGGACCGGGAAGAGAATTGCCATGAATCAAGCGAAATGGTTAGCGGCTATAATTGTCAGTTTGTCTCTATCACTCGTTGTGATATCAGCAGCAGGCTGGAATTTTCCCGCTGCGGCCATGAATAACCCTCAGAGCGGTGCCTCAAGGATAAGTGCCCCAGGCGCCGTAGAGACCGCCAATTCCGCTTCAGCCAGAGACTCCGATTGGAAGCGGTTGGGTGTTGTCCTGGACCTCGGCAGCCGCGGCAGTTACGATGACAAAAGTATTGAGTCCCCGTTAATTTTGGAGTTGGGCGATGGCAGCTACGTGATGTTTTACAGGGGGCAGACGTATGCCGACAAGGTCGGGCGTGTCATGCGCGCTACCTCCACCGACGGCATTACCTGGACTAAAACCGGCGTGGTGATGACGCCATCTGAATCCTACGAGGGAGACAAAATCGACCCGATGACGGTCATGTTCGACCAGGGCATTTACAAGATGTGGTACGGCGCTGACGCCAACGGAGGCTGCGCCTGCTATGCCACCTCTGCCGATGGCATCAATTGGACCAGGAGTCAGGATAATCCTGTGCTCAGGAAGACCCACAGCAGCTGGGATAACGAAGGGGCGGGCGGACAAAACACCGTGATTAAGTCGGGTGATATGTATTACATGTATTACAAGGGCTATGGAAAAACAGCGCCGGGCTGGACCTTCTACGGCCTGGCCGAATCCTCCGACGGAGTAAATTGGTGCAAACAGGGCAAGGTTATCACGCCCGATCCCTCTCTGGGAGAGACGACCTTCTTCAAAAATTTGTACGCTTTTAAGGTTGGGGACTACTACTGCATCCTGCATACTATGGCGGACTACCTGAGTCTCTTCCTGTGTACCAGCCAGGACGGCAAAACCTGGACTAAGGACGGCCTGTTGTTCAGCCGCGGTCTGGCGCCAGGCGGATATGATATAAAATGGGCGACCTCTCCCTGCATTATTGTCGAGGCGAATACCATCAGGATGTGGTATGAAGGCGGGGATTCGGGTGGACGGGTCCGCACACTCTATGCGGAAATAGACAAAGGCGATCTCCTGAACGATATCAAATAGCTGGTGGCAGCAAGGCGGGCCACTGGCGCCTGCCCGTACTCTCTATGCACGGAACATCCAAAGTAGTATATTAAACTCGCCATAGTAATTTATAGAGTGAGTTAGGAGGTATTGCCGTGCAATCTACAACTGGAATGCCTGAAAGTAAAATAGGGAGCCCAGAATGGTGGGGGTTCTTCGCTACTTATACGGTTTTTTCTTTATTCTTCGGCATTTTTGGCCTGGATCGTTTTTACAAGCGCCAAATTGCGGCGGGCATCTTTAAATGTATCACCTTTGGCGGCTGCATGATCTGGTATTTCATTGACATTATTATTTACGGATACCGTCTCGGGAAAACCGGCCGCTGGTAGGCCATTTGAATAATGCCAAATGATTAAGCACATTCATTTTTTAATATTGATAAAAATTCCTGCCCATTTTGAAAACCCTTCCGGAAGATATAAATTATATTCATAGACAGGCGAGCCAGGTTGATAGGGAGGAGGATGAAAGCCGCGATGAATAGAATTCGAAGGGTTAAAAAAGCCTACAAAAGCAGGCCCACGCTGGAGGGGGCGGGGGTGCATTTAAGGCGGGCCTTTGGCTTCGACACGACAAATTTGCTGGACCCCTTCCTTCTGCTGGACGATTTTCATTCCAACAACCCGAGGGACTATATCAAGGGTTTTCCATGGCACCCGCACAGGGGCATAGAGACTATAACTTATATGCTGGACGGCAGGATAGAGCATGGCGACAGCATGGGGAATTCCGGTGTCATCAGCCCCGGGGACATTCAATGGATGACGGCCGGCAGCGGCATCATCCACCAGGAAATGCCCAAAGGGCAAAATGACGGGTTGATGTGGGGCTTTCAGCTCTGGGCCAATTTGCCTGCCTCGCACAAAATGATGCCTCCACGCTACCGTGGAATCACAGCGGAGCAGATACCGGAAGTCACGACTCCCAGCGGCGCCAGGGTAAAAATAATCTGCGGCAGGGTTGATAAAGTGGCCGGCCCCGTGAAGGACATCATCACCAGCCCGGAATACCTGGACGTCACCGTTCCGCCCAAATCAGATTTCAAACGCATTATCACGGGCGGGCATAGCGCATTTGCCTATGTGATCGACGGCGAAGGCTATTTCGACGACCGGCGGGACCCCTATCACTATGAGAGGGTCAACGACAGGTATTTCGACTATGAAGGGGATGCCATGTTTGGGCCGGAATACCTTGTAGTATTCGGAGATGGTGACGAGGTCGTGGTCAGCGCCGGGGAAAAACCGGTAAGATTCCTGCTGATATCAGGCAAACCCCTGCATGAGCCCGTGGCCTGGTATGGTCCCATCGTGATGAACACTGAGGAAGAATTAAGGACGGCCTTCGAAGAGTACAGGTTGGGGACGTTTATTAAAAAAGCGGCCTGACCGGGCCTTACTGCCGCCCGGGCCAGCGCTTGATGATGCCTTCCTTATTGACCCTGACATATTCGCAGCTCGGCGTCGCACCGCATTTGCGACAGGCTTTATCATAAGCCGAGTTTATCGTCCCGCATTGGGGACATGAATAGCGATCGACCATCTCGTCATACCACTTCTCCCAGCCGACCTTATTAATACGTTCAAGCGATTGCCAGAGTTCCAACCTGTGCGGGAGGATGGACTGGAAGGCCTTTAGTTCACCGCAGGGATATTCGCTGCACTGCCCGCAGAAATCCAGGCCCTTCTCCGAAGAGCATACTATCAATTTGCACGAGCTGCAATAGAAGTTTCTGCGCTCTGCGCGGCAGCCGTCGCATTTTAGTGATTCCACCGGCTGGTTGAAGGCTCCCGCCATGATCTCCAATCTATGGGGCTCCTCATGGGTCCCGATGAACAGGGCGCATGATGGGCAGAACAGGCCGCAAACGGCTGCCTCCCTTTTATCCGGTTTTCGACGTTTGTTTTGTCCCTTCATTGTGCCTGCGAGAATTATAGCTTATATTCCCGGCTAATTCAGTTTTTGATTTCACCCCGGATACCGATGATGGTCTCTTTGAAGGGGATATCCTTGCCGCTGGAAAGTATGGCCTGCATGGCCATGCGTGTCAGGCCGGCGCAGCATGGGACCCCCATGCGCAGGACGCTCAGGCTCCTGATATCCGATTGACGCAGTATATCGGTCAGCTTTGCCAGGTGCGCCTCGCAGTTATCGAGCTTGGGGCAGGCCACCAGAAGGGCGTGATCCTGCAGAAAGTCTGTATGAAAACCTCCGTACGAGAAGGCGGTGCAGTCGGCGGCCAGCAGCACATCGGCGTCCTGCAAAAACGGCGCTTTGGGCGGTACCAGCGTTAGCTGTACAGGCCAATGGCCCAGCGCAGAGGGCTGACTGCCCATAACGGCCGGCTCGGGCCTGGCGGCTGTCTCCTTGAACTGCGTTACGCTGGATGAAGGACAACCGCAGGGGAGCGTATCTTTTTTCCCGAACTCCTGCACCATTGCTGAGGGGCATCCGCAGGCCGGCTCCACCCTTAACGCGGGTTTTCTATCCAGATGCTGCTTTACGGCCTCTTCATTGAAGGGTTCGGCCACCCGTTCCTCGATGCTGATGGCCCCCTGCGGGCATTCCGATAGGCAGGCACCCAGGCTGTCGCAGTATTTGTCCGATATCAGCCTGGCTTTGCCGTCCACTATCTGCAGTGCACCTTCGGCGCAGGAGGGAATGCATATACCGCAGCCGTTGCATTTATCCTCGTCGATTTTGACTATCTTCCTCTTGATTTTAGTTGCTGTGTTTTCCATTGCTATCCTCCTTGAGCTGCTTCTGCTGGTTCTTCAGCTTTTGATAAGTCTCCGCTCCCAGGCACTGCTCGGCATACTGGCAGTAATCGGCGCACGAATTCACATTGTTGAAAACGGGCTGACCACAGGCGGGGCATTCCACCTTCATGTCGGAAGAGAAAAGCTCCACTTCAACCCCGCATTGCGGGCATTTCTTGATCTTGATGATGGGGGTCCCCTGCGCTACATTCCCAGGACAACGGAAAATCATCTCATCTGCTCCATTTGTTATGAAGTAATTATAGATGCAGGTAAAGGAAGCTTGTATGATTTGCATCATATTGAAAGGAAAATCACAGTAACAGGAGAACCTAGTCTCGGGAATGCCCTTCGGCGATGCTGCGAAGGTTGGTATCATCGAGCACCGTTATACTGCCGCGGGCCGATTTGATGATACCGTTTTCTTTAAATCTTGTCATAGTACGTATGGCGGTTTCGATGGTTGTGCCTGCCATGTCGGCAATCTCCTGCCGGGTGAAGGGAAGGTCGGCGCCGAATTTGGAGGAAAGCATGACCAGGATGCCGGCTATGCGCTGCTCCACGCGCTCGCCTGCCAGATCGCGCAGGCGTCCCAAAGCATCACGCAGCCTGCTCCCCAGCATGTTGATGATCTTGAGCGCCACGGCGGGATAGTTGGACAGGAATTTTGTGAAGCGGTCCCTGCTAACGGCCAGCACAATGGTCGACTCAGTAGCCTGAGCGGAAGCCGGGTAGGGCTTGTCCTCGAAGACCGCCACTTCGCCAAAGATGTCGCCCGGGCCGAAGAAGGCCACCACGAACTCGCGGCCGGAGGCCGAGACTTTGGACACTTTGATGCGGCCCCTCGCCAAGATATAAAAATATTCTGGCAGGTCGCCCTCCCAGAACACATAGTCCCCCTGGCTGAATCGTTTCTCAGAGATTATTTCTGACAGCTCGGCAAGCTCGCTTTCATCCAGGCTGGAGAAAATCGATGACCCTTTAAGGGTTTTGATCTTAATTGTCTTGTCCAGTCGTCCAACCCCCATCCTTAATCCCCGAACCGGTGGAGAAGCGTGTAAAGCGCATCGGCGCCGAACTCGAGCGCCGCAACCGGCACTCGCTCGTCGGCTGCATGGAATAGCCCTTCGAAATTGAGCTCCGGCGGAAGGTTGAGCGGTGTGAAGCCGTAGGTCTGGATGCCCAGCCTGGAGAAGAGGCGCGCATCCGTGACAGCCGGGAAGAGCACGGGTGTAGGTGTGCTGCCGGGATCGGCCTCACGCAGGATGACGGCCAGCGTTTCATATAGACCCATGTCCGGCTGGGGCGGACCCGGGTTAAAAACGATGGTCTCGTACTCCACGTCTTTGCCTCCAAGTGCCTTCAGCTCGGGTATCAGGTCGTCGGGGCTAAAGCCGGGCAACAGGCGGCAGTCAAGCGTAATGCAGACCTGGCTGGGGACCATATTGAAGTTCTCGCCGCCCTGGATGGCCGTCACAACTGCCGTGTTATGCAAAATAGGGTCGAACATGCGCACCTGCGCCCCTAGTGTATCCAGGATAGAGCCAGTCAGGGATGGGATGAGTAGCTGCATAACGGCCTGTTTTAAAGGAGAGGGCAACCCTTCCGCGGTCAGCCGTACCTGCTCCTTGGCAATCGGAGTCACATGAACGGGCAGGCGGTGCTCCAGGCTTTGTAGATAACGGGCCACACGGGCCATGATCCCGCCTCGTGCCGGCCAGGCCCCGTGGCCGCCCTTGCCGCGGATATAAGCCAGCATGCCGCACCCCTGTTTCTCCCCCACCATAATGGGATAAAAACGGCGTTTACCTATATAACTGGTATAGCCGCCGAACTCGCCGATGGCATATCTCACATCCTGAAAAAGCTGGGGATGATTATTTACTAAGAAATCCGCGCCGAGTGCGCTGGTATTTTCCTCGTCACTAAGAATGGCCAGGATTACATCGCCGGGCGGCACCGGGCCTTCCAGCTTGGCCTTCATAACCGCCGACAACATCATGGCCACGGCCCCTTTCATATCCAGCGCCCCTCTGCCCCAGATATAGCCGTCCATCTCCTCACCCAGGAAAGGGTTCACCTTCCATTGCTGGTTAGACGTGGTGACCACGTCGATGTGGCCGTAAAGCAATAGAGGAGGCGCCGCGCCCATGCCCTGCAGCCTGGCTATCAGGTTGGGGCGCGACGGATCGGAGGCCACGATTTGGTTGGCTACGCCGGCCCAGTCAAGCAATCCTTTGATGAAGCTGATACAGCCTGCTTCATTGCCCGGCGGGTTGGTCGTATTATATTGAATAAGGTGTTTAAGTATCTCGGCCGGCTGCGTGTAGATCGGGGATTGGGCATCTCCGGACAAACCGTTCATCGGGCACCCTCCGTAAAATCTCAGCGGTCTCTTGCGAGTGTGGGCAAGTTAGAACATTTTAGTCTTTGACAAAGTTGATGTCCAGAACTACGACGGCAAGATGCCTGCCACACCAGCTATTTCTCTTTGAGGGTGGAAATCTTTAAAGGAAGCATGAACTTTTTCCCTATTAGGCCAGGGTCTTGGTCAGTTCCGCCTCCAATATCTTCTTGGGCAGTGCCCCCACCTTGCGGTCGGCCAGCTTGCCGTCCTTGAAGATGAGCAGCGTGGGAATAGCCTGAATAAGGTACTTTTCTGCTATCTCACGGTTTTCGTCGGTGTTAAGTTTGCCGAAGGTGATCTTGCCTTTGTAATCAGTGGCAAGCTCATCAATGACCGGTGACATCATACGACAGGGGCCGCACCATGGGGCCCAACAGTCAACTACCAGTGCCGGATTATTCTTTATCGTGTCATCGATGTTCTTTTCGTTTACTTCCAGCACCAGCCCGCTCTCTTTTTCCATGTTTTTCCTCCAGTTAGTGATAACAAATTTAATAGATTATATTCCGGAGCCCGGGCAATGGAAGTGATTTTAGTCACCGGGAGGAGAGCTGAGGCGGTCGATCTCGGCGGCCAGCAGCATTGCCAGCTTCTCTTCATTTTGAGCTGTGCCGGCCAGGCTCTCGCCGGCGATGATGATATGCCGTCCGGCCAGTCCCCTTATTTCCTCTTTATCGGCGCAGGCGCGTAGACAGCCGCAGAGTATGATAAGCAGATCCAGGCCGGCCGCATCCGGGGATACGAACTCGATATCGGCCCGTCTGACAGCATGCTGCTTTACCTGACCGGCCAGCGCCGACAGGTCTATTTCGGGGTTGCAGGACCCGCAAAATTTCAGCGCTATTTTAATGTTATGATCGCCTCGCAGGATTTTTTCAGCAGATCAAAACAGGCTGGTCGCCGATCTTGGCCAGTTTCTCAGCCAATTTCTTTTTGCGCTCAAGGCTGCCGCGCCTCTCGATCATAATCATCTGTGCCTGAGGTGAGCCGGCGCCGTGCATTGATTCGGCCAGGGCCGTTCCGCAGGTCATGGCATCGATCAGCCGGATTAGGCGCATCCTGGTCTCGGCCGGCACGCTGGAGGAGCCCTTCATATATTTATCGACCCATTTACCGACCGTCGGATCATGCAGATCGAACTCCGAAGGCATGGTGGCTAGAAGTCCGCCCGTGATATCGTGGGCCAGGCGGGCGATTTCATAGACATTGCGGGTAACATTCAGCTTTGTAACGTTGGCCATCAGGGGGTCCGCCTGGAAGGATCCGGCCGGCTGGGCAAAGCCCTGGCAGGAGCAGGCAATTGAGCAGCAGTAAATAGTCTCTGCCAGGTGGATCATCTCCGCCAGCTTTTCCCTGACGTGCGATGCTTTGGCGGTGCCCTGCGCCAGTGCCAGAGAGTAAACAGCGCCTACCAGGACATCCGCCAGGCCGCCTTTGCACCCGCCATAGTTCTGCCTGTGGAAAGTGGCGAACCTTTCGACCAGTTCGCCGGCGTATTCCCATTCGCCGCACATAAAAACATACTCATTGGGAACGAATACTTTATCGAAGACGATAAGAGCCTCGCCGCCCACGCAGCCGTATTCGCAGTTGCCCTGGTCCATAGAGCAATCACATTTGCGGGTATCGTTGGACTGGCGGCCGAAGATATGCATCACGCCGGGAGCGTCGATCGGCACGTAGAAACAGACGGCGTAATCTTTATCTCCTTCCCGCATGGCTGTTGTCGGCATAACCAAATGACCGTGCGAATTGACGGCGCCCGTGATATGGGCCTTGGCGCCGCTGACTACTATGCCGTCCTTCCTTTTCTCGATTACGTGCACATACATATCGGGGTCTTTCTGCTGGCTGGGGGAGAGGCTGCGGTCGCCCTTGGGGTCGGTCATGGCGCCGGAGGGCATGAGGTCTTTGGTCTGGATCATTTTGACGAAATTCTTAAAACGCTCATGGTAGCCGGTGCCGAACTTCTTGTCTATATCATAGCTGACAGAGTAGGTGGCATTCATACCGTCAAAACCCACGCACCTCTGGAAACAGCTACCCGTCTGCTGGCCTATGGCTCGAAGCATTTTGACTTTCTTGATGAGGTCGTCGTGGTTCTGATGGATGTGGGTGAAGCGGTTGATCCTCTCTCCGGTCAGGTGAGATTTGGCCGAGCATAACTCTTCAAATTCTGGCGCCAGCGCCATATCATAGGTCAGGGCCGCGGCGTTGATATGCGGAATAAAAGCCGGGTGCTTGGTAATATCGTCGACTTTCTCGCCCATATAGTAGATTACGGGCTTTACTTTCTTAAGGCTTTCTTTATATTGTTTGCCGGTCATCTGTGCCATGTGAGATACCTCCAGTATTTTAAAAAATGTGCAGCTTAAAGGATGCCGCCAGAGAGATAATTATACAACAAATAAGAAGCTGCTTATTAGCGATACCCTTGAACGAAAGATGTTCGTATATCTTTCGTGCTCGATACGGCTGTCCAAGTAACCGAATACAAATCATTGTATATTACAATAGTTGTAATATACAACAAACGTGGATACAATAATGGCTGGAGGTTCGCAGAAAACTATTGAATGAGAAACAGTATGTCCAGGTGAACCAGGCCCTTTTTTCGCTCGTCCATTCTTACGAAATTCGAATGGAGCGGAACAAAAGGGCCAGGGCTGCCGGTCTCCGTCTTTCGGACTGTGCCGTGCTGACCGTGCTGGGGCAGATGGAGCCTCTCACCGCCAGCCAGCTTTCTGCCAGTATGGCCATAAACCCCGGGACTATTTCCCTCTACGTGCAGCGGTTGGTGGATAAAGGTCTTGTTGAGCGTGAAAGAGATGAAAAAAACCGGCGGTTATGGTGGCTTACGCTCACTGCGACCGGTCGTGATACGTACATCTCTATTAAAAAGGGCACCGTGCAGTATACAGGGGATTTGCTCTCGCCATTGTCCATGTCGGAACAGGATATCCTGCATCGCCTGCTGCTTAAGGCCTCCCATGGATTGGGATTCACATGGCAATGAGAAGCTTACACAGCAGGGGAATCCCCCGATGAAACGAAGACTTGTCCTTATCAATCCGGTCAACCCTGCGCGGGTCGGTTTGACGGTGAACGAAAGCTCACGATTTCCCCCTTTGGCCCTGGGTATCATAGCTTCGCTGACGCCCGACACGTGGGAAGTTACCCTGCTGGATGAAACATGGGAGCCGTTTGGCTACCGCCCTGCGGACCTGGTCGGAATTACCGCATTCACATCAACTGCGCCAAGGGCCTATGAAATAGCCGGTGTATACAGGTCGAAAGGCGTGCCCGTGGTTCTTGGGGGCATTCACGCATCGATGTGCTGCGAGGAAGCTTTGCACTATGTCGATTGTGTCGTCAGCGGTGAGGCGGAAGCAGTATGGCCTGCCCTTATATCTGATTTTGAATCCGGCAATCTCAAACCTCGCTATAGCGGCTCATGGGGCGACCTGGCTGGTAACCCTGCTCCAAGACGTGACATCTTTGACCAGCACTACATGTTTGCATCGTTGCAGACCTCGCGTGGCTGCCCTATGAACTGTGACTTTTGCTCGGTGACCGCATTTAACGGCAGACGGTACCGTCGCCGTCCACCGGCAGAAGTGCTGGAGGAGCTGTCGGCGGTGCGCCAGAAACTGGTTTTTTTCGTCGATGATAATATAATCGGCTACGGCGAGGAAGCAAAAAAAGGAGCGCTGGAGCTGTTCAGGGGAATGGTGGAGCAAAAGCTGGATAAATGGTGGTTCTGCCAAGCTTCGCTGAATTTCGCCGATGACGACGAGGTCTTGAAATGGGCAGAGCGCGCAGGTTGCAAAATGGTCTTCCTGGGTTTAGAGGCCGAAAACGATGGTGCTCTGGCTGAGCTCAACAAGCATCTGAACTTGAAACGGAAGGCCTCTGCCTACGGACAAGCCTTTGAACGCATACATAGGGCCGGCATTGGGGTGTTGGGAGCTTTCATCTTCGGCATGGACAGCGACAACCCCGCTAGCCTGTACGCGCGGGCGAGCTATATGATCAAAAGCGGTGTGGATGTTATGCAGATCACCCGCCTGACTCCCTTGCCAGGGACACGGCTCTTTGCCAAACTGGAGCGTGAGCAGCGCCTAATTTACACTGATTTCCCTGCGGATTGGAGCCATTATGATATGACACAGTGTGTCTACAAGCCTGCATCCATGACCGGAGAAGAACTGGAAAACGGTATCTCCCGATGCAGCCGCAGACTCTACTCCTGGCCCGTAATATTGGGGAAAGCCTGCCGGACAGTGCTGGCAACACGCGATTCAGTTGCAGCAATGTTCGCCCTAAAATCCAACATAAACTACCGTAATGTCAGCCGGGCCAATATAACCTGACAGGAAAGCAAATGCCTTGTTTCAGACAGAGGGCTCAAATACGTGTTATCAATAACCCCTGGCTGCCCGCGGCTTCCTTAGCCCTTCCGGGCCAGCTCCACAAGGGCTTTCATGAGATCCTTCACCACCGCCCTGGTGGGCTCGTCTGTCAATTTGCCGTTCTCATCGAACTTTTGAGCGGCAAAGGTCACAAAGACTTCCGGTTTGGTGACGGCTGTAACACCAAGGAAGAGGAAGGTCTGCCGTAGATGATATTGCGCCCGCGATCCTCCCAGCATGCCCGTGGAGGCACTCATGACGGCCACCGCTTTACCCGGCCAGGCGCTATCCCCGTAAGGCCGGGAGGCGCAGTCTATGGCATTCTTAAGCACGCCAGGCACCGAATAGTTATATTCCGGTGATGCGATCAGGACGGCATCGGCTGCTTTTATCCTGCTTTTGAATTCCCTGACCCTGTCGGGCGGCGTTTTTTCCAGGTCCTGGTTGAAGGGCGGGATGCCTTCCAGGTCAAAGGTTTCCAGGGTAACCCCTTCAGGCAATAGCTCCCCGGCCGCTCGCAGAAGCGACCTGTTATAGGATCCCTTCCTCAGGCTGCCCGCAAATCCGAGTATCTTTATCTCTTTATCCATTTTGCGCTCCGGCTTTTTTATTTAATTACGAGTAAAATTTGGCCACTTTTTCCAGCGGTTCCCGCTCGGTGCGGAACTGGTTGACTGGATCGTCCAGAGCCGGGTATCCGATAGGAATGCCCATGACCAGCAGCTTGGAATCGGGCAGGCCCAGTATCTTGCGTATAACGTCTGGATAAAGCACGGGCTGTATAGCCGGTATAGTTCCCAGGCCGAACTCGGTAGCCAGCAGCATGATGTCCTGCGCTATGAGGCCGCAATCGAACAGGTTCCATATATTGGTGGCATCTCCGGCCATGTAGAAGGAGCGCTCGATCATGACATAGATACAACTGGGAGCGCCCCACAGGTTGAAGCCGCGCAGCCCCCATTCCATCCTTTTCTGCTTGTCTTCGCGGGCAACACCCAATTTGTCGAGCACTCCGGCCATCACAGCGCTACGTCGGCTGGCCCAGGGCTCGGGGTATTTCATGGGTATGGATATATCGAGGGCCGGCAGCTTGCTCGAATTTTCTATAAAGGCCTTCTTTATCTCCTCCAGCCTGGCTCCGGATACAACGGCGAACTCCCACGGCTGGCTGTTAGATGCCGATGGAGAGCGCAAGGCCGCGGCCACGATGTTCTTAAGTATGTCTGCGGGTATCGGGTTGGGTTTAAAACTGCGGATAGACCTGCGTTTGTTGATGGCTTCAGCTACGTCCATATCACCTGCTCCTTCTGCTGTTTCTTATAGGATTAACAATTAAAATAATAACTCTAACCCGGTTTGCAGTAAAATCATTTGGGTAAATATGCCGGCCCATTGTAATATTAAAGACAACGCCATCCCTTTGTGAGGTGATGATATGGAGAAAATCAGGCTGGGCAAGTCCAATTTGATGGTTACCCGGATCGGCTTCGGAGGAATCCCGATCCAGAGGCTCAACGAAGATGATGCTGTAGCTGTAGTTAAAAAATGCCTGGACCTGGGCATAAATTTCATCGATACGGCCAACGCCTACTCGACCAGCGAGGAACGCATCGGCAAGGCCATTACCGGTAGGAGGGAGGGCCTGATACTGGCTACCAAGACAACATCGAGATCCGGCAAAGGAGTTAAGGCGCATATTGAACAGAGCCTCAAGCAACTTGGCGTAGACTCGATCGACCTTTATCAGTTTCACAGCGTAAGCGACTTCGTGTCACTGGACATGGTGCTGGCCCCCGACGGCCCCTTGGCGGCCGTGGAAGAGGCCAAAAAAGCAGGCAAAATCAAGCATGTCGGCATAACCAGCCACCAGATCGACGTGGCTAAAAAAGCGGTAGCGACAGGACGCTTCGAAACCATCATGTTCCCCTTCAACTTCGTCACCGACGAAGCGGAACGGGATCTGCTGCCACTAGCCCGAGAACACGATGTCGGATTCATTGATATGAAGCCTCTGGCCGGTGGGATGATAACCAATGCGAAAATAGCTTTTAAATACCTTTTCCAGTTCCCGGACGTGGCTACCATCCCCGGTATTGAAAAGCTGCACGAGATCGATGAGATCGTCGGGATATTAAAGGGGCCTCTGAAGTTAACGGCGGCGGAAAAGAAAGAGATGCAGAAGCTCAAGCAGCAGCTCGGTACCAGGTTCTGCCACCGCTGCGATTACTGTCAACCCTGCAAGGAAGGGATCGCCATATCGACCGTCATGATCTATCCCAGCCTGGCGGCGCGCTTGCCGTCAAACCAGCTCTATTCAGGCTTCTGGTCGGCAGTCATGGATAAGGCCGCAGAGTGCAGCCTGTGCGGCGAATGTGAGGAGCGATGTCCCTACCACCTCCCCATTCGTGACATGATCGCAGAGCACTATGAACAGTACGAAAGGGACAGGAGTAACTACCAGAAGTCCATGGCTTCGTCATAGCTCATGCAGTTGAAGATGCCGGCCTGCGGGCAAGCACGGCGCCAATGATGCCCAGGATGGTTATCACGAGCGTAAAGGCCAGCACTGGCCAGGTCTCGGGCTGATCGAGCTGCATGATCAGCAGGACATCCATAATCATCATGCCCCAGAAAAAAGCCAGGTAGCGCGGCCATATCCTGCCTTCCCTTCCCGCCAGAGCCTCGATCAGCAGTATAACGACGAAAGGTATGAGCAATGCGTCAAAGGCCTGCACATCCGCATCCGTTTCTATGGTCCCAGCGGGCAGACGGATAAGGTAATATATCAGGGCCAGCGACCCCAGCATGATATACGAAAGGTAGGGCAGCCATTTCTTGAGCCTGCCAGCCTCCTGTGCGGAAAAAACGAATAAATCATCTTTGCGGTTTCTTTCCACAATTGTGTCAATTACAATCAGGATTACCAATACCGCGCTGATGGCTGCAGTATCCGGATGAGGGAGCCATTCCAGGGAGATGGGTATGATCAGAATAGTTGCCAGAAAAGCCAGGACCCAGGATACGGTCCGGCGGTTAAAAAAGGCCAGCCCAACCGCCAGGAAGGCCATGGACTCACCGTAATTGTGTCCCCAGTGAGGATTTTGTAAAAAAGATTGATACCAGGGAAAAAGCCACAGCCCCAACCATAAAAACCCCATGAGCAGCAGCGGCAGACCACCATTTATATAAGTCCCGTCGATAATCCTGGCCAGTTTATTCATGACTCTCCTTTGCCTCCCTTTTATATACCAGCATTGCCGTCCTGAACATTTTATAGCAAGGGGAGCGGCCTGTTAAATTTCGTACCAATATTCTTACCGGATGAAAGGGAATGCTATACTATTCGTACACAAAGGCTCATAAGGCAGCGGTTGGAAAAGGTGACAAGTTCTGTACTCATAATGGTGCGCTACCCGGTCGCCGGCAAGGCAAAGACGAGGCTGGCTGCAGCTATGGGGCCGGACAAAGCCGCCGAGTTTTACCGGATATGCGCTCGGCAGATTTTGCTGGAAATCGGCGGCCTCCCCACGCAAATCAACAAGTATATTTTTTTTTCAGATAGCGAGGACCGTCAGGATGTTGAGGAGTGGGCAGGTCCTGGTTTTATTTTCAAAGCGCAGGTCGGGGAGAGCCTGGGCGAGCGCCTCGTCAATGCCTTCAGGGAAGTCTTCTCCGAGGGAGCTGGGAAAGCAGTGATAATTGCCAGCGATGTGCCGGATATCTCCGCCGATATCATTGACNNGGCCATGGAGTCACTCGATGGCTGCGATATCGTGCTGGGACCCTCCCATGACGGCGGTTACTATTTGCTGGGCATGAGCAAGCCGCACAAGGAGCTTTTTCAGGGTATCCCGTGGAGCTCTCCGGAGGTGACGGAGAAGACGCTGGCCAGGGCGGGTGAGATGGGGTTGACTACCTATCTGCTGCCTACCCTCATCGACATCGACAACTTCGAGGATTTTAAAATGTGGCTGTCGCTGTGCAGCGTTAGAGACAAAGCCATGGCCGATTTCATTAGCTGTTTTAACCCATCCTGACCTGATTATCAAGACGGCCGCTATAATTATTTAAGGCAATCATTTTGGAGGGGAACTGATATGAGCTATTATGAGCCCGAAGACCTCAAACGGTTCGCTGAAATAGGGGATTTCAGGAAGGACCTGGCGGACAAGTTTTTTTCGTACTATGGCGCCAGCACATCCACAGAGGGCGCATTAACGGTACGAGAAAAGGCCCTGATAGGGCTGGCTGTTGCGCATGCCAAAGAGTGCCCTTATTGCATAGATGCCTTCACAACCAAGTGTCTTGAAGCCGGGGCTGACCCCGATCAGATGACCGAGGCGGTACACGTTGCTTCTGCGGTAGGCGCAGCCACCATACTGGTAATGGGCGTCCAGATGCGCAACGCCATGAAACGCAGCGGGGTTTAGCTGAAACGGCATGAGCGATACGGTTAAAGACCTCCGCGTGGATACTCCGGCCGCAGATAATGGCGCCGGGTTCGATTTCGCCTCAGTTCTGGAACAGCACAGGCTGGAAATAAATCCGGTATCTATTGATACGCTGCAGTTGAATATCACTAGGCAATGCAACCAGGCGTGCACTCACTGCCACATGGAGGCGTCACCCAACAGGACGGAGAGGATGGAGCGGCCTGTGATTGAGCGCTGCCTGGAGATATTAAGCGGCGACAACAGGATAAAGATACTGGATATCACGGGCGGCGCCCCGGAGCTGCACCCCGCGTTCCGGGAGCTGGTGGAAAGGGCGGTTAAATCAGTCAAAAAGGTGATGGTAAGGCATAACCTCACGGTGATGTTCGATGATAAAAATGACGCAGGGGTAAACAAGAATAGCCTGATGGAGTTTTTCACCCGCAACCGGGTGGAGGTTATCGCTTCGCTGCCCCATTATCATGAGTTTTTTACCGACAGGCAGCGCGGCACGGGGGTCTTTAAGATAAGCATCGCCGCCCTCCAACTTCTGAACAGGGCCGGCTACGGACAGGAAGGAAGCGGCCTGGTGCTCAACCTGGTGTATAACCCGGCCGGGTTTTTCCTGCCTGCTTCACAGGCGTCGCTGGAGTCCGATTTTAGACGGGAGCTCCTCAACCGGCACGGCGTAGTATTCAATCACCTCTTGGCTCTTACCAACATGCCCATCAACCGTTTTAAGGGCCAGTTGGAACGTTCCGCGGCTTATCCGGAATATATGAGCAAGCTGAAGGACGCCTTCAACCCGGAGGCCGCCCTGAATGCCATGTGCCGCAGCCAGATGAGCGTGGATTGCCACGGGAGGGTATACGACTGCGATTTCAACCAGGCGCTGGGGCTTCAATCAATCTTGTCCGTTCCAGTTACGGTCTTCAATTTCAGTTACGATGAGTTCTTGAAGAGGCGCATCGTTTTTGGAGCGCATTGCTTCGGCTGCACGGCGGGTTCGGGAAGCAGTTGCGGAGGGGCCACCACGTAGCTGGCACTATGTCCTCGCGGTGTCAGTCGGATCCTTTAAATCCTTTTTGAAGAGCATCTCCCATGACATCCAGGCGGCCAGGCCCGCGTATTCTAAGGCCACCAGCCACAGGTTCTCCGAGTAGGGGAAGGCCTGGTAGGCGGAATAGCTTAACACCACCAGCGCTGACCATACGACGGCATACCTGTAACGGGTGAACACGGAAAACACGACCAGGGGCGTCAAATACCAGGGATGAACGATGGTGGAGCAGAGCAAATAGGCCGTCAGGCAGAAGAGCATGGCGGTGAATATGGTCTGCCAGCCGGCCGCTTTCTCTCTCCAGGCAATGGCGACGATAGCTATCAGAGATATAAAAGAGAGCGCAACGCCGGTAACTGCAATGGTGTCATAACCTTTGATCAGGTAGCCAATCCACCTGGCTATGTAGTGGAGGCTGGCATTGAATTCGAAGACATTGAAATACAAGGAAAGTCCGCCAAAGAAATTCGAGATGGATTGAACGTTGAGGAAGGGCGCAAACAGTAGCAACACAGCAGCTCCCACAACAGCAAAATATCTGAGGCTTTTACGCAGGCCCAGCCGCTTGATTAACAGAGGCAGGACGATAAGCGGAATCAGCTTGGAGCCGACCGCTAGGCCGAAGCTCAAGGCCGAATAGATCGGCCGCTCTCGGAAGAGAAGATACATAGCCAGCAACAAAAAGAAGATCATGAACGCTTCGGGGTGCAAGTTGCCGGTAAGCTCCATAACGACCAGGGGATTAAAGGCATAGAGCAATACCGATGACGGCGGAAAACTCAGGAGTTTAGCGGTCCTGCCGAGCAGGATTAAAGTGCCGAACTCGGCGGCCAGCATAAAGATGCGTATGAAAACTATATTGGATAGGAGACTGCCTCCGCAGATTTTGGCGCTCAAACCGAAGACGAACTGGCAGACCGGTGGATAGACCGTGAAGTAGCTCTGAGAATTCAAGTGCGCGTAAAGGGCCTGGTCGACCCCCGGTACAACCTGTCCGCCCTGCAAGAAGCCCGACGGCAATACCAGGTAGGGATTATGGCCGTTAGCGAGAAGCAGGCCATCCCAGATGAACCTGAAATAGTCATCCGACAGGTTGGGCGTCATAAAAAGCAGGGACAGCCGGAAGAACAGGGCTGCCCCGATAGCTATCTTCCAATTGTTGGAGAAGGCACCGCTGCGGATGATCAGCAGGTACAAGGCAAAAAGGAAAAAATAGAGCAGCAGGACCTGGATAAAGCTGGTCCTTACAGTGAAGTAGCCCAGCCAGATATAGCCTCCAAGAGAAAATAAGACAAAGGCCGCCTGGAGCGCTCTTTGCTTCGTCATTCGCCTATTTATGCGTTAATTTGGATTGCCAGATGGAATAGCCGGCCACCGCGCCGAAACCCAGGGCCAGCATGATATGGAAGGGCAGCAGGGCGTATTCCCTTAGATAGAAGGCCAGAAACACGCCGCTCAGAAAATACAATGACAGCAGAAACTCCATCACTGTGATGATATCCGTACTGTTGACCAGGTATTTTTTACCCTTCCAGCTATCCGTACTGCTGTTGATGTTATATTTGGGCGTCCTGATGAACGGGATTTTTTTGCCGGCATAGCCCTCGACTACAGCAACTGTATTGTGCAGCGAAAATCCCATGGAGAACGAGAGGAACATAAGGAAATCCTTTAGAAAGGAGGGAAAATGGACGGCTTTGCCGAACCCTCTGGAAGCCCGGAAGAAGAAGCCCAGCGCCAGCAGGCTCAGAAGGGAGAAGGAAGCGTATAAATAGATGCCGGCGTATTGCGGATAGCCGCTCTTAATGAAGAGGAAGGGGATGCTCAGGAGGGATGAGATCAGGATGCAGGGGAAGACGGTGCTGTTGGTTAAATGGAAAAAGGCATGGAGTTTGGTCACAAAGGAGATTTTGGGCGATTTAAAGACCTCGGCCAGGTTTTTCCTGGCGCACTCTGCGGCCCCCTTGGTCCAGCGGAACTGCTGGGTCTTGAGTGCGCTCATAGTAACTGGCAGCTCGGCGGGCGTGCCCACTTTTTCCAGGTATTTGAACTTCCAGCCCCGGACCTGCGCCCTGTAGCTGAGATCGAGATCCTCGGTCAAAGTATCGTTGTGCCAGTTGCCAGCATCGAGGATGCAGGCCCGACGCCACACCCCGCCAGTCCCGTTAAAATTCATGAAGTATCCGCCGGCATAGCGTCCCTGCTGCTCCACGTTGAAATGCGCATCCAGTCCGAAGGCCTGCAGGTGTGTAAGCAAAGAGTAATTTTCATTGACATGTTCCCACCTGGTCTGCACTACGCCGATCGAGAGATCATTAAAATGAGGGATGGTCCTGAGCAGAAAATCGGGCGGCGGCAGAAAATCGGCGTCAAATATGGCGATGAAATCGCCTTTAGCCAGCGCAAGCCCATAGGCAAGAGCGCCCGCCTTGAATCCTGTGCGGTCGTCTCTTCGAATATGTGAGATATCTAACCCTCTGGCTTTGAGTATCTTACATTTGGCTTCAGCCAGGTCGGAGGTCTCGTCGGTCGAATCGTCCAGGACCTGGATTTCGAGCCTGTTTAGCGGGTAGTCGAAGGCGCTTACTGCGTCGATCAGCCTTTCCACCACATACAGCTCATTAAATACGGGTAGTTGCACGGTCACCAGAGGTAGGCTTTCCAGATCGGGCAACCGGGCAGAGTCGTTCTGCGAGACCGGAGGTGAATTTTTCCGATGCTTAAAGCAGCGGTAGACCAGGTTAAGCTGGGTCAAGCTGTATAAAAAAATAAATAGCAGCGGTATGGCGTAAACCGCGAACACAACGATCATCCAGGCTGGAATATTGGTCATCATTATCAGTCTGGCTACCTGTACCTAAAAATGGCGCTGAGTATTTTGTAGCCGGCCATGATTGTTCCCCTAATTGTACCCGATATTTTGGACTTGCCGATTCTGGGACGATAGCTGACCGGCACCTCGCAGATTCTGAACTGTTGCCTAACGGCCTTCAACTGCATTTCAATCGGCCAGCCATACGTTTTGTCCTGCATGTCAAGAGCCAGCAGCTTATCGAATTTTACGGCCCTGAATGGGCCTAAATCCGTGAACCGGGCCCCGTAAAAAGTCTTTATAAGCCAGGTTGCCAGCCGGTTACCGAAAATCTGCTGGGCCGGCATGGCGCCCTTTTGAATTTTGCCCAGGGACCTGGAGCCCAGCACCAAATCGAAGTTCTGTTCGAAGATCGGTTCAATTAAGGCTATCATCTCCCCGGGGTAATCGGAGTAGTCGGCATCCAGGAAGACCACGATATCCGGCTTGTCGGGCCGTGACTTGAGGTATCCGACCCCTTTCAGGCAGGCGGACCCGTAGCCCTGTCTGGGCTCATCCACCACTATAGCGCCCTTTTCCCTTGCTATGCGGGCAGTGTCGTCGGAGGAATTATTGTTTACCACCACTATCTCGGCAGCCAGCCGTTTTGGAATATCAGCCAGGACCTTGCCTATGGAAGCCGCCTCATTACAGGCGGGTATGATAACTGCGATGTCAGGAGTCTTCGCGCTTCTATTCAACTCTACCCCCAAAAAATGTACCAGCCATATGCCTGCCAGTATACGTTATCGAAATTTTATAACTTTTTAACTTTCCGCGTCATTGTTTTATGACTATTCAAGAGGTAATTGCTTAATATATGTTGTCACGTAACGAAAGATTATTGGAGGAGGCAAGTCAATGGCTAAAGCAAGTGTATCTAACGAAGTATTGTTGGACGGGGCCCAGATGACCATGT
The DNA here is from genome assembly GCA_003142375.1 of Dehalococcoidia bacterium. Classification (GTDB taxonomy): domain Bacteria; phylum Chloroflexota; class Dehalococcoidia; order GIF9; family UBA5629; genus UBA1162. The sequence continues at coordinate 23,047 of PLME01000010.1, read as the reverse complement.
CGGCTTTGCTGGCGGGTACTATGAGTTTCCTCAAGAAGCGCAAGATACCCATCAAGGACTGGGTGAATTATATCGGGGAGCAATTCGAGGAATCCTGGGGAGGCCTGGAGGGAGAGAAAGTTGAAAGCGTGATGGAGCATCTGCTGACGCTGGAGGTACTGCCGATGGGGGCTGAGGTTATATCCAGCAAGACTACTGCCGGAAAAACAGAGGTCATATTGACGTCTTTACCGAGCCGCAAGGTCTTGAAAAAATTCGGCACTACACCGGCTGAACTTCTGGGCGACTTCGGCGTGACAGCCAGGGAAATGGCTTCTATTTACGCTATGTTTGCTCCCGCCGCTGCGGCCATCTGTCTGCGTTTTTCCTACGAACTGGACGATGGCAAGCAGGTGTTGACCCTTGAGAAAGCGGGCAGTGCTGCTAAGAAGGCGAGCAAGATGGGTGCGGGCTCACGTCTTTGACGTACCGGGTTGAGTCGTCTACTGGAATAGGTCGCTTTCCTTTGCCCGCGACGCCGGACTGGCCAGGTACAGGAATTCTTTGCTTGCGAAAACAGCTGCTTTATCCTGGCGCAGCATTTGTATGAACTGGCGGGCATCCTGCTGTGACCTGTGGCATGCCACGGCCTGAATTTTCAGGTCGAGAAAGCCTGTGATGTCTATAGTAGTGGTGACCTCGTCGTCGGGACGGGTTACGATGCCCAGTTCGGCAGCGTTGGGCACGAGGCTCGCAGGAAGCGTCACATAGTACAGCTTGGCCGGCCGGCTGTCCTCTGTAATCATCTTTTTATAAGCTATAGTGGCTGCTTTGCCTGTGGCGATATGGTCGGGGTGCCGGCTTACTCCGTCCGGGCCGAAGGTGATGACCACGGCGGGCTGTACCTTTTGCATTATGCCGAGCACTTTGTTGGTGACCTCGTCGACGGGGGCCTTATCCAAATCGGCGTCTATATAGCCCAGGAAATAAATGTCCCGTATGCCCAGGATAGCGGCCGCACAGCGCAACTCAGCTTCCCTCGCCGTACCGGTATCTACATTATCAGGTACATCCAGACGTAATCCGCGTTCGCCTTTGGTAGCGCAGATCAAATCTACGGGGACGCCCTGCCGTGTGTATTTGAGTATGGTCCCGGCCAGGCCGAAACTCTCGTCATCGGGGTGGGCAAAAACCAGTAGGATGCTGCCTTTCACAGGGCACCTTTCATACATATGGACATGCTCACGAAGAGGCCGCGGTAGGCTAAGGTCTGAGAGCGCTGACAACGGCGGGGTCGAGTCCGCTGAACTGAGAAAGCCATTCCACCCTTTCCTTCTTTAAGATCTGGCAAAGCTTTTTAATCTGATATTCCGAGTAGTAGTTATTTAAATCGAAGCGTGACATATCCAGCCCCGGTATCTCGGCCGGCACTTCATATCCCCAGAAGTCATCCCTTTTCCATACGATCTTATCCCTGGCTATCATCTCCAGGATTTTCACCGAGTCGAACACGGTTATCTTCTGGCCGCGCACGGTTCCGCCTACGGTGCCGGTGTTCAAGAGATAGCACTGCATGTGCAGGTTATCCCTCAGGATCTTGAGGAACAGGTTTCCTTCCTCTTCCTCCGAGCCGACTATGAACGGATTGGTGCCTACAACCCGGCGCGGCTTGCCGGCCTGGCTGGGGTCGCCGGCTGAAGTCTCGATCGATTCGCCCAGCATGAAGGCGGCAGCTCCCCACTCCCTGGATAGCCTGACCACGGGAGGGATGATCTCGTTATGCCTGGTAATGAAAACCAGGTTGTCCACCCGTTCCAGATCGATATTGTTATCGGTGAAGGCGATATCACGCCTTTTTACCATGGCACGGCCGTTGGAGGTGAGTGTGGAATCGAAGAAGTCCACTTTGCCCGTGGCCGCATCGACGTGCACATTCTCAAGTATAGCGCGCGGGCTGATGGCAGCTGCATATAAAAGCGGCTGCGCCCCGGGCTCCAGTGCATCGGTCTTCATATAGAAGGACTCCTCGGTCCCCACGGCGCTGCTGTCCGATTTTAAGATAACCACATCGTCCTGGCGGATGATCACCCTCTCGGGCGGACGCAGCCAGTGTGAATGGCAGGCCAGCGATGTTTTGCCCGTGCCGCTGAGGCCGAATAACAGGAAGCCCTTATCTACCAGCTTTCCGTCCTTCAGAACGCGCAATATTTTGCTGGCTGCGTGAAGCCCCAGGTTGCCGTCTTTTTTAGCCCAGTACATGACCTGGCGCAGCATGGCTTTCTTATTTTCGCCCTTATAGTCGCTACCCATGATCAGCGTCATGCCGGACTCTGGGAAGACCAGCACCTTCTTTTCCGGCCAATCGGGGACGGTGATGGTGATGAAATCCGGCTCTCCCGGCTCTGCCGGGAAGAGTGTATTGCCCCACATGAGGGGTATACGCGGGTAGCCGGCTACCACGTAAACGCGGCATTTTCTTTTGTAGCCCTGTTTCTGGCACATCACGCGGTCGAGCATGATCACATCCTTGTCCTTAAGATATGCCATGACGTCCGCCACAATGTCCATGTTCTCTTGTTCGAGCTCGCCCATGACCACCTCGGTGAATTTGGCGATGCGGTTGCGCACCCTGGTGGTAACGGAAAGGTTACCGAACTCGGTAATAACCCCTCCCTGCTCCAGTGCCCACTCCCTGAGCTCATCTTCAGAGGGATTCTCTATGATCTTTTTAGGCCGGAACTGTTGAGTAAAAATATCCCGCATACGTTTTTCCGGTTTAAGCAACATTTGCGCTTATTATACTATATTTATCCTATCGCAGATTAAAAAAATCAGGCTATCTGCGCAGGGGACCTGCGGCAGTTCTTCCCGACCCGCAGATTGTATTAAAATAATACGTTATGGTTTCTCAAAACGGGCGGCAGGGCAACGATATCTCCGACGGGCCTATCGGGTTTGCCTATGTATTCAGGGCTCTGCGAGGCCGCAACTACCGTTTGTTTTTCATCGGGCAGGGCATTTCCCTGATCGGCACCTGGATGCAGCAGGTGGCCATGAGCTGGTTGGTCTACAGCATGACCAATTCGGCCTTCCTACTTGGTGTGGTAGCGTTCTCCTCGACCATCTTCAGCTTTATCCTGGCGCCTTTTACGGGGGTACTTGTCGACAGGCTGAACCGTCACCGCATCGTGGTTATCACGCAGACCCTCTCCATGATACAGGCCCTGGTGCTCACCGCAGTGGTGATGACCGGCAGCGCGGCTGTATGGAACCTGATACTTTTGAGCGCCGTGCTGGGTATCATCAATGCGGTTGATATGCCGACCCGCCAGTCATTTGTAGTGGAGATGGTGGATAAAAAAGAAGACCTGAGCAACGCCATAGCCCTTAACTCGTCGTTGTTTAACAGTGCGCGGCTTATCGGTCCGTCTGTTGCGGGCATACTGGTTGCCACTATAGGCGAAGGACTGTGCTTTCTCTTGAACGGTTTGAGCTTCATTGCTGTTATAGCCTGCCTGCTGTCCATGAGAATTGCCCCGAAGCCGGCCGGGATGGAGCATCCGGATGTCTTCAAGGGCATGAAGGAGGGCTTGAGCTACGCCTTCGGATTTGTGCCCATAAGATATATTATCCTGTTATTGAGCTTCGCCAGCCTGGTGATAATGCCTTATACCGTCCTTCTGCCGGTCTTTGCCAGGCAGATACTTAACGGGGGCGCCAATATACTGGGGTTCCTGACCACGGCCGCGGGCGTCGGGGCATTGATCGGAGCTATCTACATGGCAACTCGCAGGAGCGTTGTCGGGCTGGTCAAAATATTGGTGATAGCGTCCCTTATCTTCGGCATAGGGCTGATAATGCTGTCTTTCACCGCGGTGCTGTGGCTCTCACTTATAGCGATGTCACTGGCCGGCTTCGGCATGGTAGTAACCATGGCCAGCTGCAACACTTTTTTACAGAGCATCGCTGATGATGACAAACGCGGCAGGGTTATGGGCTTTTATGTTATGGCGTTCATGGGATTGGCCCCCTTCGGCAGCCTTCTTTACGGAGGCCTGGCCAGTGCCGTGGGGACCCCTTTAACGCTGATGATTGGAGGCGGGCTTTATATGGCAGGTACCATATTATTCGCCTGGAAATTCTCCTCGGTACGTGCTGTGATGCGTGACGTATATCTGAAGAAAGGAATTATATCGCAACGGGCCGATTGACCTGCCAAACGTAATTGTTGCAGTGCTGGCACTCCAAAAAACGTACAAAGCAAAGACGGTTTAGTTGGCCGTCTTTGCTTTGTATATGTTAGCTTATAAAAATACTAGGCTTTGCCGATGCGGAACATCTTAGTACCGCATTTTGCGCAGACACCCTGAGTTGCCGGTTTGCCATTCTTCATCTTAATGGCCTTGGCATTTTTCATTTCCCTCTTGGCCCTGCATTTCATGCAATAAGCTTCCATTAATTTACCTCCTACGTATTTACGATTAGAATAGTGGATTGTTTTAAGCTTGTCAAGTAGGGTGTCGAAGCTAGGGCAGATATGGTTGGCAAAATTTATGAAAATTGAACGTAAAAAAATATAAAAAATCCGTAAAAAACATGCAGGCGACCTTCGTAAAAAAAGATAAGGCCCCGGCAGGAACGCCCACGAGAAAGATTTTCCACGGCCTGACCGGGCGTTTTGCCAGGGCGGCCCCTTTTTCCTATAATTGGCAATTACCGGAAGGTATATTTTTCAAGTTGAATACCACTATGAAATTGGTTGCGCTGGTCGGGATGCCCGGTTCAGGTAAATCGGAGGTAGCCAGGGTCTTTGAATCCAACGGGTACCGAAAGATCAGGTTTGGTGATATTACGGATGAGGAAGTGCGTAAGCGGGGCCTTGAACTAAACGAACAGAACGAGCGGACAGTGAGGGAAGGCCTGCGAAAACAATATGGCATGCCTGCTTACGCCGTTTTGAGCCTGCCCAAGATCGAGGCGGCCTTAAAGACATCGAATGTGGTGGTGGACGGCCTTTATTCCTGGGAGGAGTACAAATACCTCAAAGATAAAATCAGGGGCAGACTGAATCTGGTGGCGGTGTGGTCCCCCCCCGCTTTGCGTTATAAAAGGTTGCAGGACAGGAAGGTGAGGCCATTGACCGAGGAGCAGGCCAGGGCACGCGATTTTGCCGAGATCGAAAACGTCAACAAGGGCGGCCCGATCGCTATAGCGGATTATACGTTGCACAACGATTCGACTCTGCAGGACCTCACAGATCAGGCTAATAAAATATTAAGGGTTATAAAATGAAGGACGTCAGAAGGCCCGGGCTGGATGAATATTTTTTGAAAATTGCCTCGGTTGTGGCAGAGAGGGCTACCTGTCGCAGGCACAACGTCGGCGCAGTGGCCGTAAGGGACAAACATATTTTATCGACAGGCTATAACGGCGCTGCAGCGGGGGTCAAGGATTGCCTGGAGCTGGGCTGTCTCAGGGATGAGCTTAAGATAGAGTCGGGTACGCGGCATGAAATCTGCCGCGGCATTCATGCCGAGCAGAATGCAATTATCCAGGCTTCCCTACACGGGGTCAGCCTGGAGGGCGCTACCCTGTATTGTACGCATACCCCCTGCATACTCTGCGCCAAGATGCTGGCCAATGCCAGGATCAAGCGCTTCGTCACATTCGGAAAATATGCGGACGATGCGTTCCTGGAGCTTTTTAAAGAAACCGGAATTAAATTTGAATTGAAGCCGAGGCCTGCATCACATATAACGTCGCTCGATTAATATAATCATGATGATGCCGGGAAGAATTTAGATGAGAGAGTGCAAACTTAACGATAACAAGCCTAGATGCAATTGCACCTATGAGCCGTGCTCGCGTAAGGGCGTATGCTGCGAATGTATCACATATCATCAGGGTTTCGGCGAATTGCCCGCCTGCTATTTCCCACCGGAAATCGAACGGACCTACGACCGCTCAATAGAGATGTTCATAGCCCTCCGCCAGAAGAAACTGCGCTAAGAGCCTTCTGCGGAATCGAGACGTTCAGCCATGATTTTCCCGCATGCTGTAGAGACAGCCACAGTAATTTTGCCTGTATAGTCCCCAGCCTTTGGCCAGACCTACGGCCTTTTTAAATCCGTCCTTCTTTTTAAAGTCCCGGGCAAGGAATCTTTCACCGCCGATCTCTTCACCAATGGCGTTGATTATTTTTGCCGATTTATGGGGACTTATGGTCAGCGTGGATGTGAAAGCATCTTGTGCAGTCTCAGTCATAAATCTGAATGAATTTTCAAGGCGTAGCCGGTAACAGAGGGCGCAGCGTTGACCCCCTTCCGGTTCATGTTGGAAGGCTTCGGCCGTGGCCAGCCAAACAGACGGGTCATAGGGGCCTTCGACCACTGAAAAACCCAGGTGTTCAGCAGTTGCCCGAGCCGCTGCCAGCCTGCGGCAATATTCGCTTTCAGGATAGAGGTTCGGGTTGTAGAAATAGCCGGTAACGGTATGGCCTTCAGTCAGCAGCACGCTGGCGGCGCCTGCTGCGCAGACCCCGCAGCAGATATGCAGAACAATCTTCATCAGGATATATTTTAACGGTCTTTAACCTTTTTTGCCTTTGACCTTATCCATGAAGCGCTGTTCGATCCTCTTCAGGAAGCTGGGATCGGAAAAGGCCAGGCTTTGCGCCATGCCTGCGCATTCCAGAGCATCGTCCATACCCATATTCATGCTCATATCCATATTACGTTTGGAGAGGCCTACGCCGATGACGCTATTGCTCATAATTTCCTTGGCCCAGGCAATCCCTGTCTTCTCAAGGTCTTCCGGCTTGACGATCTCGTTCACCAGTCCCCATTTTTCGGCCTTCTGCGCATCGATAACCTTGCCTGTCAGGATAAGCTCCTTGGCGCGGCCCATGCCCACCACACGAGGTAGCCTCTGGCTGCCGCCGCCGTCCGGCACGATGCCCATATTGACTTCCGGGATATTGAAAATGGCTTCCGGGGTGCATATCCTCATATCGCAGGCCAGCGCCAGTTCAAGAGCGGCCCCGAAACAAAAGCCATGTATGAGGGCGATGACTGCTTTTTCGAGCAGCTCGATTTCCCGGAAAGCGCCCTGATAATAACGAACGAATCTGCGGATATCCTGCTGGTCGGCACCAGCCTGGAACGAAGTGAGGTCCGTGCCGGCGCAGAACCCTTTACCTTCACCTGAGAAAAGCACGACCTGAACGCTGGGACTGGTGGCTACCTCGGCGAAGCATTGGCGGATGTCGGTGATGACTTGTTGGTTGACGGCATTTCTCTTTTCGGGCCTGTTAAGTTTTACGTGAAGAATGCCTTCTTTTTCGGCGTAAGAGAGTGTTTGAAATAGCATTGAACCGCTCCTTTATCATTATTGGTGTGGATTCCATATATTAACAGCGTGCGAACTGTATAAAATTACGTCGGGTCAGTCCGTATGTCAAGCTTCAAGCTCAGCAGGTTTGGGCGGCGCACAGAAGAGTATCAAGAACGTGCCGATGAATGCGCCCGAGCAGCCGATGACAACGGCCGTAGCGTAGCTACCATTAATGTCATAAATAAAACCGGCGATGGCAGGAGCTGAATATTGAAAAATCGATCCTAGCGGGCTGCTGATCCTGCTGATAATAGGAAACGACCCAACCCCGAAGTAATTGCCGATTATGAGTGGCTGACAAACGTAGGTTGCCCCGAACCCGAAACCGGTAAAGAGCGGATACAGGTAAACTGCCCACAAGTTTTCCCTGGAGGCCAGCCAGAAGAGGGCGCCGCCTATCAAAAGAGAAACACCTGCCATTGAGATGATATATCGTGTCTCAATGCGTTCTCCCAGGAAGGAAACGCTCAATCTGCCGATTATGCTAAATGCCAGTATCAGCCCGTAAACGAACGCTGGCTGGAAGACCAGTACCGGGTCTGAGGGCGAAAACCCCCGGTCGTGCAAATGCGCCGGCGTCTGAGTCAGGATGGTTTGCCACAAATAATATATAAAGGCTATAGCTATCACGATGGCCCAGAGCGTGCGAGTTTTAATGGCGTCACGGAACCGCCAGTTCCCAGGAGAGCGGTAGGTTTTAATCAGCTCCTGTCTGGGATGTTTTGTAGCTTCCTGTAGCTGGTCCGGCGACAGGCCATCAGGGTGTTGACCGAGGTCCTCCGGCCGATTGCGGACAGCCAGCATGGCTATGACCGCTCCTGCGAAACAGGCCAGGGCGATTACATACCAACCGACATGCCAGTCGCCCCCTGAATTGACGATAGCGGCGCTTATGATCTGAGGGTAGATGAAGCCGCCTATGGCGCCTCCGCCCAGCACCAGTCCCATGGCCAGAGCCCTGCGCACATTGAACCACAGCATGACCAGTGCTTGAACGGGGACCACCGTCCCGAACGAGACGCCCAAACCTACAAAAAAGCATATTACCCAATAGGCAATGGGGTAGATGTGCCCGTTGAACGTCACTGATATATGCCCGAGTAAGGCAACCAGAATGCTGGATAGTGCCGCGATGACGGCGCCGATGGCCAGCGTTTTTCGGGGCCCGAAGCGGTCCATCATCCAGGGAATCAGCAGGGCCCCGGCACCCAGCATGAGGCCGATGATGGAATAGCCCAGGTTAATCTCGCCACGCGGCCATTTCAGGCTGTCGGCCATGAATGTGTTGATTACCGGTGGCCCGTAAAGCGCAAAACCGATGGGTATTGAGTATACCAGGCAGAGGATCGGCAGAAGCCACCATCCATAGAAACCACCATCCTGCTTTTTTAAGGCCATAGCTTAATTTTCCGTGTAGTATCGGGGATTATGCGATTGCGCATGGGTTTAGCTTGGTATTATAGCATCGCCTTAAATAATTGGATAACGCATATAAATATGAGAGCAAGCTCAATTATACCGGCGGCCCTTGAGAATTTTACCGCTGGCGCGGCATTTAATAAAGTAAAAGTTCGCCAATATGCATCTTTATTAATATGCAGTTGCGCAAAAGCGCAATTGCTTACTAAGCATTACGGCGGATGCTCCGCCATTGGCGTGGTGTTAAATTATAGTCAACCTAAGATGAAGGTAGACAGGAGGTAAAGAAAATGGCTAATGCAGTAGAAAAGATTGAAACCAAGGCGGAACCGAAAGAAGAGCGGGGGTTCAATTTCTGGACTGATAAAACTCCGTGCTGGGAGGTCTCTCACTGCACGAACATGATCAAGGCGGAATGCCCGGCATTCAACTATCAATTTTTGCCGTGCTGGGAAATAGAAGGGACCTATTGCAAACTGGATGATTACGGGACCGACGGCAAAGACACCAGCATTTGCGAGGTATGCCGGGTATATAAGACCTACGGCGAAGGCAAACCGATCCAGTTGAAGTTGATGGGCCGCGGTATTAACACGTCTTTAGAGATGCTTGAAAAAACAGCGGTTGCCTAACCTCCTTAAATATAATTAAGTGCTTTTAATCCCTCCCCGAAAAGGGGAGGGATTTTTTATTTCCCGATTGCACAATGCTGGCTGACAGGTGCGCTTTTGCGCAAACGCAAGTTAAGCGTTAAAACGGATGGCGGTAAGCAAAGGCTGTGTTAAATTGGTAACGTAAAGAAAAACAAACAAACAGTATAAATATAGGAGGCAAATCCAATGGCTGAGACTAAAGTAAATGTGAAGAAAGCTGCCGGGGTAAAGGAAGAGAGCGGCGTTAATTTCTGGACTGGTAAGGCACCTTGTTTCGAATTGTGCAATTGCCCGGAGATGATTAAGGGCGAATGCCCGGTTGAGAAATACCAGTTCTTACCGTGCTGGGAAATAGAAGGGACCTATTGCAAACTCGATGATAAAGGCGCAACCGGCCGCGACACCAGCATCTGCGAGACCTGCAGGGTTTACAAGAAATATGGCAATGGTGAGCCCATCGTGCTGAAGCTCTTCGGCAAGGGAATAGACACCCGCCTCAGGGAACTCGATAAAATAACCCAGTAGACAACAATTCAGATTTAGTTGAGAGAGGGGGCTGACTTCAAGTCAGCCCCCTCTCCATTTTGGCAGTTATTCCCGGGTGGATGTTGCCCGGTCCAATAAATCCAACTTCTCCCGAAGGTCCCGTAAATTGACTACATCATCCCGGTTATAGCGCAGAAGTAGATCAAGAGCTTCATGGTCATCAAAGGCGACATATTTGTTCCACAGCCATACAGCATGCCACCCGCTCAGTCCCTCGGTCTCCCGGGATATGCCCAACCGGTTGAGAACGACCTTCAATCCGCCTTTTAAGCTGTGCCGGTGGCACCTATGCATCAGGTCGCTGTGCAGGTGCATACGGCTTAAATCCGGGCCCAGCCGGTGGCGAATAAAGGGCAGGTCGAAGCGCTCTCCGTTATAGGTGAAAAGGTGATCCGACCCTTCCAGAGCTTCTAAAAGGTGCCGCCGCGTTAGGTTCTCGTTATAAAGCTGTACCAGGCTGGTTTCATATGCGTTGCAGAAGTAGATGCCGATAACAGTAATACTGCAGTTGCCGCTATAAAGTCCGGTGGTCTCAATATCCAGGTAAGCGTCAGGGAATCCGATCATGATTAGTCCTTGCTTTGATTATACAGCATTAATATTGATAGCAATGCAGTCTAAAGGCAAGTGCAGGCCTATCCGAAGCTTACACACGGCCGGCTTTCATGCGGGCGTTTACAGCGCATAGTTTGGCGCAGAACAGCAGTATCCAGGCAGCGATGTAGATGAAGGCCAGAAGGGCAAATACGGCCCCCAGAGAACCGTAGACCAGGTTGTAGTGGTCGAAATTCTTTATATACCAGATGAAGGCGAACCGTACGATCTCGAAACCCGCAGCGGCTATAAGAGCTCCCGGCCAGATATCCCTCCAGCGCGGCCTCTCGCTGGGAATAAATTTATAAAGCAGCAGGATGATAAGGAAGGCCAGCACGGCACTTACAATCGTGAAAACCGTGGCGGAAAGCGTGGTGCTGTTGAGGAATTCGAAGGAATCGCTGTGAAAATTCCTGATGTGCAGGATCCTGAGCCCTGTGGTAAGCCAGATATAGAGGGTTAAGAGGATAAAAGCACAAATCATCATGGTAATATCCATGGCCTCGCCTTTGAAGAAGGAGGCTCGAGCCTTCACTCCCCAGGCCCTGTTCAGCGCGTTGCGCACGGCAGTAAAAAAGGATGAGGCGCTCCATACTAAACCCAGAACGGCTATGGCGCCCGTCTCGGCGCGGGCATTGACCATCTCGTGCAGCGTTGTTGAGATTATATTCCCGGCTATAGGCAGCATGCCGCCCAGTGAATTGATAACCTTCTGCTCGAAGACAGGCGACTGCATGATGAAACCGGCAATAGAGATCAACGCCAGGGCAAAGGGGAACAGGGAAAACAGTAGATTGTAGGCCACAGCGGCGGATAAAAGGTTGCCGTTATCAGCGCCGAAGTCGTTCACGGTCTCGTAAAGAAGACGCACCAACCAGTTTTTTTTCAGCCGGTCCAGTATTTTCATATCCTGAGCCTTTTAAGATAGGCGCTTGCCGCATGGAAACCACACATTCCATGCACCCCGGCACCGGGTGGTGTCGAAGCCGAGCAAAGATAGACATCCGGGAGGGGGGTGGTGTAGGGAACTAAGCGGCAGGTTGGACGGCAGAAAATCTGCTTTAAGGTCTGGGCGCCGCCTACTATATCGCCCCCGACCAGGTTGGGATTTTCGGCTTCCAGCTCGGCAGGGGTCGATGTCTGCCTTTGAAGGATCAGGTCCTTAAAGCCCGGAGCGAACCGTTCAATCTGTAATTCAATGGATGCGGTCATATCCTCGGTACAACCGTTGGGCACATGGCAGTAGGCCCAGGACGTATGATGGCCGGCCGGTGCGCGGGAGCTGTCGAACAGGCTGGGCTGCGCCAGAATTACAAATGGCCTGGGATGAATTTTCCCCTGCTAGGCCGACAATTCAGCCTCTGCAATTTCAGCAAAGGTCCCGCCTACATGCACGGTGCCAGCCGAATGACAATCTTCAGCCTTCCACGGTATGGGGCCGGATAGCGCCCAATCGATTTTGAACACGCCGGGGCCATAGCGGAAATTTTGCAACGACTTTTTATATCCCGCAGGCAGCCGATGATCATAAATTCTCAGTAACTGTCCGGGAGCGGTATCGAAGAACATGGCCCTGGCATCAGGCAGGTCAGTGAAGGAGTCGACTTTATGCCCTGTAACCAGGGTGCCCCCCAGCGAGGCGAAATAGCCCGATAGGGCTGAAGAGATGCTGCCCGCGCCACCCGCCGGAATGGGCCAGCCAGCTGCATGGCCGGTTATGCAGAGCACCAGGCCGAAAGCGGCCGAAGGTATTTTATTCAGCGGCAAGATGGAATGAGCGGCCAGTCCGGCGAAAAATCCCCTGGCCAACGCTCCTTTGAAAGAGCTCATGGACAGGTTTTCTGCGGAGCGCAAAGCCTTGAGCCCGAAGCTGGCTAAAAGCAAGGGATTTTCGGGAAGGCGCATAGTACCGAGCAGGTACTTTTTCAAACCATCAAATCGGCCTACCAGGGGCTGGATCAATTTAATATAGGCTTCCGTATCGCTTGCAAGAGTCAGGGAGGACTCTTTAACTGAGGTTTTGAGGAGGGCGGCGCTCCCATCATCGAAGGGGTGTGCCATCTGAACCGGGGGTTTAATCCACTCCAGCCCGAAGCGGGAGAGGGGCAGTGATGAGAAGAAGGTGGATACGGCCGCCATTGGGTGGATTGCTGACCCGACATCGTGATGGAACCCGGGCAGAGTCAGTTCCGCCGTGCGGGCGCCTCCTCCCGCTGCCTCGGCTGACTCCAGAATAACTACCTTAAGGCCGCGCTCGGCCAACGTTATAGCCGCGGCCAGACCGTTAGGCCCGGAACCGACAACTGCGGCATCGTACTCGCAGGATCTTTCCATATCGTATTGCTATTTATTCCTGCCGAAGGGATGTGTGATGCTGTGAAGCATGCTAAGGATCTGGGCATTCTGAAATACGTTGAAAAACCTGGACCACTGCAGGGAAGTATCCAGGCATTTCTTTTCAATTTGCACCTGCGCTGCACCGCCGGTAAATTTGGCCGTGGACTCAAGCACATGCCTCCATATTTTTTCCTGAATTTGTGAACCGGCAAAGCGGAAAGCCAATTCATAAATGGGATCGCTGGCACGGGCCAGGCCCTGTATCTGCAAGATGGTACGTCCGCCATCCTCGAATGATCTAAACGTTACCCAGCCGGCTTCCGGATGTCCCTGAGGTGTTATAAAGGTGAAAGTGTCTTCATCAGCATAAAGCACGAGCACCCCTGTGGCTACCAGGCCCCCGGGGGTCAGAGCGTTGATAAGCACTATCTCACCCGGTGCAATACCCCTGTCCGATGGGTAAAACCGGTTTTCGGGGGGCTGGAGCTCAGGGAACTTACTTTTAACCGCGCTGATGATCTGGGCCGGCGTCAGCCTGGTATCAGATAGGTCGGCCCGATAGGTCTTTTCCCATAGTTGTCCGAAGCCCTGCACAGGGCCGGCTGTTCTGCGGCCGTTCACATTCAGGTTGATGGCCTGCCCGGGTGCTGCCGACACTTTAAGCTTCCCTGTGGTTGTGGACCAGTGGCTTTCAGCCTGGGATTCGGCTCTTGTTACTTCCCTGCTGCCGGTAAGGCTTGCCATTTTGAACATGACAGAAGCTCTGGTGTTTATATGAAATATTTTGTCCAGCCCGGCCACTTCAAATACGTTACGGTACGGTGAACTCAATCCGATGGCAAATAAATGATTCTGTGTTTTCTTGGCGCGCACGTACAGCTTGACCAGGACATTAATACCCGTATTATCCAGCGACTCGACCCCCGTGAAATCCAGGATCAGCGGCTTACCCCGGTCCACCCCCGATTGTTCAAGGATATCGAACAGCTCCCTTTCAGATTTTGAAGTGAATACCTGATCCAACACTATTACCACTGCCCCGGACCCTACCTTAACAAGCTTCATAACCCCTCCTTTCAAAGTGGGGACATACCAAGTTCTCTCAATATATTATCAGATTTTACCCGGTTTAATGATTATCCCCAAAGCCAGTTTAAACTTTTTAAAGTAAAATAGAGGGTAAGTGGGTTACGTCGAGGAGTTTTACTATGGAAGAGCAGAAAAATCCTAAGGACAAAGGTGCGGCGGACAATCTGGGTGAGATGTTTGATGCGCTTGGCAACGCTATGAGCCAGATTTTCAACGACCCCAAGTTGAAGGAAAAGGCCGCAGAGTTGGGCAAAGCTGTGAAAGAATCTGCCCAGACACTGGGAGAAAGGTTTAAAGATGAAGAGGTAAAGGCTAAATTCAAGGAGGCTGGCAAGGCTGCGCAGGCCTTCGGCAAGAGTGTGACAGATATACTCAATGATGATAAGTCCGGCGATAAACCCGCAGACCCAAAGAAGCCGTAAGTTGCACACGCATACCGATTCACCGGTTAACAGGCTTTAAGGTCTGGCATCGGCGCCGGGGTTTTTCTTCAGCATCTGCGAATAAGCCACCGCCGCAGCTATAGCGGCCGTGCGCTTGCTGTCATCGAATACCTGGGAGAGCTTCTCCTCAAGAGGTTGTTCACGCGCCATAATGGCCTTCATATCTTCAATAAGAGTTGTCTCCTGTGTGATGAAATGGGTGCCCAACTCACCGCTCTGGAAGCGTTTATTCTCCATCACAGCCTTGTGGAAGGGGATGTTAGTTTTTACTCCCACGATAACGTACTCGTAAAGCGCACGCCTCATTCTGTGGATGGCCTCATCCCTGGTACGACCCCAGGCGACCAGCTTGGAAATCATGGGGTCATACATAGGCGATATCACGTAGCGTGTATGCACGCCGCTATCCACGCGGATCCCTACTCCTCCGGGCGAGCGGTAGCCGCGCAGCTTCCCCGGCGAGGGTACGAAATTGTTGAGCGGGTCCTCAGCATTAATGCGGCATTCTATGGCCCATCCGTTCATGTGCACGTCACTCTGTTTAACGCTTAGACGTTCTCCCGAGGCGATCAGCAATTGTTCCTTTAAGATGTCGATGCCGGTTACCATTTCCGTGACCGGGTGCTCGACCTGGATACGTGTGTTCATCTCCATAAAATAGAATTCCCCGTTGGAGAAAATGAACTCTATGGTGCCGGCATTCTCATAGCGGATCTGCCGGGCGGCTTTTACCGCTATCTCTCCCATACGTTTACGCAGCTGGGGCGTCAAGGCAGGCGAGGGAGCCTCCTCGATCAGCTTCTGGTGCCGGCGCTGGATAGAGCATTCACGTTCGCCAAGGTGAACCACGTTACCGTGCGCGTCTGCCAGCACCTGGAACTCTATGTGGCGCGGATGTTCGATATATTTCTCTATATATATTTCGGGCAAACCGAAGGTGCTGGCTGCGATCTTACTGGACATTTCCAACCCCTTCTTCAGGTTGGCTTCATCATACACAATGGTCATGCCGATTCCGCCGCCGCCGCCGGAGGGTTTTACAATCACGGGATAACCGATCTGCCGGGCGATCTGTCGCGCCTCTTCGAATTCGCTTACGGAATCCTTTGCGCCCGGGGTGATGGGCACCCCGGCTCTGGCCATCTCCTGACGTGCGGCTACTTTGTTCCCCATCAGCTCAATGACCTTGCTGGACGGGCCAACGAATTTTATCCCTTCAAGCTCGCAGGCATAAGCGAAGCTCGGGTTCTCAGCCAGGAAACCGTAGCCGGGATGTATTGCCTCGCACATACTCTCTTTGGCTACGCCGATAATATTTTTGATGTTAAGGTAGCTTTCAGAGGCAGGCGATGCGCCTATATAGTAAGCCTCGTCGGCGTATTTGGCGAAAAGGGCGTCCCTGTCCGCCTCGGAGTAAATGGCGACGGTGCGAATTCCCAGTTCACGGCAAGCTCGCATAACGCGTATGGCGATTTCACCGCGATTGGCGATCAATACCTTATTAAGCATCTTAGTCAATGACCATCAATACGTCGTCTTTATTAACGATTTCGCCGTTAAAGGCGAATATCTCTTTAACCGTTCCTGTGTATGGACTGTGAACATCGTTTTGCATTTTCATGGCCTCGGTAACCACGACCGTGTCTCCCTCCGTGACTTTGTCGCCCACCTTTACTTTGACGGTCAATACCATGCCCTGCATGGGTGAAAGCACCGCTCCCTTGACCGTTTCCCTGGGCTTGCTCTTTTTCTCCACTTCCACTGTTTTACCCAGAACCGGCGCGATCTTGATATTGAAGACCTCACCGTCGACATCCACGCTGAATTCAGTCGGGAGATCGCCCCCGCGTTGGCACGATGAGGCAGCGGGTACTGGGCCGGCAAGGACCTCTTCCTTGCCCTCGCCTCGCAGAAATTTAATGGCTACCTGGGGGTAAAGTGCATAGGTTATCAGGTCTTCTTCCTTGTGCAGTATACCGAGCTTATGGGTTTCATCTTTTAATTTGGGCAGTTCGGCCTCGATATGTGCCCCGGGCCGGCCGTCGATGGTGGGTGAATCCCCAACTATGGCTTTGCGAACCTCTTCGTTCAACTGCCCCGGCGGCCTGCCGTAATAGCCTTGGAAGTAGTCCTTAACTTCCTTGGTAACTTTTTTATATCGCTCTCCATTGAGCACATTGAGGACCGCCTGTATCCCCACGATCTGGCTGGTCGGCGTTACCAGCGGCGGGTATCCCAGGTCGGCGCGTACCTTGGGTATCTCCTCGAGCACAGCCCCTATCTTGTCGAGCGCATTCTGCTCACGGAGCTGGCTTATGAGGTTGGAATACATGCCGCCGGGTATCTGGTGCAGAAGAACATTGACGCTGGGCCGGGTGGCCTCGGCAGTTAGCAGCATATGATACTTGACCGCCATGGAAGCGAAATCTTCACCGATCTCGTATAAAAGCTCCAGGTCGAGTCCGCTGTCATAGGGTGTGCCCTGGAAGGCCGCCACTATGCTTTCTGTGGGCGGCTGGGAAGTGCCCCAGGCAAAGGGTGAGAAAGCGGTATCAAGTATGTCCACCCCCGCCTCGNNGGCAGCCGCCTGATAACTCATGGGAGCCATGCCGCTGGAGCAGTGGGAATGCAGGTCTATGGGAATCTTAACCTGGGCCTTGACGGCTTTCATCAACGAGGTTGTTTGCGGCGGCGATATAAGCCCTGCCATGTCCTTGATGCATATTGAATCACAGCCCAAGTTCTCCAGTTCCCTGGCCATAGAGGCAAAACCTTCTACGCTGTGAACGGGGCTTATGGTATAGCAGATTGTCCCCTGCACATGGCACTTGTATTTCTTGCATTCCCGGATGGCCAGCTCCATATTGCGTATATCATTGAGCGCATCGAAAACACGGAATACGTCCACACCGTTTTTATGGGCGAAGCGGACGAATTCTTTAACTACATCATCAGAATAATGCCTATAGCCGACCAGGTTCTGGCCGCGCAGCAGCATCTGAAGTTGGGTGTTTTTGACCCTGGAGCGAATATCTTTGAGGCGTTCCCAGGGATCTTCATTCAAATAGCGGATGCACGTATCAAAGGTGGCGCCGCCCCACATTTCCAGCGAGAAAAAGCCCACTCTGTCCATTTTTTCGACGATGGGGAGCATATCCCGCGTCCTCATCCTGGTAGCAATGAGCGATTGATGCGCATCGCGCAAAGTAGTGTCAGTTATTTTTATTCCCATATTGATCCCCAGCGATTCTACATTAAACGCGCCAGGCCCGTGCCAAAAGGCCCAACCCGCTTATGATATAAATTGTCGGCTTTTTCGTCAATTTGTCGAAATGTGACGTGGCAGGTTGTATTGATGCAAGATCGTGATATATAATCCCGGACTGAATAGGGGTTTAGTGATTGATGGCTGAATACGGATTTGGAGCGCCGTTGCCCGAAGAGGAGCACGTATTCGGCGCGCGGCGGCCCGGCTATCCGGGCAAGTTTGTACAGAGGCAACTGGTGAACGAATGGCTGGAGTTCATGAAAAAACAGGGGATCAGCCGCCTCGTTTGCATGCTTTCCGAGGAAGAGCTCAACTGTTATCCAACGCTGCCTGGCGGGCTGCTGGGAGTGTACACGGAGAGCTTCGGTCAGGATAACGTTCTCTGGGCACCCACACAGGACAGACACCTGTGCAGTGGGGAGGCCATAAAGCACATTTGCTATTTCTTACAGCGGGTCGTGGATGAGGGACAGAAAACGGTCGTACACTGCTCGGCAGGGTTGGGCAGGACGGGGCAGGCTCTGGCGGCCTGGCTGATCTATTATTACAACATGACCGAGCGCAAAGCTCTTAGAACACTGGAAGCACAGAACCGCAGCCCGCGGGAAGCGGTTTTTTACGGCACCGCCGGTGAAGTTGATTTGCTGCAGTTGCTAGCCGTAGCCAGGGAACTGGACAAGCCGGCCTGAAAAGCCAAACCCGCCGGGTTAGTCCTCAAATTCCTTTCTGTATTTTTCCCAGACTGCGCCGGCTTTGAAAGCTTCGATACAGGCGCGCATGACGTCATACTGGGACAGATTGGTTTCCATAACGGCCGTTATGATCTTGATCCAGTCCTCGGAGGGCGAGATCTCCTCTGAGCTTTTTTCGTACCTCTTCACGAATTTCTCGAACTTGTCTTGCAGGCGAAGCTCGCGCACTTTTTTGTGATAGAGGGTAGCGTCCTTTTTCAGGATGTCCTCGATCTGCTTTTGCCATAGCGGCTGCCCCAATTTGGCGCCCTTCACTTCGTCCGGCTCCTCGCTTTTAGTGTAAATATATCTGGGGAACCTGTAACGGGTCAGCAGGACATCCCACGAAAGCTTAATCTTCTCGGTCTTTTCCATATTCAGCAGGGCCGGCAGGATTTTCTTGAATATAATCGTTTCCTTCTCGGTACCTGATACGTCGTGAGTGAAGTGGGCGATCAGCTCGGTCAGCCTGACCTTGTCGGTATTTAGTTTGGAGATAAATCTGACTATTTTGTCTTCCATTATAATCACCTCCGTCGCAAAGGTCTTTCAGAGGTTCCTTCCATAATTGTAGCAAACTTGGACACCTGGCGGTCAAACGCTTACAATAATTCTTTGTTAATTTTGAAGTGGATATTCTATTGCACAAATTCGAAATAATCCAGCAGGGCAAACCCAACGGCGAGGGGGTAATCCTGTTTTACCGTACGGGCAAAGGAACGGAGATTTATTGTCTGGGCGTGCCGCTTCACTATGCATCCGGCGAGGACTGGGACCTGGGGCCTTCCTGGTGTTATGTCATCCCGGGGAGGAAACTGACATTGGTGGATACAGGCCAATTCGATAAATACGATTTATTGAAGCCGATGTTGAAGCAAGCGGGCTTCGATGTGAAGGATGTCAAGCGGGTAATCGTAACGCATGGGCATGAGGACCACGACGGCAACCTGACGGATATTTTTAAAGCGAGCGGCGCCGAGCTTTGGGCGCATTTCGCATATCAAAACATGATCGCATACTATCCCGGAATAGATGATGGGGCCAACCGGCCTGATTTTCCCGGCTCATGCCGCACTTGCGTGATGCCCGACGAGTTTAATAAAAATTGCCGGCGTTATCAAAGCGATAGGAGCCTGATAAAAATCGATAACCCGGTGAAGAACGGGGAAACCCTGCCCGATTTAAAGGTGCGTTTTATTTTAACGCCGGGCCACTCACCCGATTCGCTTTGCGCAATCCTGGACGAAGAAATCGTCTTCGGCGGGGATACCCTGCTGCCGACCATAACACCGCACCCCTCGTTGATGTTGGAGTACCTGGTCAATAAGCGTGTTCTGCCCGAGGGCTACGGCGACCGTAATGACGCCTACGGGCTGGCGGCCTATATTAATTCATTACACACGATAGAGGTTGAATGCGCGGGCGCCGACCTGCTATTGCCCGGCCACAGGTTATTTGAGCACGGCAGCATAAACTACCTCAAACCGGCGGAGAGAGCAAAAGAGGTGATATATTTTCATCGGGAGCGCTGCGAGAATATACTTAAAATACTGGGTAGCAGGATTCTCAATCTAGAGGAGATATCCGTCGAGCTGTTTCCCCCCAGGCTTCGCAAGGGATGGGGAAAATATATGGCCCGGCGGGAGGTTATGAGCCACCTGGAATTGCTGGCCGACCTGGGCGATGTTGAATGGGCCGACGGCAAGAATTTTACGTCCCGGGCGACCGGACAACGAGGATATAATAGCTACTTCGACACGTTCAATTGAAGGAGGGAATATGATCGTAATAACTGCCATGATGAGGGCCAAAGAAGGCCAGGGGGATGAGCTGGCCAAAGTAATAAAAAACTTCGCCCCAAAATTCCTGAAGGACCCCGGGTGCATTGACTACAGAGTACATCGGCGTGCCGACAACACCAACGTATTTTTCTTCTATGAGAAGTATGAAGATGATAAGGCGCTGACTTTTCATTCATCAGCGCCCCATTTCAAAGATATGTTTACGGCGATGAAGCCTTTCCTCGAAGGCAAGGCCGAAATTGCCATGTATGAAGAAATCTAGCTAACCTTCTACTGAACTGCCGGCCCGATTATAGCCGCCAGCGCCCCGCCGATAATTGCGCCCAGCACAATAATGATAATGAGAGGGATGATGGCCGCCACGATGACGGTTCCGACGGCTCTGCCGGTGGTGAAATCGCAGGCCTGACGCACTGCTATAACCGAGGCTATTACCGTCCAAACCCAGGTCGCAAAGGGTATGACGGGGCCGACAAATGGGATAAAGCTGAAGATGTTCAGCAGGCCGGGGGTGTAGGCGAAGCCCAGCGTGCGGAGCAGCTCTCCCATGGTGGACTTGGTCTCCGGCCCTTTAAAGACGGATGTTCCCAGCCAGAAGCAGAGAAGGGAAAAGATTACCCACACAATGAGTGAGGCAATGATGCCCCAGCCCAGCCCGCCGATGAAGCTGAGAATCGATCCGTTGCCCTGCATTGTAGTCGAGATACCGCTGCCGATGCCTGTCGCAAGGCTGACCAGTACCACGGCCAGCATGGCCTGGCTGGTTCCCGTGGTATCGGCTTCCACTTCTTCATATAATTGGGGTTCCAGTTTGGCGGCGCGCAGCATGCGCGGGAATAATTTTCCTGATGCCATTTCCACCTCCTTTTATTCGGGTCGCATATTATAACACCATGCCCTTCAGCATGAGCCGTTTGCGTCCAGCAGGCAGCCGATACTAGTAAATCTAGCCGGGAAACATTTTAAAAGGCGACGGCAGCCAGAGGTATACGAGGAGAAGCACCGCCATGTAAATTAGCCAGCCGGGGAAACAGGTGACCGCAGCTTTGCCCGTTGAAAAATCAAGCGATTGCTTAACTGCAATTACACCCGAAGCTAGCGTCCAGATGCCCGTTAACAGTATGATCAGCCAGCCCAGTAAAGGAATGAAGACAAGAAGTCTTAAAGTGCCCGGTGAATTGGCAAATCCCAGCGTCCGGCCGAGTTCGGCCAGGCTTACCTTTTCAGGGCCTTTGAGGAAGGTTGTACCAAGGAAGTAGGTTATAAGTACCCAGGCAAACCAGCCGGCGAGCGATGCGAGGAAACCGCTGAGAAGGCCCCATACAGGCCACAAAAGCCCGGCCCCGCCTATCAACCCGGCGATGGCCATGCCTATGCCTGTAGCCGCGCTGGCCAGCAGGGCGATCATTACCGCATGCCCGAGCGCCTCATCATCGGTCTCCATCTCTTCGTAAAGACTGGAGTCCATCCTGGATGCCCGGATCATGCGGTTAAGTAGCTTTTTCCAGATCTCCATTTGAAGCTTTCTCCGAAGGTTCCGCAGCTATTATAACAGGTCCGTCTCCCCTTCCACGCATTCTCTTCCAGGTTCCGATTTCCCGGCGGAACTACTGATTACTGATCAGCGATTTTGTATGACCGTGTTGGAAAGCAGGTCCCATGAGTTATCGCATACTGCAGATACGATTATGCAATTGGTTAACGTTAGCTGTGCCGAATGCTCGGTGATCACCTCCGCCAACACCTGTCCCTCCCGGTCGCCGTGGCCGGGGTGAGCCGTTTTAAACGTATACTGCAACTTCCAGGTCTGACCGTTGTCCGGCGAATCCGCGCTTACCTGCTTGATGCTACCGGCGATCCCATCGAAGGTAAAGGTCGGGCTGTTTTTAATCATACTCACAGCCATGGTAGCCGCCCTATCCTGAGTGCAAGGGGGAATTTTAACGGGCCCGGCGAAAAATGACGGCCCCCTGACCACCAGCACTATAATGCCGAAGACCAGACTGACTAGCATAAAGCTGGCCAAAACCAGGATCACCGCTGTTTTCAGGTATTTGCTGTCCATAGTTTGATTTACCGGCATATATTATAAATTGAGCATGTACGGCTGGCAACAGGGGGAAAGCTTTTCAGGCCCAGTGCACTGGTTTATAATACGCTTAAGTACCAAGTAGGAGGCATGTATGCTTGAGACATTGGTTCGCAACTGGTGGCTGGTTTCTCTGCGTGGCCTGGTGGCGCTTGTCCTGGGTATCATCCTGCTGGTAATGCCGCCGGAGATGGCAGCCGGGTTCCTGATACTTTTCATCGGCGCCTATGCGTTGGTGGACGGCTGTTTTGCGCTGGCGGTAGGCATAATCAACAGGCCCGCCCACAAAGACAGGTGGTGGCTTATTATTGAAGGCATAATAGGGATTCTGGCCGGCATAGTGATTTTCACTTCGCCCCTGCTGGCAGGCGTAATCCTCCTGTTCGCCGTTGCTTTCTGGGCCCTTTTGACCGGCATATTCGAAATTGTATTTGCAGCGGCGCAGTGGAAAACGCTGCCAGACAAATGGCTGCTGCTGCTGGGCGGGATTTTCTCTGTGCTTCTGGGCATCCTGATATTCTCCAACATGACTGTGGGCGCTGCGCTGATTATAGTCATGATTGCCGTATATATGGTGCTTTTCGGCGTAATGCTGATAGCGCTGGGATTCTCACTCAAGAATTCAAATATACAGCCGGGGGCTATAGCATAGTCAGGGGTAATCTAAGCGATGCGGGAAAAGCTGGCGGAGGGGGCGGGATTCGA
>PLME01000019.1 GCA_003142375.1 Dehalococcoidia bacterium | reverse complement strand
ACGGCAGCGCCTTTGCCGGGCTGGGTACCAATACACCCTTCTACAATATCGCTCTGGCCATAGCCATGCTTTTGGGGCGCTTCTGGCTGGCGATCCCCGTGCTGGCCATAGCTGGCTCACTGGTGCGTAAGAAAAAGGTGCCTGTGACGTCGGGGACGCTTCCGACCCACACACCTTTATTTATAAGCTGGCTGATCACGGTTGTCATCATCGTGGGAGCCTTGAGCTTCTTCCCGGCGTTGTCGCTGGGGCCGCTGGTGGAGCAGCTCCTGATGAGGTAATTGCAGATGTCGATACAACCCCCGGTTAAAAATATAGAAGTGGAACGCCCTAAGAAGGAAGCCCAACTGAGGAAAGGGCTTTACCGCCGCGCCATCATCAATTCATTTATTAAGCTGAACCCGGTTAGCATGGCCCGCAACCCGGTCATGTTCGTGGTCGAGGTTGGCAGCGTGTTGACCAGCGTCCTCTGGATACAGGCGCTGGCAGGACACGGCGAAGCCCCGGCCGGCTTTATCGGGGCCATATCCTTGTGGCTATGGCTTACCGTGCTCTTCGCCAACTTCTCGGAGGCGCTGGCGGAGGGCCAGGGGAAAGCGCAGGCCGCGGCACTGCGGCACGCCAGGCAGGAAACAAGAGCCAAAAAGCTGGCGCATCCCACGTATGGGTCAAAATATGACGAGGTCCCCTCCACCATCCTGCGCCAGGATGACGTCCTGCTGGTGGAAGCCGGGGATTTGATACCCATTGACGGCGAGGTGATAGAAGGCGTAGCCTCGGTGGACGAGAGCGCTGTAACGGGCGAGAGCGCGCCGGTTATCCGTGAGTCGGGCGGAGACCGCAGCGCAGTCACGGGCGGCACACGCGTCCTGTCCGATTGGCTGGTGGTGCGCGTTACGGCCAACCCCGGGGAGGGCTTCCTGGACCATATGATTAGCCTGGTGGAAGGGGCCAAAAGGCAGAAGACGCCCAACGAGATTGCGCTCAATATATTGCTGGCGGCCTTTACGATTATTTTCCTGGTGGTCTGCGTGACCCTGCTGCCCTTCTCGCTTTACAGTGTTGAAGTAAACCAGAAAGGTTCCCCCATCACGGTCACGGTGCTGGTGGCCCTGCTGGTGTGCCTCATCCCCACCACCATCGGCGGCCTGCTTCCGGCCATCGGCATCGCCGGCGTTTACCGGCTGATCAAGCGCAATGTTATAGCCCTTTCGGGCCGCGCTGTTGAAGCGGCCGGGGATGTCGATGTCCTGCTGTTGGACAAGACGGGCACCATCACACTGGGCAACCGCCAGGCAGTGGAATTCATCCCGGTAGGGAGCGTAAGCGCGGTTGAGCTTGCGGAGGTGGCGCAACTGGCTTCACTGGCCGACGAAACACCGGAGGGGCGCAGCATCGTATTGCTGGCCAAGGAAAAATATGGCCTGCGCGGCAGTACCGAAGCCGGGCAACTATCCAATATGAGCTATATCCCGTTTTCGGCCCAGACCCGCATGAGCGGTGTAGATATGGAAAACCTGAGCATCCGTAAGGGCGCCTCCGACGCCATCATCGATTATATCCATAGCTCGGGCAAGGCCGTGCCCGAAGAGTTGAAGACGATTGTTGATGATATCTCCCGTAAAGGCGGCACTCCCCTGGTGGTGGCACGCAACGGGGAAGCCCTCGGCGTTATCAATTTGAAGGACATCGTCAAAGGCGGAATTAAGGAGCGTTTCATGCAGATGCGGCGGATGGGGATTAAGACCGTGATGATTACGGGCGACAACCCGCTTACGGCGGCAGCCATTGCGGCCGAATCCGGCGTGGACGATTTCCTGGCACAGGCCACCCCGGAAGCCAAACTAAAGCTGATACGCGATTCACAGGCGGGAGGGCGCCTGGTGGCCATGACGGGGGACGGCACCAACGATGCTCCCGCCCTGGCGCAGGCCGACGTGGCGGTGGCCATGCATACGGGTACGCAGCCGGCCCGTGAGGCCGCCAATATGATCGACCTGGACAGCAACCCTACCAAGCTGATCGAAATCGTGGAGATAGGCAAGCAACTGCTGATGACACGCGGGTCGCTGACCACCTTCAGCATAGCCAACGACGTATCCAAATATTTCGCCATCATCCCGGCGGCTTTCGCCGGCACCTACCCGGCCTTGCAGGCACTGAATTTCATGGCGCTGGCCACGCCCCAGAGCGCGGTCATGTCGGCCGTGATATTCAATGCGCTGATAATTATTATCCTCATACCTATAGCGCTGAGGGGTGTGCCCTATACGCCGGTGGGGGCGGCCACGCTTCTGCGCAACAACCTGTTTACCTATGGATTGGGAGGACTGGTCGCCCCTTTTATCGGCATTAAATTGATAGATATGCTGCTGGTAGCTTTGAAGCTGGCCTGATGAGAGATTTAAACGAGGAAATGTAAATGGTCCGTCAACTGAAGATATCGCTGATAGTCCTGGGACTGTTTGTGCTCATCACGGGCATCATCTATCCACTGGTGGTGACCGGCATCGCCCAGCTTGTTTTTAACCATCAGGCCAACGGCAGTCTGATAGTCAAAGACGGCAAAAGCTACGGCTCCGAACTGATAGGACAGCCTTTCAGCGACCCCCGCTATTTCTGGGGAAGGCTGTCGGCAACGTCCCCCGTCCCCTATAACGCGTCTTCATCGTCCGGGTCGAACCTGAGCCCCTCCAACCCGGCGTTGCTGGACAACATTAATTCGAGGATCAGGGCGCTCAAGGCGGTTGACCCCTCCAATGCCGGACCGATACCCGTGGACCTGGTTACCTCGTCCGGCAGCGGACTCGACCCTCATATCAGCCTGGCCGCCGCCGAGTACCAGTTACGGCGCGTGGCAAGATACCGCAGCATGAGCGAGGACTCGGTAAAGTCACTGGTGATTCACTATACGGAGGGCAGGCAGTTCGGCATCCTGGGCGAACCACGTGTGAACGTCCTGCTGCTCAACATGGCCCTGGACCAGACCAACCGCTAAACTAGAAGTAGTAGAATGTGATCAGGTAGATTTAGAATGGACGACAGGCTAATCCGCCCCAGCCCTGACAGGCTTCTGGCCCGGATACAGTCGGACGAAGCGAAGAGCCGGCGCGGCAAGCTGAAGATCTTTCTGGGCTACGCTGCCGGCGTGGGCAAGACCTATGCCATGCTGGAGGCTGCACAGCGTCAGAAGAACAGCACCGACCTGGTGGTCGCCTATGTCGAAACTCACGGCCGTGCCGAAACCGATGCACTGCTAAATGGTTTGGAACAAATCCCGCGCAAGCAGGTCGAATACCGCGGCCTGATGATCCCCGAGATGGACCTGGATGCCGTGATAGCACGCAGGCCCAAACTTGCGCTGGTGGATGAGCTGGCGCACACCAACGCCCCCGGGTCCCGACATCCCAAACGTTATCAGGACATCGAGGAAATTCTGCAAGCGGGCATCGACGTTTATACCACGCTCAACATACAGCACCTGGAAAGCCTGCGGGATTCGGTGGCCCAGATAACCAGCGTATGGGTGCGTGAAACGGTGCCCGACTCGGTGATCGACGAGGCAGCGGAAATCGAGCTGGTTGACCTTCCTCCCGACGACCTGCTGCAGAGACTGCAGGAAGGCAAGGTCTATATTACGGAGCAGATCGGTCAGGCCGTCTCCAACTTTTTCCGTAAGGGCAACCTCTCGGCCCTGCGCGAATTCAGCATGAGGATCGCCGCCGATAGCGTCGATAACCAGGTCCAGGACTACAGGACGTCGCATACCATCAGCGGCCCCTGGCAAACTACCGAGAGGCTGCTGGTCTGCATCACCCCCGGCCGCTGGGGCAACCGACTGCTGCACACCACCCGCAGGCTCGCCTCGCAATTGAACGCGGTGTGGACGGCCATTTACGTAGAGACGCCGGGCTCCGCCAGCCTCTCGGCTGAGGAGCAGGAACAATTAACCAACCTCATGAGGCAGGCCGAAAAGCTGGGCGCCGGAGTGGAGATACTTCAAGGCATATCGGTTTCCGCCAGGATACTGGAATATGCCTACCAGAATAACATCACCAAAATCGTCCTGGGCAAACCGCGCGATGTGCACCTGCGCAACCTGTTGAGCAGGTCGGTGGCCAATCAAATCGTGCGGCACAGCAAATATATCGATGTCTACATCGTCAGCGGAAAAGGCCAACAGCTGGAAAAAACTTCTTTAACGATCGGGCAACCGTCGTTCCGCTGGTGGAGCTACCTGGTCAGCCTGGGCATGGTGCTGATAGCCACGTTGATCGGATTTAGCTTTCAACAGTTTTTCCCACCTGTAGATATAATAATCCTGTATTTACTCTGCATCGTTGTAGCGGCAGTCTACTTCGGCTTCGGACCGTCGATAACGGCCTCAATATTAAGCCTGCTGGCCTTCGATTTTTTCTTCGTCCCGCCCTACTTCACCTTCGCCGTATCGCAGTTACATTATTTATTTACCTTTGCGGTTCTGCTGGGAGTGGGTGTGGTGATCAGCTACCTCACTTCCAGGACCCGCGTACAATCGGAGGCTGCGCAGCTCCGCGAAAACGAGACCGCTACGTTGTATTCGCTCAGCAAACGTCTATCGGTGAGCACCGGCCTGGATGCTACTCTCGATGCGGTCATTGAGAGTGCCGGCGATAAATTCAGGCAGAATGCAATGGTCTTTTTACCGGATAAGCAAAATGGCAACAGGCTTAAACACTATTCCAACAGCGCCGCCCCTGCCCCGGAAGAAAATGAAGTTGCCGTGGCAGCATGGTCTTATCAGAATCAAAAGCCTGCCGGCTATGGCACCGATACCCTACCCTACGCCAAAGCGCTTTACCTGCCATTGATAACAGCCAACGGAATAATAGGCGTGTTGAGCTTATGGCCATCCGAAGATGAAGGCCGCTTAACCATCCAGCAGGACAGGCTGATAAAGGCCTTCGCCGACCTGGCGGCCATGGCCATTGAACGTGCTCAGCTAGCCGAAGCAGCTAATAGTGTAAAAATACTTGAAGCCTCTCAAAGGCTGCAGACGGCGCTGCTGAATTCAATATCACACGACCTGCGTACACCTCTGGTCTCCATTATCGGTGTGCTAACCAGCTTCCAGGAAAAGAACGTGCATCTCGATGATGCAGCCAAAATAAATCTTGTCCAGGTTGCCTGCGAGGAGGCCGAAAGGCTGAACCACCTGATAACCAACCTGCTGGATGTATCCAAAATTGAAGCGGGCGCCCTGAAACTGAATCTACGCCCATCCGATATACAGGATGTTATCGGTGCGGCATTGGAGCACATAAACAGCCACTATAGCAACAGAAAGGTTGATGTCAACGTTGCCGAAGGGTTACCACTCGTTCCGGTAGACTTCAGCCTTATGGTACAGGTGCTGATAAACGTTCTGGATAATGCCGCCAAATATTCAAGGCCGGAATCGACGGTCGACCTGACCGCCTCACGGCTGGATGATCATATTCAAATTGCCGTGTCCGACCGGGGTATAGGCATCCCGAATCAAGACCTGCTGCGGGTTTTCGATAAATTCTACAGGGTGCAAAGCCCCGACAATGTGGCCGGGACGGGATTGGGCCTGTCCATCTGCAAGGGAATTATCGAAGCGCACGGCGGAACCATAGCGGCAGAAAACCGGGCGGGCGGAGGGACCGTGATCCGCCTCAGCTTGCCTTTGGCAAAGGCGGCAGGAGCATGATGAGATAATGGGCGATAACGGACCCCGTGTGCTGGTTATAGACGACGAGCAGGCTATAAGGCGCTTCCTGAACGTGGCGCTTACGTCGCAAGGGTACGAGGTATTTGAAGCAAGCTCCGGCCTGGAGGCTTTGACAACCGCCGCCAACTACAGGCCGGATATCATTATTCTGGACCTGGGACTGCCGGATATCGATGGTGTCGATGTTACAAAGCTGATCCGGCAGGTATCGAAGATTCCCATTATCGTTTTGTCCGTACGCGGCTCCGAAAACGACAAGATCGCCGCTCTGGATGCCGGCGCTGATGACTACCTTACCAAGCCCTTCGGGGTGGGAGAGCTGCTGGCCAGGCTGCGCGCCAACCTGCGGCGCTCTACGCAGCCCGAACCGGAGCTTATTTTTACCAGCGGCGACCTGACGGTGGACCTTGAGAAGAGGCTGGTAACAGTATCGGGCCGCGAGGTGCAGTTAACCCCTACAGAATATGATTTGCTCAAGATGCTGGTCACACATGCCGGTAAAGTGCTGACGCATAATCACCTGTTGCGAGAGGTTTGGGGGACCGGCTATGAGCAGGAATTCCACATATTGCACGTAAACGTCAGCAACCTGCGCCGCAAGATTGAACCCGACCCTTCACGACCCCAGTTCATCATCACTGAGCCGGGAGTCGGCTACCGGCTTAAATTACAGTAAAGCAAGCCCTCAGTTCTTGCATAGTTCCAAAATCATAAGGTCCAGCGCCAGGTCGTCCTCATATTTGCCCGTTTTAATGGCTATGTCCGTATCGAGGAGGCAGTGAAATGCTTTGCGCAGGCGGGGGAGGGGAAAGGCTTTGGACTGGCGCAGGGTTTTTTCCAGGGGATAACGCGGGTGTAGGCCCAGGCGTTGCTTCATTTCCTGCTGATTCACATTTGGCCCCATATCCTTGAGCCGCAGGATAATTGACAGTTGGCGCTCGATCATAACCAGGATTTGCTGTGCGGCCGTGCCGTATCCCAGCATCCTGTGCAGCATGATCTGCGCCTCTTTGGTCCTGCTTTCCATGATGGAGTCCACCAGCGCGAAGATATTATCCTCGCGTGCAAAGCTGGTTATCTCCCTCACGTCCTTATCGCTTATCTCACGGTCGCCGCTGTAGGTTATCAATTTGTTCAGCTCACCGGTCAAGAGCCAGAGGTCTCCGCCGATATAATCGGCCAGCAGGCTGACGGCCGAAGCGGAGATCTTGCCTTTATTCTTGACCGTGCATTCCTTTATCCAGGCGGTCAGCTCCTTTCCTTTAAGCTCATTGAGATGGAACACTTCATCCGCCAGCGGGCTGAGCGCTTTTAAAAGCGGGTTACTGGCTTTGGGGTCCATATCCGTCTCGAACAAGACCAGCATAGTGGTCCCGGGCATACCCTTTATATATTCAGCCATTACCTGCCATTCCTTGAGTGCTCCCCCGTTCTCGTCACCGTTGTTATTGGAACGGGACTGTTTTTCCCCGGCCTGGAACCGCTTCAGCAGGCCTTCTACTATAACCAGCCGGCTGGAAGACATAAAAGGCACGGCATCGCAGACTTCGCTCAGCTCTCTGGCGGATAGCCGTCTGCCGTTCAGCACGGTGGTGTTGATCTCGTTCAAGTCGCCGCCGCCCAATTGCGCCTTGATGCCTTTCAGCGCCTCGTGGCAGCGGTAGTTATCATCTCCGTATATAATGTAGAACATCTTTCTCCGGTATATAGCGTCTATTTTTTTATAAACCGCCTATAATTGTATAATAATGTACGGAAATACAGTACCGCATCCTGGCTGAAGTGGAGGTAAAATGCTGGTTAAAAAGATAATAGGCAAAGAGGTCATCGGATCTCACGGCGATAAAATCGGGAAAATCTCGGATTTCGACATCGATGTGGTGTCGGCCCGGGTCAAGTACGCCGTGATCAGCGCAGGCTTCGGTACTAAATATAAGATTAAGATGGATGATATAGTAACCGTGGGTGACACGGTTATCATACGTTTCAATGAAGAAGATCTTAAAAAGTCCTCGCAAAAATCCAAATAGACTGCTTTCAAGGCGGGCCTGTTAAATGAACATGCTGCCCGATGGCCGCGGCCTTTTTACCCTTCTGGTACGGCTGATCGTTCAGGTCCTCATACTGTTAGCTATCAACCTGATCCTGATCGGGCTGCCCATGCTGAAAGCCATAACCATACCGGGATCTCCGATTACCATACCAGCAGTCATTTCAGTAGTGATAGGCGCCATAATTATTGGTATTCTGCTGGGTTTCAGGCTGGATTTCGTCCCCATGCTGCGCCGGTATTTCTGCAGTTTCCCGCAGGCGGCAACCATCGCTTCATCGGCCATTATCCTGGGCATCATAATCACGGCTTATTCCATGTTTGAGGCCGCAGTCAGGCCGTTGATGTTCCAGTTTGGCTGGTCATATCCGCTTATATTCTTTATTATCGCCCTGTGGCCGCTCATCACGCTGATCACAACGCTGTACTCCAGCGGCCGGCCGATCGCTGACTGGACGGCGGAGAAAATCATGCAAAACACGATGAGCAGTCAGGGTGAAGGCACACGCTGTACGTCCTGCGGGAATGTCTGTGTGCGAAGCGCCAAATTCTGCCCGGCCTGCGGGGTCTGCCTGGTCCCGCAAACTGAAAATAACACCGCTTGCAAAGCATGTGGCACAGTCAATAAGTCTACCTATAAGTATTGTGTGAACTGCGGCGCCCTGATTGAAGAAGAGCAGTACGAGACGCGTGTCTCAATTTAGAATAGATTAGCCCCCAATCCGGTTTGCCGTTATTATTTAGCTTGGAACCCTTATTTCATGGAGGAATATTGTGCTGACTGAAAAAAATATACTGGCGGCCCTGGGAGAGGTACTTGTGCCCGGCATCCAGAGGGACCTGGCAAGCATGAACCTGGTTCAGGGAGCGCAGATCGACGGTCAAAAGGTCAGTATTTCGCTGGCCTCGACAGCCCTGGATGAAAATGCGCAGAGCTGGGTACATGAAAAAACCGTTAGCGCAGTGAAAAGCCTGGACGCTAAAGCGGAAGTTGAAGTGACTTTCGTGGAAAAGAGGCCGGTTGAATTAAATAAGATCAAGAATGTCATAGCCATCATGAGCGGGAAAGGCGGCGTGGGCAAATCGCTGGTGGCCGGCCTGACCGCCATACTTCTTAACAAACAGGGCTACGATGTGGGCATTCTGGATGCGGATATAACAGGGCCCAGCATCCCCAAGATGTTCGGCACCAACCTGCGCCCGCAGGGCAGCGACAGCGGTATTCTCCCTGTGAAGTCGGCCAACGGGATCGAGATCATCTCCATCAACCTCTTCCTCTCCAGCACGGATGACGCCGTCATCTGGAGGGGTCCGCTGATAGGGAAAGCCATTACCCAGTTCTGGGAGGATGTGCTGTGGGGATCGCTGGATTTCCTGATTGTCGACCTTCCGCCCGGTACCTCGGACGCACCCCTGACAGCCCTTCAGGTATTGCCTGTGAACGGGGCGATCATCGTTTTCACGCCGCAGGACCTGAGCACCATGATCGTTAAGAAAACGGTTAAAATGGCGCAACAACTGGATAAAAAGGTGCTGGGCGTGGTGGAAAATATGAGCTACCTGTACGTTCCCGAACTTAAGAAGAAGATTGAGATCTTCGGCAAGAGCAAGGGCGACGAGATGTCACGGTCTGCCGATGCGCCTTTGCTGGCCAGGATACCCATAGACCCCAAGCTGGCCGCACTGTGCGATGAAGGCCATATCGAGCGCTACGACGGCGAGATACTGCAGTCCTATGCCGGTGCGCTGGAGAAAATAGTATCCTCCCTTAAAAAGTAGCCTACATGGAAAAACGCTTCGTCCGTACCTATAGTTTTAGGGCGTGCTATCTTGAAAATTCACGCGGCTTCCAACATTTCCTCAGGCACACTGACCGTAAAATTGCCGTCGAAAACGATATCATAGAAATAGATATCGTCGCAGCCTATGACGCCATCCACAAACAATGGCCCATACCGGGCATGATATGAATCGATTATTATACCTTCCAGATCGACGTATTGCTCCCATGCCGGATATTTGGGCTTGCCGTTGCAATCTTTGGCTGAAAAAATACGCACACATTGACCCACTTTGAATTTTTGAGATACCTGTGTGCTGAACATCCC
This sequence comes from Dehalococcoidia bacterium, assembly GCA_003142375.1. Classification (GTDB taxonomy): domain Bacteria; phylum Chloroflexota; class Dehalococcoidia; order GIF9; family UBA5629; genus UBA1162. The sequence goes on along the minus strand of PLME01000019.1, from coordinate 144,773 downwards.
CTCAACCTCTCTAAAGACTACGTATAAAATTTAAAGCAAGTGTCAAACTTTGTACAGCTACGACCACGAGGAGGTAGATAATATATGTTTTGACTGCCTGAAAATAGTGATCCATCTTCCTCTCGATATTATCGGGCCTGAAGGCCCTTGTTTATTGTATTTTTCAAGGTAGGGTTAGCTGCTGCTCTTCGGCTTTTCACGCTTTGCACGTCCGCCGTCTCCATAAATTGATACCATTGGTTCATTCCTTCGCCACAGTTATGCTGCATCCAAAGTTGTAAAGCCTCGGTAAATACTTGATACATTGTCTTACCCTGAACTAATGCCAGTCCCCTGGCTTGCATTCTGAGCTTAGCCAGCTCGGGAAATTCCTTGGACCTATACTCAATTCTTGCCATTTGCCATAATTCTCCTGTTTTGATGTAAAAGAACCATCCTTTGCCTTAACTCAAATTCTTTGAACAGAGTTTAACACGCACATATGAACCGGTGATGAACAGAACATGAACATAAGATTAATAATTCTATATACCGGGAGTCGGCTGTTGCCCTACGACCGGGTGAGGGTAGCGGTGATTATGGAGTCCGGGTTGCCCAAGCCATAGCCATCTGTCCGGGCTTCGCCGCGCCGGAATCACCAAGCTGAAGTGCAGTTATTCCGGGTACAGATGTGGCATCGATGCTGATCAGGGCCAGATCGTCAACCGGGTCGGTGCTGACCACTTTTGCATCAACGGTGTTACCGCTCTTCAACACAACCTGGACATTCGATGCTCCATCGACGACATGATTATTAGTGAGGATAAGACCCTGTTTATCTACGAGAAAGCCATATCCTATTTCCTCCTGGGGAAACGTGAGATCGTAGAGATTGGAATCTTGTCGGGTCACCTCGATCACTACGACCTCCGGGGTTATGTTGTCATAGATTGAGGCGCCAGCAGCCTGGCCATATGGGGCTGGGGCCGCGTTAGTGGTATGAACTGCGAGTGTAAAGCCGAAACCTATCACTGACACTATTGTGGCGACGAACATGACAGCCTCTTTGATTACAGCAATTGTCTGAAAATTCTTCATTTTATGTGCTCCTCCCTTCTTTCAGTACCTGTAGCATTGCTTTCTACGCTACCGGTTATATATATGTAATACCTATGGTTACCAGCAGAAATACAAGGGCAATACCACACACAATCATGCCCAACAACAAAGACACCAGGTATCCGTCGTTAAATATTGTGATTTTAACCCTTCCATTTATTAAGCTGTTCATTTCTTTCTTCTGCATTTATATACCTCTTGTTTTCTTAACTTAATTCTTTGAACGCAGTTTAACACTACTGTATGAACCGGTGATGAATAGAAAATGAAGGCCGCATTAATAGTTTAGATCTTCAGATTGCACCTCCTTTCATCTTCTGTTCATCTTGTTTTAATATAATAGAGAGAATATAAAATATGGGTAATGTCCTGCGTAAGGAGGCATAATGCGGATTTTAGTGGTCGAGGATGATAAGCGTCTTTCCGCCGTTATCAAGCGAGGTCTTGTGGAAGAAGGATACTCCATTGACTGTGTCTTTGACGGCGAGGAGGCCCAATACATGGCAGAAACCACGCCCTACGACCTTATTGTTCTCGATATTATGCTGCCAAAGAAAGACGGAATTGTAGTTTGTCAGGAACTGCGGGCAAGTAAGGTTAGTATGCCCATCTTGATGCTTACCGCCAAGGATAGTATTCAGGATAGAGTTACGGGACTCGATTCCGGTGCTGACGACTATCTGACCAAGCCTTTTGCTTTTAGCGAACTACTGGCTCGGGTTCGCGCGTTGATGCGCCGAGACATGCTATTCAAAACACCCAAACTGCAGGTCGGAGACCTGGTGATGGATACACTGACGAGAGAGGTGCGGAAAGGAGAGAGAAAGGTAGAGCTTACCGCGAAAGAGTACTCTATACTGGAATACTTCATGCGCCATCCCAATATGGTCGTTACTAGGACAATGCTTGAAGAGGGGGCCTGGAACTACGATTTCGACAGCCTGTCCAATATCGTGGATGTGTATATTCGAAGGCTCCGCAGCAAAATTGATGATGAAGGAAAGGACAGCCTGATTCAAACATTGAGAGGGGCCGGATATCGGCTAGCTTTAGTATGAGATTCTTCCAGACAATTAAATTCCGTCTTATCATCTGGCATTTAGCTGTCATTGTTACCCTGCTTTTCATATTTAGCGGCGTAGCCTATACCCTGCTATATAATAACCTGCATCATAACCTCGACTACAATCTGACGAACCTGGCAACAGCGGTACAGACCAGGCTTAACGCCGGAGAAAATGATCTTGCCGAGGAAAAGGTAGTAGAAGAGCTAAACGAATTAATATTGATTTACAAGGCCGATGGGACACTACTCAAGCGATATGGCGCCAATGTCGAATTACCTGGTATGGACAGCGTCATTAAGCAAGCTTCAGATGGTCAGAGCACGTTTTTTACTTCGGCCGTCGGAAATGGGCAAGAGATAAGGTTCTACGCTTCCTCGCTATCGGTTAGCCCTGATAATAGCCCCACAATCATAGTCGTTGGTCGTCCGGTAGCCTGGATAGGGGATGTCATGGCGACCTTCAAGGATATCCTCGGTTTGTCCGGGCTGGCCGTTCTCGTGCTGGCTGGAGTTGGCGGGTTCTTATTAGCTAACCGGGCGCTCAAGCCGGTAGAACAGATAACCAGAATAGCTCAGGATATAGAATATAGTGATCTTAGCCGCAGGATAAATATATACGGTGGGGATGAGCTTGGAAGGTTGGCTTCAACCCTGAACAGGATGTTTGAACGTCTTGAAGGGTCATTTAATCGCTATCGGCAATTTGTCGCTGATGTTTCGCATGAATTGCGTACACCTCTAGCAGTTATTCAAGCTGAGACCACTTTGGCTCTCAACAAGGAAAGAACCGAAGCCGAATACCAGGAGTCTCTTGAGCTGGTCGCCCAGGAGTCAGCCTATATGTCATCTGCAATAGACAGAATATTGTCTTTGGCTCGGAGTGATGCCGGGAAAGACTCTTTAAACCTGGATAAGGTTAATCTTGACGAACTCTTAGCTGAAGTATCAGCTGACGTAAAACTATTAGCCAGTGAAAAGGGGCTCCAATTCGAACTCGGACCACGGAGAAATCTAACTCTAAGAGCAGACCGTTTAAAGCTGAGGCAATTATTTATCAGCATTTTAGAAAACGCTGTCCACTACACTCCGAGCGGGGGCAGCGTATCACTATCAGTTATCGAGAAGGATGGAATGGCAATAGTAGCTATAAGTGATACAGGCATCGGCATCCCTCCCGAACATTTGCCGCATATCTTTGAACGTTTCTATCGTGTAGATCAAACGCATTCCCGTGGTGACACAGGAACCGGCCTGGGTTTGTCAATCGCTAAAAGCATCGCTGAAGCTCACGGCGGCAGGATGGAAGCTGAAAGCGAGGTTGGTAAAGGTACCACTTTCTCTGTCATCCTTCCGTGCAGGTAGCCAGCAACACTGGCATTTGGAAGGTGATCAAGCTAAGCTGGCCACTATATGGATCTTTCCGCTCTTTACATTTTATGTTATGCCCGATGGGGATAGCATGCCTAAACTGGCCGTGGATGCACTAAAAGCAGCCTTGAGGGACTACCTGGCTTTTAACAAGGGAACCCTGGCACCGCAATTACCTGAAGCCCTGAGTAGAAAATTTACCCTCAAGCATACCCGCCGCAGGCCTTTTTCCTTGATTTTAAAGGCCTGAAACTATATACTTCTAAGCGATTCCTAGAAGGCAATATGTTGGATTCCCATTTATAGTGCTTCCAGGAGGTTCCCCCGGAGTCTTTAATGGCCTACAACCCATTTGAAAAAGAAGAAGAAGTCGAAGGTTCGATGGACCTGGAAATGATCAGGGACGACCTGATCGCCGAACTTAAATCGATAAACGAGTACGAAGCACAGGTTGAGATGCTCGATAGCGAAGATGCAGCCGATGCTATTGAGCAAATCCTTGAAGACAAAAAGGTACATGTAGCCAAGTTGATAAGATTATTGAAATTGCTTGACCCAGTTCAAGCGGAAAAATTTGATAAAGAATTAAGGTAGATTAAAATGGCACACAAACCCAAGCTCAAAGCAGCCAAGAAAAACCGCGGAAAAACCAAGAGCAGTAAGCGCAACATAGTAAAAAAGATAACTGCTTAGTTAAGGTTGGAGATACCAGCTTGAAAATACTGGTTATCGGCAATGGTGCGCGTGAACATGCACTGGTATGGAAGATAGCGCAGAGCCAACGCGTCAAGAAAATCTTTGCTCTTCCGGGAAATGCAGGCACAGCCGGTATTGCTGAGAATATCAACATATCCGTTTCCGACATCAATTCCATCGTTAACAAAGCCGCTCAACTTAAAGCCGACCTGGTTGTCGTCGGCCCGGAAGCTCCCCTGGCAGCCGGGCTGGTGGACCGGATGGAAGCTGCAGGCATCCCCGTTTTCGGCCCCTCGCAGAAGGCAGCTCAATTGGAATCCAGCAAGGTATTCGCCCGCGATTTGATGAACAAAACAGGCATCCCCTGTGCCTCCGGGCAGTGCTTCTCCACCTGCAGTGAAGCCACCCGGTATCTGGAAAACCGCACCGTTCCCGTAGTTGTGAAGGCCGACGGCCTGGCGGCCGGCAAGGGAGTGATCATCGCCACCACAACCGATGAAGCGGTCAACGCACTGAACTCTATGCTGCAGGATAGGATATTCGGCGCGGCCGGTGAGCGCGTAATTATAGAAGAATGCCTGGTCGGGAAGGAGGTCAGCCTGCTGGCCTTCAGCGACGGCAAGACGGCAGTGCCCATGGTCCCGGCCTGCGATTACAAGCGTGTTTTCGACAATGATAAAGGCCCCAATACGGGAGGGATGGGTAGCTACAGTCCGCCCGGTTTCTTCGGCGAGGAGATGATCCGGCAGGTACTGGAATCGGTTATTAAACCCACTATAGCGGCCATGGCGGAAGCCGGCACGCCGTATAAAGGTGTGCTTTACACGGGGTTGATATTGACCGCCAAGGGTCCCATGGTGCTGGAGTTTAACGCCCGCTTCGGCGATCCCGAAACCCAGGCCATACTGCCCAGGCTCAAGACCGATCTGGTGGATATCATGCTGGCGGTGGTCAACGGCAAGCTGGACAAAATCAAGATAGAGTGGAATAGCAACCCCTGCGTGGGCGTGGTGATGTCGTCCGGAGGTTACCCCGGTGAGTACCGCACAGGATTTCCCATTACCATTTCTGATAAGATTGATAAAGATATCAATATATTTTATGCCGGCGCAAAAATGCGTAATGGAGGCCGGATTGTGACCGACGGCGGACGTGTCCTGACCGTTACAGCCACCGGCAGTACCATGGAAGACGCCAGGGATAAGGTATACCGCAATATCCAACATGTAAATTTTGAAGGTTGCCATCACCGTAAAGATATCGCAGCAAGGGAGGTGAGCTGATGGCTCTGGTGGGTATTGTAATAGGCAGTAAAACAGATGAGCAGTTCATCCAGCCGGCGGTCGACGTCCTCAAGGAGTTCAAGGTCGACTATGAGCTGGCGATACTTTCGGCGCATCGCAAGCCCGACAAGGTCCGCCAGTATGCAACCGAAGCCGGCTCGAAGGGATTTGAAGTTATAATTGCAGCGGCGGGTTCGGCCGCACATCTCCCCGGCGTGGTCGCCTCATGGACCACTATGCCGGTAATAGGTGTGCCGCTGCCAACCAGCGACTTGAAGGGCATCGACTCCCTTTATTCTATCGTGCAGATGCCGGGAGGCGTCCCGGTTGCCTGTGTAGGCATAGGCGCTGCCGGAGCTAAAAATGCGGCACTGCTGGCCTGCCAGATACTGGGCCTTAAATACGACAACATCCGCAAAGCCTTCGAAGCCTATAAACGGAAGCAGGCCGAGTCTTAAGGATAAAGAATATGATTGACCGCTATTCGCGACCCAAAATGAAAAAAATCTGGTCGGACAAGAACAAGTTCGATAAATGGCTGCAGGTTGAGATAGCTGTCTGCGAGGCATGGGCGGACGTGGGCCGCATACCCAAAGCGGCCATCCCGCGCATTAAAAAAGCCACGCTGAACTTCGAGCGCATGGGCGAGCTGCTAAAGATAACCCATCATGATGTTACCGCTTTCTTGAATGCCGTCGGCGAAACCATCGGCGATGAATCGCGTTTCATTCACCTGGGATTGACATCATCAGACGTTATGGACACCGCGCTTGCCCTGCAGTTGAGAGATGCCGCCGACCTTCTGATAGAAGGAGTAGATGCTCTGATAAAAGTTCTGGAAGACAGGGCGATTTCCAATAAGGACACGCTCATGATTGGGCGCACGCACGGCGTGCATGCCGAGCCTATAACTTTCGGCCTGAAGATGGCATTGTGGTCACAGGAAATGAAACGCAATCACAACAGGCTCCAGGAAGCCAGGAAAATAATCAGCGTAGGCAAAATCTCCGGCGCCGTAGGAACCTATGCCACGGTTTCCCCTGATATCGAAGAGAAGACCTGCGCCAGGCTGGGGCTGTCCCCTGCCCCGATCTCCAACCAGATCATCCAGCGAGATCGCCATGCGCAGTTTGTCACCACCTTGGCCATCGTAGCCAGTTCCCTTGAAAAATTCGCCACCGAGATCAGGGCGCTCCAGAGAACCGAGATACTGGAGGCTGAGGAGCCTTTTTCGGCCGGACAAACCGGCTCCTCCGCCATGCCGCACAAACGCAACCCGGAGCTTTGCGAGCGTGTATGCGGACTGGCACGGCTCATCAGGGGAAACGCCCTTACTTCCCTGGAAAATGTGGCCCTGTGGCATGAACGCGATATCAGCCATTCTTCCAACGAGCGCATTATTTTACCGGACGCCTGCCTGGCGCTGGATTATATTTTGGATATTTTCACCGGCGTAATGCGCGGTTTACAGGTCTATCCCGATAATATGAGACGCAACCTCGAGCTTACCCAGGGCCTGGTCTTCTCACAAAACGTGATGCTGGCGCTGGTGGGGAAAGGGCTCAGCCGGCAAAAGGCTTACGAGGTGACCCAGCGAAACGCCATGAAGGCCTGGAAAACCAAAACCCCCTTTATCAAACTGCTGAAAGAGGATAAGGATGTGATGGAGCATCTCAACGCCAAGGAATTGCAGGCGATTTTCGATTACCGGCGCTTTCTTAAATATGTTGACGATGTTTTCGTGCGCCTCGGATTGTTAAATAAAAGACGCAAGTCTTTAAGTAAAAGATAGGAGTAATAGATTGGCTATTGTACTTGAAACTTCTTTAAAACTGCCGCTTTTCGGCAAGGGCAAGGTAAGGGACACCTACCAAGTCGGTGATAAGTTGCTCATCATCGCCACCGACCGCATCTCGGCCTTCGATGTCGTGCTGCCCACCGGCATACCGGATAAAGGGATAGTATTGAACCAGATATCCGCTTTCTGGTTCGCTAAAACCTTCCACCTGATCAACAATCACATGATAGAATCTGTGGAAAGCCGCCGTGCCCTGCTGAAATATGCGCCGGGCAAAAGGCCGCTGCCCGATTATCTTTTCGGCCGCTCAATGGTTGTCTTAAAAGCCGAAAGGATACCTGTAGAGTGCGTGGTGCGCGGTTACATCAGCGGCTCGGCCTGGATCGAATATAAAAAATACGGAACGATCAATAAAAAGAAGGCGCCTGCCAAACTGAAAGAAAGCCAGGAACTGCCTGAACCCATTTTCACGCCCACTACCAAAGCCGATGCCGGCCATGATGTGCCATTAAGCCAGAAAGCTCTGGCCAACCTGGTTGGAAGTGATACTGCGCGTGCTTTAGAAGAAAAGAGCATTATGCTTTATACATTTGCCCGCGATTATGCCATCCAACGGGACATCATTATTGCCGACACCAAGTTCGAATTCGGTTATCACGACCGCGAGCTGATTCTGATCGACGAAGTCCTTACGCCCGATTCCAGCCGGTTCTGGGATGCCAGCGAGTACAGGCCCGGACATTCGCAACCAAGCTACGATAAACAGTTTGTACGTGATTGGTTGATCGCATCTGGCTGGAATATGAAGGCACCTGCGCCGGAGCTGCCGTCGGATATCGTTGAGGCAACCGCCGAGCGTTACCGGGATGCTTATATGCTCTTGACCGGGAGGAAGCTGAAAAATGTTTTTAGCTAAAGTATATGTAACGCTGAAGCCGACGGTAAATGATCCCCAGGGCCTGACCATCAAGGGCGCGCTTCATACACTGGGCTTCGGAGCCGTGCAGGAAGTACGGGCAGGTAAATACCTGGAAATCAAAGTTGAAGGAAATGATTTACACAGGGCCAGCAGCCAGGTACAGGATATGTGCAACAAGCTTCTGGCCAACCCCGTTATAGAGAAGTTCCGGTTCGAGCTGGAGGAGATCAAGTCCGCCTGACAGCCGCTATTTCGGCATCGTATATTTGATTTTTAATACCATGCCGTCCAGGCATATCAGGTCGGCTTTGGAATCCCAGTTGGTCGAGGTAAAGAATTGAGCCCGGAATTGGCACCTGGCCACCCCCTGGGACAGCAACTGCTGGATAACATTATTTCCGCTATTATCCTGCGTGACATCTATCCTAAGCGGCATACCTGTAAAATTTGCAAGTTTAACGGAGCTTACCAGGGGGGCAGTTGACTCATAATCAACCCTTCCGATGTCGCCGGAGGAGCCGTATTGCACCTGATATAACTCCAATGCACCCATGTTACCCCAGTTGGATTTGCTGTAGGTCGGGGACCCGATAACAGTGAAGTTGCCCAAGTACAGGATGGCTTCGCTCACGAGCGCAGATTTGGGCAAGGATGTTATATCAAAACTGAGGAAGGCCCTGCTGGCGAAGTTGGCATCCGTATCGCCGGTGCAGGCCATATTCGATTTCATATAAGTTGCAGCGCTCTTGACCAGCGAGCCGCTTTCACCTGAGAGCATATTGAGGGTCGCCGTTTGCTCCGATTGCGATTGGACCGGTAAATCCTGGACATAACCTGTTCCGTCAGGGCTTTGGCCCGGTCTGTCCGCGGTCTTATTATCGTTCAGTACGGGTTTATCCGTATAGACGATAATGCAGCCGGTCATTGCCATACAAATTGCCAGTAATACCAAAATTATCTTATGCACAGTATTCGCTCCACTTCATAAAGATTTCTTTCAGCCCGTCCACGAAAATGTCCTCAACCTCCCCTCAACTATAAGTAACGGGAAAAGGGCAGATTTGTTTAGATGGCAGACCGGGACCCGGACTATTAGGGTAGTACGTAACCTACGATTAAAGTGGGGTTGCCAGCACTTACGTCAATATAATTGCCGGCCTCTCCGCTGGGTTGACTAAGTTTCTGGTTGGTGGTGCTGGAAAGATTCCAGAAATTGTAGTGGTAATATTTTTCTAATTGCATGCGCACCTGGAACCGGCTGTTGCGTGAATCAATTTGCCTCTGTACAGCACTGACAAAATCTATCGAGGTGAAGGGCGCAGTCGGCATCTGGGTAATTTGTGAATTGGTGCCCCAGCGGAAGATATAGCCCGAAGATATAAAGGTCAATTGGTTAACATCATTGAACGCCAGGCCATATTTGAGGTTGTATATGAAAAGGTCGCCCTGCCATGGGAAGGGGTAGTTGTATATCAATGACTTAGATAGATCGAGCTGTACTGACTTGATAATGGCGTTATAGGGTATCGACGAGATATCGAAGCTGAGGACCCCCTGCATCTGTGCCTGGTTTTTATCCTCGCCTACCAGCACCTGACCTGTGTTGAGGACCCCGCTGTTTATCATGATTGTACCGTCTTCAGAAGATACCGAGTACAACACTACTTTGTGAAGCGGAACAGGAGCAACAACTACTTGAGCGGTCGCCGTGGTTATGCCTGCATCGTTGGTGGCAAACAGCGTGTAAGTGGTATTCTGCATGGGCTGAACGGACCTGGTGCCCTCGTAAGCAACATTGCCGACGTCAGGGTCTATCCTGACCGTACCGTCACCGGAAACCTCCCAGGTTAAGGTGGACCAGTCTCCCTCGCTAATGGTTGGAGGAGAGGCGCTAAAGACTTTGACCGCCATCGTGGCGGGCCCACCCCGGGCCAACACTATCACATTGGTCGCGATTTCCTTTGACCAGTTGCCGTAGTTATCCTGAACGCTAAACCAAACCGTATGGGCACCGGCGGACAAAGTCGCTATATCAAATGTGGCCTGCTTACTTAAATCCCCGTTGATGCTTGACCGCCAGTTATAGCCTATAATCTGCCCGGTCGTTGAAACGCCGTGCCCTGTGAATTTTACAGTGTCCCCATCATATACCTGAGAAGGGGAAACGGAATCGATAATTGCCACAGGAGGGATCCTTGTATCAATAGCCGGCCTGGCACAACCCACAAATAATGCTGCAAGAATCAGCATGGATATAGCCACGTATTTCAAATCTGTGCCTCCACTAACAACATGTTAATCACAATCTAACATTGTATTTAAAGCTTGTCAATAGATTTATTTTCCCATTTTCGCTCTAACGTGATGCATTACCCTGGTCATGGTTTCTCCCGCTTTGGCCTCGACACGAACGGCTGCCGTAGAGTCCATGGGCGTGTCACCTATGTTAATTATCACGATCTTGGCCCCTGCGTCGCGGGCATACAGCGGTATATAGGCCGCCGGATATACGATAAGCGTAGAACCTATCACAATGCAAAGGTCGCACTGATTGGCCCGTTTGGCAGCCTCGTGTAATACGAGTTGAGGTAAAGCCTCACCGAAAAACACGGCATCCGGCTTCAACATCCCTTTGCAGAACTCACATTCAGGTATTTCCTCTGTGGCCAGGCGGGCAATGATCTCGGCTATAGGAAAGCGCTTATGACAGTTTAAACATCGTACATACTGCACATTGCCGTGCAGCTCAAAAACAATCTCGGGACTATTTCCTGCTGCCTGGTGAAGATTATCTATATTTTGTGTCACCACGCAGTCCAGCTTGCCCAGCTTTTCCAGCTCGGCAATAGCGTAGTGTGCGGCATTAGGTTTGGCATCCTTGACCATACCGCCCTCGGACACCGTTTTCCAGTGCATCTTCCTTACTTCCGGTTTGGCCACAAACCTCTGTATGGTAAAGTCCTCAGGGTCGACCTTGGTCCAGATCCCGTCCTTTCCCCTGAAATCGGGTATCCCCGACTCGGTGCTGATGCCCGCACCAGTAAAAACGATGGTGTGTTGGGCATTGACAATCAATTCGGCTATCCGTTCAGCCTTGTTTTCAACATCGTCATCGTTCATTGTCGGCTTCCTGTATGCGATTGACCGGCGGCAATAATAAATTATACACGGTTTAAATACGTCTGTTATATTATAGTAAGAGGGGCAATGGAGAACATAGCTTCCTTTTTAAAGCAAAATCTCAAAACACACTGCATCGGCAAGCGGCTTCACTATTTCGAGGTCACCGGATCCACCATGGACATCGCCAGAGACCTGGCGGAAAAGCACGCTCCGGAAGGGACCGTCGTTATAGCCGGAAAACAGAATGTCGGCCGCGGCAGGCTGGGCAGGTCCTGGCTGTCACCTGTAGGAGGGCTGGCAACTTCGATCATTCTGCGTCCTCCTGCAAAAAAAATACGGCTGATACCCGCCATCTCCTCCCTGGCAGTCGTCCATGCCCTCTATAATATGGATCTGAAAGCGCATATTAAATGGCCCAACGACGTTCTTATAACCGGGAAAAAAGTCTGCGGCATATTGATCGAAAACGGCTTCAGCAAGGTAGACCTTAACTATACTGTAATTGGAATAGGCATCAACGTAAATTTCGACACCTCCGCCTTTCCGGAAATAGCCGGTATAGCTACCAGCCTTTCAATGGAAATGGGGAAAGATGTGCCGGTGGAAGAGGTTGCAGTGCAGCTTTACAGCGAGATTGAAAAGCTGTATGAGAGAATTGGAGATGGGAACGACCTTATCAGGGAGTGGGCCAGCCATATGGAGACCCTGGGCAAACGCGTCAGGGTGAGCCTGGGCAGCCGGACAATCGAAGGCACTGCGACCGAGGTGAACGATTCCGGCAACCTTCTGATACGCCTCGACGATGGTTCAATCCAGGAAATAACAGCCGGAGACGTAACTCACGTAAGAGATCAATAGAATTAAAAAAGGCGGGTTATAAGTAACCCGCCTTTAATATTCGAAATTCCCTAACCGGGACTATTTTTTCTGTTGCCCACCCGCCCTGTCCAGCATCGGCATGATAAGATCCATGGGTAGCGGGAATACTATGGTATTGGTTTTCTCAGTTGAAATTGTAACCAGAGTCTGCAGGTAGCGTAACTGCATGGCCGCCGGGTATATCGACATAATTTTAGCGGCTTCGGACAGCTTTTCGGCCGCCTGTGCTTCACCGTCGGCATGGACGATCTTGGCCCGGCGTTCCCGCTCGGCCTCCGCCTGCGCTGCCATAGCCCTCTGCATTGTCTCAGGAAGCTGGACATCCCTTACTTCTACCATGCTCACCTTGATGCCCCAGGGCTCGGTGCCTTCATCGATAAGCACCTGCAATTTCTCATTTACCTTGTCCCTGTGGCCCAGCAAGTCTTCAAGTGTGCTCTGACCCACCACGTTGCGCAGGGTAGTCTGGCAGAGCAGCGAAGTGGCCCGGATATATTGCTCGACATTCAGTATGGCCGATTCCGGCTTCATGACGCGGAAATAGACTACGGCATCAACTTTGACGGTTACGGTATCCATGGTAATGCATTCCTGTTGCGGCACGTCCATGGTCACCACGCGCAGTTCGACTTTCACCATGCGCTCTATAAATGGGATAAGCAGGATGAGGCCCGGACCCCTGACGCCCACGTATCTGCCCAGGCGGAAGACCACGCCTCTCTCGTACTCGTTGACAATTCTGACCGCTGCCAGGATTATGATAAAAAGGAAAACTGCTAAAACTATGATCACTGGAACCATTCTTCACCCCTCATTTCTTTTTAGTCACGTATAGCTTAAGGTTATCCACCTTCTGAATAACTAATTCTTCTCCGGGCGTGGCGGTCCCGCTATCCAATTCCGCCGTCCACAACTCCCCTTCTACCAGGACCATACCTTTGGGTGTTAACGGGGTTTTCACGATTGCAGTCTGGCCGATCATCCCTTCATGGCCGGTAGCCACCTTTCGCATCTGCCCCCTGATAGCCGCCCAGACCAGAAGGCCGACAAATATGGCCATAACTATGGCAACCACAGCAATAAGTCCTGTATTGAATTCCATGGAAACTTCGCTTCCGCTGAAAAGAATCAGCGAACCGAATATAAGACAGATGATTCCACCCGAAGTCAGTATACCATAGGCATGTACAAAAATCTCAGTGGTAAACAGTCCGAAGGCCAGGATGATGAGCAGCACGCCCGCCCAGTAAGCATTCAACACGCCCAGGGAGTAAAAGGCTAAAAATAGGCAAAGGCCGCCGACCACACCGGGGAAGATCAACCCGGGGTTGGAAATCTCCGTAATCAAACCGATGGAAGCCAGCGATAGCAACATATAGGCTAAATTGGGATTGCTTATCATTAGCAGGAATTTTTCCAGCCCGGTCATATCATCGTAAGTCAGGCTGGCGCCGCTGGTATTTATGGTTACCTGTCGCCCGTCGGCCAGCGTAACCTGCCTGCCGTTTACCTGCTTCAGTACGCCTTGGATGTCATCGGCTGTAAAGTCCACCAGCTTCAGATCTACCGCCTCGCTTGCTGTATAAGACTTGCTTTCCCGCACCGTCCCTTCCATGAGCAAGGGATCGCGACCGCGTTTCTCCGCTATACTCTTAATCCATGCGGAAGTATATTCCGTAGCTTTTTGCTGTTCTACATCCGAGAGATTTTGACCCTGGGCGCTTACAGGGTGAGCCGCGCCGATACTGGTAGCAGGCGCCATGGCTGTGACATGAGCAGACAAGGTTATAAAGGTGCCCGCCGAGGCGGCCCAGGCTCCCTGGGGAGCGACGTAGACTACGACCGGTATCCGGGCGTTTAGGATGCGTGTGACAATTACTTGAGCTGATTCCAGCAGGCCCCCGGGCGTATCCAGCTCTATAATGCAGGCTGTGCTGCCGCTGTCCTCAGCTTCACTTAAGCCCCGGTTGATATAGTCGGCCACCACCGGCACAATGGTGCCTTTAACAGTGAGGACATGGACATCGCCTCCGTCGGCATGGGCATTTCCTCCACCTATCGAAAGCGCCAGACCCAGCAGGAAAAGGCCAATATAAAAAAACCTGAAGACCTGTTTGGACACTGCCTCTATATTGTATAACAGAAATAGAGTGATGGCGGAATTTCACTAAATTACCGCGGAGTAAATACCGGTGACACTAACCTTGATAAGCGATGGTGTTACCATCCAATGATGGGGAATTGCAGCTCTGTAATGTAATTTCTGGGGTCTGTGGTATCGTGCGGCCCTTTAATATAAATCTCACGATTGGCAGCAGCGAGCTGATATCCACTGGTAAACAGCCACCCAATCAATGACCTGTACGCCGTCATAGAAGTTTCATACGGCCCTTTATGTACCAAGCAGGCTGCCTTTTCTACTTCAGGTATTTCTCTGACCTTGACCGATCCTGTCTGATGCAGAGGTCCTGTAATAGGCACGGCCGCTTCGACATCAACATCTTTTAGTTTATATTCCATATCGTGGAACAATGCCAGCGGCGGCCCGACTATGCGGGCTTTCTGCTTCGAAAGATAATTGTAGATCTCAATAAAAACGGCGGGAACTTCCTCATAGCTGGACAGCTTGCGGCGTATGAAGGCTACCGTTTGCTTATCCAGTTTCTTAACCACAATCCTGCTGGCCATAGAATCCTCCTTGGAGATTTGTCTGACCCATTCCTCGACCAATTCCAGACGTAACCTGTAATCGTGCAGTCGCTGACCTATCTCAGCTCGTTTGATATTCAGCAGTTCAACAAGACGGTCGTCCGGCATATTATTGATCAGCAGTTTTGCTACTTCCTGCAGGGTAAGACCAAGGTTTTTTAGAACAATTATACGGTTCAGGACCGTCAACTGATCCTCGGAGTAATAACGGTAACGGCTATACTTATCCACCGTAATAGGCTTCAGCAGGCCTATCTCATCATAGTAACGCAGTGTCTTCACTGACACGCGGCTGCGTTTAGAAAACTCGCCGATCTTGAGCATTTTGTCCTTTCCTGGAATAATCCTATATCCACAGTATAAAGTCTACAGTTAGAGGAGAGTCAAGGCCATCCGCTTTTTTCGTAGTGTAATTGTAGCTATGTTACTATTAGTGTAGAATAATCCGGCTCTAAGGGGACTTAAATCAAGATGGAAACACAAAAATGTAAAGGGGCACGCGATCTTCTTCCCCAGGATATGGAAAAATTCCGCCAGGTGGAAGAGGCCTTCCTGAACTCATGCCTTAACTGGGGCTACCGTGAGATCAAGACCCCCACTCTCGAATACATACACCTGTTCACACAGGCAGGCACCCTCACGCCGGCCATGCTCGGACGCGTCTATTCATTCCTGGATTGGGACGGCTGGGGCGGAGAGCGTATAGTGCTGCGCCCCGACGGCACCATCCCCGCCGTGCGCCTATATAACGAAAATATGGCCGACCAGAAGATCAGCCGCCTTTGCTATATCACCAATATCTTCGCCTTCGAGGAGACCGGCAAGGAGAACAGGGAAAAATGGCAATGTGGGGTGGAATTGCTGGGAGATTCGAACCCAACTTCCGACGCTGAGATCATTGCCCTGGCACTGGAGATAGTTAAATCGCTGGGTATATCCCGGGTTGAGTTGAAGCTATCCCATGCCGGCATACTCAAAGCTCTTATCGAAGAACTGAAGCTGAGCGCCGAGGCCAAGGAAGCCCTGCTGGACGAGATCCTGGACGGCAACTGGCAGGCCCTGGCCGGAGTTAAGAGCAGCAATAAAGATTTTGCTGCAGCCGTTGCGGCTTTGATGAAGCTGAAAGGCAAGTCCAGCGGTTTTCTGGCCAACCTTAAATCCCTGCCATCTATTTCACGCAACTTGAAAAATGAGATAGATAAGTTCGCTTCCGTCAGCGGTCTGCTGGACACGCTTGGCTATAGCTACTCCATTGATTTCACATCGATAAAAGGGTTTGAATACTATACCGGCCTATGCTTTAAGATAGTTTCGGGCAACAGAAAGATTTGCAGCGGCGGCAGGTATGACAACCTGGTGGGACTGGTGGGAGGTAAAAAGACCCCTGCCTGCGGATTTGCTTTCTTGCTGGATGAGCTTGTGCAACTTGTAAAGCCCTGGTCCCGGCAGAAAGCGGATAAGACCGTGCTTATCCGGACAGCCCGTGAAAATGCCGCCTCGATAAAAGCCTCCTTTGAACTGGCGGGCGCCCTGCGCCGCGCCGGGCTGGTGGCCGAATTCGCCTTCTGCGGTAGCCAGATGACGGCCCGCTGGAAGGTTGCGGTACAGGACAAACCCGGTGCCTTCGTTATCGAAGACCAGAGCAAAGGTGTTCAAAAGAAGGTCAAATCGGCAAATGATGTCATCAATTTCATCGGGGGCTTCGGGAAAGTTGGCAAATAGAGCGGGAGCTATAACCAGGCTGGCCCTGCCGAAGGGCAGGATGCTGGCCCGCACTGCCGAACTCCTGGATGCGATCGGTCTTGGATTCGACGCCTACAACTCGAACACGCGCATATACCGCATGTATTCCAAAACCATGCCGTCGCTGTCGGCCAAGATGCTCAATGAAAGGGATATCCCGGTTCAGGTAGCCATCGGAAACTACGACTTCGGCATCTGCACTTCTGACTGGCTGCAGGAACTTCAGGCCAGATACCCCGCTAGCCGGGTCTTTAAAATTGCCGACCTGGGCTTTGAAGAGGCGGGCATCTTCCTGGCCGGTTCGACCAGCTCCGGGATCTCACGCAAAGACCTTTCAAAAAGCGGTGTTATGTGGCGCATTGTAACCGAGTATCCCGCTCTGGCCGAAGCAGCCGCCTATAAAATGAGGCTTAAAAAGTTTCGCATTTACCCGCTGTGGGGCTCGGCCGAGGCCTACCCGCCGGAGAATGCCGAACTGGCTGTCCTGCGGGCCGGTGATGAAAAGGTCCTGCGATCAATGAACCTGACCCCTGTAAGCAAGCTGTGCGACAGCAACGCCTGCATCATAGCCAACAGCGACAGCCTGCAGAAAGGAAACTTCAGCGACCTGTTAAAGCGCTTGACTTCGGGCTTCAAGCTGAAGACAAAACTCTGGCAACAGCGTGAAGCGGTTAAATCGGATATACCCAACGATATTGATTTTAAGGCCAAAAAGGACAGCATCTGGCTGGCCCTGGCCGACGGCCACCAGCAGGTACACACCGCCGCTTTCCTGGGAAAAACCGGGGTCAATATGAAAGGCTACTCCGCAGACAACCTGCTCCGCCGGCCTTCCTGCGACCTCGACTGGGTCAACTTTAAAGTCGTACGTCCGCAGGATATGCCGCAGCAGGTAGCCAACGGCAATTTCGACCTGGCCATAACGGGACGCGATTGGCTGGTCGACCATCTCTATCAATTTCCCTCTAGCCCGGTTGCGGAACTGGTTAACCTCGGCTTCGGCTGGGTCAAAGTCGTGGCGGTTGTCTGCGAAGACGTGCCTGCCGATTCCATAGAAGGCCTCAAGAGGATAATTGAAAAGGGTAAAATGACACCTTTGCGCATAGCTACCGAGTATGTCAACATCGCGGATAAATACCTGCGTGACAAACACGTGGCGCGCTACCGCGTTATACCTACCTGGGGAGCGACGGAAGTCTACCTACCCGAGGATGCGGACATGCTTATCGAGAATACCGAGACGGGTCAGACGCTTGCCAGGCACAAGCTCAAGATAATAGATACGCTTTTCGAGTCGACAGCCTGCCTTATCGGCAATAAGCAGAGCCTTGCTCAGGCCGGCAAGAAGGCTAAAATTGCCAGGCTGGTAAATATCTTCCGGGAGGCAGCGGGAACAAGATGAAAACAATCAAAGGTTTTGAACAGGCCAGGAAGCTGCTGGACCGCTCGCTTCCCTACGAAATGACCATTGAAGATAGCAGAACTGAAGCCTCCGTTAGAGAGATTATTGAAAAGGTAAAGAAGGAGGGCGATAAAGCACTCCTGGCATATACGTTACGCTTCGACGGAGCCACGTTGAAATCGCTGGAAGTGACCGCTCGGGAGAGGGCAACCGCCAGATTGGAGGGGGTTGACCCTTATCTCTTGAACGCGCTCGGCTTTGCGGCAGACCGTATAAGCAAATTCCACAGGTCCTGTATGCAGAAATACGGCAAAGGTTTCTTCAAGGACGGCCTCGGGCAGCGGATAATTCCGCTGGACCGTGTAGGAATCTACGTGCCGGGCGGCACAGCAGCCTACCCTTCGACCGTGTTGATGACGGCCATACCAGCGCGGGTGGCGGGAGTGCGTGAGATCATCATGGTGACTCCCTGCGGCAAGGACGGCAAAGTGCCAGCCAATACGCTGGCGGCAGCCGATATCGCCGGCGTGGACAGGATTTTTAAAATAGGGGGCGCACAGGCCGTGGCCGCGCTGGCCTTCGGTACCAAAACCGTTCCACGCGTGGACAAGATATGCGGCCCCGGCAATATATATGTTATGACAGCTAAAAAGCTGGTATACGGAGTAGTGGATATCGACGCGCTCCAGGGGCCCAGCGAAGTTGTGGTTATTGCGGACAGCTCGGCTGACCCCTCGTTCTGTGCGGCCGACCTGATAGCGCAGTCGGAACATGACTCCATGGCCAGCTCCGTGTTCATCACCAATTCGGAATTGCTGGCAACCCGGGTGCAGGCTGAGATCAAGAAACAACTGGCGAAGTTAAAACGCAACGCCATTGCCGCCAGGGCCCTCAATGCCAACGGCAAAGTAGTGATAGTAAAAACCCTGGGCGAGGCGGTCGAACTGGCCAACATATACGCCCCGGAACATTTGTCCCTGATGATTAAAGACCCGGCGAAATACCTGAATCGGCTGAAGAATGCGGGTTGTATCTGCGCCGGGCAGTATTCTCCGGTTGTTCTGGGCGACTATGTGGCTGGTCCCAGCCATGCTCTGCCCACCGGTGGCAGCGCCCGTTTCAGCTCGCCCCTGGTCGTGCAGGATTTCCTCAAAATCAGCAGTGTTATAGCGCTGAATGATACTGAATTTGAAAAGCTGGGACCGCCAGCCTTGCTGTTGGCAGAAAACGAAGGTTTGACGGGACACGCCAATGCTATCAAGATCAGATTAAATAAGAAGAAACGAAATGCTAAATAAGAAAGAAGTTGAAAACATGATTCGCAGCGGCCTGAAGGCCATGGGGGCCTACACCCCGGTGGACCCGGCTGAGGTGCTGACGCAGCGATCGGAAGTGTCTGCCCGCCAGACCCTTAAACTGGACGGCAATGAGAACCCCTACGGATGCTCGCCTCGAGTCCAGAAGGCCCTGGCGAAATACAGGGAGTACAACCGCTATCCCGATCCCGACCAGCGTGAGGTCCGAAGGGCGCTGGCCAAATATACCGGCATGAAAGCCGGATCTATCGTGGCGGGCGCAGGCAGCGACGACCTGATAGATATCATCCTGCGGCTGTTCATCCAGCCGGGGGAGAAGGTCATTAACTGCCCGCCGACTTTCGGTATGTACCCGTTTTGCACGGAGATCGCCGGAGGCAAGGTTGTAAAAGTTCCACGCAGAAAAGACTTCTCTCTGGATATACCCGCAATTAAGAAGGTAGCGGACAAAAAAACCAAGCTTATTTTCATCGCGTCGCCCAATAACCCAACCGGAAACCAGGCAGACGAAGCTGAAATAAAAGAGCTGCTGGCCATGAACCTGATCACGGTTGTGGACGAGGCCTACGTTGAATTCAGCGGCAAATCACTGATAAAAATGGTGCCGCGCTATGCCAACCTGATAGTGCTTCGCACCTTCAGCAAATGGGCGGGCATAGCGGGGTTGCGCGCCGGTTACGGTATCTGCCCCACTAATATAGTCCCGTATCTGCTCAAAATAAAACAACCCTATAACATAAACCTGGCGGCACATGTAGCCATTCTTGAATCGTTGAAGGACGTCGACTACTTGCAGAGCACGGTGAAAGCCATGGTTAAGGAACGGGACCGGCTCTATCAGGCTCTAAGCAAAATCAAATGGTTGAAACCCTATCCGTCCGCGGCCAATTTTATACTGTGCGCCGTGAGGGACCGCAGCGCCAAAACTGTTTACCTGGGCATGCAGAAAAAGGGCATCTTCATACGCTACTTCGAAACGCCCGAATTAAAAGATTACATCCGCATCAGCGTGGGCAAGCCGGAAGACACTCCCAGGATCATTGCCGCACTGAAGGATATGTGATACCCTTGGCCTTGAATTTAGATATAAGAGGTTGAAAATGGCCGAACGAAAAGCCACGGTAACGCGCCGCACCAAGGAGACATCGATCAAGGTAGAGATCAATCTCGACGGCGGCAGCAAATACGAGGTCACTACTGGCATCCGTTTCTTCGACCACATGCTGTGCCAGCTGGCGCAGCATGGCATTTTCGATCTTAAGATTTCAGCCAACGGCGCCGACCAGCATCACGTAGTTGAAGATGTAGCCATAACGCTGGGCAGAGCCTTCAGCCAGGCGCTGGGCGATAAGCAGGGTATCCAGAGGATGGCCCATGCCATCGTGCCCATGGATGACGCCCTGGCCATGGTGGCACTGGATATCAGCGGCCGCGGGCAAGCGGTAATCGAAGACTCGATCAAAGAGGCATTTATCAGCGAGATGCACTCCGACCTCATCAACCAC
This sequence comes from Dehalococcoidia bacterium, assembly GCA_003142375.1. GTDB lineage: Bacteria > Chloroflexota > Dehalococcoidia > GIF9 > UBA5629 > UBA1162. The sequence goes on along the minus strand of PLME01000019.1, from coordinate 123,868 downwards.
TTCTTCGTATCCTTTGCTTCTGAAGCAAGGATCAATATTCACGCGCAGGTTATGCGGGGCACCAACGATCACCACAAGGCTGAAGCGCTCTTCAAGGCGCTGGCGCGGGCACTTGATTCGGCCACGCGCATCGATCCGCGCATCCCGGACAGCATCCCCAGCACCAAGGACAGCATAGACTGATTTTCGCCGGCACCTCAATCATCAGTCAGGTTTTTATGGTTATGCAACATGGGTGCAGGCAGACTTAAAATCCTATTTAAATTGACGTGCAACCCTGTTGCAACCATAGATACGGGGAAATGACCGTAAAATCGCTAATAATCGAATTTTCGGCTGATAATTATGACCGCAATGCCGAACCCGACGCACCACAGGTTGATGGCGGCATTGACCACCAGGTCGACACTTGAAGCCAGGTAAACACCGTTGCGCAAGTTGTAGGCCATATCCACCAGACCCAGGTAGATGAGCGCGCCGGCGGCTGCCAGGGATAAAACTATCCCCAGCCTCCTGCCTTTCATCAGCAGTATGCCAGCCACTATCAGCAAGATTATCACCAGTATATCCGCCGCAACGAAGTTATATTCATACGCAAAATAGGCGGGGCCGGCGTTTTCAGGGGCTGTTCCGACCGTGAAGAACGCGATCCAGAACAGCAAGATACCCACACCGGTCACAATCTCCAGTGAGGCGATAAGTCTGCTTTTGTCCTCTTTCATTGCTTTACCTCTCAACCGCGTAAAAATCAGTGTTTTCATATTATCTTACGGGTATCCAAAAAACAAGCGTTTGATATGAAAACCGGAACGGAGCCTTAATAGTCCTTGTCTATCTTTGAACGGAGGTGTAATATTTCATTAATATTCAAATTTTCATTTAACTGGCAACGAGGAAACCTTGGCTATTGCAATACTGTACCGCGAGGAACTCCTGGAATATGATTTCGGGCCGGGGCATCCCTTTCGCGGAGACCGCTATGAGATCTTCCCCAGATTTTTAAAGGAAAGGGTTCCGCAGGACGACAATTACCGTTTTGTGAAAGCCGACCCAGCTACCGAAGAAGACCTTCTCACCATTTGCAGCAAAGAATACATCCAATTCACGCATGATTACTATAAGGCTGCCCATGCCGGTCAGCTCGACCACATCAAGTTCGGCCTTTATCAGAGCATGGATAATATGCCATTCGAGACGCCCGGCAATATTGAGGAAGCCGCCAGGCTGATCATAGGCCAGGCCAAGCTCGGATGCGACCTGGTACAGAAAGGCACCTATCAAAAGGCCGTTTCCATCGGCGGAGGCATGCATCACGCCAAGACTAACTTCGGCGAAGGATTCTGCATATACAACGATGTGGCTTTCGCAGCCAGGTACCTCATCAATAATTACAAGCTGGAACGCGTCTTGATCCTGGACACCGATGCACATGCAGCTAACGGAACTTACGATTATTTTTACGATGACCCCCATGTGCTTTTGATCGACCTTCACCAGGACCCGCGCACACTTTACCCGGGCACCGGCTTTGCCAAAGATATCGGGGACGGCAAAGGTAAGGGTTTCAAAGTCAATATACCCATGCCTCCCAATGCCGGCTATGATTCGTATTACAGAGTATTTTGCGAAATCGTTGAGCCGCTAGTCCGGGAGTTTAAACCTCAGATGATTATCCGCAACGGCGGGTCCGATCCCCATCCCGACGACGGCCTCACCGATCTCGGCCTGCCTGTTCGCGGCTTCCACATGATCGGAGAGAGGGTCAGGCATCTAGCCGATCAAGTCTGCCAGGGCAGAGAGCTGGATTTGATCGCCTCGGGCTACAATAAGGGGGTCCTGCCCTACGCCTGGCTGGCCCTCATAGCCGGGCTGGCCGGGTGGAACATAGAGGTGGAGGAACCCGAACCGGTCACCAGGAAATTCCACAAGGACCCGGCTTATGCCGAGACCAAGCTGGTTGAAGCGGAGATCAAAAGCAACCTTCGGCCCTACTGGAAATGCTTTCAACTCCCCAATCCTATACAGTTCTAAAGCAATGGACCGGGCGGATGCAGTTTTTACCGCGAACATGGGTGCGAAGTCTCCATCTAGGTAACGGATTATTAATATGCCCCCGATATTTTGTTATAATGGCTCGAAACCACAAATATATTTGGCAGGGAGGTTGATATGAATCTGGGCAGCCTTGGCGAAGATAACATCCAGAAGTTCGGTAAATATGACAGCATCTATTATGAGGGGAGATGGTATAACAATGTAGAGATGCATGTCGAGTCCAACCGGCTAGGAAATGCCTTAAAGTCACTGGGGATTCAAAAAGGCGACCGCGTAGTCATTCAAATGCCCAACAACCCGGTTGTTCTATGGTCGTTTCCAGCTATTTACAAGATTGGGGCCGTGGCTGTTCCAATGAATCCCCTGCTCAGGCCGGACCAGTCAGCATATATCTTCAAAAATTGCGGTGCCAAAGCCGTAATTACCAGTCCTGAATACATCCCCTGGATACAGGCAGCGCAAAAAGAGGCCCCCGATCTGAAACACGTTATCGTTACGGAAAAGAACGATATACCGGGCACCATCGGCTATGACAAACTGGTGCCGGACAAGTCTGAAGAACTCCAAATGGAGCAGACGGATAATGATGACCTGGCAGCCCTGATTCACACGGCCGGCACCACCGGCCCCAACAAAGGCGTGATGCACACGCATTTCAGCCTGTATATGACTGCGCTGGGTTATACTGAATTCGTTTCGCGCTATTTGAGCGCTACCCTGGAGACCAGCATGCAGTATACGAATGCCCGTACGCACCAAGTGACGGACGTGCGCCAGAGGGTGACAGGGTCGGACCGCAATATCCTCGGCCTCTTCGTGCTGCCGCTCTCGCACTCCTACGGCCTGGCAGTTTCGCTTATGGGCACTATGATTGCGGGCCGTGGCATCATCATGAAATGGTTCAATCCCGAGCAGGCCTTAAAGCTAATACAGGAATTCCGGGTTACCAATTTCGCCGGTGTTCCTGCCATGTACATCATGATGCTGAGCCAGCCCGATTTCGATAAATACGATTTAAGCTCCCTGCGCGAATGCTCGTGCGGTGCAGCTCCCCTGCCTCCCGACGTCGGCAAGCTGTGGAGAGAAAAAACCGGGACGGATATCCTCGAAGGATGGGGCATGACCGAGACCGGGGCCACTACCTGCGGAAATTTGCCAAGCGTCCCTCCCAAATACGGTTCCATCGGTAAATGCATGATCAAAGTGGACACCATGACAGTTTTCGATGATGAGGACCATGAGCTTGCTCCCGGCAAAATAGGTGAGCTGGTCATTAAAGGCCCCACTATTATGAAGGGATACTGGAACCTGCCCGGGGAAACTGAAGCGGCTCTGCGCAACGGCTGGATGCACACTGGAGACGTGGGTTATATGGACGACGAAGGCTACTTCTACATTACGGACCGCAAGAAGGATATCATCATCAGAGGCGGCGAGAATGTATCGCCGCGTGAAGTCGAAGAAGTCCTGTTACAAATGCCCCAAATTCTGGATGTGGGTGTGATCGGCATCCCCGATAAGGTTTACGGCGAGGAAATAAAGGCCTTCTGCGTTATCAAAAAAGACGAGACGGTCAATAGTGAAGAGATAATCGCCTTCTGCCGGCAAAAGCTCCCCACATTTAAGGTCCCCAAGGCCGTCCAGCTAGTCGATGCCCTTCCCAAGAACCTGTTGGGGAAACTATTAAGGGCAGAGCTGCGCAAAATGGAGAAGCAGCAGTCAGCTTAAGCCTTTGATAACCTGAATTAATATTCGATCTCTATTAGCTTTTCGCCGCGGGCCACCGGCTGTTTTTCCGCCACGTGGACGGCGGCGATCTTGCCGTTCACGGGAGATTCCAGGGGTGTCAGCATTTTCATGGCCTCCAGCAGGCAAAGGAGGTCGCCCTCCTTCACTTCGTCACCCACCTTTACGTATACGCTGTTTATGATGCCCTGCATAGGGCTCTCCAATATATTTATCATTATGACTGGCTACCTCCGATCATTGGCGATGGCACAGTAAATGGGCTGGCGCGGCTGTGCCGCCTAACATTGTAATATATTTACAGATTTGTTTTCTCTTGACATTTATAATGGCTGACAACATAATACTTACCAGTTCGTACGTGTGAATTCCCTATGATTTCAGTTGAAGAAGCCCTGGAAAAGATATTGGCCGCCGTGAGCAGGCTGGAGCCGGAGGAGAAGCCCATCCTCGAATGCCTGGACCAGGTGCTTGACGAGGATGTTTATGCGGGATTCGATATACCTCCCCTTGATAATGCAGCCATGGACGGCTACGCCGTAAGGTCAAAGGATATAGGCGGCGCTGCTAAAGGGCGGCCGGTATATCTGGATGTTATAGATGAGGTAGCCGCAGGCCATGTCTCCACTAAAAATGTAGCGGAAGGCACGGCCATGCGCATTATGACGGGCGCACCCCGGCCCGGCGGCGCCGACGCGGTAGTGAGGTTCGAAGATAGCGACGAGCTCGAACATAAAGATGATAGTAAACGCCGCGCCAAAATCGGTATTTTCGTAGCTGCGGAGAAAGGACAGAATATCCGCTCCAGGGGAGAGGACATTCAAAGCGGCACAATCGTCCTGAAGAGAGGGACCTTGCTCAGGCCGGCGGAAATAGGCGTGCTGGCTTCGCTGGGTAAATCGCGAGCTAGGGTCATACGCCGTCCCATCGTGTCTATCCTTTCCACAGGAGATGAATTATGTAAAGTCAATCAACCCTTGTCGCCGGGCAAGATCTATGACAGCAATTCCTATGCTATCGCCGCCAGTGTTTTAAAGTGCGGCGGCATACCTAAATTGCTGGATATCGCCCGCGACTCGATACGCCCGTTGAAAGCTCAAATCAGCCATGGGGCTGATGCTGATATGCTGATTACCTCGGGCGGCGTTTCGATGGGAGACTATGACATCGTTAAAGACGTGCTGTCGCAGATGGGCCAGATCGACTTCTGGACCGTGCGCATGAAACCCGGTAAGCCGCTGGCTTTCGGCCAGATCAGAAAACAAAAAGGCAAAGTGATGAGAGAAGTACCTCACCTCGGGCTGCCCGGCAACCCGGTAAGCTCGATGATAACGTTCGAGCAGTTTGCCAGGCCTGCCATCCTGAAAATGATGGGAAAAGACGACTTCGCCAGGCCGACTATTACAGCCACACTCGATCAGCCCATAAAAAATAATGACGGCCGGCGCATTTTCGCGCGTGTTCGCCTGACCAGGGACCGGGAAGGCTGGCACGCTTCATTGACGGGTCCACAGGGTTCGGGGATACTTACATCGATGTCGGCAGCCAACGGACTGGCCATCGTCCCGGAGGACTGCCCGCTGGTCAGGGCGGGCGAAAAGGTGAAGGTCCAGTTGCTGGAAGGCAGCGAAAGCATATGGTAGAGTGAGCAAGATGTTACCAGTAGTAGCTATAGTGGGCAATTCCGGGTCCGGTAAAACAACAATTGTCGAGAAGCTCATCGTGGAGCTTAAGGCCCGCGGCTACCGCCTGGCGGCCGTCAAGCACGCCGGAGAAACGATCGACCTGGACCCGCCGGGCAAAGATACCTGGCGTTTTTCACAGGCCGGCAGCCCGACTACGGTTATAAGCTCGCCAGCGAAAATAACCATCTTTAAAAGCATCGACCACGATCCCTCTCTCGAAGAAACCCTGATGTCCATAGGCGAAGGCTATGATCTCGTGCTGATGGAAGGATTTAAAAAGAGCAAGGCGCCCAGGATAGAGGTGTACAGGGGGACGGATGCCAAGGGTATGGCCTGCCCTGAATCCGACCTGTCCGCCGCGATATCCGATTCAAAACTACCTATTAAAATCCCCCAATTCCGCCCTAGTGATATCGGGGGAATCGCCGATTTTATCGAGAAGGAAATAATAGGTAAAGCGCCTTCCGATATCGAAGTCGTGGTGAACGGCAAGAAGATTTTCATGAAGCCCTTTGTCAAAAACATCATCGGCAGCTCCATCATCGCCATGCTAAGTTCCTTGAAGACCGTGGGCATTATAAGAAGTGTTATTATATCCATAAGAAATAAGGAGTAGATATGCCCGCTCTATATAGGAAACAGCTATATGTATAATGCCGGCGTCCTGACCATCAGCGATAAAGGTTCCAGCGGCCAGCGTATCGACAGCAGCGGTGATTATATCGTCAAGTTTTTCCGCGAGCTAGATATAGATGTTGCCAAATATGAGATAGTGGCCGATGAGGAGCCGGCCATAGCCAAAATGCTCTCCCTCTGGGCGGATAGCGGCGAAGTGGACTTCATAGTAACCACAGGAGGCACCGGCATCAGCCCTCGTGACGTTACACCGGAAGCTACCAAGTCTGTTCTGGACAAGGAGATACCGGGCATTACCGAGCTTATGAGGGCCGATGGGTACAGTAAAACGCCAACAGCCATATTAAGCCGCGCTATTGCCGGCGTTCGCGGGAATTGCCTTATAATTAACCTGCCGGGCAATCCCAGGGCCGTCGAGGAATATCTAGAACTGTTAATGCCGGTGATCCCTCATGCCATCGAGACCCTGCAGGGCCGGATGGGAGACCATCCTTAAAAAGGATTTACTATGGCCGGTATATGCGATAGCTTCCAGAGAGGCATAAGCTACCTGAGGATATCAGTCACTGACCGCTGCAACCTCAGGTGCGTTTACTGCATGCCACCGGAAGGCGTACCACTGGTCCCCCATAAGGAGATAATGACCTTCGAAGAGATTATGGTGGTGGTCAAGACGGCCTGTGATCTCGGTATAAATAAAGTGCGCATAACGGGCGGGGAACCTCTTGTCAGGCTGGGCGTCGTTGACCTGGTGCGCATGATCTCGGCTGTGGAGGGCATCAAGGATATCTCGATGACGACCAACGGAACGCTGCTGGCGGAACAGGTCAAGGGTCTGGTGGACGCAGGACTGCATCGCATCAATATCAGCCTCGACACCCTTAAATACGACCGCTTCAAACAGATCACCCGCACGGGAGACCTGTCGGATGCCCTGAAGGGAATTCAGGCTGCCATGCAGGCGGGCCTTAACCCGGTAAAGATAAACATGGTCCCCATGCAGGGATTTAACGATGACGAGATCATAGATTTCGCCATGATGACCATTGAGGCCGGCTGGCATGTCCGCTTCATCGAGCTTATGCCGATGAACCGCACGGCCGAGTTTGTCCCGTCCGGGGTATTGCGAAAGAAGATCGAGTCTCTGGGGCCGCTGGAACCTTTTCGAGGCATAGCAGGCAACGGGGCGGCGCGCTATTTTCGTTTGCCGTCGGCCAAAGGTACCCTTGGCTTCATCAGCCCCGTGTCGGAACCTTTCTGCGAAGAGTGCAACAGGCTGCGCTTATCCTCTACCGGCTTGCTTCTGCCCTGTCTCTTTTCCTCTGAGGGCGTGGATATTAAGACGCCCATTCGTCAGGGCGCATCCACTGAAGATTTGAAGAGCCTTATAACTGCGGCCATTAGCGCCAAGCCCAAGAAACATCACCTGAATTCACACGATACGGCAGATAAAAATATGTCCAGCATAGGGGGATAGCAGATGGAGCGTCCCGAAACCCGCATGATAGACGTCAGCGCCAAGCGAGAGACCAGCAGGCTGGCCATTGCCAGGGCCCGCCTGAAAATGAACCGCGATACGTTTTACCTTGTTAAGAAAAATAAGGTTCCCAAGGGCGACGTGCTGGCGGTGGCGCAGGCAGCCGGCATCATGGCGGCCAAACAGACGCCCGGCCTGATACCCCTGTGCCATCCCCTGCTGCTTAATAGCGTTGCCATAGATTTCACCCTGGACAACAGGGATACGGCTATTGAAATTACAGCTACGGTCAAGGGCAATGGGAAGACCGGGTTTGAAATGGAAGCCCTGACGGCAGCCGCCATTGCGGCCCTGACCATCTACGATATGTGTAAAATGCTGGATAAGGGCATGCGGGTCACCGACCTCTACCTGATGAAAAAGACCGGCGGCAAGAGCGGCACCTATACAGCCTGATGGTCGCCGGGCAGACTTATTTCACGGGCAAAACCTTCACGGCCGCAGCTTTGAACGAGCAGAAGATGTTCAGCCCCATCCTCAATCCCATCTCCTCGACTGACTTGATGGTTACCAAAACCTCGAGAACAATACCGCAGTCCACTATAACCATGCTCAAGGGACCCGTAATATGAATTGCCGTTATGACACCCTTCAGGTTATTCCTGGCGCTGCTGATAGAACCCGATAACGACAGCACTATGTCCTCAGGCCTTACAAATACGTCGACGGCTTTGCCCACCTCTAATTCCGACACTACGTCGATAACGCTTCCGTCGATCTGTACCCGGGCGAGGCCGCTTTCGTTCGCTACGATGCGGCCCCGGTAGACGTTTTGCATGCCCACGAAACCGGCAACTCTGGCGCTGTCGGGGGACTGGAATATCGATGCCGGGCTCCCCACCTGCACCAACTCTCCCTGCATCAATACACCGGCGCGGCCTGCCAATCTCTGGCCCTGGTGCATATCATGGGTAGCCATCACAACTGTAACGCCCCTGGATTTATTGAACTTTATTACCAGTTCCTCGATGAGCTTTACGCTGTGCGGATCGAGGTTGGCCGTAGGTTCGTCCAGCAGCAACAGCTCCGGGTCCGCTATCACGGCACGCGCCAGCGCCACCCTTTGAGCCTCGCCTCCTGATAAAGTCCTGGCCTTCCTCTTGCCATACCCGCTTAAGCCGATTGTATCCAGCAAACTTTTAACCCGGGGCGCGATCTCCCTGCTTCTAATCCCGCGCATTTTTAAAGGGTAAGCAATGTTTTCAAAGACCGTCCCGTTAAAAACCACCGGCTTCTGAAATACGATGGCCATTTTCCGTCTCAAATCGATTCTGTCCCCCTTCACAGACGTGATATTCAATCCGTCGATATAGATATCCCCTGAATAGGGATGGTCCAGCAAGTCGATCAACCTCAGCAGGGTGGTTTTCCCCGAGCCGGTGGGGCCGATGATCACGAACAGCTCGCCCTTTTCTATTTCAAGGTTGATGTTTCGAAGCAGGAATTTGTCACCGGCGCGCTGTTCCAGATTAACCAGCTTTAAGAAGGCCATCAATACCTCTGCAGAAGAATATTCACCACCACACTTATGACGGTGGCTATCCCGATAAGGATGATCCCCAGGGCCAGGGAGAGCACAAGCTCCCCTTCCTGCGTGTACAGCGAGATGGCGGTGGTCAGGACACGTGTATAGCCGCGTATATTCCCGCCCAGCATCATGGCTGCTCCAACCTCAGATATAGCGCGGCCGAAGCCCAGGATCACCGCCCCAACTACTGCAAAGCGCGCCTCCCGGATGATGGTCCATATAGCCTGCGACTGGCTGGCGCCCGCACCCAGTGCGGTATCTCTGATCGAGCGGTCCACACCGCTCAGCGCCGATATGGTCATGCCGGTCAAAATGGGCATGATCAGTATGACCTGCCCCACGATAATCGCCCCCGGTGTAAACAACAGGTTCATTCCACCCAACGGCCCGGCCCTTGATATAAAGAGGAACACAAACAGCCCCACCACCACAGTGGGCAGGCTGTAAAAAGTCTGTATTACATTAATTAATACGCGTTTGCCCCTGAAGTCGTGAAAATTTATCAGGCCGCCGACGGGTATGCATATGGCGGCGGCAATGAGGATGGCGGCCGCTGAAACATACAGCGACCGCACTGAAATCTCGATTACTTCCGGGTCCAGGCTAACTACGAGTTTAACCGCCTGTACCAGGCCTTCCCACAACTCCTGCATTTTGACTCAATTATTTAACCGGCACGGTATAATCTTCCACTTTGGGACAGCCGGGATCCTTGCAGCCGCCGCCTTTCATGGGATTGAACAGGGGTTTGCCGTATTTGTCCACACCATAGGTGGCGATCAGGTTCTGCACATCGTCGGAAATCAACCAGTTGATGAAATTGTTGGCCATCGGCAACATTTTAGCAGTCGCGACCTTAGCCGGGTTAATGGCTATGGCATCGTAAACATTGAGGAATATCTGCCCGCTTTCCACAACCGGCACAAGATTCAATTTACTCCCGTAAGCCAGGAAGGTGGAAACGTCGGTAAGAATGTAGGCGCCCTGCTCGCTGGCCATAACCAGTGAAGGTCCCATACCCTTGCCGGCCTCCACATACCATTTTCCGGACTTTTCAACAGTGGTGTAGGTGAACCCGGCGGCCTGCCAGATCAGCTTCTCCTTGGCATAAGTGCCCGAATTATCGCCGCGTGAAACGAACTTCACCTTGGTTGCATCGGCCATGCCACCCGCATATATTTTCTTGAAGGCGTCTTCCGGCGACAGGCCCTTGATGCCGGCTGGATCAGCGGCCGGCCCGACAACGATAAAATAGTTAAAGGCGAAGGAGCGTTTGTTAATGCCGTAGCCATCGGAGATAAACTGGGCCTCGGCGGCCGGATCATGCACGGTTACAGCATCCACATCGCCACGCTTACCGTAATCCAGCGCCGCGCCGGTGCCGGCAGCCACCACATCCAGAGCCGTGCTGAATTTTTTCTCAAATACGGGCTTCAAATAGTCCCATAACCCGGTGTCATTGAGGCTGGTAGTGGTAGCTATTTTGAAACGCGTGGCGTACGACTGTGCCTGTGCGGATTTATTGTCCGTAGCCTGGCCGGCCGGCGTACAACCCGCAAAGACGGACATCAGCATCAGAATCGTGACAGCCAGAAATGCAAATTGCTTAAAGTTTTTCATTCAATTTCTCCCGGTGTTTAAATTTTAAAGTTGCAACAAGAGCGGCTTGTGAAACAGAAGAACGGGAGCTCTCAAATTGCGAGGCCTGCCAGGTAACAATCAGGCTGCAATGGGAATAAACCCCCAAAAATAGAATGTATCAACTGGCCATTTTACCCTCCTTTCCAAAATGGGAGGCGCAGCCATTTCTGCCTGCACCCTCGAGGCCTTTCGGCCTGCCGGTTAGACGTCATGCCGCGGCGGTTTAGGCGTCTAACTCGAAGAGCAATACCCTATGGTTTCGAAATATTAACATATCAGATGTCAATTATCCATACACGGCCTTGAAAATAGTTACGCGGTATGCTAGTTTTGAATGATCACGGGGTTACACTCTATTGGACGCAGGGATGGATGGGCATAATCCTCAAAAAGTCTCAGGGCTCAAAACATAATTAAGCTGGCAACGAGGAGGCATCGGATGAAACTAGGGACGGGCACGATCATAGGTATAGTTATTCTATTCATTGCCGGGCTTGCCATAGCCGGCTTCAGCGGCTATCAGTTGGGAAGCGATGCCGGATATAAATCAGGGTATGCCAAGGGCAACGCCGACGGCTATGCCAAGGGCACGCAGGACGGCTATAACAAGGGCCAGGATGCGGGCTATAAGCAGGGCAAACAGGATGGCGAAACAGACGGTTATAACAAAGGATATTCAACGGGGCTGACCAAGGGCCAGGCACAGGGACAGGCTCAAGGGCAGGCGCAGGGTCAGCAGATAGGCTACACCAAAGGCTATAACGACGGCGTGAACTACGGTTGGGGCAACGGCTGGCGCACCGGATGGTGGCAGGGCTGTACCAGCTGCTGGCAACGCGCCGGACCATTTGTAGCCGGCAATGAACAGGGCGTCTTCTCGGGCGGCCCCACACAGGCCTGGATGCCGCAGGCACCTTCAGCGCCGGTGACCAGCCAGTAATGAAAATACTTATATATATTAATGTTTAGGTGATACGACCCGGTCAGGCCATGCCCTCAAGGAAGGCCTTGACGTTATCCCCGAGCACGGTGTGGTTGTAGCCGCCCTCCAGCACACCGAAGCGCCTGCCCTCGCAGTTCTTGAGAGCAAACTTCTTAACTTCCTGCCCTATGGTCCGGTAGTCTTCGGTAGTCAACAGCCCGCCCCAGTCCTCTATATGGCGGTCAAACCCGGCCGAGACAGCGATTATGTCGGCTTCACTTTGATCCAAAACCCGGGCAACATGGTCGACGAAATCCTGCCTGTGGCTGTCTTCCGGATGGAAATAAGTTACAGTCGAGTCACCCTCAAAAATGTTGGCGGTCCCGTCCCCATAGTGCAGGTCGAAATCCAGGATAAGGGCCGTTTTAATTCTCCCCTGACTTTTCAGCCCGGCTATGGCTATAGCCATGTTATTAAAGAAGCAAAAACCCCAGCAACTGTCGGCGCTGGCATGGTGCCCCGGGGGACGTATCAAACCGAAGGCCGGCTCCCCCTCGAATGCCAGATCGGCCGCCTTCACCGCACCACCGGCCGCCAGCAGGGCCATGTCAAATACGGAGCCGTAGCGCTGCACGTAGTTGATATGGTATTCGGTATGGCATAACTGGATATCTTCGATGTCCGCCGGCTCAGGCGCGATGATGTCGAAACCTTTGAGCTTCTGAATAATGGCCTCCATGCGCCCCGGCGCGGCTGCGGGGTCATTTTCGTATACCTGGGTGAAACGTTCATGGTAGACCACTTTCATCGCAAACCTCCTGTACAGCCAATGCCGGATCAGGCAGCTACACTAAGCTCAATTATAACATTGTGTTGCAGGCTCAGCCCGATAAATTATATAGACAGCCCTCAGGTGCGATGATAGTATTAAATCAAAATTTTAAGAAAAAAATCGCAGGGGGTCGCCATGTTTTCCAGGGAATGGTTCATCTACGTTTTCGGCCGCTGGATTCTGCTGTCGGGCATAGCCGGCGCCATATTACAGGTTCTGTTGAGGGAACGGCTGGGCATCCCGGATTTCCCGGCTTTCCTGCTCAACCAGCTTTTGCTGGCCTGCGTATTCTGGTACGTCGACAAATATATATTCCAGCGCCATTTCGGCAAGGTCAAACAGCTTTTCAAATTCCCCCGCATCAAGGGAAAATTCGAACCCCGGCTGGAGTTCGCCAAGGTTACAGAGGAATACAATCAACTGGCAACTGACTTCTCCAAGGATCCCGACCATCCCCAGGCCTGGCTGAACCGTTTTCTGGACCTTTACCATTCGGTCGAAATGATGGAGCGTGTGCTGCGTGACAGCGGCATAGATGTCGACCGTGAGTACCATCGTATACTGGAAGAAAACCGCAAACGCGGATTATACGGATAAAAAAATGTTATACTTTGAAGCACGGCCCATCCCTTAACGACGGAAAGATATGCGTATATTTATGGGAGAAAGGACGCGAAAGCTTTTAATCACCCTGGCCGCCGCCGTGCTGGGCAACCTGCTGTCTTTTCTCTCCAGCCAGCTCACCTCCTTTAGCCCGCAGGTTATCTTCGATTTTTCACACCTGGCTACCTTCGCAATCGCCATCACTTTCGGCCCCTGGTACGGCTGGCTGGCCGCCGCACTGACCTCGATTTACCCCTATTTCCACTTTGGGGTTTTCGGTATCTATGGCCCCGTTTACGGCCTGGCCATCATATTCGGCAAATCCCTGACCGGCCTTTTTTGCGGGCTGCTGAGAGGCCGCATGCCGACCTACCTGGCCATTAACCTGTCCTATATACCGGAGTCGCTCTTCACCTTCGGATTCCTTCAGTATATGTCGGGAGTTCTACCGCCGGGCACACTGACCTGGGAGATCATTACCATCGGCGTAATTGCCGAAGGCTGGGTTGAGGTCATTATGTTCTCCTTCATCGTTGATAATATGGTAAGGCATAGGATCATCGAGACGGCCGTGCTGATGCTCGAGATATTCATCATCATGTTCCTGGTACATAAAGAATTCCTCGAGACCTTGCTGCTGCTGCTGCTGATCACGCTTTTCACGCTCGTTCTATTCGAGCTCGTCGAGCCCACACTGCGCAAGAAAGACCCACAGTTCCCGGAAAATAAGGACCATCCCTAGCGGGGCTCCTTAACTCCCATTGCCAGTAGTAATGGCTTCTATGCTACACTTAAATCGGTCAGGCCTTTCCCCATTACCACGACAATGCGGAAAACATTTCCGCCCGGATAAAGGCTTTTGACAGTGATATACGTGTATGCTACCATGCTAATTACGGTAAAAGGTTTCCGTATACCACGAATTTATAAGCGATAGCTGATCGAGACGGTTTAATGTTTGTAACAAAGCTCGCACCCTGTGAAGGTCCAATCGGACCGGGAATGGTATTGCATGCGTAAAGATCAGAAGAAAATTGCCGTCATAAACTATGGAGCCGGCAACCTCGGCAGCGTGGTAAACGCGCTCAATAGGCTGGGATATCAACCGCTGGTAACCGATTCAGTATTTGAGGTGCTCAAGGCGGATGCCGTTTTCCTTCCCGGAGTGGGTGCGGCGGGCGACACCATGAAGGGATTAGAGGCTATAGGCATGGCCGACGCAGTTAAAAAACTGGTGGCGTATAGAAGGCCCCTCTTCGCTATCTGCGTCGGGCTGCAGGTCCTACTTTCCAGCACCGAGGAAGGCGGCCACTATCCGTGCCTGGACATCATACCCGGCGAGGTCAAGAAATTGCCCGCCGGATTAAAGATACCCCACATGGGATGGAACCAGGTTAAGCAGGTGATGTCGCACCCGGTTTTCACGGACATACCGGATAACACCAACTTTTATTTCGTCCATAGCTACTACGCGCATCCAACGGACAAGTCAGTAGTGGCCGGCGTTACGGAGTACGGGCTGGAGTTTTGCAGCATGATAATCAGGGACAACCTTTTCGCCACCCAGTTTCACCCGGAGAAAAGCGGCGAGCCCGGCCTGAAGATGTATTCCAACTTTTTGAAAATCGCCTCGTTGTAACAGGATAATAAATAAAGGTATATGAGATGTTAACCAAGCGAATCATACCCTGCCTGGATGTGACGGCCGGACGCGTGGTCAAGGGCACCAGCTTCACTAATTTGCGCGACGCCGGCGATCCGGTGGAACAGGCGGCCTTCTACTACCAGGAAGGCGCCGACGAGTTGGTGTTCCTGGACATCGGCGCCACACCGGAGGCACGCGATACCATGGTCGAAGTCGTCCGGAAGGTTTCCAAACAGGTATTTGTCCCGCTGTGTGTGGGCGGGGGCCTGCGCTCGATCAGCGATATGCGCCGCATGCTGCTGGCGGGAGCCGATAAGGTCTCGATAAATACGGCTGCGGTGCATAAGCCCGAGCTGCTGAAGGAAGGCGCGGCCATCTTCGGCCGGCAGTGCATGGTGCTGGCCGTGGACGCCAAACGCATACGCGGAAAAGACAAAGCGGGATGGGAAGTCTGCACCCACGGCGGACGCAGGCCGACCGGCATCGACGCTCTGGAGTGGATTAAACAGGCGGTCGAAATGGGCGCCGGCGAGATTTTGCTGACAAGCTGGGATGCCGACGGGCACCAGGCAGGCTACGACAACGAGTTGAACCGTGCGGTCAGTGAGATGGTCAATGTCCCGGTCATCGCCTCCGGCGGAGCAGGCACGCTGGAGCATCTCTACGAAGCGCTGGCCGTCGGCAAAGCAGATGCCGTGCTCGCCGCCAGTATCTTCCACTACCGGGAATACTCGATTAAACAGGTAAAAGAATATCTGGCCGGGAGGGGTATCCCCATCCGCAGTTAGCGCAGGGAAGACTCCGGAGGAACGATGCTAGGACAGGAAACGCGTGAAGTAGACAGGAAGACCACCGCCATTCTCAAAATCCTCAGCGACTCGCCCGGTCCACTGGGCAGCCGGAATATTTCCACCCTTCTGGAAGAGCAGGGCATATCCCTGGGTGAAAGGGCTGTGCGCTATCACCTGAAAATTATGGACGGACGCGGGTTGACGCGCACCGTGGGCCGCAAGGACGGACGCACGATCACGGTGGCAGGGCTGGAGGAATTGAGGAACTGCCTGGTAACCGACAAGATAGGATTCGTGGGAACCAAGATTGAGCGGCTGGCTTACCAGACCAACGTGGGCTTGCGCTCATCCACCGGCAGGATACCCATAGACGCCTGGCTCATCGCCAGGGAAGATTACTCGAAGGCCTTGAAGGCCATGAAAGGCGTCTTCGAGTCCGGGCTTTGCTCGTCCGGCATGGTAGCCGTAGCCGCCGAAGGCAACAACCTGGGAGATACCCTCGTGCCGGCGGGCAAGATAGGTTTCGCCACTGTTTGCAGCGTAGCTGTCAACGGCTGCCTGCTGAAAGCGGGCATCCCTGCCCACGCACGCTTCGGCGGACTGCTTCAGATCAGAGAGGGCCAGCCCTTCAGGTTTATCGACCTCATCGAATTCTCGGGTTCCACCATAGACCCGTCCGATATATTCATAGCCGGAAATATGACAGATGTGATACATGCGGCTGCCAGCGGCGATGGCAAAGTGCTGGCGGGCTATCATGAAATACCCATGCTCTCGGTCGGCAAAGCAGACGAACTGCTTCAGCGTTTGAAGAGCAGCGGCCTGATCAGCTTCGCCGTGCTGGCCAGGCCCGGCGATAAGATATGCGAGATACCCTATAATCCTGAAAAGGCCGGGCTGATTACGCTTAGCGGCCTGAATCCTGCGGCTGCGGCAGCCGAAGCAGGTATCCATGTAAGCAACCGGGCTATGTGCGGAGTGATGGATGTAACCAGGCTGCGTCCATTCAACGAACTGATATAATAAAACCTTTATTTATGTACAACATTTTATTAGTTACCAACGAGATGGACCGGGTGAAGGACCTGAGCGCAGGCCTCAGCCGGCTGGGCTTTTCCTGCACCGCCTGCGTCTATGCCGATGACGTGATCGAGCAGGACCAGCGCCAATTCTTCAATATTGCCCTGGTCGACGTATCCGCCATCTCGGCCCACGGCGATTCGGCCTGGAAATGGTTCAGGAAGCTCAAATTGAGGCGGCTGCTCCCTGTGATCGCACTTATCTCCACTCCAACCCTGCACACGGTCGTCGGCGAGCAGGGTCTGGATGATTTCATCATGAAACCCTGGAACCTGGATGAGCTCTCCACCAGGATACGCAGGCTGGTCAGCAGGGTCAACAGAGAAAACGAAGCGACTATAATAAAGGTAGGGGACCTGACCATCGACCCCATCAGGTGTGAAGTGGAGCTGGGGGGCAGGCTGCTGGCGCTGACCTTCAAAGAATATGAGCTGCTGAAATTGCTGGCCACCAACAAGGGAAAGGTCTTTACGCGTGAAGCGCTGCTCAACGAAATCTGGGGCTACGATTACTACGGCGGCGACCGCACGGTGGACGTCCACATCCGCAGGCTGCGCAGCAAGATAGAAGACCCGGAGCATGCCTTCGTTGATACCGTCAGGAATATAGGCTACAAGTTCAAAGATTCCCCCACCAAAAGTTAACCCCATCCTGTAACACAAAGTTAACATCCCCGTAATAATCCCGAAACAGGCCTCCTTTAAACTTCCTCGTATAAACTTCAAGGAGGTGTACTATGAATTCGGGCGATACTGCCTGGTTACTCATTTCCACAGCGCTTGTGATCCTTATGACGCCCGGCCTCGCCTTCTTTTACGGCGGGATGGTCAGAAAAAAGAACCTTCTTTCGACCATAATGATGAGTTTCGCTATCCTCTGCATGATTTCCGTGCTCTGGGTAATTTACGGCTATACGATGGCTTTCGGGCCGGATGTTAAAGGCCTGACCGGTAACTTTGCATGGTTCGGGCTGATGGGAGTGGGACAGGCCGCCTCCACAATCTATGCCGTTACTGTGCCGCACCTGGCTTTCATGGCCTTTCAGGGCGCCTTTGCCATCATCACTGTGGCTTTGTGGACAGGCGCCGTAGTAGAACGCATCAAGTTCGGCGCACTGCTGGCCTTTGCCGCACTGTGGTTTACGCTGGTCTATTGTCCGATCGCACACTGGGTATGGGGCAGCGGCGGCTGGTTGGCGCAGCTTGGCGCCCTCGATTTCGCCGGCGGCACGGTTGTTCACGTCAACGCAGGTATCTCGGCCCTGGCTCTAGCCTGGGTGCTGGGACCCCGCCAGGGTTTTAAAGAGGGCGAGTCCATGGAGCCCAACAATATACCCTATGTAGTGCTGGGAGCTGCTTTACTCTGGTTCGGCTGGTTCGGGTTCAACGCCGGCAGCGCTTTAACGGCGGGTGGACTTGCGTCCAGCGCCTTTGTCACCACCAATACTGCAGCAGCTTCGGCAGGCTTCACCTGGATGATTCTGGGATGGGTACATCGCAGGCCGTCGGTGCTGGGCGCTGCCACGGGTGCGGTAGTAGGCCTGGTAGCTATTACACCGGCCGCCGGCTTCGTGCAGCCCTGGGCTGCCATCCCTATTGGCGCCATAGGCTCGATCATCTCCTACTACGTTATGGTCTGGAGATCAAAGGCCAACAGGGTGGATGAATCACTGGACGTCTTTGCCTGCCACGGCATGGGCGGGGCGTGGGGCGCACTGGCCACCGGGATATTCGCCACGGCTTCCGTCAATGCCGCCGGCTCCGGCCTGATCGACGGCAACTGGAAACAGGTCCTTATACAATTAGCTGCTATTGCAGCCGTCATGTCCTATTCCTTCGTCGTATCCTGGCTGCTGGCCAAAGCCCTCAAGGCCACCATGGGCCTAAGGGTCAAAGAGGAAGAGGAGTCCGTCGGGCTTGATATATCTCAGCATGGCGAAAACGCTTATGGAGGTGTCTCATAATGAAAAAAATCGAAGCTATTATCCGTCCTGAAAAACTGGCCGCAGTCAAGGACGCCCTGGCTGATCACGGAATGCTGGGCATGACGGTAACCAATGTCAACGGACGCGGCAGGCAAAAGGGAATCGCACTTCAATGGCGTGCCGGCGAGTACCGAGTGGATTTCCTGCCCAAGGTCAAGATCGAGCTTGTGCTGTCCGATGAAGAATGCCAGCTGGCTATCGGTATTATATGCCAGGCGGCCAAGACAGGCAGGGAGGGCGACGGTATGATCTTTGTCCTGCCGGTCGAAAATGCTTACAGGGTCAGGACCAGCGACGCTGGCGAAGCTTGCTTAAACGCTAAATAGCGCGCTGCCATCCTGGGTCGGGATGCCCGCTGCACCGGGCATCCCCTCTCTATTCCCTATCGGTGAATTATAACGTAATTTATTTGTAACAATTAGCCGCTATATTAATTTCAAGGAACTGAAAGGAAGCTGATGTGCAGATTAGCTTCTTATTTGGTTTTATAAACTGAATAGGAGGTTAATGTGCAGATTAACTCAGGCGATACGGCATGGATGCTGGTAGCCACGGCAATGGTGATGCTGATGACCCCCGGCCTGGCCTTCTTCTACGGCGGCATGGTCCGCCAGAAAAATCTTCTCTCCACCCTCATGATGAGCTTCGTAATGCTGGGCTTGATCTCCATCCTCTGGGCCTTCTACGGTTACAGTGTTAGCTTCGGGCCCGATTTTAAAGGACTCTTCGGCGGGCTGCAGTGGGCAGGGCTGATGAATGTGGGCATGGCCCCCTCCGATATTTACGCAACAACCATTCCACATTTCCTCTTCATGATGTTCCAGGCTACCTTTGCCATCATTACGGTGGCGCTTATTACGGGCGGCGTTGTGGAGCGCATAAGGTTCAGCGCTTTGCTGATTTTCTCCGCCATATGGTTTACGGTGGTCTACTGCCCGATCGCCCACTGGGTATGGGGCAGCGGCGGCTGGCTGGCAAACCTGGGCGTGCTGGACTTCGCAGGCGGCTCGGTGGTTCACATCAACGCCGGCTTCGCAGCCCTGGCCATCGCCATGGTGCTGGGCCCCAGAAGGGGTTTTGAGGAGAGGGAGACCATGGAGCCCAACAGCATTCCCTACGTAGTGCTGGGCACGGCCCTGCTGTGGTTCGGCTGGTTCGGGTTTAACGCCGGCAGCGCACTCAGCGCCGGCGGCTTGGCAGCCAGCGCCTTCGCCTCCACCAACTTTGCAGCCGCCTCAGCCGCCATAACCTGGCTTATCCTGGGCTGGATACACCGCAGGCCTTCTGTGCTGGGTGTTGCTACCGGAGCGGTGGTAGGCCTCGCAACCGTAACGCCGGCCTCCGGCTTCATTCATCCCATGGCTGCCATACCCATCGGCATCGTAACTGCCGTTATCTCGTACTATGTGATGCTCTGGAGGAGCAGGTCCAACAAGATAGACGAGTCCCTGGACGTATTTGCCTGCCACGGCATAGGCGGTACGGTCGGCATGCTGGCTACGGGAATTCTGGCAACCGCCGCCATTGGCGGCAAGTCAGGCCTCATCGACGGCAACGGCATGCAGGTTCTGA
Source organism: Dehalococcoidia bacterium (assembly GCA_003142375.1). GTDB lineage: Bacteria > Chloroflexota > Dehalococcoidia > GIF9 > UBA5629 > UBA1162. The sequence goes on along the minus strand of PLME01000019.1, from coordinate 103,611 downwards.
TACAAATGTTGGCCATAGCAGTCACCGCCGGCTACTCTTTCGGTTTCACCTGGGTTATCGCCAAGGTGGTGGACGCCACCTTCGGCCTGCGCGTCAGGAACGAAGAGGAGATGGTCGGCCTGGATATATCGCAGCACGGCGAAAGGGCTTACGGCGGGCTTTCATAAAACGCCGTTAAATTTATGGAAAATCCTTGAAAACCGGGGGTGGGGATGACCAAAACGGCGGCCATCCCCTCCAATTTTTATATTTTTCGTCCTGATTTTTGAAATTTTCGACATTATTTAATCTGTTTGTAACATTTCGGCGCTAAATTGACCTTTATAAATAAACAGATAGGTTCTGTGAATCTCCTCCCGGAGTTCCCGCACTCGAATCTGTTTAGCTTAGAAAAATAAAGGAGGAAACTATTGGCACCCGAAAAAATGACACCCGAAAAAATTCTTAAAAAGGTCAAGGATGAAAACATCAAGTTCATCGACCTGAAGTTCCTCGATCTGCCCGGTCTGTGGCAGCATTTCACCATTACCCCAGGCGAAATTGGGATAGACGATCCTGATGGGGCGAAAGGGGGAATCTGGACCGAGGGCATAGGCTTCGACGGCTCCAGCATTCGCGGCTTCCAGGAGATCCAGGAAAGCGACATGATCCTTAAGCTCGACCCGGAAACCGCCATCATCGATCCTATCTGCGAACACCCCACTCTTAGCATCATCTGCGACGTTTTCGACCCGGTCGCCAAGCAACCCTATACCAGGGACCCGAGATACATAGCTAAAAAGGCGGCCCAGTATTTGAAATCCACGGGCATCGCCGATACCTGCTACTGCGGCCCCGAAGCAGAGTTCTTTATTTTCGATGATGTCCGCTTCGACCAGGACCATAAGAGCGGCTATTATTTCGTAGACTCTGTTGAAGCAGATTGGAACTCGGGCAAAGACGAGAAGCCGAACCTGGCGTACAAGCCCAGGTACAAGGAAGGCTATTTCCCTGTGCCGCCGACCGATTCACTGCAGGACCTCAGGTCCGAGATCGTTCAGGTCATGGCTTCAGTTGGCCTTGAAATTGAAGTGCATCATCACGAGGTTGCTACTGCAGGCCAGTGCGAGATCGACATGAAGTACAAGGACCTGCTCAAGATGGCGGACCAGATGTTGTGGTTCAAATATGTCATCAAGAACGTCTGCCGCAAACATAACAGGGTGGCGACTTTCATGCCGAAACCGCTGTTCCAGGATAACGGCTCCGGCATGCACGTTCACCAGAGCCTTTTCAAAGACGGCAAAAATGTGTTCTTCGATCCCAAAGGCTATGCCCTGATCAGTCAGACTGCTAAATATTACATCGGCGGCCTTCTTAAACATGCTGAGGCGCTCTGCGCCATTTGCTCCCCTTCGACAAACTCCTACAAGAGGCTGGTGCCCGGCTTTGAAGCTCCCGTCAACCTGGTATACTCGGCCCGTAACCGCAGCGCAGCCGTCCGCATCCCCATGTACTCCGAGAACCCCAAGGCCAAGAGAATTGAATTCAGGCCCCCGGATTCAACCTGCAACGGCTACCTGGCCCTGTCCGCTCTGCTGATGGCCGGACTGGACGGCATCGAAAACAAGATCGATCCGGGACTGCCGTTCGACAAGGACACCTATACTCTCAGTGCCAAAGAAGCAAAGAAATTGAAGACCGTTCCGGGGTCGCTGGAACAGGCCATCAACGCCCTGGAAAAGGACCACAAGTTCCTGCTGAAGGGCGGCGTATTCACCCAGGACCTGATTGACACATGGATCAATTACAAGCGAACCAAGGAAATTGACGAGGTCAGGCTAAGGCCTCATCCCCACGAGTTCTACCTGTACTTCGATATCTAGACTGTAATCACGGCTTTGCTTTCAGGGCGGCACGGTTCCTTCACCGGTGCCGCCCTGTTTCATATAATTTAAGGTAAAGCGGGTATTTTGACTTTGCCTGTAAATTGTGTTTTGATTAGCCAAACACAAACACTGCGTAAGGAGGTATTATGGTGACCAAAGATAGGGCAGATGCGGTAGAATACGTTCTCAAAATGGCCAGGGAACACGATGTAAAATTCGTGAACCTGTGGTTTACGGATATCCTCGGCTTCCTGAAAAGCTTCTCCATCACTATCGAGGAACTGGAAAAAGCCCTGGAAGAAGGCATGGGTTTCGACGGCTCGTCCATCGAGGGCTACGCCCGTATCGATGAGAGCGACATGATCGCGCTGCCGGACCCCGACACCTTCCAACTGCTTCCATGGAGGCCCAAAGAACAGTCGGTGGGACGCATGTTCTGCGATATCTATATGCCGGGCGGCCAGCCCTTCGAGGGCGACCCCAGGTTTATCCTCAAGAAGAACCTGAAACGCTCCTCCGATCTCGGCTATACCTTCTATGTCGGCCCGGAGCTGGAGTATTTTTATTTCAAGAATAACAAGGGCACGGAAACCCTGGATTCAGGCGGCTATTTCGACCTGGTGCCGCTGGATATGGCAGTCGACCTCAGGCGTCAGTCGGTACTGGCGCTGGAAGAAATGGGCATAGGCATTGAATATTCGCATCATGAGGTTGCGCCCAGCCAGCATGAAATCGATATGCGTTATACCGACGCCCTCACCATGGCCGATAGCGTCATGACCTACCGGCTGGTGGTCAAGCAGGTCGCCATGGAGAACAACGTCTACGCCACCTTCATGCCCAAGCCCATCTTCGGGGAAAACGGCAGCGGCATGCACGTGCATCAATCGTTATTCAAAGGCGAACGCAATGCCTTCTTCGATAAGAGCGACCCCTTCCACCTGTCCAAAATCGCCCGGAGCTATATAGCAGGCATTCTCAAGCATGCCCCCGATATCACCGCGGTGACCAGCCAGTGGATCAACTCCTACAAACGCCTGGTTCCCGGCTACGAGGCGCCCGTTTACGTATCGTGGGCCAGGCGCAACCGCGCCGACCTGGTAAGGGTGCCCGAATACAAACCCGGCCGGGAAACTGCCACGCGCATCGAATACCGCTCTCCCGACCCGGCCTGCAACCCCTACCTGGTTTTCAGCGTAATGCTGGCCGCCGGCCTGGACGGCATCGAAAAGGGACTGGAGCCGCCTGCGCCCGTCGAGGAGAACGTCTACGAGATGAGCGCTGAGCAGAGAAAGAAGCGCGGCATCAAGACGCTGCCCGGCAGCCTGGACGATGCCATAGCCCTTACGGAGAAAAGCTCCCTGGTCAAGAAGGCGCTGGGCGACCACCTCTTCAACGCCTTTATACAGAACAAAAAAGTGGAATGTGATCAGTACCGGGTTCAGGTTACAGAGTGGGAGCTGAAAAAATACCTGCCCATCCTGTAATCTTACGGTAGCTGAAATAGATTCGGATAGATTGCGTCACCTGTTGGGCAGGTGACGCAAATCAATTTAATCATAATACGTCCGGAAGGATATACTTGGTCGGAAGAAATGTTTATTACGAATATGCCGGGTGAAATAGCATGAAGATCGGGGTCCTGGCCTTGCAGGGCGCCTTCATCGAACACGTTAAAATGTTCGAAAAGCTGGGGCAAAAGGCGGTTGAGATCAGGCTGCCGCGCCAGTTGAAGGGCCTGGACGGCCTGCTGATCCCGGGCGGCGAGAGCACCACCATGATGAACCTGATGCAGAGCTTTGACCTGATTGAGCCGATTAAAAAGCTGGCAGGGGATCAGGTGGCTATCTGGGGAACCTGCGCGGGCCTGATATGCGTGGCCCAAAAAGTCTCCAATCCAGACTCCACGCAGATGGAGACGCTGGGGCTGATGAATATCACCGTTATGCGCAATGCCTTCGGCAGGCAGGTGGATAGCTTTGAAACTGGCCTGCAAATAGCGGGGCTGCCAGACGGTCCCTTCCCGGGCGTGTTCATCCGCGCACCTTATATTGAGAAGGTTGGGCGGGGTGTGGAGGTGCTGGCCCGACTAGCTGATGGCGAAATTGTGGCGGCCAGGCAGGGCAAAATGCTGGCGACCTCCTTCCATCCGGAGCTGACCGATGACAGCCGGTTCCACGGATATTTCCTCGAGATCTGCAGGAGCTAAACCTGTTGTATTTAACTATTTAGCCAAGGCCGGCGCCGGCTGCTGGGCAATGATCTTGTTGAGATAGTCTTCTGCCCACTTCACCAGCTCATCGTCCTTCAAATCCGAGGGATAATCGGGAGTAAGCCCGGTACCGCTGATCAGTTTGCCGTCCGGCGTATAGTAATGGGCCACCGTCACCTTGATGGCTCCCCCGTCGTCCAGCCTGATGATATTCTGCACGCTGGCCTTGCCGAAAGTCTGCGATCCGGCCAGCTTGGCCCGTCCGTTATCCTGCAGCGCACCTGCGACGATCTCGCTGGCGCTGGCGCTGCCACCGTTGACCAGCACGATCAGCGGCATATTCAAAGCGAGGCCTCCCGGCCTGACCTTGAACACCGATTCCTTCCCATCTTTATCGACGACTTTCACAACTATGCCTCGCAGTAAAAACTGGCTGGCCACATCAACGGCCTGGTCGAGGATACCGCCGGGGTTGTCGCGCAGGTCCAGTATGATGCCTTTGGCGCCCTTATCGATGGAGTCCTGCAGAGCCTGCTTGAAATCATTGGTCGTGGGCAGGATGAATTGCGTGATCCTTATGTAGGCTATCTGATCGTGCATCTCAGATGTAACTGAGGCTACGGTTATCTCGCTACGCGTGATGCTGAGCTCGATGGGGTCCTTAACATCCTTCCTTCCGATGGTCAGGGCGACCTTGGTGCCGGCCGGGCCCCGGATTTTAAGGGAAGCCTCATCCGAGCTCATCTGGTCGGTCGGCTGGCCGTCTATCTTCAATATCACGTCGCCCGACTTGATTCCGGCAGCCGCAGCCGGCGAACCGGGGATGGGGGCGATGATCACTATCTGATTATCCTTCTTCCCGATGTAGGCCCCGATGCCCTGGTATACGCCGGTATATTCAATCTGGGTTGACTCATAGATCTGGGGAGGGAAATACACGGTGTAGTTGTCACCCACGGCAGCCACCATGCCTTTGAGGGCGCCCTGCAGCAGCTTGGTGGCATCGAGCCCCTGTCTATCCACATAATACTGCTGCAAGATCTGGTATGCCTGGCTTATCTCGCTGAACTGAGAGGGCAACCCCTGCAGCGTCCTATTGTCGGCATCGCTGAGAGTCCATTTGGATTCGCATCCAACCAGGGGCAGGCTCATCATCAGCACTGCTACTGCCAGCAAGATGCTCAGGATGGTATTTCTTTTAAAAGTCATTTAATTATCTCCAGTGCTGAATTATGGAAATCAGCCAACAAGGTTAAAATTATATAGCTAATATGATAGCTCTTTCAAACATGGCGTCGAAATATTTACGCCAAGCAGGCCTGTAAGCCGATTTCTGTACTCCGGTAAACCGGAGCGGCGGCCATCCATCTAGCTGCGATGTTACCATCGCAGTCATGCGACCAACCCGGGGTCGGCCCAGGCGTGCCATATCCCCCTATTAGGTCTTGCTCCGGGTGGGGTTTGCACGGCCGGCCGGTCACCCGACCGCCGGTGAGCTCTTGCCTCACCATTTCACCCTTACTCCTCTTGCGACGAGCGGTATGTTTCTGTTGCACTGTCCGTAGGGTCACCCCTCCTGGGCGTTACCCAGCACCCTGCCTGGTGGAGTTCGGACTTTCCTCTGCGATCTTCAAGACCGCAGCGGCCGTCCGGCCTGCTTGGCTAAACTACTCTACAACTTGTGTGCTGACAGGTCAAATGATCTAGCTGAGGTATAAGATGCGGCCGCAGTTGCTGCAGGTCACGATAGCCATGCCGCGTACCCGCTGCAGTTCGCTGACGGATAGAGTCACACGGCAGCCCATGCACCTGCCCTGCTCCACCTTCACCACAGCCTGGCTCTTCCTGCCCTTGATGCCTTCATAGGTACTCAGGGCCGATCTATCTATGTCCGCGGCAATCTCCTGCCTTTTCTTTTCCAGCCCTGCCAGCTCGCCCATCACTTTATCCTTCTGCACCTTAAGGTCCAGCTTCTCCTTCTGCCAGGCCGCTTCGATGGTCTTGCAGGACTCCTGCAGGCGCTGGACTTCGGCCTTGCGGGACTCGAGCCTCTCCATCATGGCCAGCAACAGATCGTCCTTGGGCACAAGGTTGGATTTCAGCATGGTAGCTTCCTGCTCGAAACTCATCAGCTCCTTGGGATTCTTGATCTTGCCGCCGTAAAGCTTATCGTTGATCCGCTGGATATTATTGCGAAGTTGTTCGGCTTCGGCGTCGAGCTCCTTGTATTGCCGTTCGAGATCTTCTTTGCCCTGCTCGGCCACGGACAGCTCTTCCCTGGCTTTCTCGTAAGCTGAATTGTGGTTCAGACGCAAATCAATTTCATCGGCCTGATTGCGCCGGCTTAAAATGGCTTGTTCGATCTGCTGAAATTCAAATACGCGTTTGGCAAGGCTCATAGAAGGCAATTCTACGGCAGAGTAATTTATATGTCAAAACGCAGGGATTTAATGCTTGTAATCCAGCATGACGACCTGGGTGCTGGAGGGTATATTGCTGCGCGTGACCACCAGTTTGGCCTGCGTGGCCAACTCCTTGATGCCCAGTTCCTTGAGGAACTTTTCGGGAAACTCGACATCGCCCTTCTCGTCCGTCGTTTTATAGTGCATGGGAACCACATAACCCGGGTTCAGGTTCCTTACAAGGTCGGCCGCCATGGACGCACCGATAGTTGAATGGCCTCCCACCGGCAGAAAGAGCACGTTGACGCTGCCCAGTTCGCCGATGACCTCGGGAGAAAGGGTGTGCCCCAGGTCGCCAAGATGACACAAAGTCACCCCCTCAATCTCAATTACGAAGACGGTATTCTTACCTAATCTCTTGCCCTGCTCGTCGTCATGAAAGGCGGCCACGCCTGTGATATAGGTGTCCTTGATCTCGTACTCTCCCGGCCCCTTGATCAAATGGTAGCCTTCCTGGATGGTATCCAGGAAGGAGTGGCCGGGATGGGCATGGCTGACGGTAACCATATCAGCCTGGATTTTCCCTATGGTGTAGCCCGTATCGGGCGGGCAGGGGTCGGTCAATATGACTGCCTCTTTGCCTTTTATGCGGAAACACGAATGTCCAAACCAGGTAATATCCATATGCTAACCTCACTATTAAACGGCCCTGAAGGCCGGGGTTTAATTGTAGCAACACAGGTAAAAAACATCAATCGGTTAATCTGCGATAAGGGATGGCATAAATAGCTATGTAGGAGAGCTCAATAAGTACGATATTAGAATGAAAGTGCTGCAATAATTGGTACTTCAGACCTATGATTTTTATAATAGATTAACATACATACGAATTTTGCCATGATCACCACCTATGAGCCCCTCGACAGAAGCAGGCTAACAATTCATAATATACACTAGATATTAATGAAATGGGAGATGCACATGAAAGGATGGGCAGATGAAGAAATCAAGAACAGGGATTTGATGGCACCGTGTGGGTTATATTGCGGTAGCTGCGGGGTCTACATCGCAACAAGGGACGGCAATGAAAAATTCAGGGCGGTTATGGCGAACCTTTATAAAACAAAACCTGAAGAAACAGAATGTCTTGGATGTATGCAACCTGATCCTGCCAAAAAGCTTTATAGTTACTGCAATACATGCAAAATTAGGGATTGCGTTAAATCAAAAGGGTACTACTCTTGCCATCAATGTCACGACTGGCCATGCGATCTGATTCAGAATTTCTTCTTAGCCACTGGCCTGCAAGTAATGAAACGAACCATTCCCATATGGCGGGCAAAAGTGGCCGAGCATGGTGATGAGGAAGGCAGCGTAGAATGGGCACGCTCAGAATGTAAACGATATCACTGCCCTTCGTGTGGTAGCCCTCTTTTCAGGGGTGCACAACGTTGCAGGGCCTGTAAAAGACAGGTAGCGGATGAACTGGATGGGTCCCTATAAGCTGACTTCAGCCAAGTGGGGAATATACATATCGATGTTAATTCACAGATGCCTTTGCTCTTCGATTTTTAGCGCGGCGTAACGTATATCCCATTAAACATCATTCCATGCGTAAGATTGATTCTGAATATCCACAGCCATCGATGTACCGGAGAGCCTTACGGTGCTGAAGAGGAAGCGAATAACAGCAGGAGGATTGAAATGATTCCGACAATCATCGTAAAGGCGGATTTGTGTTCCAAATGCGCCATATGTGTTCAAGAGTGTCCGGGTAAACTTTTCATCCAAATATCCAAGGATTCCTTTCCTGAAGCTCATGATTTAGAATTCTGTAATTCTTGCGGTCATTGTGCAGCTATTTGCCCCAAAGATGCCATTGTTCACTCAGGATTTCCCCAGGGCTATATCCAACCAGTTAATCAAAAGAACTTGCCGTCTCAGGAAGGGGTATTGGAACTATTAAGGACTCGAAGATCGACACGAGCCTTTCAGGACAAATTTGTCGAAAAACAGCAGATTGAGCGGATAATAGATGCAGCACGATTTGCCCCAACCTCTCATAATACGCAAACGACAAGATATATTGTAGTCCAGAACAAGAAAACATTAGAGGAAATGGTACGGGCCACTACGAATCTAATCTCCGGTTCGGTGACTAAGGCGCGTAATCCATTGATGAAGCCACTGATTTCAATGAGTCTGGGGAAGCATTCTGGCGCTTTTTTTAAAAGTATTCCTCAACTGAAAAGACTGGTTGCTCTAGTTAAAAGTGGCACGGACCGTATTTTGCGCAACGCCCCGGCTTTGATAATATTCCACGCGGATGAGCGGTCTGCTATGGCGGACATCAATGCTCAATTAGCCATTCAGAATGCAGCTTTAATGGCCTATTCATTGGGATTAGGTAGCTTCTACACCGGATATATCTTGGCGGCCTGTCAGCGTGATAAGTCAATCTGTCGTTTGATCAACCTTCCCGAGAACCATAAGGTCTACGGTGGTCTAGCCATAGGCTATCCCAAATTTGAATTTAAGAAATGGATAGAGAGGAAGCCCCCTGAGGTTTCTTGGCTATAAAATCGATTAGCGGATTTCGGGATTTAGCTTTGTGCTATAATCCCTGCCGTGATTATCCTGGCAGTTGAAACATCCTGCGACGAGACCTCGGTTGCCATCGTAAAGGACGGCCGCAATATCCTCTCCAATGTGATCGCCTCGCAGGTGGAAATCCATGCCCGCTACGGCGGCATCGTGCCGGAAGTAGCCTCGCGCCAGCACATGCTGACCATCGTGCCGGTGAGCGAACAGGCCTTCAAAGAGGCAGGCATCGACCAGGGCCAGCTCGATGCCGTGGCGGTGACCAAGGGGCCGGGGCTGGCCGGTTCATTGATCGTGGGAGTCAACTTCGCCAAGGCGCTGGCGCTGGCCAACAAGCTGCCGCTGATAGGCATTAACCACCTTGAAGGACATATCTACGCCAACTGGCTCACAGCAGTCCAACCCGAGCTGCCCTGCCTGTGTCTGATCGTCTCGGGCGGACACAGCGACCTGATCTTGATGCGGGAGCACGGCCACTTTCAGAAGTTGGGCAGCACCAGGGACGACGCCGCCGGCGAGGCCTTCGATAAGGGGGCCCGGATACTGGGCCTGCCCTATCCCGGCGGGCCGGCCATCCAGGCAGTCACCAATGGAGTGACTACCTCGCTTTCCTTGCCCCGCGCATGGCTGAAGGATACCGATGACTTTAGCTTCAGCGGGGTAAAGACAGCCCTGCTGCACATGGCCGAGGCTCAAAACGACAGAGACGAGAAATGGACCCGGGAGGCGGCTGCCGCCTTTCAGGACGCCATCGTAGACGTGCTGGTCACCAAAAGCATACAGGCCGCTAAACGGCACGGCGTAAAAGGGATATTGCTGGCGGGAGGCGTGGCCGCTAACAGTGCGCTGCGCAGCCGTATGCTGGCCGCTTCTCCTCTGCCGGTGCTGATACCGCCTCCCATCCTATGTACGGACAATGCCGGTATGGTCGGCTCCTGCGCCTACTACCGGCTGATGTCGGGGCAGGCCGCCGATAACGACGGGCTGGACGTCATTCCTAGTCTGGCATTCGGCCTATAGCTACCGGGCAACTCCGGCAATCCTTGACGCGGCACCACGAGTGATAGATGTGCAGCAACCCCTGCTGCAGGCAGGCAGTCATTCTCTCCCGGCTTTCGATCGACAGCTCGTGCTGCATATACCTGGTCAGCTCGTTGCCCGGCAAGGCCTTGCAGCTCCTGTATATAGCCGATATTTTGCGCTTCAGTTTTTCGTCGTCCTTTTCGTGTGCACGGGCCAGGGAAAAAGGCAAGACGGCATTAATAATTATATCCCGGGCACGCCCCTTCCCGATCAAAGCCGTGCCGCACTCATGGGAACGGCCGAAATCATAGTGGCATGTCCAGTAGCCTTCACCTTTGACCATCATGGAGTTTTCCAGTATGCCGGACGCCTGTTTAAGCGGGGCCGCACCGGTCAGCAGGGACAACCCGGCCAATAACCCCGTATCCTCAAACTTGGCCAGCAGGTGACTCAGGCCGGCCAGCCTTTTGAGCGGGCTGTTGCCCGGCCTGACGCAGGCAATTTTCCATGCAGAATAAGCTATCGGGGAGGAAGGCAGCCCGATCGCCTGCCATCTTTCTTCCATCATACATGCTTCATCATCGGATAAAATGCCCGCTCCCGGCCTCTGCGACGGCAGCAGTCCTGCTACGCCGAAGAGGCAGGCCCGCCTTTTAAGCACATCGCCGGCGATGTATTTCTCCAACAGGGAAAGCGGCAGCAACGCGGCCAGCCTTTCAAAGGGTGCCGTATTCCGGGAATAGCCCAACGCCCTGCAAATGGCTTTATATAACACCTGCGAAGCATTATCGTTGCGTAAAGAGGCGGAAAATCTGTCCATTTTCTGACTAAACCTTTGCATGCCGGCCCGGGACAGTATACGGTGCAATTTATTCCGCACTGCCCGCCGCTCGCTGTAAGGGCAGCCTGGGGCGGTTATGTTCGAGGCCAAGCAGATATCTTCCATACCGCCGGGTATATATTTGTGCAAGATCACGGTGGGGATGGTCCTGCCGTTCTGCAGCTTCACCGGCAGGCCACCCCGCTGCCACATAGCGGCGTGCAGGATTATGCCGTTATAAAGCGGGTTGGCGCCATGCCCATGCTTGAGCCAGAGGTCGGATGTCACATGTATCTCTACATCGCCCACGATCCTTTCCCCATTCATCTCTATAACGGCATCCTGAAAGTCGCATCCCACCCCGGTGCTGCCCCTTCCGGGATGGATAACCTGTATGTCATTCCCCAGGTCATCCTCCAGCCCTGAGATTAGGCCACTCCTCCACAAGCCCGCTACGTTCTTTTCGGTGATCTTTTCCATCGAATTCTACACGTTAACGTGTAATAACAGGTAAAAAAATAATAAGGGTTTACTTCGGCCCGGCCCGGTATTCGAAATGGCAGCGGTCGGCTATGATGGAGAGCAGCCTGGCCGAGGCGCCCCGCGGTTGGTATTCCCCATTTTCCCATTCGCTGATGGTCTGCTGCCTGGTGCCCAGCTCACCGGCCATCCCCATCTGAGTAAGATTAAGATGCCTGCGCAGGGCCCTGATGCGCCGCGAGTCCCAGCTTTCACCACCTTTACAATTGGCCATTTATCCCAATTTTACACGTTAACGTGTATTTTATCAATTTGAATTTTACTCGGAGCGTGTAAGTTGGGATTTCGACGCTCAGACTTTCCTAACTATCTCACCAGTCTCGAATATCTTAAATGTCTTGGGATCGATGTAGTGGATATGCAATTCTTCGGAAGTAGTCCATCTTTTCAGACCTACTTTTTCTGCATCCGAATTCCTGTCCTGAATATACTCTTGGTATTCAATAATCGTGTATTCTTTGCCTTCATCAGTCTTGACTGTGAAGCGATCTAGTTCAACCTCTCGTGGCATACAATATCTCCATAGTTTCAAGGTACTCTAGCTGTCAAGCATTGTCAAAGGCTGAGGATTTTAAAAATGATAGACTATTCGTAATGGATAATGATTCAGGCACCTGCCTTTCTCTGATCTATCAATTCCTTGATTTCCTTTTTGAAGCCCCACTTAAGCGGAAGCTCGTCGCCCGCCCTGTTGATCGCCTCGCTGTCAAAAGGGGTCCGCGTCGACTGGTAAGCCTGGGCGAATTCATGGGCGAGCGTACCAGTAATTACGGATGCGGCCAGGCCCTGACAATCGCCGGCAGAGATATGGATAATGCCTCTGGCCGGGTATGGCAGGATGGGGAACCATCTGGCGGCAGTTATTTTTGCCGGCTTGAAGCCCTCCCGGTCCAGGGCGCTCCACTCGGGGATGGACTGCACATTCATGACCGTCTTTTGCAATCCCCTTTTCACGTTGTTGGGCAGCCTCTTCCACGTATCCAGTGCTATTTTTTTTATTCGCGGGTCAGCGATGTTAAACGGGGGTTGCCGGGAGTTCAATTCCGAAAGCAGGCTCAGCAACAAGCCCAGCAGGAAAGGGAAGCCCAGAAGGAAGTATTTGTCCCAGCCTTGCTCTCTCCCAGCCAGCGTGTAGATTATCCACATGGCGTAAAGTATGAATGACCAGAAGATGGTATGAATCCCTATCCTTTCCCTCACAGTCAACTCGCGGTCCGGCACCAGCAGGAATGTGCCTATGGCCGCGAATGCCAGGCAGGTTACACCCACTATTCCGTTCGTCAGTTGAATATCCATAACTCACCCCTGCCTGCTATTATAGCAACAGCCTTGAACTTATCAATAGGCACTTAGTAATAGGCTGAGGCCCGGTCGTTCCCGCTGAGTTAGGCTACCGGCTATGAGCCCGGCTGGCCATCCGAGAGTACAGGGGGGCCTGAGAATATACGACAGACGGCCGGGAAATAGCATGCGTTATTTTTACTTCAGTTAATCGACAAACACAAGGTGCCAATTAGACATCGGACACGGGCGGTGGCAAAATAAATCCGCAGAGGAAATATGCCGATCTATGAATACAGGCCTTCGGAGAAAGGGTGCAGCTATTGCACCCGGGGCTTCGACACCCTGCAAAAAATGTCGGATGCCCCCATCACCTGCTGTCCCAGGTGCGGGAACGGAGTCAGGCGTGTGATATCGCGCTTCTCAGCCTGCACGGTAGAAACCGCTGACTCACCTTCCCTGGAAAACAAGCTGCAGGACTACGAATCGCAGGGCATGTGGAGCCACGCGGCCGAACTGGCCGACAAGTCCGGCCTGCAGGATAGGGCCATGGACGATTATAAGAAGGCCGGCTACAACTTTTAGCTCCTATAGCGCACTCATTTTTTAGCAGTCAACCCTTGCCATTGATAATTTTTTGTGCTACCATATTTAGCAGTCTCGTAAAGAGATTGCTAATTTTATTAGGAGGTAAGAATGGCTGTAAAAATTCAACCCTTGGGCGACAGAGTGGTTGTAAAACCTCTTGAAAAAGAGGAGATGACAAAGGGCGGTATCTATCTGCCGGATACTGCCAAAGAGAAACCACAGGAAGGCAAGGTCCTGGCTGTAGGGCCGGGCAAAATGACCGACGAAGGCAAGAGGCTGCCCATAGACGTGGCCGTAGGCGACATCGTTATCTATGCCAAATACGGAGGCCAGGAATACAAGGAAGGCGATGACGAGCTGATCATCCTCAGGGAAGCCGACATCATTGCCAAGAAAAAATAGGCCCATTTGAATCTAAGGAACCAATATTTTTAGGAGGAAAGAGGTTAAATGCCAAAACAGATTAAATACGGAGAGGATGCCCGCCGGTCTTTGAAAAACGGCATCGACGCCCTGACCAACGCCGTGAAGGTAACACTGGGACCCCGCGGCCGCCCCGTGGCACTGGATAAGAAATTCGGCCCGCCCAGCGTGATCAACGACGGCGTCACCATCGCCAAAGATATCGATCTCCCCGATCCGTTCGAGAACATGGGGGCGCAACTGATCAAGGAAGCATCCAGCAAAACCAATGATAAGTGCGGTGACGGCACCACCACCGCCACGGTACTGGCCCAGGCCATAGTTACCGAAGGTTTCAAAAATATCGCTGCCGGCGCCGACGCTATGGCCCTCAAGTACGGCATCGAAAAAGCCGTCGAGGCCATGGTGGCAGAGCTCAAGAAGATGTCCACCCCAGTAACCACCAAAGAGCAGGTGGCCCAGGTGGCTACCATCTCCGCCGCCGATGAGCACATCGGCAACCTGATTGCCGAGGTCATGGACAAGGTGGGCAAAGACGGCGTTATCACCGTTGAGGAGTCCAAAGGCCTGCAGTTCGAGACGGAATTCGTCGAGGGCATGCAGTTCGACCGCGGCTACATCAGCCCCTATTTCGTAACCAATGCCGAGCAGATGAAGACGGAGCTCGAAGACCCCTATATCCTGATTACCGATAAGAAGATCTCGGCCATTTCCGATCTCCTGCCCGTGCTTGAGAAGGTACTGCAGGTATCCAAGAACCTGGTCATCATTGCCGAGGATATCGACGGCGAGGCCCTGGCCACACTGGTGGTCAATAAGCTGAGGGGCACGCTCAATTGTCTGGCCGTCAAAGCCCCGGGCTTCGGCGACAGGCGCAAGGCCATGCTGGAAGATATCGCCATGCTGACCGGCGGCAAGGTCATCTCCGAGGAGATAGGCCGCAAGCTCGATTCCACCACAGTGGCCGACCTGGGCCGCGCCCGCAAGGTGGTCTCCGATAAGGACAATACCACCATTGTAGAAGGCAAAGGCTCGGATGAGGCCATCAAAGCCCGCATCAAGCAGATCAAGGCCCAGATCGAAGAGACAACCTCCGACTACGACAAGGAGAAGCTGCAGGAACGCCTGGCCAAGCTGGCCGGCGGNNCTTAAAGAGAAGAAGCACCGCGTCGAGGACGCCCTCTCAGCCACCAGGGCAGCCGTCGAGGAAGGCATACTGCCCGGCGGCGGTGTGGCCGTTATCAACGCCAGCCCCGTTCTCGATAAGCTCAAGGTCGAGGGCGACCAAAAGACCGGTTGCGAGATTATTAAGAAGGCCGTGGAAGAGCCCCTGCGCTGGATCGCCATTAACGCCGGCCAGGAAGGCTCGGTAGTGGTTGACAAGGTGAGGCGCAGCAAGAAGGGCGTAGGCTATGATGCCCTCAACAACGATTATACCGATATGGTCACCAAAGGCATCATCGATCCCTTGAAGGTCACCCGGACCGCCCTGGAGAACGCTGCCAGCATCGCTTGCATGATCCTGACAACGGAAGCGCTGGTCTGCGATATCCCCGAGAAGGATAAGATGTCATCCATGCCACCCATGCCTGAGTACTAACTCAACAGTCGAATTAAATAAAAAAGGCCGCTTGTACAAGCGGCCTTTTTTTATTATATCTATTTATTTTATGGTCAAAAGATCGGCCAGGGCGCTTTCATTCTGGATTGGGCCCACGACGGCCAGGTTCAGTTTATCCGTCAGGAACAGTTCCCCGGCCACACGCTTTACATCTTCCGCCGTAATATTCTCGATGATTTCAGTGACATCGTCGACGCTCATGATGCGGCCCATGAGCATTTCCTGGGCGCCGTACCAGCCCGCCACGTTACGGCTGTTCTCCATGCTCAGCAGCAGCCTGCCTTTGGCCATCTCCCTGGCCTTGTGCAGCTCCATGTCCGAGACGCCGTCCCTGGCACGCCCCAACTGCTCCAGAATGGCCCCGGTAGCTTTCTCAGTCTGGCCCGGGTCGATCCCGGCCTGGATGACGAAAACACCTGTCTGGAGGAAGTGCTCTACATAGCTGTGAATATCATAAGCCAGGCCCAGCTTTTCCCTGATCTCCGTGAACAGCCTGCTGCTCATGCCCTCGCCCAGCATCATGCTCAACAGGTCTATGGCAAACCTGTCCGGATGAAATAACGATACGCCCTCCACGCCCAGCACCAGGTTGACCTGCTCGGTCTCGCGATATTCAATGCGTACCCTGGGTTTCGTCTGCCCCGGCCTGCTGGAAAAGTATTCGGGCTTGACGCCCCGCTGCCATCCTTCGGTTGAGCGCTCAATGATCTGCGCCGCTTTATCAGGGTCGAAATCCCCGGCCAGGCTGACCAGCATGTTGTCCGGAGTATAATAGCCACCCATAAAACCCTTCATCTGCTGACGATTGATGGAGGAGACCGTCTCCTTGCTACCGGCCACATCCCTTCCCATGGGGCTGTCGGGCCACATGGTTTCATCGAAGATCATGCCGACCCGTTGCTGGGGTGAATCCAGGCTCATGTTGATCTCTTCGATGATCACCTGCCGCT
Source organism: Dehalococcoidia bacterium (assembly GCA_003142375.1). Lineage (GTDB taxonomy): Bacteria > Chloroflexota > Dehalococcoidia > GIF9 > UBA5629 > UBA1162. The sequence goes on along the minus strand of PLME01000019.1, from coordinate 87,282 downwards.
CTTTATCGATATCCTCTTCACGGTATAGCGGGTTGCGCAGAAGGTCCACGATCACATCCACCGCAGTTTCCATGTGCTGGCTGGCCAGTTTGCACCAGTAAGAGGTAAGCTCGCGGTCGGTACCGCCGTTCATGATGCCGCCCACGCCCTCGATAGCCTCGCTGATCTCCCGCGAGGTCTGACGCCGGGCCGTGCCTTTGAAGCACATATGCTCGATGAAATGTGAGATGCCCGCCTGGTCGGCCCTCTCGTAACAGCTACCGGCCCTGACGAAAAACAGCACCGAAACGGAACGCGTATGCGGCATGGGACAGGTAACCATACCCAGGCCGTTGTCAAGGGTAATTTTCTGATACTCTGGCATCATTTTTCACTATCTACGGGGGCTAATTTGAGCCTACATGCCCATCCGACGTCCGCCGATTCAACATTATAACAAATTCAAATCGCTTCAGATAAATGCTATAATTCACTTACAGCTATAAATCAATCGTATATCTACTGAACTTCAAGAGGATACTGAAATGACTGACACAGGAACCTGGAAAGTAAAAACCGGCCTTGCCCAGATGCTCAAGGGCGGGGTTATCATGGACGTAGTAACGCCCGACCAGGCCAAAATAGCGGAAAACGCCGGGGCCTGCGCCGTAATGGCACTGGAACGTGTGCCGGCCGATATCCGCGCCGCAGGCGGCGTGGCACGCATGGCTGATCCCACGGTCATTATAGCTATCATGAAGGCGGTAACCATACCGGTGATGGCCAAGTGCCGCATAGGACACTTCGTCGAGGCCCAGGTTCTCGAAGCGCTGGGCGTAGACTTTATAGACGAGTCGGAGGTGCTGACGCCGGCTGACGAGAGCCATCACGTCTGGAAGCATGATTTCAAAGTCCCTTTCGTCTGCGGCTGCCGTGACCTGGGTGAAGCTCTGCGCCGCATCTCGGAAGGTGCAGCCATGATTCGTACCAAGGGCGAAGCCGGCACCGGAAATATCGTTGAGGCCGTGCGCCATATGCGCGCGGTACAGTCGGCCATGCGCAGGGTGCAGTCCATGTCAGAGGACGAGCTGCCGGCCGAGGCCAAGGCGCTGGGAGCCCCGCTGGAGCTGGTGATCGAAGTCCATAAGACGGGCAAGCTGCCCGTGGTCAATTTCGCGGCCGGTGGCGTAGCTACACCCGCCGATGCAGCACTTATGATGCAGCTGGGCGCCGAGGGTGTGTTTGTCGGATCGGGCATCTTCAAGTCCAGCGATCCTGAAGCACGCGCCATCTCAGTTGTAAAGGCGGTAACCCACTATAAAGATCCGGCCATCATCGCCGAGGTCTCGAAGGCATTGGGCGCCGCCATGCCGGGCCTGGATATCAAGGCTATCCCGGAAGACAGCCTGATGGCCACCAGGGGATGGTAATATAGAATTGTGTTCTGAGCCCCATGAGGCTGTAGACACTGTTATATGATAAAAAGGCAGACCGCAGATTTTTCAACTTTTCTACAGTTTTGCGCGCATCCCCGCTTAATCCTCGTTCATCCGCAGGCTTTTCCCCAGGCCCGATAAAATCTATTGAAAGGAGGTTATTATGCAGACAGTAAATATCGATGACATACAATCGCTGCTGGCAGTTATGCCGCATAATATCTCCGATGAACTTCTGAAGGAGCTTGAAGACGGCGACCTGCTGGAAATAGTCATGGACCTGGGCCGCCCGCCCGAGGCGCGCTTCCCCAGCCGCGAGGTTTTCCTGGGCGACCACGAACTCACCGAATCGGATATCGAGCACGTTGTCAAAAGGATCGGCAGCTTCAGCGGCGACAACCGCGCAGGCCTGACGCGCACCCTGCACCGCATCTCCGCCATACGCAACAGGGAAGGTAAGATCGTGGGCCTGACCTGCCGTGTGGGCAGGGCGGTCATGGGTACGGCCAAAATAATCCAGGACCTGGTTGAAACGGGGAAAAATGTGCTGCTTATGGGTCCCCCCGGCATCGGCAAGACCACCATGCTGCGCGAGACGGCGCGGGTGCTGGCAGACGATCTGAAGAAGCGCGTAATTGTAGTCGATACGTCCAACGAGATCGCCGGGGACGGAGATATCCCACATCCCGCCATCGGCCATGCCCGGCGCATGCAGGTCCCCACTCCAACTTTACAGCACGCCGTGATGATAGAAGCGGTAGAAAACCATATGCCCGAGGTGATCATAATCGATGAGATCGGCACCAGCCTGGAGGCCGAGGCCGCAAGAACCATTGCCGAGCGCGGCGTGCAGCTGGTCGGGACGGCTCACGGCAACAGCCTCGAGAACCTGATGATGAACCCCACCCTCTCCGACTTGATCGGCGGCATACAGACCGTCACGCTGGGCGACGAGGAAGCACGGCGCCGCCATACGCAGAAGTCCGTCCTGGAACGCAAAGCGCCTCCCACCTTCGATATCGTGGTGGAGATCCAGGAGCGCTACAAGGTGCTGGTCCATCCCAACGTGGCAGCGGCGGTGGACTCGGTTTTGCACGGCAGGGAGAGCCAGTCGGAGATACGCTGGTTGGACCAGGAGGGCAATATAGTCAAAGAGCAGGGCGCAGCCATGCACGAACCGCAACACAGCCATAGCGAAGCTAAAAAGGAGAAATTGCACGTCTACCTTTTCGGCATCAACCGCCCCATCCTGGAGCAGGCGGCCCATGAGAAAGCGATGAATATCGATATAACCGACGACCTGAAGAAATCCAACCTGCTGATAACTACCAAAAACTACTTCCGGCGCAAACCTCAAAAGTTGAGGGACGCCGAGCTGCTGGGAATACCTGTATACGCCATCCGGGGAAACAGCCTTCAACAACTGCGCCACTGCCTGGATACTATCTATACGGGGCCACGGGACCAGGTTGTAGATACAGCCCTCGATGAGGCCATGAGCGCTATCGAACAGGTGAAAAACGGCAGGAAGGAAGTTGAGTTAAGCCCGCAGAATGCCTTCATCCGGCGGCTGCAGCATCTGCTGGCCGAAAGGCATGACGTGGCATCCAGGAGCACTGGCAAGGAACCGGCGCGCCACGTTAAAATAGTAAATAACTGAGACCGCGTTATATTTGTTGTTAAGTTATGACTTCTTATCCCGGCTTATTCATCACCTTCGAAGGGTGCGAGGGCTGCGGCAAGAGCACCCAGACCCGGCTTCTCTATAATGCACTCAGGCAGCACGGGCTGCCATGCACCCTAACGCACGAGCCGGGAGGGACGCCCCTGGGAAATAAGATCAGGGACATATTGAAGGTAAAACGCGATTTCCATATTGCAGCCGAAGCGGAACTATTCCTCTTTGCCGCCAGCCGCTTTCAACTGATCTCAGACATTATCCTGCCTGCCCTTTCTTCCGGCAAGGTGGTGATTTGCGACCGTTTTTCCGATTCGACCTTTGTTTACCAGGGATACGGCCGAGGGTTGGACCTGAAGATGATCGAAGAGATCAATGAGCTGGCAGCGAGTGGATTGAGCCCGGATATCACGATTCTGCTCGATGCACAGGCGGAAGTCGGTCTGGGACGCAAGCGCAACAGCGGGGACGACCGCTTTGAAGCTGAAAATATCTCATTTCACTACAAGATTCGCAACGGCTACCTGAAATCGGCTCAGTTGCAACCCGAGAGATGGCGTATCATCCAGGCCCTGCAACCTCCCGAGGAAATTAGCCGCCTGGTGTGGGAGAGCCTGCTGCCCGCCCTGCAAAAAAAGTACCCGGCTTTTGCCTTGCACTAGATACAGAATCCATTATCCCGGTGAAACAATTGAAGAAAGTTGTAAAGCGGGTTCAAGCCCGGCCGGACCGCAGTGAGGAACAGGCCCTTTTCGCGGCCGGGTACCGCCGCGTGGCCGGCCTGGACGAAGCGGGGAGAGGAGCGCTGGCCGGACCCGTGGTGGCGGCGGTGGTGGTACTGCCCGAACATGCCGATTTCCACTGGCTGGCGATGGTCAGGGACAGCAAGCAGCTCCAGAAAACCATCCGTGAAAATATCTTCTCACTCATGCAGGATTCGGGACTGGAGTTCAGCGCAGGCATCATTTCCCCGCAGATCATCGACAATATCAACATTTTAAATGCCACCAAAAAGGCTATGAAGCTGGCCATCGGGCAGCTGAAAAAACCCCCCGATTATCTGTTGACGGACGCCGTGCCTCTGCCGCGGCTGCGCATACCTCAAAAGGGCATAGTCAAAGGCGACTGCTCCTGTCTGGTAATCTCCTGCGCCTCGGTGGTGGCCAAGGTGACGCGCGACCGTATAATGCTGAAGCTGGACGCCAAGTACCCGCAATATAAATTTCGCGATCACAAGGGCTACGGCACCAGCGAACATTTGAAATGTCTTCAGCGCTACGGTGCATGCCATATCCACCGCATGACCTTCGGGCCGGTGCGCGACCTGGCTAGGATGATATGAATAAACAGGAGAAGGGCGACGCCGGGGAGAAACTGGCCTGCTCAGCATTGAAAAAGAAGGGCTACCGTATTATTGAGCAAAACTACCGCTGCCGCTACGGCGAGATAGATATCATAGCCCGCCACAAAGACTCCCTGGTGTTTATCGAGGTGCGCAGCAAGACAGGTACATCTTTCGGGTCGCCGGAGGAATCGATAACCAGCGGGAAAAAACAGCGGCTGATTTCGACGGCGCTGGACTATTTGAATGCCCACGGAAAGCCTGACGAGAACTGGCGATTCGACTTCGTGGCTGTGCGGTTCAAAGGCAGTCCGGCCAAACATGCAGACGTCGAAATCCTGCAAAATGTCATAAATTGATTAAAATTTAGTGGAAATCCTCTATTAACGTCCGGCTGAGTCTGTTATAATCTTGGCCGAAACAACAGATTTGATTTTCCAGTCCCACCGATTTTTGCCGGGGGTGGTATTTGACCAAGTTCGGAATTACCTGGCGCGCTCTATCAGGCATCATCATCCTGGCCGCCATTTATCTGACCAGTCTGTACAACTATCTCCTGTTTCACACCATAATAGAGCTTTGCAGCATAGTAGTATGCTTCAGCATATTCATCATAGCCTGGAATTCCCGCCGTTATACCGATAACCACTATTTCACCTTCCTGGGCATCGCTTATCTCTACGTGGGCGCACTGCAGCTCATGCATACCCTGACTTATCAGGGTATGCCCCTATTCCTCACCTACTCTTCGGATGCGGATACACAGCTATGGATAGCCGCCAGATATCTACAGAGCATAGCCCTGCTGGTAGCCCCGGTTTTTGTTCAGCGCAGATTCAGAGCAACTTTTACGTTGTTAGGCCTCGGTGCTCTCACGCTGCTGGTCTTGCTCTCCACGTTCCTCTGGAACATCTTCCCAATGTCGTACGTCTGGGGCGAAGGGCCGACCCCATTTTATATCGTCAGCGAATTCGTAGTCTGTGCATTTTTCATTATGGCGGCCGGAATGCTCTGGTTATCACGTAAAAAGTTTGACCGCGACGTATTGCTCTACTTACTGCTTTCAATCGGAGTCAGTATCGCAGCTGAGTTGTGCTTCATGCTGTATAAGGACCCTACCAGCCAGTTCAGCATACTGGGGCACCTGTTTTACCTGATCTCATTCCTGCTGATCTACCGGGCCATAGTCGTAGTGCACCTTTTAAAGCCCTATGACATCCTCTTTTATAACCTGGCGCAAAGCAGCGGCCTGCTGAAAAAAGAACGCGATAAATTACAGAATATCCTCGACCTCGAGGAGTCGATACTTCTGTCCCAGGACGCCGAGCAAAAGGTCACTATGATTAACCGCAAAGGCAGGGAGATCCTGGGGGCTGCAGAGGCGGATATCCTGGGCAAGCCCTTCGACATGTTCCTCCCGCTCAACATACGGCAGGCCGTTAAAAATGATTATGTAAATATAATGTCCGGCCACGCCGAGCTGGAAAGATATCAGGAAAGGCCGGTGATGACATCAGGCGGCGAAGAAAGGATCATCACCTGGCATAACGAGCTGCTCAGGGATGAAACAGGTAGGATCGTGGGCACCTTCAGCTCGGGCCAGGACATCACGGAACGCAAAGAGGCCGAGGATCTCTTCCGCGCCATTTTCAGCCGGTCGCCCATCGGCATGTATATCGTCCAGGATGGCAAGTTCAGGCTGGTCAATCCCCAGTTCCGCAACTACCTGGGATTCGCCGAAGGCGAGCTTATAGACCGTGAAGCGCTTTCACTGGTGTTGCCGGAAGATGCGGCCCGCGTCCGCCAGGAAGCCGTCAAGGCGCTCAAGTCGTCCAAAGACCGTTTCCAGACTTACGACTACCGCGTCAAGACCGCCAGCGGCAAACTAAAGTGGTTCATGGAATCGGTTTCCTCCATACATTATGAAGGCAGGCAGGCTACACTGGGCACCATCGTCGATGTATCGGAACGCAAACAGAACGAAGACCTCTTCAGGTCGCTTTCTCTCATAGACGACCTCACGGGACTCTATAACAGAAGGGGTTTCCTCACCCTGGCCAACCAGCAGCTAAAGCTGAGCTACCGCATGGACAGGGGCGTGACCCTGCTATTCGCCGATATAGACAAATTGAAATGGATCAACGATAACATGGGGCACCTGGAGGGCGATGCCGCTCTGGTCAATGCCTCCAGGATGCTTAAAGAGACCTTCCGTGAATCGGATATCGTGGGCCGCATAAGCGGCGACGAGTTCGCCGTCTTCATGGCAGGCGCAGACCAGGCCTACTCCGAGGCGATCGTAAACCGCCTCGAGAACAAACTTAAAGACTACAACACCCGTGAAAAGAAGCCTTATGAGCTTTCACTCAGCTTCGGGATAGCCTGCAGGGCATCCAGCGAGCCTTGCAATCTCAGCGAGCTGTTGGATACCGCCGACAAATTTATGTATGAAAACAAACGCGAGAACCACCCACCCGAACAATGAGCCGGTCCCCACGCTTGTCTTTATAGGTATTCCCTTCTTGTGCCAGTTCAGAAAATTAAACGCCCAGCCTGAAAGGCGGATATTTGTCCGTGGTCAGGATGATGAAGTAGGCTGCCACCCTCAACCTCCATCTTAAGACATCGACCACAAAATTGAACAGGTCCCTGGGATAAAGGCCGGTAAAGAGTATGGCGAACCAGGCAATCAATGTAACCACCAGTGCGGCCAACTCCAGAAATATCAATACAAAGAAGTGAGGGATGGCCAGAAACCATTTCACCAGCGGCAGCCAGCGGTTCAGCTCGGTAGCTGCATCAGGATAAGGCAACTCCAGATGAACGGACTGCTCCTCGTCCGTGGAGGGATAGACATCCGTCAGCAGGCAGATATAAGCGCCTACCCTTAAAGCGAAGCTGGCCAGATTGAAATTCCAGTCATACCACCACCTGGGATATTTCTTTCTGAACAGGAGCATCAACAGAATGGGAAGGAATAAGAAACCCATGCCAACAGCCCAGCCAGTGTCGCCTGATCCGGCAGTATACTTGTAGCCGCCGCCCAGCAACGCCAGGAATAAGATCATAATGGGTATAACAGTGAATATGCGGAAGAAACTGGTCAACCTGTTGAGCTTGCGATCGGGATAGTCGATAGCCATGCTTACCGGATAACTATCAGCCACTTTATTACCTCCTTAATTGGTATGCCGCATTATAATTCTATTTGGGCACTGCTGCCAGCACAGGCAAATGTCGATTATTTGGAGGTCTGCAACTCTTGCCAGAAGTCTTCCGGCGTCTTATCCAGCGAAAGCTTCTCCATGGGGCACATATCATCGCCACTCTGGTTAACAATAAAGGGGACGGTGAGCTTGAATTCAAATGTTATGCCGGCATCGCGCAATGTGTGTGCCGCCAATTCGCTGCCCACCTCTGAGTACACCTCGGAACAGCGGGCCTTAACCAATAGCAAAGCGGCTGCGTTGCCCACAACCCTGTCCAGGAAATATGCCTGCCCTCCGGCCGGAGCAAAATCCCTTAAGAAATCGATCAGGGGAGCCAGCCGGTCTTTATCAGATCTGAAGATAAGGCTGCCGCCTTTATAAACCCGCAGTGTGTCGGCGCTGTTGTGGAATTCCTCGATCCAGGAGGGGTTCAAAGCCTTCAGACCTTCTGCAGCCAGCGGTCAGCCGCCCTTGCTGCAAACGGTATAAGCGCCAGCTGGGCTAAGATGCCTGGCAAGCCCATTAAAACTGCAGCAGCGACATAGGATAGAGGCGAGATAACCGTCGGAAGCATACCGGCCACCACTGGTATTGTCAACGGTAACGGAATGCTGCGGCTCCAATATATAACGGTCACAGCCGCAAGCAGCATCAACCTGCCGCACAGCATGGATAAGGCCAGCGATTTAAAGCTACCCAGGTTAAGTCTTTCGCGCAGCAAACCTGCAGTAAATCCGTAGGTAAGGCTCTCAATCGTTATCTGAGGCAACAATGCCATCAACGGCATCCCCGACAGCAGATAACTGGCTACAGGACTGATCAAGCCTATAAAAAGCCCGGCCCGCCAGCCAAACATCAATCCCGCCAGCAAAACAAAAAATTGCATGGGCAGCAGCGCGGCCCCAGCGACGCCAAACTGGTGTGTCCACCATGGCACGGCAACATCCATGGCTATCAAACCCGCGGAAAACAAATATAATCTATAATCGCTGAAATACAGGCCTTTGAACGGCACGGCAATTGAAACCGCAGTATTTTTTGAACTTTCCATGGTCTACCTCGCTATATCAGACTACTTATAAGACTGAATTTTGACCTGATTATAGCATCCATGAGGTTACGTGCAAAATAAAAATACCCGCAGTAAAACGTCTTGACAATTAGTGCACAAGAATCTAAATTTAACACAATATGTGCCTCCGGTAATGAACATATAGGAGTAAATTCTATGACCGCACTTCCGCTTAGCTGGTACCACGCCATCGCAGTACGCTGCTCTCGGCGAAGCTATGATAAAAGCAGGCCGATCGAAAAAGATGCCGCGGAGAAATTGCAGCAGGCATGCGGCGAGTTCAGGCCCTACTCTTCAGCCAGGGTGGAATTCGTACCTGAGCCGCCCGATGACATCTTCTCCCACGCCCTGGGTTTTTACGGGAACATCAAGAACGCCCGGGCCTTCCTGGCCTTCATCGGCGATATGTCCGACGTCAACGTACAGGAGAAGCTGGGCTATACCGGCGAAGGCATAGTTTTAGAAGCAACTTCACTGGGTCTGGGGACGTGCTGGGTAGCGTTGACCTACCGCTCTAAATCAGCTTTATCCATGCTGAAGCTGAGCGTCGGAGAAAAGTTGCTGGCCGTCAGCCCGGTAGGGCATACCACGGAAGCATGGACCTTCGGCGAAAATTTATTCTCAGCCTTCGGGGCCAACCGCCGCCGCAAGCCCCTGGCCAGCATGGTCAGCGGCTTCGACATCTCCCATCGGCCGCAGTGGGCTGAGAAAGCCGTGGAAGCAGCGCGTTTGGCTCCTTCGGCCACCAACCGCCAGCCGTGGTCCTTCAATATCGGGGAGGACAGCATCACGGTTTCGATAAGCGGCGGTGGCCCGCAGTATAACGTATCCAAGCGGCTGGATTGCGGCATTGCCATGCTGCACATCGAGCTGGGCGCCCTGAGCTGCGGCGTCACCGGCAAATGGGAACTGCTGAACCAACCCCAGGTGGCACGCTTCCAGGCAGACCACCAATAAATATGATCATATTGTCTTTACTCTTCCTCGATTTGGTGATATATTCGCTTTCATACCGGGAAGAGACGGATAAACGAGGAAACAAATGGTTGAACAGGATAGCACAGGACTGAGTATTATTCACTACGACCGTAGTAATTATAGCTTCAACAGCCGGGCCACACTGGATGACTGCCGCCTTTCGGCAAAAAACGGCGGCGTCACCTGGATAAACGTTGACTCGGTCACAGATCTAAGTCTGCTGCAGACCCTGGGGAGCATCTTCGGCCTGCATGACCTGACTATACAGGACATTGAGAACACCGGGCACCGTGTAAAATACGAGGATTTTTCCAACTATCTTCTTATCATGCTGAAGATGCTGGAATACGACATCAAGGCCAAAGCCATCGATAGCGAACAGCTCAGCGTAGTTTTCGGAGCCAACTACGTTATCACCTTTCAGGAGAGGCCGGGTGATTTTTTCGGGCCGCTGCGCGATGAAATAAAGGTCGCCGAGTCGATAGTCAGGAAGATGGGGCCCGACTTCCTGGCCTGCCGCATCATAGACACGGTGGTGGACAATTATTTCGGTACAGTGGAGAGCTTCGGTGAGGAGATCGAGGACAAGGAGGACGAGCTGGTCGCCAATCCCACGCGCCAGACATTAAATTCCATCCAGGGCATCAAGAAAAACATGTTTCAGCTCAGGCAGTACGTATGGCCGGTCAGGGAGATACTCAGCGAACTGAGTAAAAAGGACTCCTCACTCATAAAGGACGAGACTGTGGCTTATTTCCGTGATGTGTACGACCGTATCTTCGAGGCTATGGATTTAATCGAAAATACGCGCGACATGGTCAGCAGCCTGATAGACATCTACCTCTCCAGCATGAGCAATAAGACCAACGAGGTCATGAAGGTGCTGACGGTGGTGGCTACGATATTTATACCCCTGACCTTCATCGTGGGGTTATATGGGATGAACTTCAAATACATGCCAGAGCTCGAAAGTCCCCTGGGATACCCGGCTATCCTGGCTTTCATGTTGATTGTAGCGGTCGTCATGCTGGTCTATTTTCACAGGAAGAAATGGATTTAGGCAGCTATTCGACCATACCCGGAATAGCCGCCTCTCCGGCGTCTTTTTTGATGCGCCCGAAAGGCAGTAACATAGCCGGCAGGACGCCCAGCAGCACCACCACAGCGCTGATAACATAATCCATTTGAAAGGCCGTGATATTAGCCCTTAAACTGACATATTGATACAGCAAGGTGATGGCCTCGTCGTGCGCCATCTGCAATGTAAATCCCATTTGCATAAGGAGTGCCTGAACTTGGGCCAGCCAGCTCATATCAACAATCGAGTTGGGGGTAACGGTCTGAATGATGGAAGCTACATTCTGCTTGGTGAAGGTATCCAGCATAGTTGCAAAGAAGGCTATACCCAGCGAGCCGAAGATGGTGCGGCAGACGTTGAGCAGCGATGAAGCCTGTGCCGTCATGCGCTGGGGCACGGCGGAGAGGGCATAGGTCATGATGGGCATCATGGCGAATCCCATCCCCATACCACGGATGAAGAGAATCATGCGCAGGGTGTTGTCCGGCATGTTAAGGTCGAGTCCATGCATGGCCAGTGTGGAAACGCCGAGCATGACCAGCCCTATCACAGCAGGCACACGCGGCCCCAACCGATCGTAAAGCTTGCCTGCCAACGGCATGGTGATCATAGCGCCGATGGCCTGGGGCAATAACATAAGCCCGCTCAAGAGAGCAGTGAATCCGCGCAGGGTCTGCAGGAACAGGGGCAGCAGGAAAATCAAGGAGAACAACCCGATAGTTGTGATAAAAGTTAGCCCTATGCCCAGGGAATAGCCGAAGCTTTTAAACATACGCAGGTCTAACAATGGCCTCTTTACGTTAAGCTCGACCAGTATCCAGGCCAGGATACAAATTGCACCCACCGATATCAGGCTGATAATGCGCCAGTCATCCCAGTGCCAGGTCGGGGCATAGGAAAGAGCGTACAGGAAGGCGCTGAACCCCACCGCCGCCAGGGTGAATCCTTTATAGTCGAAAGAGACATCAGTCGTGGGAGTATCCTCGATCCAGGCCAGCCCCATGAGGATGGCCAGGAGGACCACCGGCACATTCACATAGAAGCACATCCGCCAGCTCCAGGAGTCCACCAGGTAACCTCCCAGTGTGGGGCCTATGGCGGGAGCCACCATCATGGGAATGCCGAAGAGAGACATAGCCTCGCCGCGGTCCTCGGGCGGCACAGTAGTAAAGAGGAAGGTCATGGCCAGCGGGCCGAGAAGCCCGCCGCATAACCCCTGCAGCACACGAAATGTTATCAAGGAACTGGCATCCCATGACAGGCCGCAAAGGATGGAGCCGAACAGGAAACCGGCCTGGGCGAACAGATAAACGCGTTTTATACCGTAGCGCTCGACTAAAAAGGCGGCGGCGGGCGTGGATATGGCCGACGCCATCAGGTAGGCGGAGATAACAAGCTGCGCCCGGTCGGCGGTCTCATTAAAAACGGCGATGATATGCGGCAGGGCCGTATTCATGATGGTCTGATCCAGAATCACCATGAATGTGCCGGCGATGGCGATAAGCAGTACCTTGGACTCGCTGGTTCTTGGCATAGGTAGCTCTTCCCACTACCTTACGGTTATCTTCACTTCTACCGACGTGCCGGGAATAAGTATGTAATGCCCGGAATTTTCGATGGATATCTTTACGGGTACAAGCTGCGTGACTTTGATGAAGTTGCCTGTAGTATTATTAGCGGGCAAGAGCGAAAAGGTGGCAGCGCTGGCCGCCGAGATTCCCACCACCTTGCCCTTGAACTTCAGGCCGCCCAGGCTGTCCACTGATATTTCTACGTCCTGGCCCGGCTCGATCTTGTAAAGGTCAGCCTCAGAAAGGTTGGCAATCACCCAGGGCGATGAAACATCGTATATCGTTACAATGGGAGTGCCGGCAAAAAGAATTTGCCCGGGATAAGCATATACATACGCCACATAGCCGTTGACCGGGGACTCTACGGAAGCACGGCCCACTGGATTACCCTGCTGCCCCTGTTGCAAAGCACTGTTGGTATAGAGCGGTGCGCCTATAGTAGCGATTTCCTGACCTTTTTCCACATAGCTGCCGTAGTCAACGTCCACGCTGACCAGCTGGCCAGCAGATATTGCACTGATATTAACGCGTGCCCCCGAGATTTGGGCGTTGTCCGTGCTGACGTATTTGTAATTCTGGTAGCCCAGATATACGCCGGTAATTATTCCACCCAGGAGGATCACAGCAACGACTATAAATATCACCCTGCCACGCGTGGTGGCAAAAACAGATTTCATCCTGTCATTAAGATTATTCGCCATAGATGTTGCCTCCGCTTGTATTTGAAATGGCCATCATAAACATCCTTTATCTCATTTAGTAAGCTGTAACGATTTGGGTGGAGCGTAGCTTGTCTCCAGCAGCACCTTTTCCCCTTCGCTCAGCCCGGATACTATCTCGGTCTGGGTCTTGCCCTGCAGGCCGATCTTGACCGGCCTCTGCTCGACGATGTTGGTCTTCTCGTCCTCCCAGACACTAACATAATAGTCGCCTGCCTGACTGCTGATTGCTGCATTGGGCACCAGCAATACATCGGCATGCTTTCCTATAATTATATCAGCCGTACAAGTCATACCACCGGCCAGGTAAGCAGTATCGCTGGGATCCAAAGAGATCTCAACTGCATAGCTTCCTTTTGGGAGCGGTATCCCGAAAGGAGAGATGAATGACACCTGCCCCTCGAAGACCCTGCCGGGGACGGCATCGACATACACCAGTGCCTTCTGTCCCCTGGCAATCTTGAGCACATCGGTTTGGCTGACAGAGGCGGTCATCCTGACATAGGAAGTATTGGCCAGGCGTGCCACGTAGGAATCGATGGGGAGGCCCGTTACTGAATACCTCTGGGTTATCATATCTCCTGCATGCAGGTTGACATCCACCACCTGTCCGTCGAAGGGGGCCAGCAACTCCGTTTTGAGCAACGATAGCTTGGCGCGGTCCAGGTTGATAATGGCCGTCTGCACCCCGATATTGTAGTCACGCAAGACTTTCAAGTTCAGTCCCTGCCTGTATGTGGAGATGTTTTCATCCAGTATCTTGTTGGCTAATTCCAGGTCGTGCCGCACCGAGCTCAACGTCTGGGCGAAGGCGATCGGATCGACGTCCTTCTGTCCGGCCATAGTCTGCAGCTTATCCATCGAGGCAAGTATCTCGTTGACCACAGTATAGGTCGTGCAGGTATCGACAGATGTGGCATCGGTAGGCAGGTGCGTGATCCTCTTTACCACGTCATAGGTATCGGACATCTCGGTAAGCATATCCTGGATGGTGCTGACGGCATCCCCGTATTTTCCATCTTTTACCTGCTGCTGAACGGTGGTAATTACATCCATTTCGGCAGACAGCCGCTGAATGGCCGTGTCGGCATCCTGGCTGGTATTGATTACTTGCCCGACATCGTTTATAAGGTCCGGCCTGACCCTGTTGAATGCCGGGTCGCTGTAGATTTTCCTGGCTGCCTCGATATCATAGTTGGCCAGCGAAATCTGTTCGGCCGCATCCCCATACTGGCCCGTCTGCAGAAGCGTCTGAGCCTTTTGCATCTCTTTTGTGGCAAAATCGAAGCGGTAAAGGGCCACGGCATCGCTGTAGAACGAAGGCACGCGCGTGCATCCGCAGCAAACGGTCTGCACAACGTTATTGATGGCTGATTCCAGCCCGTACTGGGCCGTCTCGACGTTCTGCTTCTGGGCTGTGTCGTCCAGGCTGGCAATCAGCGCACCGGCTTTGACCATGTCGCCTTTCTGCACATAGACCTTTTTAATCTGGGCACTGTAAGGCTGCGTCAGACTGAACATGGAAGTATCAAAATAGAGGTTCACGGCCTCCGGCATCTCTATCACGCCAACCGAGACGACGGTTACTTCCAAATCTCCGCGCTGGACGGTTGCCACCATTTGCTGCTGGGTTATGGGGCCGCTGCTGCACCCTCCAGCAATGATGGATAACGCCAGTACAACTGCCGCAATCTTAAAAAGCCATACTTTACTCATATAAGTGATACTCCCTGCATAAGTTCATGCCTGAAAAGGCTGCTTATAAACAATTTCTTTTAAATTACGAACCATAATCCACCTTGCTGACAATGTCGGTAAAGGACTCCAGAGCGCCGGAAAGGGTCAGTAACTCAGTAATGTCCAGAGTCGACAGGCTTCTTCTGACCTCGTTGCGCATGATCTTTTTCCTGCCTGTAACAAAACGCCTGCCCTTCTCGGTGATGCTTATTTGTTTAATCCGCTTGTCGCTGCTGTCGAGTACACGCTGAATATAGCCCCTCTCAATAAGCTTATCCAGCAGAGAGGTTGTATTGGGCTTGGATATGCCCAACCTGCGGCTAATCTCGGAAGTCCGCAAAGTGCCCAGCCTCATGATCATAGCCAGAACATGAAACTGCATGTTGCCGGGGTTTACGCCCGCTTTGGCATGGGCGACCTGGAATATTTTGCGATAGAAAAGAGGAAGAAATATTAACAGGCTGTCCACTATGCTGTCGAGCTTTACGTCTTCCGGTTTCTCGGCCATTGATATTGAAATAAACTACGGTGTATTTTGTTCTATTTATATAACTTTTTTCTGCATATGTCAAAGTTTGCCGTGTAAGTGTCCATATTGCTATACTATGCGGCGTTGTGAACTACGAGACCATTATCGGGCTGGAGGTACATTCGCAACTGCTGACGCGCAGCAAGATGTACTGCTCCTGCAGTGCAGATTATGCCAGCGACCCTCCCAATACCCACGTCTGCCAGGTATGCATGGGTATGCCGGGCGTGCTGCCCACCATAAATGAGCAGGCGGTTATTTTCACGGTCAGGACCGGCCTGGCTCTCAACTGCACTGTCCCCGAGCATGCCAAGTTCGACCGGAAAAACTATCCCTACCCGGACCTTATGAAAGGCTACCAGATATCGCAATATGACATGCCGATGTGCGTCAAGGGCTGGCTGGAAATCGACATCGAAGGCAAGAAAAAGAAGATAGGCATCACCCGTGTGCACCTCGAAGAAGACGTAGCCAAGCTGACGCACCGCACTTCACCGGAAGGGGAAAGCTACAGCCTGGTGGACATCAACCGCGCCGGCATGCCGCTGATGGAGATAGTAAGCGAACCGGACATGGCCTCGCCCGAGGAAGCCCGCCTTTACCTGGTCAAGTTGAGATCTATCCTGCAATACCTGGGCGTCTCGACGGGCAACATGGAAGAGGGCAGCTTCCGCTGCGATGCCAATATCAGCATTCGGCCCGAGGGCAGTAAAGAATACCTGGCCAAGGTCGAAGTCAAAAATATGAACAGCTTCCGCGCCGTCTACCGCGCACTGGAATATGAAGCCCAGAGGCAGCGGGAAGCCATGGCTAAAGGTGAAAAGATCGTCCAGGAAACACGTGGCTGGGTTGATGATAAGGAAATCACGGTAAGCCAGCGCAGCAAGGAATATGCCCATGATTACCGCTATTTTCCCGAGCCGGATTTGCCGCCCCTTTCATTCAGCCGGCAGATGGTGGATAAAATCAAAGCCGGGTTGCCCGATCTGCCGGAAAAGATTTATGACGAGCTGATAGCCAAATACGACCTCTCGCCGTATGACGCTGAGCTAATAACCCAATCCAAACATTATGTCGCCTATTTCAAGACCAGCATCGGGCTTGGAGCGAACACCTCCGTCAACGTTAAACAGAGGGCCAAGACCATAAGCAACTGGATGCTGGGCGAGTTCACCCGGCTGCTCAACGCTAAAAACATTAGGGCGGAGGAGGCCCATGACAGGGTGCCTGAGGCCAATTTTGTGGAGATGCTGGACCTGGTTGAAAAGGGGACACTGAGCGGTCCGCTGTCCAAAACGGTCTTTGAAGAGATGTTCAACAGTGGCAAAAAAGCGAGCGTGATCGTAGCTGAGAAAGGGCTGGTGCAAATCAGCGACAGCGGAGAACTTGCTATAATTGTAGATAAAATAATTGCAGATAACGAAAAAGCGGTTGTAGACTTTAAGGCGGGCAAGGAAGCATCTTTGACCTTTCTCATGGGACAGGTTATGAAAGCTTCCAGGGGCAAGGCCAACCCGTCGGTAGTCAGGCAATTGATCGTCGACAAACTCGGAGGAAATTAATATGCCAATTTATCTGACCGTAGCACAGATAGTAATAGCGCTGGCGCTTATAGCTGTGCTGACTTTGCAGGTTAAGGGCGGCGGCCTCGGCGGTATATTCGGCCAGGCCGATGGCGTTTACAGGACCAGACGCGGCGTTGAAAAAACGCTGTTTCAGGTTACTATAGTGCTGTCCGTTATCTTTATAGCTCTCTCGATTGTAATCGTCAGAGTCAGCTCTTCGTAAGTCCGGAGTATTAGCATGTCACAGGTTGTCACTTTGACGACCGACTTTGGCATCGGCGACGGTTATGTTGCAAGTATGAAAGGTGTCATGCTTGGCATAAATCCGCAGGCTAAGATCGTCGATATCACCCACGCCATAGCTCCCCAATCAATCAGAGAAGCCTCATTCATCCTGCATACTTCGTGGCGCTATTTCCCCGAAGGCACCATTCATGTCATCGTAATCGACCCGGGAGTGGGCAGCCACCGCCGGGCGGTCATCCTAAGAACACCAACCGCGACTTTCGTTACGCCGGATAACGGCACCCTCAGCTATATATTGCACGAGCTTTCTACTGAAAAAGCGGCGCAGGCTGTCCCTTTCTCCGAACAGGTTGCCAAGCGGGCGCTGCCCGAGGGGTGCGAAGCAGTCTCCATCACCAAGCAGGAATACTGGCGACAGCCGGTAAGCTCCACCTTCCACGGGCGTGATATTTTCGCCCCGGTGGCGGCACACCTGTCCCTGGGTCTACCTGCCAAAGAATTCGGTGAGAGCATTGAAAGCCTCAATGCCTTCCACGTCCCAATCCCCTTCAAGGACGCCACCGGCCACATAATCGGCCAGATTATACATATAGACAGGTTCGGCAACCTTATTACCAACCTGAGGAGCAGCCATATACCGGTGGGGGGCGCGGCGGTGGAAATAAAAAATCAGAGGATAACCAATACCAGCAGCTATTACGCGCAGGGCAAAGGGCTGATGGCGATCATAGGCAGCAGTGACTATCTCGAGCTTTCGTTAAAAGACGGCAACGCCGCCGTCTTTCTGGGCATACGTATCGGCGATCCGGTTAAAATCCTCAGCGCACTGCCGCTCTGACCTCTATTTGGCTATCTTCCAGGTGGTCCCTTTGGGAGTGTCCTCTATGGCAATACCCATCTTGAGCAACTGGTCGCGCACTTCGTCGGCCTGCTTCCACTCTTTAGCTTTGCGGTGCGCATTGCGCCGGGAGATCAGCTCCAGGATTTTCTCTTCCTGCGAGTGATCGAGCTTCCTGGCCTCCTGTAATGTGAAGCCTATCACTCCGGCCAGCTCTTTCAGCACCTGCTGGGCGCGGCCGACATCCATCCCCCTCTCACTGCCGCGGTTTATCTCGCGCACCAGCTCGAACATGGCAGCCATAGCCTGCGGGGCGCTGAAATCATCGTCCATGGCCTCGATGAACCTGGTTATATACAGCTCGGCATCAAGAACTTCAGCGCCCGTTTTGCCCTCGGCCTTGAGCGCCTGTCTCATCCTTTCGATCCCGGTTTCCGCTGCATCGAGCGCTTCCTCGCTGTAGCGCAGAGGCATCCTATAATAGGAGCTTATAATAAAAAGCCTGATGGCATCGGCACTGTTGCGTTCCAGCGCCTGCTTGATGGTGACCAGATTGCCCAGGGATTTGCTCATTTTGTCCGCCCCGAGCTGCAGGAAACCGTTATGCATCCAGATGCGCACAAAGGGGTCCACCCCGGTGAAGCATTCGGACTGGGCTATCTCATTTTCGTGGTGGGGAAATACCAGGTCCTGTCCGCCGCCGTGTATGTCCAGCGTCTTGCCCAGGTGCTTGATAGACATGGCCGTGCATTCGATATGCCAACCCGGACGCCCATCACCCCAGGGACTGAGCCATGCCGGCTCGCCCGGCTTGACTGCTTTCCAAAGTGCGAAATCCAGCGGGTCTTCCTTTTTTTCGGTCTCAGATGTCTCCGTAACCCTCATATCGTCAGCCGTTTGATGGGTCAATTTGCCATAGCCGGGGAAACTCTTTACGCGAAAATACACGCTGCCGTCGGCCTTGTATGCATGACCCTTATCCATAAGTGTCTGGATAACCTGGATGATCATAGGTATCTCCTCGGTAGCCCGGGGATAGAGGGTGGCCCGCTTGATATTGAGGGCATCCATATCGACGAAAAATTCGCCTATATATTTTTCTACCAGCTCTTTCCAGGGTATATTCCTCTCATTGGAGCGGTTGATGATCTTGTCGTCGATATCGGTGAAATTCTGCACATATTTCACTTTGTAGTCGCGGAATTCCAGGTAGCGCCTGATGACATCGAATGAAATGTAGCTCAGCGCATGGCCGAAGTGACAGACATCATATACGGTAACTCCGCAAACATACATTTTTACTTCGTTGTCTTGCGGGGCAAACTCTTCCTTCTGGCCGGACAGGGTACTGAATATCTTCATGAAACACCTCTAGTACAGTATGATCATTCTTCCAGCATGGCAGAGGCATAAGCCGCCATGCCTTCTCCTTTGCCGGTGAAGCCCAACCCGTCAGTGGTGGTCGCCTTAACCATCACCTGATCATCGTCGATCCTGAGAGCGGCGGCTATATTGGCCCGCATCTCATCTATATAAAGGGCTATTTTGGGCGCCTGGGCTATCAAAACGCTGTCGATATTTTTTACCACATATCCCTTTGCAGCAACCATACGCCTGACCTGCTCAAGCAATCCGATGCTGGAAGCATTCTTATACCGCGGATCTCCGCTGGGGAATTGATGGCCGATGTCCTTCAGCCCCGCAGCTCCCAGCAGGGCATCCATAATGGCGTGCACCAGTACATCGGCATCGCTGTAACCGTCAAGCCCTTTGTCGAAGGGTACCTCGACCCCGCCGAGGATAAGCGGCCTGCCCGCTATTAGGGCATGCGCATCGTAGCCGACTCCCGTCCTCATGATTTAAACCCTTTTTTCACAATCATTTCCGCCAGCAGTAAATCGTCAGGTGTAGTTACTTTAATATTTTCGTATTCTCCAGGATACAATTTTACCCTGTATCCGGCCAGCTCCACTATTGCTGCGTCATCCGTGACAATGCATTCAACCGTATCGTAAGCAATTTTCAGAATAGCAGTCCGAAATACCTGCGGCGTCTGCACGGCCCTTAAACCATCGCGCTGCAAAGTTTGCAGCACCATCCCCATATCATCGAACTGTTTAATGGTATCTTTGACCTCCACGGCGGCGGCCGCCGCTCCTGTCTGAACAGCGGCCTGGAGGCCGTCCATTATCAGTTTCTCGGTCAGGAAAGGGCGGGCGCCATCCTGTATCAGTACCCAGTCGCAACCATCCACCAGCGCTAAACCTTTCTTCACAGAATCTTGCCTCAATTCTCCACCGGCGCATATGCCGGAAATTTTGGACCAACCCCGCGCTGTTGCCATTTTTTTACCCTCGTTCAGCTTGCCTTGCTGCAGAACCAGTACAATGCGGTCGACCGATTTGCTGCGCTGCAGGACGTCGACCGTCCAGGCTATCAGAGGTTTATCTCCCAGCTTCAGGAAGGTTTTATCGGAGCCCATCCTTTGCCCGGCGCCGGCGCTAACCACTATTGCAGCTACTTTCGGTACGCTACTCAAATTCCTGCTCTTTTTTCTTTACCGTTTTTTCCAGTCCCAGCCTGAGAGCCGCGGCCACATTATCGGCCTTGATGATCTCAATGCCATCTATACTATGAAAAGCTTTAGATATGCCCGGTATGATGCAGCGGGTGAAACCAAGCCTGGCGGCTTCCGATATGCGCCTTTCGATTTGAGTTACCGACCGCAGCTCACCACTCAACCCTATTTCGCCAACCGCTGCTGTGCCGGGAATAGACCTGGTATCTTTGAAGCTGGAAGCGATGGCCAGGGCGATGCCCAGGTCGGCTGCCGGCTCCGAAATCTTGATGCCTCCGGTTACATTCACGATCACATCCTGGTTGTAGAGGCCCACGCCGGCCCGCCTGGTCAGGACGGCCGATATCATCAGCAGGCGGTTGAAATCCACGCCGTTGCATATGCGCCTCGGAGGGCCATAAGCCGACGGGCTGGTAAGCGCCTGAATCTCTACCAGCAGCGGCCGGCTGCCTTCCAGTGTGGGGACGACAGCGGCGCCGATGGTGCCGTTCATATAGGATTCCAGAAAGAACTGCGATGGGTTAGGCACTTCCATCAGCCCGGCGCCGCTCATCTCGAACACACCGACTTCATTGGTTGAACCGAAGCGGTTCTTGGCGCTTCGAAGGATACGATAGCTGTTGAAAGGCTCACCTTCGAGGTAAAGCACAACATCTACGATGTGCTCGAGCGCCTTGGGGCCTGCGATAGAGCCGTCCTTGGTCACATGGCCCGAGATAAAAACGGCCACGCCGGACTTCTTGGCCCATCTCAACAAACGCAGGGTGCATTCGCGGATCTGGTTGATACTGCCGGGGGCGCCGTTGATGTCCTCCATGTAAACCGTTTGTATGGAATCGACGATTACAAGCTTGGGTTCGGCGGACTCCAGCCTGGCCATGACATTTTCCATGTTGGTTTCCGGGTAGATAAAGAGTCCGCTTCCGTTAATGTTCAACCGTTCGGCGCGCATTTTAAGCTGCTGCGACGATTCTTCGCCTGAAATGTAAACGACCATTCCCCCTTTGGCGGCCACAGCGTCGGAAACCTGGAGCAATAGCGTAGATTTACCGATGCCCGGATCGCCGCTTATGAGGACGACCGATCCTCCAACCAGTCCACCCCCCAGTACGCGGTTCAATTCCTCAATCGGGAAGGCCATCCTGGCATAAGTATCCTTCTGCACCTTGGCCAATTCGTGCAGGGGGCTGCCGGCGTCAACAGGTTTGCCTGCCGCGTGTTTGGTCACGGCAACGGTACTCTCGACCAGGCAATTCCATTCCTGGCAGCCGGGACACCGCCCCTCCCATTTGGGACATTCCTTGCCGCAGTTCTGGCAAATATAAACTGTCTTGACTTTATGTTTTTCCAATTTCTTCTATAACACTTGCGGACACTAAGTCAGCCAATAATAACAAAAATAGTCGCAATTTGCCCTGACCGCATATAGGAGTAAAAAATAAGGGGTGGGGCTGCAGCTTGTTAAACTGGCCCCGCCCCTTTTAATCCTAACCGTTACCCGGATCTATTTAAGGATTGCTGTCGCTGAGCAAATGGTTGCTTTCGCCGGGCAATAGCTTGCTCTCGCCGCTCAGCAGAACGGCTATTTCAAGCTTATGAATGACTATCTGCGTGCCGTCATAGTCCACCAGCACTTTGGAGCCGGTCTCATATTCGCCTCGCAGCACGTTCTCGGAAAGCTTATCTTCCACTTCCTGTTGAATCACGCGGCGCAGCGGACGTGCGCCATACTCAGGATCGTATCCCTTTTCGCCCAGGAAATCCCTGGCGGCTTCGGAGACCTCCAACGTGATCTTCTTCTCTCCCATAGAGGCCACTGCCTCACGCAGCATGAGGTCGACGATCTGGCGGATATGCTCCTTGGTGAGGGCGTGGAAGACCACAGAAGCATCTATACGGTTCAGGAACTCAGGCCTGAACTTATTCTTCATCTCGCGCATTACGATGTCTTTCATCTTCTCGTAGGCACCCTGTCGTGTTTTTATTTCATCGGCGTTAACGTTGAAGCCCAGCCCTTTATTCTTCTTGATCTCATCGGCGCCCACGTTGGACGTCATAACTACTATGGTATTGCGGAAGTCGACCCTGCGGCCTTTGGCGTCCGTAAGGTGACCATCATCCATGATCTGGAGCAGGATATCGAACACGTTCTTATGCGCCTTCTCAATCTCGTCCAGCAGGATCACGCAATAGGGTGTGCGCCTTACGGCTTCGGTAAGCTGACCTCCCTCTTCATAGCCGATATATCCCGGGGGAGCACCCACCAGCCGGGCGACGTTGTGCTGTTCCATAAACTCGGACATATCCAGCCTGACCATAGCATCTTCGCTCTTGAACATGAACTTAGCCAGTGCTTTCACCAGCGCCGTCTTGCCGACGCCGGTCGGACCCAGGAAAATGAAGCTGCCTATGGGACGCCGTGCATCCTTCAGGCCTGCCCTGGCACGTCGTACCGCCCGGGCGATGGTTATGATCGCTTCATCCTGGCCGACGATATCTTCATGTACCGCCTTCTCCATCTTGAGCAGGCGTTCTCTTTCATCCGTGGTAAGGCTGTCCTTGGGTATGCCGGTCCACATGCTGACAACCTCGGCGATATCCTCTTCGGTCACCACCGGGGTTTCCTTCTTCTTAGTATCCTGCCATTCCTGCTCCATGCTCTTGACCTTGTTCTGGAGCTGGACTTCCCTATCTCGAAGCTCGGCGGCCATCTCATATTGCTGTGATGCAATGGCATTATCCTTGTCACGCCGCAGGTTTTCCAGGGCTTTCTGAGCCTCGGCGATGCTGATGGGGACAACTCCCTTTTTGATCCTGACACGCGAGGAGGCCTCATCCATAATATCGATGGCCTTATCAGGCAGGAAACGGTCGGAGATGTAGCGGGCTGCCATAGATGCCGCCGTCTGGAGGGCGTCATCGTTAATAATCAGCTTATGATAGTCCTCATAATGGTGCCTGATACCCTTCAAGATGGCTACGGTCTGTTCAACCGTTGGTTCGGTTACCATCACGGGTTGAAAGCGCCTTTCCAGTCCGGCGTCTTTTTCAATGTATTTGCGGTACTCGTCGAGGGTAGTGGCGCCGATGAACTGGATCTCACCCCTGGACAGTGAAGGCTTCAGAATGTTGGAGGCATCCACCGCGCCCTCGGCTGCACCTGCGCCGACTATGGTATGCAGCTCATCTATAAATACGATGCAGTTGCCTGCGCTTTTTATCTCGTCGATCACCTTCTTCAGCCGCTCTTCAAATTCACCGCGGTATTTAGTGCCTGCCACCAGCGATCCTATATCGAGGGTCACCAGCCTTTTGTTTCTGAGAGGCTCCGGTATATCCCCCGTCACGATCTGCTGGGCCAGCTTGGACACGATGGCTGATTTGCCGACACCCGGCTCGCCTATTAAAGCGGGGTTATTTTTGGTGCGACGGCTAAGGATCTGGATGATGCGCTCGCACTCTTTTTCCCTGCCGACGATATTATCCAGTTTGCCGTTGCGTGCCAGACCGGTCAGATCAACACCCAGTTGATCGAGAATAGGCGTCCTGGCCCCTTCCTTAGTGACGGCCCTGGCCTGGCCGCTGCCGGTATTGAGCAGCTTGTTGACCTCGACCATTACACGGTCGAGGGTCACCCCCAGGCTCTCCAATACGCCCGCCGCCGATCCCTCACGTTCCCTCAGGAGCCCCAGAAGAAGATGCTCTGTACCTATATAGCTGTGGTTTAGCCGTCTGGCTTCATCTACAGCCAGTTCAATAACTTTCTTGGCCCTGGGCGTGAGGCCCACTTCGCTGGTATTCGGCCGGCCGCCGCGTCCTACTATGAACTCCACCGCTGACCTGACTTTGCTCACAGCTACACCCAGATTGGCGAGGACCTGGCTGGCGACGCTGTCTTCTTCAGCGATAAGGCCGAGTAATATATGCTCGGTATCTATATAATTGTGACCGAAGTGTTGCGCCTCTTCCTGCGCACGAGTAAGCGCCCGGCGTGCACGCTCAGAAAACTTCTCAAATCTACTAGCCATAGTTACCTCGAAAAAGTGTAATCAGATTGGTCTGTACATTCACTCTTTCATATGAATTATATGTTGAACCATACTTGAAGTCAAAGAGTGACAGCTTCAAATAGAATCAGGGACAGGGAGATGTCAGAAAAAGGGTATAAAAAAAGCCTCTGGCAGTGGCATATTTTCCCAAGGAATCCCTCCCTCAGTATCGTCTGCGCTGAAGCGTTTCACTTCCGTGTTCGGGATGGGAACGGGTGGTGCCGCCTCGCTCTGACCACCAGAGGACTAATGGAATATAGTTTATAACAAGATTTACGCTCTGTCAAATAGGAAAACAAGCTGTATTTGCGTTCACCCGTGCAGGTTACCAGAGGCTGCTCTGCGGGGTAGCACCTTTCTTATAGGCGATACCAAGGTGTTCATAGGCCAGGCGCGTGGCCATTCGTCCCCTGGGGGTCCTTTCCAGGAACCCCAGTTGGAGGAGATAAGGCTCATAGACGCCTTCGATGGTATCGGACTCTTCGCTGATGGATGCAGCTATGGTATCCAGGCCAACCGGACCGCCGTCGAATTTTTCAATGATCGTCCTGAGGACCTTGCGGTCGATCTCATCCAACCCCAGTTGGTCCACTTCCAGCTTGCCCATAGCTTCGAGCGTCACCTTGTTGTCTACCACCCCATCGGCCTTGACCTGCGCATAGTCACGGATACGTTTCAACAGGCGGTTGGCCACGCGAGGCGTGCCCCTGGCCCGGCAGGCGATCAGATCAATGCTCTCTTTGTCGATCTTTAATTTCAATATCTCAGCGGAGCGTTTGATAATGGCTGCTATAGATTCGACATCGTAAAAATCCAGCCGGTGTACGGAGCCGAAGCGATCCCTCAAGGGAGAGCTCATGGCTGCATAGCGCGTAGTAGCACCTATCAGGGTGAAGCGGGGCAGATTTAATCGCAGGCTCCTGGAGCCGGGACCCTTGCCAAGGATAATGTCGAGAGCATAATCTTCCATGGCCGGGTAGAGTATCTCCTCGACTATCCTGCTCAAGCGGTGGACCTCATCGATGAAAAGTACGTCGCCTTTTTGCAAGTTGGTGAGGATGGCCGCAAGGTCTCCCGGACGCTCGATGGCAGGACCGGAGCTTACTTTGATATTGACGCCCATCTCGCCGGCAATGATGAAGGCCAGGGTGGTTTTACCCAGGCCGGGTGGTCCGTAGAGCAGTATATGGTCGATGGCTTCGCCGCGCTTCTGAGCAGCCTTGATGCCGATCTCCAGGTTGTCCTTGACCTTCTGCTGACCGATAAAGTCGGCGAGCTTTCTGGGCCTGAGGTTGGCATCCAGCGAATTATCTTCGGGGCTCAGCTTGCCTGAGACGATCCTTGATGATTCCTCTTCCTGCATTTCAGCCATATCTAATTGGAGGTTAGTAGCATTATATCACAGGGATTTTATCACAGATGAAAAAACCGGATTCCAAAATGAAGGGTCCCCGCCGAGGCGGGGACCCTATCGTTACGAAGTTATTATTGAAGACCGCTACTCTTGTTCACCATTGACATCAGGGACATCTTCAACGGCAACCGGGCTCTCGGTAACTTCCAGCAGATTCTCCACCGGCTCCGAAAAGACGATGGGGCCATCATCTAGCAACAAGTTGGACGGCTTGCCCAATCTCTGCGTAAGGGTAATGGTGGAGGGTATCAGCTTGCCGATAATCACGTTCTCCTTGAGACCGTGCAGCCTATCTGTCTTGCCCCAGATGGCTGCTTCGGCCAGCACCCTGGTGGTTTCCTGGAAGGAAGCCGCAGCCAGCCAGCTATCGGTATTGAGCGAAGCGCGGGTGATGCCCAGCAGCACGGGACGTGCCACAGCCTGGTCACCGCCCTCAGCTTCCATCTTGGCATTGATATTTTCAAAGTCGAGCCGGTCGACCAGATCGCCGATCAGCAGGTCGGTATCGCCCGAGAACTCCACCCTCACGCGGCGGAGCATCTGTCTGACGATCGTCTCAATATGCTTGTCGTTAATGCTCACACCCTGCGAGCGGTATACCTTCTGTACCTCGTCTATCAGATAGCGCTGTACATCGTTGCGTCCGTTGATATGCAGGATATCCTGCGGGTCTTTTACGCCTTCAACCAGCTTGTCCCCGGCCCTTACGTAGTCTCCCTGTCTGACCAGAACATGGCTGGTAGCCGGCACTTCGTATTTGCGCTCGTCTTTGTCTTCGTAGGTTATGATGACCTTACCCGTTTCCACCCTGACCATGCCGTCCACACGGGCGACCAGCGGGTGGCTTTCCACGTCATCGCCTTTAATAACGGCCTTGCCCGGCTGGGCAAGGACATCGCCACGCCTGACAGGCATATTGTTCTCAGCGACTACTTTATATCCGGGCGGAATCTCGTGCTCTATGGGGTAAGCTTCAACATGGGTAATGGTTATCTCACGCCTCTGCAAACTACCGTTCTCGACCACCTCGTTCATATTTACCGTTCCGTCGATTTCGGTTAGGACAGCCTTGCCCTTAGGCACCCTGGCTTCGAAAAGCTCTTCGACGCGGGGCAGACCCGTAGTGATATCTGCGCCCACCACACCACCGGTGTGGAATGTGCGCAGCGTAAGCTGAGTACCGGGTTCACCGATGCTCTGGGCTGCGATAATACCTACGGCGGTCCCGATCTTGACCATCTCCGTCGTTGAAAGGTCACGTCCGTAGCAATACCGACAGACGCCCCGCTTGGAATTGCAGATGAGCGGCGACCTGACATTGACAGTCTTGAGCTGCGCCTGAAGGATCAGCTTAAGTTTTTCCTCGTCGATCGTCTCGTCGCGGGCAACGATGATTTCACCCGTCTGAGGATCGACTATATCTTTAGCCGCCAGGCGGCCCTTCATACGTTCTTCAAAAGCCGGCAGCAAACCTTTTTCTTTCTCGTTTACTATGCCCGAGAATTCAAGGCCGTCACCTGAATAGCCACAGTCCTCTTCCAGAACGATCAGTTCCTGGGCCACGTCGATCAGTCGCCTGGTAAGGTAACCTGCATCGGACGTCCTTAAGGCCGTATCTGCCAGACCTTTGCGTGCCCCGTGGGTCGACATGAAATATTCCATGACCGAGAGGCCTTCACGGAAACTTGCTTTGATGGGGAACGGTATGATACGTCCCGAAGGGTCAGTCATCAAGCCGCGCATGCCGGCCATCTGCCTGATCTGGGAAATATTACCTTTGGCGCCCGAAAAGGCCATCATGTAAACGCCGCCGTACCTGTCCAGCGATCTCTTTATCTCGTTTTCAATGTCGTTAGTCGCCTTAGTCCATACATCTATGGCCTGCGTCTCGTACTCTTCGTCAGTGATCAGGCCCCTGTTAAACTGGTTCTGAAGTATGGCTATATCCTCGTCGCCCTTAGCAATGATCTTGGGTTTGCTCTTGGGTACTTCAATATCCCTGGCCGAGATGGTGGTGCCTGATTTGGTAGTATATTCGAAGCCGATGCGTTTGAGCTCGTCAAGCATGCGTACGGTTTTTTCACGGCCACACCAGCGGAAGCACTCAGATACCAGCCTGCGCAGATCGCCCTTGCTGGTGGCAAAATTGCAAAATCCGTTGTAAGGTTCGTGCTGGCGTAAATCGCTGGGTACAATCCTGTTAAAGATTATGCGGCCGACGCTGGTATTTATCATCCGGCTCTCCGGACCAGCCATACGTAATTCCTCTTCCTGTTCGATGTCTTCCGGGGTTTCTACCGCTTCCGGGGCGGCCGGAGTTTCGGCATCTTCCGTAACTTCAGCAACTTCTTCCGTCAGGGGCTGCTCTTCTTTTATTTCAGTACCCTTTATGCGCACCTTGACCTCTTCATGTAACGAAGGGTACGTGCTGTCGCCGGTTATATTGAACATTTCATAGGCAAGGACGGCTTCGGAAGGGTTTCCAAACATTTTGGGCGTCCCGTCTGTAATAGGCTTCATATTGGTCAGGTAATAACAACCGAGCACCATATCAAGGGTGGGAGTCATGACCGGCTCGCCGGAGCTCGGTAGCAACATATTGTGTACACTGAGCATCTGCTCACGCGCTTCACGTACAGCCGAACGGGAAAGTGGCACATGAACGGCCATCTGGTCGCCATCGAAGTCGGCATTGAAAGCCGAGCAGACCAGTGGATGAAGCTGTATTGCGCTACCTTCAATCAGTATCGGCTCAAAGGCCTGGATACTGAGCCTGTGAAGGGTGGGGGCGCGATTCAGCATAACAGGGCGCTCTTTGATCACTTCCGCCAGTATATCCCAGACCTCTAACCTGGCACGCTCGACCTGTCTGCGGGCGCTCTTTATATTGTGGGCAAAGCCCTGCTCTATCAATCTACGCATTACGAAGGGCTTGAAAAGCTCAAGCGCCATATGCTTGGGCAAACCGCACTGATGCAGCTTTAATTCCGGTCCTACCACGATAACGGAACGTCCGCTGTAGTCCACGCGCTTACCCAGCAGGTTCTGACGGAAGCGGCCTTGCTTACCGCGCAGCATATCGGACAGAGACTTGAGCTTATGTGTGCTGGCAGCGCTGGGCAGCCTGCCCCTCCTGCCGTTATCGATCAGGGCATCAACAGCTTCCTGAAGCATCCTTTTCTCGTTGCGAACAATAATCTCGGGCGCTCCCAGTTCCATCAATTTCTTTAAGCGGTTGTTGCGATTGATGACCCTTCGGTAAAGATCGTTAAGGTCGCTGGTGGCAAACCTTCCACCATCAAGCTGAACGATGGGGCGCAGCTCGGGCGGTAAGACCGGCAGAACTGTGAACACCATCCACTCAGGCTTATTGCCGCTGCGCCAGAATGCCTCTACAATGCGCAGCCGTTTGCTTAACTTCTTATGCTTCTGGCCCTCGCTGGACCTGATATCCTTTACCAGCTTCTGCCTTAAGTCTTCAAGATTCATGGACTTAAGGATATTCAGCACGGCTTCGGCACCCATCCCTACCTCGAAAGCATCGCCGTACTTTTCCTTGTAATGCTGATACTCGCTCTCACTCAGGACCTGCAGCGGCAGCTTAGCGATTTCGGAAAGGTCGACTTTGTTATCGCTTTCAAGATCACCCAGTTTCTCTTCCAAATCGCGCTTTTTGTCGGCGTTTTTCTCTGAATCAGCTTTGCCTGTGGGGGCAGCAGCCTCAACCTCGCCCAGAGCCTTCAAAAGCTCCTGTTTTTTGTTGACCTGGTATTCCTCCAACCTCTCTTTGCAGGCCTCGGGATTGACAGAGACTATCACATACTGTGCAAAATAAAGCACGCGTTCCAGGTTGCGCGGGGAAATATCCAGCAATAGAGCCAGCCTGCTGGGAACACCCTTGGCAAACCATATATGCGCCACCGGCGCCGCCAGAGTAATGTGCCCCATGCGCTCGCGGCGAACTTTTGAATGCTCCACCGTAACGCCGCATCTTTCGCAGGTCACGCCTCGATAACGAATCTTTTTATACTTGCCGCAATAGCATTCGTAGTTTTTAACGGGTCCAAATATTCTCTCGCAGAACAGCCCGTCTTTCTCCGGCTTAAGGGTCCTGTAATTTATGGTCTCGGGCTCGGTCACTTCGCCATAAGACCATTCCTCAATCTGTGTGGGAGATGCCAGCGATATGCGGATTGCATTAAAATCGTTTATTTCAAACACTTTTTACCCCTATCTTAAAGCTTTGGGTATGTTAATCATTTTCTTCTTATCTTCGAAGAGCTGTATACTCTGGTCTTCTTCGTTCAGTAGCTCAACAGCCAGCCCCAGACTGCGCAATTCCATGAACAGAACCTTGAACGATTCGGGTACGCCAGGCTGCAGCACGTCTTCTCCCTTGACCAACGCCTCATAGGCCTTGGCCCTGCCCTGAACATCGTCCGACTTGACCGTCAGAAGCTCTTGCAAGGTATGGCTAGCGCCGTAAGCCTCAAGCGCCCATACTTCCATCTCGCCGAAGCGCTGTCCGCCAAACTGGGCTTTACCACCCAAGGGCTGCTGCGTAATCAACGAGTAAGGTCCGGTCGACCTGGCATGCACCTTGTCATCCACAAGATGTATGAGTTTCATCATGTAGATAACGCCCACGGTTATAGGCTGATCGAAAAGGTCGCCGGTCTTTCCATCGCGAAGCTGAATTTTGCCGAAAGTGGGAGGCACCAGTTTTTTCTCCAGATAAACTTTCTCAACCAGCTCATCCAGGTCCTCATTGCTGATGTTCCTGTCTACGGTCGGCATCCCAACGCCTTTTTCCAGTTCAAGCCACAGAATAAGACTGGCCCTTCTGGCTTCGCCGCGATATTTGCCGCTCTTATCCAGGACTTTGTCGGCATTAAACACATGTTCGCCCAGCCATTTCTTAACATCGGCCATGCCTTGGGCATCCAGGCGATCCTGATTGATTACGCCCTCTTCACGGCACTTCTGCACGATCCATGCCTTGCCCAACTGGTCTTCGATAGCCAGATTATCAGCGCCGTCAAAAATAGGGTTGATAACTTTCTCGCCGAAAATGTCGGCAGCCAGGCCAAGATGAGTTTCAAGTATCTGGCCTATGTTCATACGTGAAGGCACGCCGATGGGATTAAGTACGATGTCAACCGGTCTGCCGTCGGGCAGGAAGGGCATATCTTCTTCAGGAAGAATAATGGATATGACGCCCTTGTTCCCGTGGCGTCCTGCCATCTTATCTCCCACCGATATCTTGCGGCGCTGGGCAATCCATACGCGCACCAGCTTAATTACATTGGCCGGTAAGTCAGCATGGTTATCACCTGAAAATTCTTTGACTTCGATTACCTTGCCGCCCTCTCCATGTGGGACCCTCAAGGAAGTATCTTTAACTTCCCTGGCCTTCTCGCCAAATATAGCCCTCAGTAGTTTCTCTTCCGCCGTCAGCTCGGTCTCACCTTTGGGCGTAATTTTGCCGACGAGTATGTCGCCCGGGCCTACCTCGGCGCCAACCCTGACCACACCTTCTTCATCGAGATCCCTCAGGCTTTCCTCTCCCACATTGGGTATATCCTTGGTAATCTCCTCTTTGCCCAGCTTGGTTTCACGTGCTTCGACTTCATATTTTTCAATGTGGATGGAAGTGAATTTATCCATCTTGACCAGCCTTTCGCTGATAATGATGGCGTCTTCAAAGTTATATCCGCGCCAGGTCATGAATGCACAGAGTACATTCTGCCCCAGTGCAAGCTCGCCTTCCTGCGTAGCTGCCCCATCCGCAATGACCTGCCCCTGCTTAATAACATCCCCGTGCTTGACTATGGGATGCTGGTTAATACAGGTGCCCTGGTTGGTCCGGTAGAACTTGGTCAGCGGGTACTCATGTTTTCTACCATCGCTTTTAATAACGATCTTCCGGCTGTCGACGGCCACAACTTCGCCACCTTCCCGGGCGTAGACAACCTGGCCGCTGTACTTAGCCACTTCGCTTTCCATGCCGGTTCCAATAAGGGGAGCCTCGGGTCTGATCAGAGGAACACCCTGCCTCTGCATGTTCGAACCCATCAGGGCACGGTTGGCATCATCGTGCTCCAGGAAAGGTATGAGCGCCGTAGTTACGCTGAAAACCTGCTTGGGTGAAACATCCATATAGTCGATTTTCTCGGGCGGTTCCATCACGTACTTTCCACTGCGGATAGCGCCGATTCGTTCTTCGATGAACTCGTCGCGCATATTTAGCGGCGCATTGGCCTGCGCTATACATTTATTGGTTTCTTTGTCAGCGGTGAAATATTCGATCTCGCCCGACACGTAAGGGATAATCTTAATCTTGGTCTTGCCTAATGCCGCCAGCTTCTTGGCAAGAGCTTCATCCACAAGGGCCCCTCCACGGCCGACATTTTTCTTTTTGCTGTCGTTTACATCCTGCTTGAGAATTCTGCCTACCAGCTTTTTCGAATTATTATCCAACTCGTTATAGACCTTGCGGTAAGGCGTCTCGATAAAGCCCAGCGTGTCGATTCTGGCATAAGTAGCAAGTGAACCGATAAGGCCGATGTTGGGACCTTCGGGAGTCTCGATGGGACAAATCTTGCCGTAGTGGGAATGGTGCACATCGCGCACGTCGAAGCCGGCGCGTTCACGGGATAAACCGCCGGGGCCCATGGCCGATAACCTGCGCTTGTGAGTTAATTCCGCCAGGGGGTTGGTCTGGTCCATGAACTGTGACAGCTGTGAACCGCCGAAGAATTCCCTCATGGAAGCTATAATAGGCCTGTTGTTAATGAGGTTGGCGGGCGTAGGATCATCGCTCTGCAAGCTCATGCGCTCTTTGATGGTCCTCTCCAGGCGGATGAGGCCAACCCTGAACTGGTTCTGAATCAAATGGCCGGTAGTTCTCACCCTGCGATTGCCCAGATGATCGATATCGTCCTGTTGCACCCTTTCATTGTTTATCTGTATGATCTTGCGGATTATTTCCACCATGTCGCGCGGCTTGAGCGCACGCGAAGTCACATGATAGCCACGCTCTTCATACTCCAACCGTTTATTCAGCTTGAATCTCCCGATGCGTCCCAGGTCATAGCGGCGCGGGTGGAAGAACATATTGATGATGAGGCTTTTGGCGCTCTCACCGTCAGGCGGCTCGCCCGGGCGAAGCTTTTTGTAGATATCGATCAGCGATTCTTTTTTCGTCCTTATCGATTCCGGCTCTTTATCTACGGTCGCCTGAATATATTTGTGGTCAGGGTTATCATCGTCATCTTTAAAAAGGTCCAAAATCTTTTCATCCGTTTCACAGTCTAAAGCATCTTCCGGATCACCCTCGCCACTTATAGCGCGCAGCAAAGTGGTGACGGCAATTTTCCTTCTGCCGTCAATCTTGGCCCAGATTACGTCTTTACCGGATGTCTCAAATTCAAGCCAGGCGCCGTGTTCCGGTATCAGTTTGGCATAACACAGTCGGCGTCCGCTCTCTTCAACGGTTGTAGTAAAGTACACACCTGGCGAGCGAATCAACTGGTTCACCACCACCCTCTCAGCGCCGCTGATGATGAAGGTACCATTCTCCGTCATCAAGGGGATCTCACCCAGAAAGACCTCCTGCTCCTTAATCTCGCCTGTTTCCTTTATTAATAGACTGGCACGCACATAAAGATTGGACTGGTAAGTCATGTCCCTCTGGCGGCACTCGGGCACATCGTAAGTAGGAGGACGGAACTCGTATCCCGTAAAGGAAAGTTCCATTTTACCGCCGGTAAAGTCTTTAATGGGCGATACTTCCTGCAGCAGGTCCTTGATCCCCTCCTCCATAAACCACCTGAATGAGTCCAACTGAACCTGAATAAGGTTGGGTATCTCAAGCACCTGAGGCAGACGGGCGTAGTTTTTACTCTTAACTATGGGTAGATATTGATTCTCTTTGGCTGCAGAAACAGACATATCTTCTCCTGTCGTGCAAATTCCCAATCTGTTGCGAACTGATTGACAAATTAATTAACAATTGGTATGCGCGGATTTTTTATGCGGGAACTAATATTACTGTCATAGGTTGGAATGGTATAATCGCAAATTTATAGTATATCAATAATTCTCTTTTTTGTCAAACGAAGATTCATTACTATTTAATACATTCGATTGGATTGGATTTCGTCGGGGCAGACCGGTTTAATATGACAGCCACAGTATCCTATGTTGTATAATACCGTCAGCATCTATATAAATGATAGCAGAATAATCATATGACAGTAAATAGACTTGAACTATTTCCATTGACGGTTCAGGTAAAAAAGAAGAGTGATCATCTAGCGATAGGCGGCTGCGACTGCACGGACCTACTGAAAAAATACGGCTCGCCCCTTTATATCTTCGATGAGGCTACCATAAGAAGTATCAGCAGGGAATTCGTGGGGGAGTTCGGCTCACGCTATAAGAATTGCGTGGTAGCCTACGCGTCGAAAGCCTTCACCAGCAGGCCGCTGGCTAAAATATTGAAAGAAGAGGGATTGGGTATGGACACGGTGTCCGGAGGAGAGATAAGCGTAGCCCAATCCGTTGATTTTCCGGCCGATAAGGTCTTTTTTCACGGCAATAATAAGAGCGAAGACGAGCTCAAAATGGCACTGGAATGGGGCTTGGGCCGCATCGTCGTAGACAACTTTTACGAGCTCGAACTGCTTAACCGGCTGGCCTCGGCTAAGCATACGAAGGCAAATATACTACTTCGTCTGAATCCAAGCGTGGACCCTCATACGCACCGCCATACGACTACCGGCATACTGGACAGTAAATTCGGCTTCCCCATCGGCACGGGCCAGGCTGAGCTAGCGGTCAAGTCGGCCATGTCTATGAAAAATGTCTCATTAAAGGGATTGCACTTCCATCTGGGTTCACCCATTGATGATACCGACCCCTACAGGCAGGGGCTGGAAATTGTGCTCAAATTCGCCGCCGAGATGAAATCTCGCTATTCATTTATTATGCATGATTTCAGCCCGGGCGGGGGATTTGCCGTGAGGTACACCACTTCGTCCGAGATACCGCCGGTCTCGGCTTATGCCGAAACCATCACAGGGCAACTGGATTCATGGACTTCCCGGCTGGGGCTTGCCAAGCCCAGGCTGATAGTCGAACCGGGACGCAGCATCATAGCAAGAGCCGGGGTAGCCCTGTATACGGTAGGCTCAATCAAGGAAATACCCGGAGTGAGGACATACGTCTGCGTGGACGGCGGCATGGGAGATAACATCAGGCCTGCTTTATATGAGTCCAAATATGAGGCCGTCCTGGCTAACAAGGTCACTGCCCGCCCGTCTAAAAAAGTTACGATCGCCGGCAGGTATTGCGAGTCAGGGGACATATTAATAAAGGATATCGTTATGCCCGAAACAGCTTCGGGCGACATAATAGCCATCCCGGTATGCGGTGCATACTGCATTCCTATGTCCAGCAACTACAATATGGTCCCGCACCCCGCTATCGCCATGGTCAAAGACGGAAAAGCCCGGATCATACGCAAAAGGCAGAAATATTCGGACCTTATGAAATACGATGTCATGGGCAAAGCATAAATGTGGCAAACCGCCGGCCAGGACCGGATCGTTAAAATAATTAAGGATTCCATCCAACTCCGCTCACTGGCGCATGCTTATCTTTTCGCCGGCCCCGCTCACGTTGGCAAAATGACCCTGGCTCTCGACCTGGCCAGGGCCTTGAATTGCAGCGGCAGCGAACCCCCCTGCGGCTCTTGCCGAACCTGCCAGCGCATCGAGCAGGGCAAATACCCCGATGTGATCATTATTGATAAAAATGCCGGCCGCGACCCGAAGGACCGCAAAAAGGCCACTGAAATTAGCATCGATACTATCAGGGAATTGATGCAGCGCGGCTCCAATTTGCCTCCCTATGAAGGTAAATACAAAGTATTCATCATTGATGATGCCGATTTAATGTCGGAAGAGGCCGCAAACTGCCTGCTCAAAACACTGGAGGAGCCGCCTCACTATATACTGATTATCTTACTTACAACCGAAGAGCATAAGTTGTTGCCGACCGTTCTCTCAAGATGTCAAAGGTTCGAACTTAAACCCGTCGCCATGCAGGAAATAGAGGAAAAGCTATGTCGCCGGGAAGGTGTCCCTGAAGAAAAGGTCAAGTTGCTGGCCAGGCTATCGGGGGGTTGTTTAGGATGGGCTTTGAACGCACTGGACGATGAAGGATATCTTGTGAATCGAAGGGAAAGGTTATCTGAATTCATTTCGCTCATGGGACAGAACTGGGACGAGCGATTCCGGTATGTGCAGCAGTTGCCCTCCGACAGGAATGGTGCAGAAGATATTCTAAAGCTGTGGTTATTATGGTGTCGCGACGTTCTGCTGGTAAAATATAATTGTGACGGGGCGGTCATTAATATAGACTGTGTAAAGGATCTTAAGGCCTGGGCCAACATGATGACCGTGCCTGAAATAAAGGAATTTATCGATTGTTTGAACAGGGCTGTTGTAAATTTAAGTCGCAATGTGAACCTGCACCTGTTATTTGAAGTGATCATGCTCGATATGCCGAGAAAGGAGAAGCGGGGCGAATACGCAATCAATTCCTCCCGTTAAGATAAATAATGGCAGTTATAGTCGGAGTGCGCTTCACCCAGGCGGGGAAGATATACCATTTTGATACGGCAGGCCTGAGTCTCAAGCTGAATGACCTGGTGGTAGTAGAAACCAACCGAGGCCAGGAGTTGGGAAAGGTGGTTATAGCCGCCAAAGAAGTGACACTTGAGGAAAACACGGAGCCGTACAAGCCTATCATTCGTCTGGCCACGCCTGAGGATATTTCTCAGGCGGAACACCAGCGGGGTCGGGCCAAGAAAGCCCTCTCTAAAAGCAAGGAATTGATAGAAAACCTCAATCTGCCAATGAAGGCCATCTACGCCCAATACAATCTGGACGGCAGCCATCTCATCGTATTTTTCTATTCCGAGAAAAGGATCGATTTCCGCGAACTTGTGCGCAAGATCAGCCACGAGCTGAGGACACACGTGGAGCTCCGGCAGGTCGGTGCGAGAGATGAGGCCAAGCTGATCGGAGGGGTGGGCAAGTGCGGATGCCAGCTGTGCTGTGTCTCATTCTTGAATGAGTTTGTACCGGTTTCCATCAAGATGGCCAAGGAACAGGATATTGCCCTCAACCCCATGAAGACATCCGGCCTATGTGGCCGCCTGCTTTGCTGCCTTGGCTATGAATATGATCAATACCGGGACATGAAATGTAAATTGCCCGACATCGGCCAGGAAATTCAGACCAAGATGGGAAGGGCTAAGATAGTCGGAAGAAACGTAATTAAAGCAACGTTTATGGCCGAACTCGAAACCGGCGTAACGATTGAAGTCCCTATCAGTGAAGCTGTCCTGATAAATCCTACGCGGACTTAAGAGTCTACACTCATCCTACCTGGCATGCGGCAGATATTTCTGCCACTCCTCACGAGCCCTCAAGTATTGATAAGGTATATAGAAACCTATGTTACCAGGCGCACGGGGCTGTCTCAACAACGGCATACCTGCTTCGGAGGGAGTCCTCCCGGCTTTGCGCCTGTTACAGGGTATGCAAGCAGCCACAATATTCTCCCAGGTATGCTCGCCTTTGCGCCGCCTGGGAATAACATGATCCAGCGTGAGCTCTTTGCCTTCTTTGCCGCAGTACTGACATGTATATTTATCCCTGTTGAATATCTCCAGTTTGGTCATTTTGCGGGGATGGGAATGTTTTCGT
Source organism: Dehalococcoidia bacterium (assembly GCA_003142375.1). Taxonomy (GTDB): domain Bacteria; phylum Chloroflexota; class Dehalococcoidia; order GIF9; family UBA5629; genus UBA1162. The sequence continues at coordinate 49,484 of PLME01000019.1, read as the reverse complement.
ACCAGATATATAAGCCTGATTACGGAGGGTATCTCATAACTGCCTGAGCTGGCGGCAAAATAGCCGCGCCCGTTCTCCACTACCTCCGCCTTGCCAACCAGCACAAGCACCACCGCCCTGCGAACTCTGCAAATGTTCAAAGGCAGGTAGTTCTCATTTAAAACTAAAACGGGTTGGTTAATTATAGTATCGTTCACTTTCGTGTCAGAAAATATTTTAACAGGAAATATAAGCAGCCTCAAAAAAGGCGGGCTGGTGATCAGCCTTTTGTCCGGGAGCGAGGCCGCGATGTCCTGGTCGTCTTTTTATCACGATAGTCAGGCGCTGTGATATTGAGATTGGTGCAGATCTGGAGGTCAGCCAGGCGGGAACTGACGCTGTTGTCCATTTCATCAAGCGCAAGACATGTGGTAATTACTGTTGCTAATCGGGCGTTATAGCGATAGTTAATCAATTGATATAGCTTTTCCTTCGCCCATGGGGTGGCTGCGTGCTCGCCAAAATCATCCAGTATTAGCACCGGCACCTTTTTTATTCTTTCAAACAATGCATCATAAGAAACGCGGCTTTCCGGCCCAAAAGAAGAACGAAGGTGATCAAGCAGGTCAGGGACGACGATAAAGAGGACCTCCCGGCCCGATCCTCTAAGCTGGTTGGCAATGGCTGCTGCCAGGTGCGTTTTTCCGCATCCGTTCAAACCCTGCAAAATGACCCATTCCAGCGGTTCTTTGGCCCAGTCCTTAGCAAATTTATAAGCTCCTTCCAAGGTCTGCCTGACGTTCTCCGGCAGGCTCAAATTGCAGTCAAAGTTGTCGAATGTCATGTTCTTTAGGAGAGGAAGATCAAGACTATCAAGGCTTTGCAGACTTGAAGACTGTTTCTTCAATATAAGCACCCTGCTAAACTCAGGATCATTTATGTGACCTGCATAATCGTTTTCAAACTCCTCAACCGGCATGCTGGTTGTGATCAAAGTGGGCAGTTTACTGTTAAAGCGATGCTCCAACAGCTGATCGAGCTTGCCCTTGGACCAGGCAGTAGTAGCGGAATAATTCATATTGTCGAGCACAAGCAAAGGACTATCTTTGATTTGCTCGAACAGCTGATCATATTCGATTTCACTGTTCGGATTAAATGTGGCGCGCAAGTGATCCAGCAGTTCCCCAACGGTGATATAGAAGGCGGCCTGGCCTTTGCTTATACGGAAATTGGCTACCGCGCAGGCGAGATGTGTTTTACCGCTTCCGACGGGACCGGCTATCACGAGCCAGCCATTCGGGTTTTCAGCGAATTTGCGAGCCTCGTCCAGAGCCAACTGAAATAGCTTCTGAGATACGGGATCGCCGCTTCGCCCTAAAGGCAGCAGGTTGTCAAAAGTGAGCTTGCTGAGGCTGCCCAGATTGCTGATCGCCTGCAGCCTTTGCATGCGCTTCTTATCGATGTCATCCCTGCTGCAACTACAGGAAACAAGCCTGCTATAGTCAGGCTCGCCCGAAGGTAATAAAGGATGGATGAACTTCGTACCATGACAAATCGGGCACGAAGCATTCCCGGATTCAGAGCCAGGTGTGTCTGCGTTATCGCCGAACCACGTGCCCGTATTTTCCCCTGATGTATTTATCAGGGTCTCCTTCTTTCCGAGTATCTCGGACAGTTCTTCCATCTTTTTTCCCTTCTCTTTCCCAGCGCTTCAAAATGCTGTGGACGTATTTCCAGTTTCGTACATTGGCCCTGATTGCCTCTCTAAAGGCATCCTGTATCCAATCTGCCGGGTATTTATGCTCAGCTTCCTGCAGTTCCTCCGCAATGATGGGCGTGAGCATCCCTATATTTTGTTCATAGAGATTGTATATATCGGAAGGCTGTTCACGTACGGATTCCTCTATCTTTCTTATATTAATGTTGGGGATCTTCAATGTACCGCTGACTATTTTCGCTATGGTCTCCTTTTCAACCTGATTATTAATGAAGTAAGCGTCGTCGTGCTGGCCGCCTGCTTCTATTGGGACATGAAGCAGGATTCCTTGCTTAACCGCCAGATCAAGTGCTTCCCTCAGCAGATCGCCCGATTTGCCCGGCAAAGAGAACAATCCTTTCATTAATATAGGGTCGTTGATTAACTCCTTGTAGCTGACAAACCGGGGATAACCCTTCCTTCTGCTCAACAGGAATAATATCTGCATCACCGTCTTGGCTTCGGCCAGGTTTTCAATGCCCGGCAACAATTCGGTGAAAAATATATTGGGCAGCGGTGTAACCTCCGCCCTGGCCGGAAAACCCTTGAAACTGCTTTCGCTCATAGTCTGATCCCAGAGAAATAACTATGTGACTGCGCCGACTTCAACGATCATGTTATCGAATTTCGTCATTTCCTGTATGAACCTCAGCGGCACCTCGCCCGTGGGTCCGTTGCGGTTCTTGGCGATTAAAATGTGTGCAATCCCCTTGGGATATGGCTCCTCGTCACCATATTCCCGCTGCCAGTCTGCCTCGGTAGGGTAAATCTTGTCCCAGCGATGTATGAACAGGACGACGTCGGCATCCTGCTCGATGCTGCCGCTGTCCCTCAGGTCGGATAGCTGGGGCTTCACCTGTTGCTTTAGCCTCTTGCCCTCCTGGCGATGCTCGATGTTGCGGCTTAACTGAGACAAAGCCAGAACGGGGGCATCGATCTCCCTGGCAAGGGCTTTGAGCGATTGAGTGATCTCGGTGATCTCCTGCACGCGATTATCATTCCTGGAATCGCCGCGCACCAACTGTATATAGTCGAGAATCACCATGTCGACATTACGCTTAAGATGCAGCCTTTTAGCCTTGCTGCGGATTTCGCTGATACGCATGTTGGGCGTGTCGTCGATATATATGGATGTATCAGCAAGCCGGGGGATAATATCACGGTGCAGCAGCTTCTCTTCCAGGTCGGAAAACCTTCCCTTGCGGAAATGTTGCGATTCGATATTGGCCTCGCTGGAGAGCAACCTCTGTATAACTTCACGGCGTGACATTTCCAGGCTGAAGATGGCAACACAGGCCTTCTGATTGATAGCCGCATTGCGGGCTATATTCAAAGCTAAACTGGTCTTGCCGATGCTGGTCCTGGCAGCTAGGATGACCAGCTCGGAGCGCTGAAGCCCGCCCAGCGCATTGTCTATGGCATTGAACCCGGTCCTCAAGCTCTGCATATCTTTTTCGTGGGCGGTCTTGCCCGCCTCTTCGAAATAGGTGTTTAAAGCATCCTGAATGGGCACGAATTCACCCCGGCCCTGCTTGTTCCTGAGCTTGAAAATAATGTCCTCGCACTTGGTCAATGTAAGGTCAACGTCCGGATCTGCTTTATAGCCGATGGATTCAATCTGACCGGCCGCGCTTATCAAGCGCCGCATGGTCGAGAGCCTGAATACGATCTGGGCATAGTGCTTGACATGCAGCGAGGTCGGCACTATGGAAACCAGATGGCTGAGATAGGAAGCCCCTCCGATCTCATCGAGCTTGCCATGACGCACCAGTTCCTGCGCCACTGTTATCTGGTTGATGGCCTCGTCGCGCAGGGAGAGGTTGTGGCAGGCGTTATAAACGAGCTGGTTTTGTTCGCTGAAAAAGTCCTCGGTACCGATAATAGTATCGATCTCCGTGATCGCCTCGTTGTCTATGAGAAGCGATCCCAGGACTGCTTCCTCAGCATCCAGATCATAGGGAGGAAGGGTCTCTTTCATCTAACTCCGGTTATTCCTCTTCAATTATAACTGTTATCTTAGCAATCGCGTCTTTGGAGAAAATAACTTCGACTTCATGGCTTCCAACTTTATGTAATGTAGTTTTAAGTGCAACCTTTTTCCGGTCGATTTCGACGTTTGCGAGCTTGGACAACTTTTCGGCTATATCGGCACTGGTGATGGAGCCGTGCAGCGTGCCCTTGGCACTGGCCTTACCTTTAAAATGCAGTTCCTGGCCGTTGATTTGTCCGGCAAGTGCTACATATTCATCGTGCTGGCGCACGCGCTTTCTATCACGCTCGTCGGCTATCTTCTGCGCCGCCTTTAAGGAACCGGGCGTTGCCGGCATGGCAAGTCCCCTAGGCAAGAGGAAATTCCTGGCGTAGCCAGCGGATACCTCTTTAATATCGCCTTTTTTCTCCTTGGCTGATACATCCTCAATAAATACGACTTTCATGATTTAAAATCAAACTCCTTTACTTATCTTGCTGATTTGTGTGTTTGGTTAATATTATACCTAAAACGCCTCGATGATGACGTTGTTTTCGATAACAATTTACTCGGGGCTACGCAAGTTTACTACGGTTTGCGACTCTTGTGGAGATTACCTGTTTTAGAAACCGCTTGGTGTCAGGTGAACCATCATGGCAATTTAACTTCCAAACCTTGCCTGCTTCCCTTCGGCCAACAGTTTAAATCGTTTTTATGCTTGTAGTCAAGGTCAGGCACAAGCTTATATACGTTAATGTTCACACTCGTTTACAATATGTCTATCAGCTTTAATTGACAGTTTAAAAATACGTTCATTTGCTTGACATTAAACGTATCTCAACATATAATGAGCCAAATTTAAATTCGTACGCATTATTATGCAAATTAATGTTGCACAGCTTCTTAAGGAGCCGGTAGGAGCAAAGCGCAACTACAAAGTTGATGAACCGGCCGGCGAAAATAGTGATACCCAAGTGGCCGGTTATATCGATTTCACTCGCACCAGCCTCGGCATCCTGGTGACCGGCAAGTTGACAGCTCAAATAAAAGGGCTTTGCTCGAGGTGCCTTTGTCCGGCGGGTACAACAATTAAATTTAAAATGGAGGATGAGTTTTTCCCCGTTATCGATATCAATTCAGGCTTACATCAAGAAGTAGCTGCCGACGAATTGACTATCGACCAGAACCACATCCTTGATCTGGACGAGGCTATCAGGCAATATATCATAATGGCAACCCCGACTAAACTGCTCTGCAAGCCGGATTGTCCCGGCATTTGCCCGGTTTGCGGCCAGGAATTCGCAAAAGGCGATTGCAAGCACAGAAATAAAGCTTACGACCATCGTTGGGATAAGTTAGTACAGCTAGAAAAGGAGAGCAAAGTCTAATGGCACCACTTCCAAAGAAAAAATACCCCAAATCGCGTCAGGGTAAGAGGCGCAGTCATCTGGCAATGAGCCCCACGGCGACGATCGAATGCTCGCGCTGCCACAGCTTGAAATTATCTCACCAAATATGCCCAACCTGCGGAACATACGACGGCAGGGAAGTCATCGAAATCAAAAGCGCTAAAAAGAAGAAGAAATAACCCCGCTTAATTAATATGCTGATCAGGCATTTCAAGGAGGGAAGTAAATGGTCGAGGAAGTAAAAGTTGCCTATGTGTTTCCGGGCCAGGAATCCAGACAGGTCGGCATGGGACTAGACCTTTACGTCCACTATAACGCAGCCAGGGAAGTTTTCGACGAGGTAGATAAAGCGCTTGGTTTTCCTCTATCACGCCTTTGCTTTGAGGGGCCGGAGGAAGATCTCGCTCAAACGATCAATGCACAATCGGCCGTGCTGGCCGTTGACGTCGCCTGCCTGAGGGCAGCGGAAAATATCACTGATTTTACGCTGCCGGCTGCTACTATGGTCGCCGGCCATGGCGCCGGAGAATATGCTGCTCTGGTGGCATCCGGAATCATGAAGCTGGGCGATGCAGTCCGCTTGATCCGCGAACGCGGCAGGTTGATGAACGAAGCCGGCCGCCGCAGGCCGGGCGGCATGCTGACCATAATGGATGTCGATAGAGATATTATTGAGGGCATTTGTATCACCACCGGCGTGGAGATAGCCAACATTAACTCCCCGGACAACATCGTAGTCGCCGGGGATGAACAGAAGTTGGCCAAGGCCAGGAGGCTGGCGCAGGTCAAAGGTGCAAGGCGTATGGTACCGGTTAAAGTCAGCGGGGCTTTCCACTCCTCCCTGATGGAACCGGCATTGGAAGGCATGATTAATGCAGTTTCACAATTTAAGTTCGAGGCGCCCACTATCCCGGTAGTAGCCAATGTTACGGCCCAACCCATGAATATCGTTGAAGCCATCAAAGAAGAATTGATAAGTCAGATCGCTCATTGCGTCAAATGGCAGCAAAGTATAGAAGCCATGCTGGCCAGGGGCATTACGACATTTTTTGAAGTGGGGCCCGGCGACGTATTAACCAAGTACATCAAAAACATCAGCCCGGGCGCTCTTACCTATAATATAAGCAACGCCCAGAGTACCAGCGAAATAGTAAGATGGCGAAAGGGTGGTAGATAGCCTAAGGCTCACCTCCAGAGCTATCTTCAATTCCTTCCGGTAATCGTATGTCCAGGGGTCTCAGGCATCGCGCAAGGATCATCGCCCTGCAAACACTATTCGAACTGGAATTCGCGGCCAATAGCCCCGAAGACATACTGGAACGTACAGTCAAGGAGCAGGAATTTAAAGGTGAGGCGGCTGACTTTTCCGCCCTTCTTCTGCACGGCGTAATCGATAACAAGCAGTTGCTGGACAACACTATAGCCCGCTATGCCCCCACCTTCCCCGTAGATCAACTGGCTCCCATGGACCGCAATATCCTGCGGCTGGCCCTCTTCGAGATCCTGATAAATAAAAAGACACCTCCCAAGGTGGCAATTAACGAAGCAGTGGAGCTGGCCAAGGAGTTCGGCGCCGACACTTCGCCTAAATTCATAAACGGCGTGCTGGGTTCAGCAATTTCAGAATTACCAAAATAGCGAAATAAATAGATTGATAGATACGCATCGCACATCGTATAATTTATCCGAGGGGTCAGTTGCCCAAGATATTAGATAGTATCAAGAAAATACTTGTTGATGAGCTGGGAGTGGATGAAACGGCTGTCATCCCTTCGGCTTCATTTATTGACGATTTGAATATGGACCCTGATGACCTGGCCGAGTTTTTTACCACTATAGAAGATAACTTCAGCACGCAGGGCAACAAGCTGGAAATACCCGATGATGACTCAGACAACATCGTCACAGTGCAGAACCTGGTGGATTACCTGTTGGAAGCAGGGATCGATGACTGACCTCTATTAAGTCAATTGCTCTGCTACAGTAGCGCCGATCTCGTCAAGCAGCGATTTGAGAATTGTCCGCCAATTTTCTCCCGCTATATCGGTATCAAGCTTAATTTGCCTGTTCCCGATTTTGAGCGCCCGGTTTCTGACTACAAGTGACAGCCGGCCGTCGGCGGCTGCCTGATCGTTGAATGAAATGGTAACAATATCCTCATTCATACTCACGGATTCTACTCCGGCGCGCATGGCGGCTTGCTTGAGTTCAGCAATATATAAAAGATTCTCGACCTCTTCCGGCTGTTCGCCAAACCTGTCGATCATTTCTTCACCGATATCATGGACAGCGTCCGTCGAGGTTGCTAGAGCCAGCCGCTGATAGATATTAAACCTGGTGCGTGTCTCACCTATGTATTCCTGGGGGATGTAAGCCGGCAGGGCAAGCTCGATCGATACTGCCGGTTCCTCGACCTTCTTCACTGCCTCACGCCCTTCCCTTTTAGCCTTGATCTCTTCGACCGCCTCAGCTAAAAGCCGGCTATAATAGTTAAATCCAACGGCGGCAATGTTGCCGCTTTGCTCTACACCCAGCAGGTTGCCCGCCCCCCTTATTTCAAGGTCCTTCATGGCTATGGCAAAGCCCGCCCCGAGTTCAGTGGCGCGGGCAATCGTCTTCAAGCGCTCCCTGGCCTGCTCCGTCATCGTTCTGCCCGAGTCGAAGAAAAAGTAGGCACTGGCTGCATTGGCGCCCCTGCCGACCCTGCCGCGCAACTGGTAAAGCTGTGTCAACCCCATCTTATCGGCGCTGTCCACGATCAAAGTATTAACATTGGGCATATCCAAACCGGATTCGATGATAGTCGTGGTAACCAGCACATCACTTTTGCCCTCCACAAAATCGCTCATAACACGCTGTAGTTTCTCTTCGTCCATCTGACCGTGTGCAACAGAAACCCTGGCTTCAGGCACCAGCCGGGCTATCCCTGCGGCCAGTTCATCTATACTGTGCACCCGGTTGTGTACCAGAAATATCTGGCCGTCACGTTCAAGTTCACGCAGTACGACTTCACGAACCAACCTTTCATTAAATTCGCCGGCATAAATATTAACCGGCATTCGGTTTTCAGGCGGCGTCTCGATCGTGCTCATATCGCGGATGCCCGACAGTGCCATGTGCATAGTACGGGGGATAGGAGTGGCACTGAGGGTCAGCACGTCCACCGACTGCCGCATCTTCTTGAAATGCTCTTTATGAGCGACGCCGAAGCGCTGCTCTTCATCGATAATAACCAGGCCCAGGTCTTTGAAAACGACGTCCTTTTGCAGCAGCCTGTGCGTTCCTATACATATATCTATCGTCCCTTTTTTGACTCCCTCAACCATGTCCATTTGTTCCCGGTGAGTACAAAAACGGCTCAGGGCAGCCACTTTGACGGGGAAAGACTTCAACCTTTCCGTGAAGGTGTTTAAATGCTGCTGCGCCAGGATGGTGGTCGGCACAAGGATGGCAACCTGTTTGCCATCCATCACTGCTTTGAAGGCAGCTCGCACGGAGACCTCGGTCTTGCCGTAGCCCACATCACCGCATACCAGACGGTCCATAGGTTTCGAAGATTCCATATCAGCTTTAACCGCCTTCAGAGCATCGACCTGGTCGGCTGTTTCAACATAGGGGAAAGATGCTTCGAGTTCCTGCTGCCAGAGCGTGTCCGGCGAAAATCTCAATCCGCCTCCCGCTTCCCTGGTGGCATAGAGTTCTATTAGCTCGCCCGCTATATCGGCAACCGATTCCTTGACCTTCTGACGGGCCCGGTTCCATTCCTGCGACCCGAGACGGCTGAGAGACGGGGTCCGTTCTCCCCCACCTATATACAGGCTGACACGTGCCACCTGATCTATGGGAACGTAAAGTGTGTCACTACCGGCATATTCAAGCATAAGATATTCCTTCTGAACGCCGGCGCTGACCCTCATGGTTACGCCTGCAAATCGTCCGATCCCATGTTCGATATGAACCACCAGGTCTCCCACATTAATATCATTCAAGAACAGGTGGTGCGGTACAGGCCGGGATTTTACCGCTCTACGCTGCTTTACAATCCCGAACAGTTCCCTGTCTGTCATCAAGAGAAGCTCATCATCAAGCTGCCAGCCTCCTCCGAGTGATCCCTGTATAAGGGTCAGCGAACCTTCCAGCGGCATCTCTGCAAGATGCATTGCAGGAGCAACCTCGATATTCTGCTCGACCAGAAGCTCCTTCAGCCGGTCCGATTGCTGGCTTACTATGATAACCCGCTTATTTTGATGTCTTAATTCGGGTAAGTGTTCTGCAAAAGCAGAGAACCTGGCCATAAAATCGGGCGCTGGTTTAAATGGCAGAGCGTAACTTTTACCGCCCGGTTCGGCTTCGTCCCAGGCGCTGAGCCGGATAACATGGTCTAGGGCTTCTATCCTGGCATCTATCTCTTCCCAGGCAAAATAGGCAGTCGTCTGCCCGGCTTTGCCGCTATCATTTTCGTCCGAGGACTTCAAATCCCTGGCTTCCTCTTCAATTTTTCTTATCTCTTCTTCAATCTGCTGGGGATCGTCTAGAATCAGAATGGACTTGACGGGCAGATAATCCAGAATATTGGCATTACCTGTAGCGGAAACATCCTGTGAAGGCAATATTGTTACCGACGTAAGTTGCGCCTGCGAGCGCTGCGTCCTGGGATCGTATTCCCTGATGCTGTCAACTTCATCGCCGAAGAGCTCTATGCGCACCGGGAGTTCACGGCCTGCAGGGAAGACGTCTACAATGCCACCTCGCTTTAAAAACGTGCCCGGTATCTCAACGACTTCTTCATACTTGTAGCCGATTGACTGCAGGCGTTCAAGCAACTCTTCCTGATGTATATAGCTGCCCTTTTCCAATGAAAGATGCCTTGATTGGATCTCATCTTTTCCGGCAGACCTGCCCGCCAGCGCCAGTGCGCTGGTAACTACAAACGGGCGCCTGCTGCTATCGCCTCCGCTATCATAACCGGAAAGACTGGCCAGCACTTTCATGCGGTCGGAAGTTATTACAGGATCCGAGGCAGACGTCCCGCCCAGCAAATCGATCTCAGGGAAAAAGCTGGCGTCGTTCTCAGGCGGCAGCCAGAGCTTCACCTGTTCGCAGATCCTAGCCGCCGAATCGGGGTGGGCAGTAACCAGTAATACGGGCAAGCCAAGCAAGTTGTAAATTGAAGCGGCAAAGTAGCTGTATGCCTGCTCAGGCAGGCGCAAATTGAGCCTGACCTGTGCGTCTTTTCGCAGCCGGTCCGAGACCCGCTTGAACTCCGGAAGCCCTTCAATTACATCGCTTAAGAAATATAGGTTCATAGTCAAACACATACGGAGCTGTCCCGCTTGGGGACAGCCCTCGATACGATTTTAGCATAGCTTTTACAGGGCAACAAAGGGAGAAAAGACAGTGTTTTCATGCCTGCCGGTTTGAGTTAAAACACGGATTCGTATATTATTTGCTGGAATTCGCATGCCAGAATTAAGGGAAGACTCGATGAACTTTCCCGATAAAGTTATAACAGACAAGAGGCTTCGCGACGGGCTAAAGCTTTTCATTAGCCTTGCCGTGTGCATAGGCGCCGGGCTGATAGGATCTCTTTTCACCCGCGGATCGATCCCAGCCTGGTATTCGCTACTCCAAAAGCCACCCTTTGCGCCTCCCTCATGGCTGTTCGCTCCCATCTGGTTTTTGCTGTACATATTAATGGGAATTTCTGCATTCCTTATCTGGCGCAGAGGTTTCCGACAGTTCCAGGTCAGGGAAAGCATAATTATCTTTACGGTGCAATTATTTCTAAATGCATTTTGGTCCTACGCCTTCTTCGGCTTAAAATCAACATTGGTAGGGCTACTGGTGATTGTGCCCTTATGGACAGCCATACTCCTGACCATCCTAAATTTCTACAAGATCTCAAAAACTGCATCATTTCTGCTGATCCCCTATATTCTGTGGGTGAGTTACGCAACTGTGCTCAACTTCGCCTTCTATCTCTTAAATCCCTTAACTTAGGGAGCGGCCCGCTAGTGAAAATCGGCGTTTGTGGAATAGCTTGTGAAAAATGTCCCAGGATGACCAAAGGCAATTGTCCCAACCGGGAAACAGGCTGTTTACCCAGAGAAAACCCCTTCTGCAAGATAGCTTCCTGCGCCTTCGTTAAAAATGTCAGGATCTGCTTCGAATGCCCTGATTTTCCCTGCGAAGTAACTAAAACGGGGCCGGTTAGCTATGGATACTGCACTTATCTGGCGGGCAAAGAGGCTTAGATGATCAAGCTAGCAGACTACCTGCCCCAAATTGAGGACCTGATCGATAGGGCTCTGGAAGAAGACCTGGCCTCGGGCGATATCACTACGGATTCTTTGATTCCGCCGCACGCCAAGGGCAAAGCAAACTTCCTATCCAAGTCAACGGGGATAGTGGCGGGCCTCGAATTGGCCGGCATGGTATTTCTCAAAGTTGATCCCTTTTTGAAATTCTCGATACTTGTTGCTGATGGAGCTACCGTAAAACAGAACGATGTTCTGGCTAGTGTTTCAGGGAATGTTGCCGATATATTGAAGGCCGAGAGGACCGCTCTGAACTTCATTCAGCATCTCAGCGGAGTTGCCACGCTGACAGCCCGGTATGTTGAACTGGTAAAAGGTTTGCCGGTGAAAATACTGGACACGCGAAAAACCGTTCCCGGCCTGAGGATACTGGAAAAGTACGCTGTCTCGGTGGGGGGCGGCACTAATCATCGCCTGGGCCTGGGCGATATGGTATTGATCAAAGATAACCACGTCGCCATCCTGCGCAAAGGCGGTCTGGGTATACAGGAGATCATCCGGCAAGCACGCAGCAAATCAGCCCGCAATATCAAGATCGAAATAGAGACCAGCAATCCGGAAGACGCCCTGGCAGCAGCCAACGCCGGTGCAGACGTTATAATGCTGGATAATATGCGCCTGGATGATATGCGTCGGGCCGTAGAACTGATAAAGCACAAAGCCATCCTTGAAGCCTCAGGAGGCGTAAACCTGGATACTGTGCGGGCAATTGCTGAAACGGGAGTGGACTGGATTTCGGTTGGAGCATTGACGCATTCGGCCCGGGCACTGGATATCAGCCTCGAACTAGCTGAGTTTTAAGCTGCAAAGAATAAGAGCAGCGACCATTTAATTATTTAATTTATCTTCAGTGTTCATGGCTGCGCTCATGTAAGTGCGGATGGCGGTGAACAAGGTCTTTGTGCCTGTGTGAATGTTCGTGGACAAGGTTGTTGCGGAGAAGAAAATCTGAATCAGAGAGGAACTCTTCCGGTTTTCCATCAGCTACTATACCGTGGCCGGCTCCCATAACTATTATGCGGGTAGCAACTTCTTCCACCACATCTAAGTCCTGCGTGCTGAAAACCAAAACCTTATCTTTATCTGCCCACTGCAACAGGAAATCAATTAGATTTCCCTGGCTCCAGGGGTCAAGGCCGGTCGTAGGCTCGTCGAGCAGCAAAACTTGAGGACGCAACGATAACACGGAGGCGAGTGACACCTTCTTTTTCTCGCCACCGGATAACAGGTAGGGAGGGCGCTCCCTAAGATTAACTATATTCAGCAATTCCAAAGCTTCGTTAGCTCTGGATATCACCTCTTCCCTGCAAATGCCCAACTGCAAAGGGCCAAAGGTTACTTCCTCCCAAACTGTCGGGGAAAAGAGCTGCACATCGGGATCCTGAAATACCAGGCCGACGCGGCGGCGAAAATCGACGGCTCTACTTCCCGTTTCCAATATCTTTTCAGACAGTTTCATCCCAAACGCCAGCAACTCACCGGAAGTTGGAAACAGCAGTCCGTCAAGCAGTTTGAGCAGAGTGCTCTTACCCGAGCCATTGGCCCCCACCAGGGCCACAAGCTCGCCCGCCCCGATATCAAAGCATATCTCCTTTAAAGCTGCGATACCCCCCGGATAATCATAGTCCAGGTTCTTCGCACTATATATAAATGTATTGTCTACTGAACTCACCGGTAAATACTCCATAATATAAGCGATAAAGCGGAGAGGGTGAAAGCCATCCAGACAAAGTCACGACCCCTTATATTTAATTCGCTCAAGGTACGTATTTCGCCCTGGTAACCGCGTGACAACATGGCCAGGTAGACCTCTTCGCTTAGATACTGTGATTTGACCATGGTTGTAGCCAGAGCACGACCCAGCCACCGCCTATTTTCCGCTCCCGTGAAGCCGCCTATAGTACGGCTCTGCCTTGCCATGAACATGGAGTTGGCAGTGTGCAGCAAGAGGAATATATAGCGGTAAGTCATTCCCAGGATATCCACTATCAGTGACGGCAAACGTAGCCAGCGCAAGGCCACCAGAAATTTTGTCCAGGGCGTTGTAATAATTAAAAGTAGACCAAGCGAAAGAGAATCAGTAACCCGCAAAATAAGGAGCCCTGCGGTTCGCGCCCCTTGCAAGGTGATGACGGCCTTTCCTGCCACGGATAGTAGCGGAGTTCCCGGCGTGATAAAAAGGGCAGGTATAGCAATTACCGCGGTAAATATCGGTATAAATATAAACAACCGCTTGAAATAAAGTGCCATCGGGATTTTTGATAACAAGACCAAGACCAGGGACAGGATGAGAATGGCTATTAAAATGGGAAAATCTTGTGCCAGCCCGACAAAGATAATAAAGAGCAGTAAAGTTATAACCTTTACCCTGGGATCCAGGCCCTGCATGAACCCGGGGATACGGGACAGGTTCTCAGTTACAAGCACTGATTCCAGAGCCTGAGTAAATCCGGCAATGTTCCTGGCCAGGAAACCCCCTCCGGTCATATGCCGGATACCCCCGTAGAAGACTGCTTTTTCTTTACCTTATTCCTGCGGGTGATCCAACGGCCAAGCATCCAAACAAGGAAACATAGTAGAACAATGCCAAGCAGGGCTGAGACGATGTATCCCGCTATATCTCCCATGCCGGGGACAATATAGTCAGGCAGCGGAGCATGCCAGAGATTCGACATACTCTTCAAGCCCCGAGGTATATATCCCAAGAGATTTTGAAGCTCGTCAGCAGCCCATTCGCCCCAGGCAGTTCCGGCGGCCAGCAAACCCAGAGGGGTGGCAAATGCCAGCACGACCAGGGCGCCGGCCCAAACAAGCCACAGCTTGCCCTCTCTCTTTCGCGAAGCTTCCCCACAGAGAAGAGTGGAGTGAGATTTTTGCAAATAGAAGAAGACCAGCCCGGTCACAATAGATTCAACAGGACCAGCTACAGCAAGATGACCAATTGCCATGGCAGATATAGCCACATTAAGACCGTAGGGAGCATATAGTGGAGTGCCGTCGAGTGTATGAAATAAGAGCGGCTGGAGTCCCAGCTCAAGTCCTGCGACTAAAGCGGCGGCGATTATGCCGAAATAGCTGCCGATAATAGCGCCCGCCAGTCGGCGGGTGGAACTTATATCCGAATTGCCGCTTATCACTTTATATATAAAATAGCCGACCATGGGCAATACTACGGCCATATTGAAACAATTAGCGCCGAAGGTTGTCAGTCCGCCGTCACCAAAAAGTAAAGCCTGGATAGCTAGAACAACCGATACACTCAACACCGCCGCCCACGGGCCGAGCACGATCGCTACCAGCGTTCCGCCCACAGCATGACCGGTAGTTCCCCCGGGCAAAGGAATATTGAACATCATCAATATAAAGGTAAAAGCGGAAAACAGGGCAAGCGCCGGGACGGTCCGATGGGTGAGAACCTTGCGCACACGTTGAAGCGCTGCATACCAAAAGGGCGCCGAGACAACGTACATTGTCCCGCAGGTGGCAGGGCTAAGGTAACCATCAGGTATATGAATGGCAATCCTCCCGGCAGTTTTAACTCAGGTTTTTTTCTGGCACTTCGAACATAGCCCGAAAATAGCCAGATGATTGATATCGGCTTTAAACCCGTGGTTTTTAATGAGGGACTGCTCAAGCGGCTCGAGGTCGGATTCCGGCAGATCCAGCATGCTGCCGCATTTGGTACAGACCAGGTGGTGATGCCTGCTATTTTCCCTGGCATGGTAACGCACTATGCCGTCACCCATGCTTATTTCGGCCGCCAATCCGAGCTCTTTCAGAAGTTCAAGCGTGCGGTAGACCGTGGAAATATTGGCGTAGGGGTATTTCTCACGAACACGTTGGAAAATCTCCTCTGCGCTGATATGGCGTTTGGCCCCATGAAGCGCATCGACTACCATTATACGTTGAGGGGTAAGACGGTATCCCTTTTGCAGCAAAGCTTTTGTGCAACTCATAATGCCGAATATTATGGCAGAGAATGAATGTAATTGCAACTAGTTGCAATTAATAGCGGTTGCTTATGTGGGAAGCTTATCTTTACTGTCCAGCATTATGGTGACCGGACCGTCGTTGAGAATTTCCACCAGCATATGGGCGCCGAAACTTCCCCTTTCAACCTTAAGCCCTGATTCAATAACCTTATCAATAAAATAGTTGTAAAGGGCTTCAGCCCTATCCGGCAGTGCGGCCGAAGTAAAGTTGGGGCGGCGTCCCTTCCTGGCATCGGCTAGCAGTGTAAACTGGCTGATAACCAGCAACCCGGCCTTGACCTGGAGCGCAGACAGGTTAAATTTGCCTTCCTCATCGTTGAAAACTCTCAGGTTCACTATCTTGTCCACGAGATAATCGGCATCTTTTTCCGAATCTTCCGCAGCTACGCCCAGGAGGATCACGAAACCGGGCCCTATCTGGCCCAATACCTTGCCGTCAACCGTGACGCTGGCCCGTGTTACCCTCTGTAATAGCGCTTTCACAACCTTCCTCCGGCAATTCTGCCGGCAATATTGTAGTAAATCGGGCGATTGTAAACAAAAGTTGATGGTGCTAATATTATCGGGCTCAAGGCACCGGCTTATAAGTCCCATCAGGGGTAAACTATTCGTATTTAATCTTATTGACACCCCAGAAGGCTTGGGCTACAATCACATCTAAGCCGTTTGCTCTGAAGAACTCTTATGAAAGAAATGCAAATCGACAGCATTCGGGTTAGCCTGATGAATTACCAGCACGTGGTAATCCTCAAGGAAAGGCAGACCGATCGTTATCTTCCTATCTGGATAGGTCCCGCTGAGGCCGATGCTATTTCTATGAAGCTTCAGAACGTAGACGTATCCCGGCCAATGACGCATGACCTGTTGAAAAACACCATTTTTGCCCTGGAGTCTCTATCAGGCACGACCATCAACAGGATCGTGGTCAACGACCTGCGCTCCGACACCTTTTATGCCCAGATTGTGTTCGAATTCAACGAAGGCCCCCCGGTGATCGAAATTGAAGCGCAGGGAGGCGGCAATAAGGTGCGTGATTTCGAAAACGATTCCAGGCTTTCGCTGACGTGGCAGGGCCGGGAGTTTAAATCCACAATTGTGCGCAAATGGATGGATGCCAAGAAGCACTTCATGGAAGTTGACGGGGGTGAAGGGTGGATGTTTGAAGTCTTCTATGACGAACATAACAAACGCTGGCTACTGACAAAAATGAAGCTGGATTCACGTCCGAGCGATGCCATAGCTCTGGCGGTCAGGGTAACGGCACCCATTTACGCCGAAGAATCAGTCCTGGATAAGGCCGGCATCATCCTCGATGCAGAAACCGGCAAGATTACGCCGCAGACCAAGCCTGATGTGGCTAACGCCGCGCAGCAGGAGCAGGTTGACGAGCAGGAATTGAAGAAGCTTTCGGCTTTCTATGATTTCATCAATGGACTGGATCTCGATGATTTCGGCAAGAAAAAGGGTTAAGCATTGAATTCCTGAAATAAGTTGGCCCCTGCATGACTTTACAATTGTAAGCACCGGCATTGCTTAAAATGCGTAATTGCTAAGGCGTATCGAAGCACCCAAAAAAATCAATGGAAATTCCGTTGACGGATAAAAGTTGGACTTGTTATAATGCCTGTGCTTAGACAAGATAAGGAACAGAAATCAGAAAAAAGACAGCTGCTAAGATCGTTCTGGTTTCTTTTTAATGTAGGTTGGTACGTCGCACTTAGCCTGGTTGTGCCAACGCTAATTGGTCTGTGGTTGGATGCTCCCGAGAGATTGAATAGCCGACCACTGTGCACGTTAATAGGGTTTGTAACGGGAACCATGGTAGCGGGATACGGACTATACCGTATGCTGCGCCAGTTTATAAAAGAGCAAAAAGTCATGGACGTCAAAAAGAACTCGATAAAGGAGCAGGACAGTGAGTAAACTAGGTTGCTCCAGCCGTTTAATGGTCATCCTGGGCATTATAGTCCTTGCGCTCTTCCTGACATCATTTGTCATGGGACCGCTCGGCAGCAAGTTTTTCAATATCCAGGTACCCAAGAACCTGCAAGTATCCAAACCCTTTGTGCAGCTTCCTTCCGAACCGATTTTCCACATAGGCGGGTTCAATATCACCAACACCGTCATAGCCTCGTGGGTTACCATCCTGGTACTGTTCCTCCTATTCTTCTCCGCCACCAGGAAGATGAAAATCATACCTGGAAGGATGCAGAGTTTTGCTGAAGTGGTGGTCGAGGGCATTTATAATACCATTGAAGGCGTAGCCGGAGAGAAACACGTACGCGCGTTTTTCCCGCTGATTACTACCATATTTTTATATGTCGTTACCAACGCCCTGCTGGCCCTTATCCCCCTGTGGGGCACCTGGGGCCCGATTGAACACACCGCAGGGGGCACGGTCATCATCCCGTTCCTGCGGGCAGCCAATACAGATGTTAACCTTACTCTTTCTATTGCCCTTGTATCTTTCTGCTTTATCGAATACCTTGGCTTCAGCAAGATTGGCCCCCTCAAGTATATCGATTCATTCTTCCAGTTCAGCGCGCTGGGCAAAGCCTTCGGAAAGCTTTTTAAAGGCGACGCTAAATCGTTTATCAGCGGCTTTGCTTTCGGTTTCATTAATATATATGTAGGGCTGCTGGAAATTTTAAGCCACTTTATCAGAATAGTAAGCTTTACCTTCCGTCTATTTGGAAACATGACTGCCGGTGAAATATTGCTCGGCGTAATGACCTTCCTGGTGGCTTTTATAGCTCCCGTCCCGTTCTACGGGCTGGAAACCCTGGTCGGTTTCCTGCAGGCTATGATCTTTGCCGGGTTAACACTGGTATTCGGAGTAATGGCAGTAACCTCGCACCATGAAGAGGGTGCTGAACAACATTAATAATTACGGACAAGTAAAAAGGAGGAATTAGATGGACGCTCAAACTATGAAAATGTTAGGTGCCGGTCTCGCTGGTGGTCTAGGAATGTTAGGCCCTGGCCTTGGTCTTGGTCTTATCGGTCTCGGCGCTATGGGGGCACTGGGCCGCAATCCGGAGGCCAGAGGTGCAATTCTGACCAACATGATCCTTATCGGCGCTCTTACGGAAGCAGTTGGCATTTACGCCTTGATCATCGCCATTCTGCTTGCCATGGTCGTCTAATAACTGTGAAAGGCAGGGCACGCACTTGGTTACGCGCCCGCCCGGTGACGGAAGTTATAGCTGGCACCGCATGAGAAAATACAGGAAAATGGAAGTTTGAGGTAAATATGGAAAGTATCGGCATCAATTGGCAACTGCTGGTTGCTTTTCTGGTCAACTTCCTTGTTTTGTTCGGCCTTCTCACCGCAATCCTGTACAAGCCGGTCCTCAAGATGCTGGACGAAAGACAGGCTAAGATAAAGGAAAGCCTTGAACAGGCAGAGAAAATAAAGGAGCAGATGAGCCGCAGCGAAGAGCAGATCAAAGCAGCGGTTGTAGCTGCACGCAAAGAAGGGCAAGTGATAATTGCCCAGGCCTCCCAGATTGCTGAAAAAATAAAGGAGGAGGCCAAAGACGGAGCGCGCCAGGAAGCAGACGTTATCATAAACAAGGCCAGAGCTGAGATCAAACTGGAGCGTGACAAGTCCATTGCAGAGTTGCGATCAGAGTTCTCCAACCTTACTGTCCTTGCAGCAGAGAAGGTAATTAAGGAATCACTGGACGCACAGAAACACCTCAAGCTGATCAATGAGGTCCTGGATCAGAGCAACACTTTTAAACGGAATTAGAGACAGGATAAATAAATGATATCGACGATTTCTGCCAGGCGTTATGCTCAAGCGATTTTTCAGATTGCAGAGGCGAATAAGAACCTGGATGAATGGCAAAAAGAGCTCCACAAGCTTGCCGGACTCATGAAAGATCGTGAGATGGTAGAGCTGATCGATCATCCTAAAGTGTCTTTCAATCTAAAAACAGAGCTGATCAAACAGAAACTTAATACGTCAAACGAGCTTGTCCTTAACCTGTGCTACCTGCTGATTTTAAAGGGCAAGTTAAAGAACGTGGACCAGATTGCAGATGAATACGAGGCGCTGCTCGATGAGCAGCGCGGCATCAAGCATGCCGTGGTAACTACTGCTGTGGCTATCGACGACACTGAAAAGCAAAGAATCGCAAGCCAGCTCGAAAAAATAACCGGAAAGAAAGTATCAGTTAAGCTCCAGGTCAACCCGTCCATAGTCGGCGGCATGGTCGCCAGAATCGAAGACACCTTAATCGACGGCAGCGTCCGGAATAAGCTGGACCTGCTGAGGAGAGATCTGGTAGAAGCTAGTAAATAAACAACCTTTAAGGGGGTGAGCAGATTGAAATCCCAGGAAAAAGACATCGTATCGGTAATAAAAGAACAAATTGAGCACTTCGGTGCCACTGCCACTATGGTAGACGTTGGAACCGTGGTTGCAGTCGGCGACGGTGTCGCTCGCATTCAGGGCTTGCGCAAAGCTAAGAATAATGAATTGCTTGCCTTCCCCAACGGCATAATGGGGCTGGCACTCAACCTGGAAGAAGATAATGTGGCCGCAGTTATTCTGGGTGAATACAGCCATATTAAAGAAGGCGACGAAGTGCATTGCACCGGTCGCGTTGTCGAGGTCCCGGTTGGGAAAGAGCTCATTGGCCGTGTAGTAAATACGCTGGGCCAGCCGCTGGACGGTCTGGGACCCATAAAGACATCCAAGACTCGCCCTGTCGAACGTATCGCCCCCAACGTCGTAGACAGGCAGCCGGTCAACATTTCGGTTCATACCGGTATCAAATGCGTAGATGCGCTCGTACCTATCGGCCGCGGACAGCGCGAGCTTATCATCGGCGACCGCTCCATCGGTAAATCGGCGGTTGCGATCGACACAATCATTGCACAGAAAGGCAAAGACCTGATCTGTATTTACGTGGCCATCGGCCAGAAAACGGCCAAGGTCGCCAATACCGTAGAGACATTGAGGAAATACGGCGCCATGGAACACACAGTTGTCGTGGTTGCGACCTCCTCCGATCCCGCCTCGATGCAATATCTGTCGGCCTATGCAGGCT
This sequence comes from Dehalococcoidia bacterium, assembly GCA_003142375.1. Lineage (GTDB taxonomy): Bacteria > Chloroflexota > Dehalococcoidia > GIF9 > UBA5629 > UBA1162. Next base: position 29,002 of record PLME01000019.1, on the reverse strand, counting down.
GCGCTATCGGCGAAGAGTTTATGGAGCAGGGCAAAGATGCCTTAATAATATATGATGACCTTTCCAAGCATGCTTGGGCCTACCGCCAGGTATCCCTGATCCTGCGCCGACCGCCCGGCCGTGAAGCCTATCCGGGCGACGTGTTCTACCTGCATTCCAGGCTTCTGGAGCGCGCTGCCAAGCTCTCCGCAGAGCTCGGCGGTGGTTCTCTTACAGCCCTGCCTGTCATCGAAATACAAGCCGGCGACATGTCGGCTTATATCCCCACCAACGTTATCTCAATCACCGACGGCCAGATACTGCTGGAAACAGATATGTTCAACGCCGGTATCCGTCCTTCGCTGAACGTAGGCCTTTCGGTATCCCGCGTGGGCGGCAATGCGCAGACCAAAGCCATGCGCCAGGTTGCGGGCAAACTCAGGCTGGATATGGCCCAGTATGCCGAACTGGCAACGTTCGCACAGTTCGGTGCTTCGGACCTGGACAAAGCTACTCTGGCTCAGCTCGAACGCGGCAAGCGCATGACCGAGATCCTCAAGCAGCCGCAATATGCACCGCTTTCACTGGAAAATGAGGTCATGATACTCTTCGCCGTTACCAACGGTTTCATCGATGACGTCCCGGTAGAAAAGGTATCGGCCTTCGAGAATGCATTCTACAAATTCATGGCCAACAGCCACCCTGCAGTCGGCCAAAAGATAGCAGCCGACAAACAGTTGAAACCGGAAACCGAAGTAGAACTCAAGAAGGCAATCGCAGAATTTAAACAGAGCTCTGCTTATTGAGGCGATTAAATGGTAAGTCCAAAAGTACTTAGGCGCCGCATACGCAGTGTCCAGAGCACGGCCAAAATAACCCGTGCAATGGAGATGATCGCCACTGCAAAAATGAAAAAGGCACAGGATATGGCCATTGCCGGCAGGCCTTACAGCAACAAGCTCATGCAGGTCATTGCCGACCTGTCTGCCCAGGCTGCTGCAGGCGGTGCGGTACATCCGCTGCTGATCGACCGCCCGGTGAAGAGAATAGGCGTCATCCACATTACCAGCGACCGCGGCCTCTGCGGCGGGTTGAATACCAATCTCAACAGGCTGGTAGGCAATTTCATACTGGAACAGAAGGTACCGGTCAGCGTTATCACAGTCGGAACCAAAGGCCGCGATTTTATGCGCCGGTCAATGCGGGATATACGCGCCGAATTCGTCAAATTGGGCGACCGGCCCAAGATGGACGATACCATGCCGATCTCACATATAGTAATTGAAGACTATACCAGCGGATTATACGATCGCGTTTATATCGCCTACTCCAAGTTCGTCAATTTGATGAGCCAGAAACCTACCCTGGAACTGGTGCTGCCGGTCGAACCGGCGGTACTGCCCAAAACTGTCAGCCCGGAATATATTTTCGAACCCAACGCCGCATTTGTTCTCGGCGAACTTCTGCCAAGGTTCGTTGAAATGCAGGTATACCATGCCGTACTTGAAGCAATTGCCAGCGAGCAATCGGCACGCATGATGGCCATGCGCAATGCCACCGACAATGCTTATGATGTTATTGCTGAACTAACGCTGACGATGAACAAGGCCCGGCAGGAAATGATCACCAAGGAACTGCTCGACATCGTCGCAGGCGTTGAAGGTCTCAAATAGGAGGTGCACATTGGCAAAAGGTAAAGTAATACAGGTAATCGGCACGGTAGTTGATGTCGAATTCCCCCAAGAAGAACTGCCTGCGATTTATAATGCGCTCGAAATCATGCAGGATGGAGAGAAAATCGTACTGGAGACGGTTGCGCATATCGGCAATAACTGGGTGCGCTGCCTTGCCATGTGTCCTACCGAGGGCCTTCAGAGAGGCGCCGAGGCTGTGGATACTGGCGCCTCGATTTCGGTTCCGGTCGGAAAAGATACGCTCGGCAGGCTTTTCAACGTGTTTGGCGACGCCTTGGACAAGCTGGGAGAAGTCAAATCCAAGGATAGATTGCCCATCCACCGTGACCCACCCAAACTGGAAGAGCAGGAAACCAGCATCCAGATGCTGGAAACCGGCATTAAAGTTATCGATTTGATCACCCCCTTCACCAGGGGCGGTAAGATCGGCGCCTATGGCGGCGCAGGCGTGGGCAAAACGGTTATCATCCAGGAGCTCATCCATAACATCGCTACGGCGCACGGTGGATATTCGGTATTTGCCGGCGTGGGTGAGAGGTCCAGGGAAGGCAACGACCTCTGGCGTGAAATGAAAGAGTCCGGCGTGATCGAAAAGACCATCATGGTCTTCGGACAGATGAACGAACCGCCCGGTGTACGTGCCCGCGTGGCGCTTACCGGCGTTACCTTTGCAGAATATTTCCGTGATACAGAGGGACTGGACGTCCTTCTCTTCGTAGACAATATTTACCGACATATCCTGGCCAACATGGAAGTGTCCGCTCTCCTCGGCCGCATGCCCTCGGCAGTAGGTTATCAGCCGACCCTGGGCACGGACGTAGCCGAGATGGAAGACCGCATTACCTCCACGAAGAAAGGCTCGATCACCTCGTTCCAGGCCATTTACGTGCCTGCCGACGACTATACCGATCCCGGCATCGTCACCACCTTCGGCCATCTTGACGGTGTGGTCTCCCTCGAAAGGTCCATCGCCGCACTGGGTATCTACCCCGCAGTGGACCCGCTGTCATCCACCTCCCGCATCCTTGACCCGAATGTGGTCGGCGAAGACCATTACCGGGCTGCCCGAGGCGTACAAAAGGTGCTGCAGCGCTACAAGGACCTGCANNGATCGCCATCCTCGGTATGGAAGAGTTGAGCGAGGAAGATAAGGTTACCGTTAACCGGGCCCGCCGCATCCAGAGGTTCCTGTCACAGCCCATGTTCGTGGCGGAGCCATTCACCGGCATCCCGGGCAAATACGTATCGATCAAAGATACAGTGCGAGGGTTCAACGAGATACTGGCCGGCAAATGGGACCACCTGCCTGAATCAGCATTCCTCATGGTTGGAACCATCGAAGAGGCTGCCGAGAAAGCTCAGAAAGGGGCGTAATTATGCCGACTGTAAAGTTAGAGATTGTCACTGCTGAACGCCAGGTCTTTTCCGAGGACGTTACAACCATCATTGCTGAGGGCATAGATGGGCAGATGACTATTCTTCCCAAGCATGCCCCCCTAATCACTATGCTGGCGCCGGGTGAACTCGTTATCCGCAAAGACGGCGAAGAGATGTATATGTCTATCAGCGGCGGATTCCTCGAGGTCAGGCCGGAGAAGGTAATCGTGCTGGCCGATGCCTGCGAGCGCAGCGATGAGATCGATCTCGAGCGCGCAAGGGAAGCCAAAAAGAGAGCTGAGGACAGGTTGAAGAACCTGACAACCGAGATCGATCAGAGCAGGGCAGAGGCTGCCTTGAGACGGTCCATGGCCCGCCTGCGAGTTGTCGAAAAACGCCGCAGGATTCCGGGATACAGGCCAAGCGGCACATCAATATAAGCTAAATACAAAAAATATAAGCCAATATCGACCGTGGGATCGATATTGGCTTTTTTATTAACCAGTTTTAGTTTTAGACGATTTCCAGTCTGACCCTGGTACCTTCTTTGGTGGCAACCACACGCAACAGGGTACGCATAGCTTCGGCTACCCTGCCCTGCTTGCCTATCACCCTGCCCTTATCCTCTGCATTGACTTCCAGCTTGATGACTACCCCACCCGAGTCAGTCTCTTCAGTTACTTTGACATCATTGGGTGCGCTGACGATTGACTTGGAAATGTATTCGACTAACTCCTTCATCATGATGACTTCACCTCAGTACTAGATTTAGATTTTTTCTTCTGTTTCTGAGTAGTCTTCCGTACCGCCTGCCTGAACTTCCTGGATGGATGAGCCGATTTAAATTTTTCCATAACCCCGGCTTTGGATAGCAACCTATACGTTGTCTCGGTTGGCTGAGCACCTTTCTCCAACCAAGTCAGGGCTTTTTCCTCGTCAACATTTATAGTTTCGGGATCGTTAAGGGGATTATAGTTCCCGATAACTTCTATAAAGGCGCCTCCCCGCGGTGACCTGCTGTCAGCTATCACGATTCTGTACATTGGCTTGTGTCGGGCGCCTATTCTTCTTAACCTGATTTTTACCATGATCTCAGTCTAAATTAATTAGTCCTCCATTTTTATTCGCTATTATGCATGAAGCATATTTACCTGTCAACAATATCATCGATTGCATTAGTCTCATTTTGGCTGGAAACAAGATAAGTTTCCGAAATGAAAACCGGTTTTATTCCACTTTAAAGGGAACTGACAGTTTTTCTGCGCTGTTAACCGATATGACCACCTTATAGTCACCCTTGTCCCAACTGCCGTTATTAGGCGCGTCAAGGTAAAATGCCAGGTAGTAGCTATCAGACGTGCTCTGTGCGATAGTGACGGTCTCATTCAGCAGAGTGTTCTCTTTTCCGACAGCTTCGCCCTTCAAATAGTACCAACTGGCTTTGATCATATCTTCAGGGGCGACACCCGATACTTTGAAGGAGCAATAAATCGCCTTGGTGTCGGGAGCAAACGAGGTCTTTACAGGACCGGTCGGCATGGAGTCATCATCTACCGAGGTCGTCATAACCCCGGCGGTAACTGATGAATTGCCGGGCTTAGCCGCTGGAGTAGTGCTTCCACCGCTCGAACATGCCGGCAGGACGCATAAGGCGGCAAGGACAATGACCATAATAACGTATATCGATTTCATCTATTTGCTCCAAACCACATTTTCAACGAGTGGCCAACTAAGTGTCCGTATGCAATTTTAGAACCAACAATATTAATTTTCAATTTTCGTACGTGTGCGGATGCCGCCCGAAATACCGGAGTAGATCTATCCCATGGCTTTAGATTTATGACCAAAGGGACATACCTGAACGCAGAGGCCGCAAGCTTCGATTCCCACCTTTTGTTTGCGCTCCTGCCATATGTATTGTAAACACTTATGGGCATCCATCCTGACTTTCCTGGGCTCGTGCTGATCGAAGCTACGCCCGGTGAAGGCCCCGGCAGGGCAGCTTGAAACGCAAAGATCACAGCCTCCACACCCCTTTCCGGTATAAGGCGTTCCGGCCTGGTCCACAAAATCCGTCAGCACGGTACCCCACCTGACGCGTGGCCCTCGATCAGGAGTTATCATCAGGCAATTCTTGCCTATCCATCCCAACCCGGCAAGGTTAGCAGCCATCTTGTGCGAAAACAACCCTGTAAGGTTCGGGGCGTCCACCGTGTGGCTGGCCGGGACTGCCAGCGCCTGATATCCCGCCTGTATAATGGCGCCGGCCACGGACAGGGTAATATCATTGATACGCGGATTTACGACTTCGTACACATGATATCTGTAGTTGCTGAGCGCAAATAGATCATCGGTGTCCCCTATGGCATCCACAATATCTTTTAGCAATGGAAAACCGATAGATATCGCCGTTTGGTACCTGGAAATCAATTTGCCCTCATAAGGTGTAGTAGCGCCGCTCTTGGCCTGTTCAAGATCAGCTATGCCGAAATAGGCCGCCCCCATTTCCATAGCCATCCTCTTGATCTTTTGTCTCAGTTCCATAATTAACCGCCGGCAATATTTCCAGAGAAATATTACCTGTAAAATGCAACCCTGTAAATTAACAGCCGTTATTTGTATTATGAAGTATCCAGCCGTTATAATCAGCTTTATGAAAATCCCCGTGTTGCACGGCTGGGACCTAACAACCGCAGAAGCACGCGAATTACAGACCAGATTAGCCCTCAGGGTAATCCGCTCAAAGACAGGAATCAGACCAAAGACCATCGGCGGAATCGACGTATCGGTATCCCGTTTTTCAAGGCTGGGACGGGCGGCTGTGGTGGTATTAAGTTATCCTTCCATGGAACTGATCGATGTGGCCACGGCTGAAGCCGAAATTGATTTCCCCTATATCCCCGGACTGCTTTCATTCAGGGAAGCGCCGCTTATAATGAAAGCCTTTAAAAAGTTAAATCGCAAGCCGGATATGATCATGGTTGACGGACAGGGTATAGCCCATCCGCGCCGGTTGGGGATCGCCTCTCACCTGGGACTATTGCTGGATATTACCAGCATCGGATGCGCCAAATCACGTTTGATCGGCGCGCATGGTTCGCTGCCGCCGGAGAAGGGCACCTACGTGCCTCTAGTCGACGGTGACCAGATAATAGGGGCAGCGGTAAGGACGAAGCTCGCCGTCAACCCCCTTTATATCTCGATCGGCCATAAGATCGATCTGGCCGGTTCAATTTCGTATGTTCTCACCTGCTGCCGCGGCTTCCGCCTGCCGGAACCCACCAGGCTGGCGCATATGGCAGCCGGGGAAACACTGAAATCTGATAAACTCGTGAGCTAACTTAACAGGAAAGAACTATGCTGGAAGAAAAGAACAGGATCGAAGAGCTGCATCGCAGGATATCTGCGATCATGGAGCATCTTTGACATCGCAGCTAAAGAGAAGGAACTGGTGGCTTTAGAGGCCAAGACTTCCGACCCTAAATTCTGGTCGGACCAGCAGAAAGCCCAGCTCATTATGAGGCAGATCGGCGCACTCAAGGACACTGTTTCGACCTGGAACGAAATAAGCAAGAAATCTTCAGAAATCTCCGAGGTCGTTTCCATCGCACTTGCGGAAAATGATGAGTCGCTTAAAGATGACGTCCAGAAGGAAATCGACAGGCTTAAGGCCCGCTTCGATGAAATGGAGATCCAACTTATGCTGGACGGACCCTACGATGCCAGAGACGCCATCCTGGCCGTGCATGCCGGCGCTGGAGGTACTGAGTCGCAGGACTGGGCACAGATGCTGATGCGCATGTTCCTGCGCTGGGCTGAACGGCGCAAATTCAAGTCTGAGGTGCTGGACGTATCACCCGGCGATGAAGCCGGCATCAAGAGCGCCACCATCGAAATAAAGGGCAACTTCGCTTACGGCAACCTCAAATCAGAGCACGGTGTCCACAGGCTGGTGAGGCTTTCGCCATTCGATGCCGACCATGCGCGCCATACATCATTTGCCCTGGTGGAAGTCATGCCGGTGGCCGAAGAAAAGACGGACCTGCAGATAAGCCCCGATGATATCAGGATCGATACGTTCCGTTCCAGCGGTCCGGGCGGCCAGCATATGCAAAAGACCAGCAGTGCGGTTAGAATTACACATATACCGACAGGTCTGGTCGTAAGCTGCCAGAGCGAGAGATCGCAGCACCAGAATAAGGAAAGCGCCCTCACGGTACTATACGCCCGCCTGCTGGAACTGGAGATCGAGAATAGAGCGGCGGAGCAGGCCAAGATCAAAGGCAAACGTATAGATGCCGGCTGGGGCAACCAGATACGCAGCTACGTGCTACAGCCCTATAAAATGGTCAAGGACCACAGGACAGAATATGAGACCAGCAATACGACGGCGGTGCTGGACGGGTATATAGATGATTTTATGAACGCCTACCTGCGCTCGAAAGTTGGAGAAGATAAATGATCAGGAAAATCTCAATAATATTAATCGCCGCACTGGCGCTTTTGATACCGGCGGCAGTCTCGGCTGATAACGGCATCACTCTGATAAGTTCGGATACCAAGGTGAGCTTTCCCACTTCATTGACGTTTAGCATCAAGGCCGATAGCCAGGCGCCGATAACCCGCATAAGGCTGCGCTATGCCGTACAGCAGACTACCTATACACCCACCTTTGCAGAGGTGTGGCCCGATTTTAAATCCGATAAAAGCGTCTCGACCAGCTGGACCTGGGACATGCGCACCGGCGACCTGCCGCCGGGCGCCAAAGTTAATTACTGGTGGGTTATCGAAGACAGATCAGGAAACAAGCTGACCACCCCACAGCAAACCGTTTCCTTCGATGATACAAACCATAAGTGGAAGGAAGTCAGCGAAGACAATATATTTATCCACTGGTACGAGGGAAATACAGACTTCGCCAACAGCCTGCTTAAAGCGGCGATTACCGCTAAAAATATGCAGGAGCACGATACCGGAGCATCGATCGAAGAGCCGGTAAACCTGTATATATACGGCAGCCAACAGGACCTTCTCAGCTCCATGATATCGCACCAGGATTGGTCGGGAGGCAGGGCCCGCTTTGAGTTCAACATTATATTGATCTTCATCTCCCCCACCGAACTGGATTGGGGCGAGAAAGCGATAGCTCACGAGATCGGCCATCTGGTGACGCATCAAATCACGTGGAGTCCCTACGGCACCAACCTGCCGCCCTGGCTGGACGAGGGGCTTGCCATGCATGCAGAGGGCGCTCAAAGCGATTCAGACGCGTCTTTGCTTAAAGACGCCATATCCGCCGGCCGCATATCCACACTGCAATCACTCTCCAGCCCTTTTTCCGCCGACCCGCAGGAGGCTTATGTCGACTATGCGCAAAGCCAGAGCGTTGTTGAGTTCCTGATAAATAAATTCGGCAATGACAAGATGAACCAATTGCTTATCACACTGAACAACGGCTATTCCATCGACGATGCATTGACAAAGGTTTATGGATTCAATATGGATGATCTTGACTCATCCTGGCTTAAATATATGACACCTGCACCGAACGGCAATGAAGTTCATCGCAACATTATGCGGCTTGAACCGCCGTCCACTCCCGTTGCCATCGGCATGTTCTTCGAAAATACTCAGCGAACCGAAGTTGCCATGGGAGCAATTTAAGGCAGATGGAAAAATCATTTACCATGCACGATTTGCCTCAGTCGGAGAGGCCGCGTGAGCGGCTGCACAAACACGGTGCAGAAGCCCTCTCCACAGCAGAGCTGCTGGCGCTACTCATGGGCAGAGGAACTAAAGGAGAGCCGGTAATGCTAACCGCTCAAAAGCTGCTAGCCAGGTTCGGCAACCTGCAAAATATCGCTTCGGCTTCGATCGAAGAGCTCTCCGAAGTTAACGGCATCGGCCCGGCCAAGGCCTGCCAGATCAAGGCCGCTCTGGAACTGGCTAGGAGGATGGATGCCCCGGATTACAGAAAGGGAACACCGGTAAAGTCGCCCGAAGAAGCGGTGGAATCTATCAGGAGCACTCTCAGGGGCAAGAAAAAAGAGCATTTTTACCTGCTCTGCCTGGATACCAGAAACCGCGTTACCAACATAGACCAGATCTCGGTGGGAAATCTGGACAGCAGCATCGTCCATCCCCGTGAGGTATTCAAAACAGCCATTTCATGCCTGGCTTCCTCCGTAATTTTCGTGCATAACCATCCCTCCGGCGACCTTGAGCCGTCATCAGAGGACATAAACCTTACCAAACGCCTTTCGGAAGCAGGTGAACTGGTGGGCATACCCGTCCTGGACCATATCATAGTCTGCGATAAAGACTTCACCAGCCTGAAATCAAGGAATTTAATTTGAGGTCAATGCATGTTAAGAAAACGACTTTTTAATTTTTTCAGCATAATCGCCGTTGCAGTATTCTTGCTGGCCGTTGCATCCGGCTGCGTCACATTAACTAAAGCCGTCCAAAATACACCCCTGGAGCAACTTTCCGGCCAGACCCTGAACCTGTGGGACCAGGGGCCGCTGACTCTCGACCCGGCTATCTCCAGTGAGATGTCGTCCCATATTTACGTCATGCATATTTTCAGCGGCATGGTAAGATTCGACTCCGAACTGAAGCCGGTCCCCGATATAGCCGATCACTGGGTCGTCAGCGATGACGGTAAAACCTATACTTTCTACCTGCGCAAGGATGTGAAATTCCACGATGGACGACCATTGACGGCGCAGGACATGAAGTTCTCTCTGGAAAGGGCCTGCAACCCGGCCACGGGCTCTCAGACGGCTTCCACTTATCTAAATGACATAGTGGGCGCCCGTGAAATGATCGGCGGCAAAGCGGACAATTTAAGCGGGGTAACGGTAGTCGACGACTACACACTTAAAATTACTATAGACGCCCCCAAGGCCTACTTCCTCTCCAAGCTTGCCTACCCGACCGCCTTTGCCGTGGATAAGAAAAACGTTGAATCCGGCCCCAACTGGTGGAAGAAGCCCATCGGGACGGGCCCCTATAAACTCACTAAGTGGGATGAAGGATCCTTAATAGTCTTACAGCCCAATCAAGACTATTACGGCAAGAAAGGCACGGTTAACGTGGCTTTTATGCTGTTGGCAGGACTTTCCATGTCGCTTTATGAGACGGGCAAAATAGACGTGGTGGATGTGTATAAGAACAATATCGACCGTGCCCTGGATAAAGAAGGACCTTTGTACGACCAATTGCACGTCTACCCCGAGTTCAGCCTGCAATATATCGGGTTCAACACAAGCAAACCACCTTTTGATGACATATACGTGAGGCAGGCCTTTTGCTATGCTGTGAATAAGGACCGCATTATAAGTGTGCTGCAAAAGAACATGGTGGCCGGGGCTGCCGGCATCATACCTCCCGGAATGCCGGGCTATAACAAGGACGTTAAGGGACTGACCTATGACCCGGTCAAGGCCAGAGAATTGCTGGCCAAATCAAAATATGGATCGGCGGACAAACTGCCCCCCATCACCATGACCATTCCGGGAGCCGGAGCCAATATCGATGATTTCCTGGGTGCCATTCTACTGGACTGGAAGCAGAACCTGGGCGTGACCGTCAATGTCAGGCTGCTCGACCCCCTCTTATTCAATTACCACCTGCTTGACGAAGGAGACGAAATATTCACCCTGGGTTGGATCGCCGATTATCCCGATCCGCAAAACTTCCTAAACACGCTGTTCTATACTGGAGGTCAATATAACAACAGCCATTATTCCAATAAAGACCTGGATGCCCTGCTGGACCGTGCAGCGGTGGAAATGGACGAAAGCAAACGCATAGTGCTTTATCAGCAGGCAGAGCAGCTAGTGGTCGACCAGGCGCCGGTGCTGCCGCTCTGGTTCGGCAAAAATTATGTGCTGGTTAACCACCGGGTTCACGGCTATGATATCGATCCGCTGGGTGTGCCCCGCTTCAACCTGGTGACATTGGGACAACCATAGCCTATATCATAAAAGAGGAAATAAGATGGTAAACAAAAATGCGCTGGAAGCTCCCTGCGGCATCCACTGCGGCCTGTGCCCGCTGCATCTTGCCGTTACGGACGAGGCTTTAAGGAAAAGCCTTGCCGAGAGGCTGAATTTGCCGCTGCAGAAGGTAGTCTGCCCGGGCTGCCGCGAGATCGACGGCTTCTGCCCCGTAATCCCGGAGCAATGCGCCACCTGGCTCTGCGTACAGAAAAAGGGAGTCGAGTTCTGCTGCGAGTGTGCTGATTTCCCCTGCGTTAAGCTTGCACCCTGCGCCGATAGAGCATCGACGCGCCCGCACAATATCAAGGTCTACAGCCTGACGCTTAGAAAGAATAAAGGGGCTTACGAGTGGAGCAAGGCCATCGAGGAAATCTATAAGCTTTACTATAAAGGCGAGATGGTCATAGGCCACGGCCCCGTGCTAAAGCAGTAATTGCCCCTCTTAACCCCACAGGTCGTCCAGGCCGTCCGTCTTGCGCGTGCTATCCCCCGGTGAAGACGGGCCAAGCTCCTTATAAGAGTCCGCCGAACCGTATTCCCTGACCTTAACCACAACCGGCATAGGCAGGGCATGGCCGAAGATGAGGGCCTGCTGCTTCGAATCTAGCTTGGACAGCACTGATTTGAGCTCGCTCTTACCCGATACGCCGGTCAACACCGTATCCACGTCCTTTTCATTATCCAGCAGGCAGGTAATCTTGGTGCCGAGCTGAGACATCACCTCTTCGTCGATGCCGCTGGGCCGTTGGTCGATGACCAGCATGGTCACGTTGTATTTGCGCATCTCACGGGCGATCTTGCCGAAGATGGTCTGCGAAGAGATCTCGGGGTTGAGAAACCTGTGCGCCTCTTCGATGGTTATCACAAGCTGGTCCGGCTTTTTACTATCAGCCGAGATGGCGATATCCACCATTTCACGATAGCGGTCATAAATACGCCTGGTCAGCAGATTGGCCACCAGCACATAGGCCGCAATGTCGTCGTAGCCGCCGAACTGCAGGACTACGCTCTTGCCGTGGCTGATATACTCCAGAATTGTAGTGACGGTATTTTCGGGCGCGTGTGGTACCAGGAACTTGAACCGCTGCAGCATTTGGAGCCCACGCAGAAGGTTCTTCCAGGTACCCTCGGCAATATTATGCTTGCCGGCGAATTCCTTATCGCCCGAATCGAATAAATCCAGGGTTGATTGCAGCCATTTATCATCGCCGAAGTACCTGGCCAGCTCGTAGACAGCCTGCACCGCAAGGTCAGTGAGATTGAGTACGCTGCGGAGCATCTGCATATCTTCAGGCTCGATCTCATCATAGCCAATTTTGACGACGAAGTCGGATTTTACTTTTCTGCGCTGGTCGTATTTCTCGTCCAGTGAAAAAACCGCCACTTTGCCCGGGAAAAGCTGCTTCAAACCTTTGACTTTGTGGTCCTTCTCGCTGGTGCCCTCCCAGCCATATTCGTTATGCATATCGAAGATCAGGCTGGTGGTCCGGCTTTTTTGCAGCATGCCGATCAATAAGAGACGTGTAAGGAATGTCTTGCCCGTGCCGCTCTTGCCGAAAACGCCATTGGACCGCTTGACCAACTCAACCATATCCAGGCAGATGCGGGTCTCCATATCCAGTGGGGTGCCCACATAAAATCGCTGTTTATCTTCCTTGCCGAAAACCCGCTGGACGTCCGACTGCGAGGCCAGCTCCACCCTGGCGAAGTGAGGCGGCACCGTTTTGGCTGGCTGCGGGCCTTCCGTATCGCCGGCGACACCGCTGATGGTCAGCATGGGCAGAACGCTCAGTTTGCCGTATGTGGTGGTCCCGGAGACAACCTTGGCTATTAAAGGGACGGATATATCAGGGGGCATCACCATGGCGCGGGGGTCCACCGCCTCCAGGCTGATATCTGTGATCATGCCGAAAAAGCGTTTCTTTTCGCCCTGTATGGCCACGTAGCGCCCCACCGTAACGTCCTCCACCGATCTGGCCGGGTCCAGCTTCACATGTACGCCCTGGGTCAAAGAACCGGAGATAACGGTGCCCAACTTTGTATTCATTTTTTCGTTTTCCGTCATGGCTACAGCCTCTTTAAAATGGAGTCCAGCCGCCTCATATCGTTGCTAAGGGTCCAGGCCAGCTCCTTGCCGGCCTTCACCAGGAATTCCTCGGGGACCGGATGGGTGAGGCTGGCATAGCGCAGGAAAGCGGCAATGACCTCGTCCGGTGCAACGGTCGAGCGGCTTTCTATCATTAAATTCAGAAAATTCAAAGACTGCGTGAACTGCTTCACCTCGACAGGACTGCAGGCATAGACGAAGGAATAAATCGACGCCGGCGATGGCGGAAGGTACTGGTATATGGCCTTGTCCTGGCTGTGTCCGACTACCAGGGCCTTGAAATCGGAGCAGAGCAATTTGGCCAGTTGTGGATTGGCCTTAAAAACATCGGCCTCTGAAGTGGCTGCCTTTCCGCGGGCCGCTATCCGCCTGCCCGGCTCGATGCTGTGCGTGGCTGAGACATACACTATGCCGTATATCTGACAGCCTTTGCCTTTGGTCCTGACCATGCTGCCCAGCGCCGGAACGTTATCTAGGTCGTAACATTCGGCCAGGAATTCCGAATTGCTGGTTTCGATTACCTCGGCGATCTTCTGTTCTACAACCATTTTGTCTTCTTGCTCCTCTGCTTCAAGGATTGCTGGACCGCCAAACTGCCCTCCTGCATGACCCGGTCCACCAGGTCCCAGAACTGCTCACGGTCGGCGCCGGTGACCACAGCCTGTTCGTGAGCTTCGCTCAGCGAAACCGGGTAACCGAAGCCCTTATGGCACTGGTCCACTATCACTGCATGAACCAGATCGAGCAGCTTATTGTTGTCGGCCACCCAGAGTGGGACCTCCACCCTGGCTACCTCCTCCTCCAGCTTAAGATAGAAAAAACATACCTGATGAACACCATATCTCTCAATTATTGACGACCGGCTGCTGAATACAGCCGACCTCTCTCCGTCGGACAGCATCCCGGCAAAGACCGCCCTGTCGAGCACCCCGCCTACTACATCGCATCCCCGGCCCTCGAATTTTCCCTTGCAGTTCTTGTTGTCGCAGTCCACGGGGTCGTAAGGACATATTTGCAGCCGCAGCGCATTTACTACGTCGGCGCTGCGGGGAAAACTGATATAGCTGGCAATTACCGCCTTCCTTTTCCCGTTCAACTCGTAAAAACGATCGAACTGTTTGAGCAAACCCTCGTCCAGCAACTGCTCCACGATAAAATCATCGTAGCGCTGCCCGACCAGCCCCCACATGATTAACGAGCCGTCAATCAGCCCGACTACGGGCAGATCAGTCTCACCGCCGCATACCCGGTCAGCCAGGCCTCGGCATTCCTCCACCCCGCGTTTTATACCCAACAACTGCCCCTCGATGAGGGCCTGTTTGCCGTCCCCGGAGCGAATGGCCTGCATCTCATCACCGAAGTAAAGGGTTGGCAAGCTCAATAGCTCGGCATCCGGCTTGCTGCCGTATTGTAGTTCCACCAGCCCGATGTTAAGCAAGAATAGCCGAGTGGAATGATGGCGATCCACGTCGATATGCGACCCGTCGCTGGCCACGACCATGAAATCATCAGGGCACGGCACAGCAGCCCTGTGCAGGCTTATTTCCTCTTTCAGGCCGGCCACCAGCCAGGTAGCCCTGGCATCCTCGATCTTCTTCTTTAGCCTGTCCTGGTGAGGCGGTATAGATTTTAAGGTAGTCTGCGCCAGCTCTAATTTTTGGGCGTAGTCAGACTGGTGCGACTTTAGATCCCCCGCCATAGCCTCGATCTGACTGTAGACCTGCGTGATATCAAGCGTCATGGTTATTGGAAACCTTAGTATAGCACGGTGCAATATGGGTAACAATACATCCCAAGTTCCCGGCTTTTGCCCTGCTGCGATTACGGTGTTATTATTTAGGTGAATTAACTCCCCACTCCCCCCGGAAAGAAGGCCCATCAGCATGTCTACCGGCTATGTAAATGATGAAATCTACCTTGAGCATGATACCAAGGACCATGTTGAAGGCAAAGACCGCCTGACCGCTATCAATACCATCCTGGAAAAGACCAAAATCAAAGAACAGCTTGCACCGATAGCTGCACGCGCCGCCACCATAGACGAAATAGCCACCACTCATGACCGTGATTATATCCGCACGCTCAAAGCCGAGATAGACGGTGGAGGAGGCTGGCTTGATCCCGATACATACGTTTCGCCCAAGTCGTGGGATGCTGCTCTCTTTGCGGCCGGCGGCTTAATGAACGCAGTCGACAGCGTGATGAACAAAAAATGCGAAAATGCTTTTGCTCTGGTGAGGCCGCCCGGTCACCATGCCACCCGGCAGCATCAGATGGGGTTTTGCCTTTTCAACAATGTTGCTGTGGCGGCCAGGTTCGCACTGGCCAATTACGATATCAAGAGGGTCCTGATCGTCGATTTCGACGTCCATCACGGCAACGGCACGCAGGACTCGTTCTACACGGATTCACAGGTGCTTTATTTTTCCACTCATGAATACCCATGGTATCCGTTTACCGGCCGTGCCGATGAGACCGGCGCCAGGGGAGGGGAGGGTTATAACGTCAACGTGCCGATGGAAGCCGATTCAGGAGACCGTGAGTATTTGCGCGCCTTCAACGAGGTACTGGTACCTGTAGCCGAACGTTACAGCCCCGACCTGGTGCTGGTATCAGCCGGCTATGATGCCCACTGGAAGGACGATATCTCCAACATCAATTTGACTACTACCGGCTTCGCCCGGCTGGCCAAGATAATCAGGGGCATATCGGACAAATGCTGCTCCAACAGGCTGGTGTTTACACTGGAAGGCGGCTACAACCGCGCCGCCCTGGCCTATTCAGTGGCGGCCACGTTCGAGGTGCTGATGGGGCACAATGAAGTTATAGATCCCTTCGGCGAGCCTCCCATGATTTTTACGCCGGGCGATCCTGACAACTTCATCAAGATGCTGCGCCGCCTCCACGGGCTGCAAGATTAAGCAAATTACATTGAACCATAAAAAAAGCGGGGCGTTTGCCCCGCTTTTTAATTTCAGTAAGGTTTAAGCTCAGGCTGCCGTCGGAGCCGCCTGCGGCTTGGATTTAGGCTCGGATTTAGCCAGGCCCCTGTCCCATAGAACCAGCAACGGGCCTGCGATGCAGATGGAGTTGTACGTGCCTGCAACCACACCCAGCAGCATGGCCAGCATGAACTCACGTGTGGTAGCGCCGCCGAACAGATAGATCGACAACACAACCAGGGTAACGGTAAGGCTGGTGTTGATGCAGCGGGCTACGGTCTCGAGGATGCTGGCATTGACCGTAATTGCAAAGTCCTTGCTGATGCCCCTGCCGAAATTCTCACGGATGCGGTCGAAAACCACGATGGTATTGTGCATGCTGTAGCCGACTACCGTCAGCATGGCCGTGATGAACATGGCATCAACCTGCATCCCGAGTGCCCAACCCAGTATCGAGAAAATGCCCAGTACGATCAGCACATCGTGAAGCAGTGATATGACTGCGCATGTGCCCCACCTGAAGGGGTTGGGGACCCTGCGGAAGGCCCAGGCAATGTAGAGCAGCATGAAGATCGAGGTAACTATGATAGCTATGCCGGCATTGCGGGCCACCTCCCCGGCAACCAGCGGTGTAACTGCATAGAAGTCGCGGATGGTCACGTTGTCCGTCAGGTCCTTGTTCAGGCCGCTTATCAGCCCATTTTTTTCATCCGTTGTAATCTCTCTTATGCGGATAAGGTAGTCGCCAGTACCCGTCTTCTGGATGGACGCTTCGGAGAATCCCAGGGTGGACATTTCCTGCCTCAATTTGCCCTGGTCGACAGGTGTATTGAATTGCAGCGTCATGGTGGTGCCGCTGCTGAAGTCAATGCCCAGTTTAAGGCCGGAAACAGCCAGGGATATGATTCCGGGGATGATGATTATCAGGGATATCAGGAAAAACCAGTTGCGTTTTCCGACTATGTCTATCATATTTTGACTCCGTAAAACCAGGGATTTTTGACGATCCTGATGACCAGCATCAGGAAAATCCTGCTGATGGTGATGGCCGAGAACATGCTCAGCGCCACGCCGACGAACAGCGTCAGGGCAAAGCCCTTCACCAGGAAGGCGCCGAAAGTATCGCCAAACCAATAGAGCACGATACAGGCTATGAAGGAATTAACGTTGCTGTCACGTATGGCGAGCCATGCCCGGCTGAACCCGGCATCTACTGCCGCGCCCAGCGTGCGTCCCGCCCGCAACTCCTCCTTCATGCGCTCAAAAATCAGTATGTTGGCATCCACCGCCATACCCACGGATACCACGGCGGCCGCTACACCTGCCAGCGTAAGAGTAATCGGCACCAGTTTGAAAATCGTGAGCAGTAAAACGCTGTAAATGCCCAGCGCACATACGGCCACCAGGCCGGAGCCGCGGTAATATAGCAGCATGAAAAGTACTATCAGCGATATACCGATGGCGCCGGCGATAATGCTCTTGCGGATCGAATCCGTGCCCAGCGTGGCGTCCACGGTCTGCTCCTGGATGACCGTCAGCGGCACATCCAGTGAGCCGGAGTTGAGCTCGATCGACAGGTCCTGCGCCTCTTTAAGGGTCAACCCTTCAATGACGCCGGTGCCCTTGATCACGCCGTTGACAGTAGGGTCCGAAATCATCTCGTTATCCAGGAAAATGCCCAACGGCTTGTGCAGGTTCTTCTGTGTGATCTGCTCGAACAGTTTGGCGCCTTCGTCATTCCATTCGAAGGCAACCTCGGGCTGATTGGTATTGGGCGTGAGCACAACCTTGGCGTTGGGCTTAAGGTACTTGCCAGTCAACTCTTCCAGTTGCCCGTTGCTGCCGGTGGCTTTGGCTATAGTCCATATAGTCAGGCCGTTGGCATCCTTGGTAGGCTGCCCGCTGGAATCGCTGGTAGTTTCCTTGAATTCCAGCAGGGCGACCTGGCCGATCAGCTTCTTGGCCTCATCGACATTCTTCTCGCCGGGGAGCTGGACCAGGATGCGGTCTTCACCCTGCCGCTGAATGATAGGCTCCTTAACGCCGAACGTATTGGCGCGCCGTTCAATCTTGCTGATAACGCTGGTCATGACCTGGTCGGTAGTCTGGGATGGGTCCTTCTTGGACAGGTCAGCCTGATAGACCAGGTATGCTCCGCCCTTGAGGTCGAGGCCGAGCGTGAGTCCCTGCCGCCCGAACCTGTCACTATCCAGCGGTATTACGGTCCACAGGCCGAATATAAATAAGGCCAGGATGAATACCAAAAGCCAGATGTTAGTCGTTTTCAATTATCTATTCTCCCTCCTAAGTTTCGTTCAACAATTGCGGCCCGGCGTGCCTTTCTATTCAGGCAGCACAACAGGAGCCTCTATCAAGTTCATTTCTTACGTATTTCAGCGCTTCCTCCTTTGTTTGTATCTCGCCGGCCGCCTGGGCCTCCCTGACCATAATCAGCAGTTTGCCTACAGTTTTACCGGGGCTCAATTTGAACTCCTGCATCAGGTCCGTTCCGCTTATGAGCCTCACGGGCAATATCTCGCTCTCCTGCTTATTATGGACATCAATTATATACTTGACCTGCTCAATATGCATATGCCACTCGTCAACATTCACGCGCGGCCCGGCCACGGCCAGGTAATCCGCCAGCGCCAGGAAGATAACGTCGATACCGGCACCCTCCGTATCCCTGAAGTAGCGGTAGATCGCCCTGTGCGAGGGCAGCCCCTCATGGGACATCTGCGCCGGGTGGAGGTGGTGGTAGACGAGCTTTTCGATATAGCGTATCTCCCGGTTGCTGAACCTCAGGCGTTCCAGTATCGAGGCAGCCATAGCCGCCCCCTCTTTTGTATGCCCCAGGAAGCGAATCCGGTCGTCCTCGATGGTTTTAGTCTTCGGTTTGGCAATGTCATGCAGCAGCAGTCCCAGTTTTATCAGCGTCCTGCGTTTACTGCCGCCGGCTATCTCCTCATTAAAATGCTCCTCGATCTCATCGGACCAGGGCACCATGGCGCGCAGCTCCCGGCGTCCGTATACCCAATCGCTCTCCCTTAATATAAACTCCAGTGCGGCAATGGACTCGATGGAATGATCGAAAACATCCCAGTAGTGCTCTTTGGGCTGCCCCACACCCTTCAGGCTTTCCAACTCGGGGATTATTTTGCACAGCAATCCAAAATCGTCCAGGTAACGTAGCGAGTTACCGGCATAAGGGAGCGATAGAATCTTGAGCAACTCCTCCCTGACCTTTTCGCTGGCTACTTTGCGCACCAGCTTGCAGTTGTGGCGAATGGTGTCTTCAGTGATAGGTTCGATCTCAAGGTTCAGCTCCCTGGCCAGCCTGACGGCGCGCATCAGGCGAGAGGGGTCCCTGTGAAAGACCATATCGCTGACCTGCCTGAGCAGTCCCTTTTTCAGGTCCTCTTCTCCGCCGGCAGGGTCCAGCAGCTTAACGTCGCCCGCAACGAAGGCCTCCAGGTCGAGCGCCATAGCATTCACGGTGAAATCCCGCCTGAGCAGGTCACGGTCAATATTGCCGGCAAAAGATGTTATATCAATCTGCCAGGACTGTTCATCTCCGGCCACCACAATGCGGCCCACCTTGTTTTCCTCATCCAGCATGACGTAGGTGCCGTCCACCAGCTCGGCAGCTTCCTGCGCAATTGCCAGCGAATCGCCGCTGACAGCTATATCCAGGTCGGTGGTATCACGCCCGACCAGCCAGTCGCGCACAAAACCGCCTACCAGGTAGGCTTTGCATTCTGGAAAAGTGCATACCGGTGAAAGCTTGGTAAGGATGCCCATCAAATCCTCATCGATTTCGAACACAAGCTAAGATTATAGCCTTGCTGCTCGTAGTTGTAAAGTATTTTAGCGGCCTTTGAAAGGCCGCTAAAGCCGCACTCTGCGAACGTATAAATAGAGCTTGTGATATTCGCTACAGCGATTTTGCCGATGCCGCCTGAGGAGGCCGGGTAGCAGTATACCTATGATATAATCTAACCGTTATGCAATATAAACGCATAGTCATTAAGCTGGGCACCAACCTGCTGACAGGCGGCAGCCTCCGGCTGGACAGCAAGAAAATGGAGGATCTTGTACAACAGGTTGCGGAGCTCCACCGCAAAGGCCATGAGATAATCCTGGTCTCATCCGGCGCGGTAGCCGCCGGCCGTGAAAAACTGGGTATCGCCAACAAGATTAAAGATATCCCCTTCAAGCAGGTCATGGCTTCGGTAGGACAGAACCGCCTGATGCATATTTATGACGAGCTTTTTTCCCAATACGGCATCAATGTGGCCCAGGCTCTGCTCACACGGTCAGACCTGAGCGACCGCTCGCAGTATTTAAACGCCCGCAATACCCTGCTGGCCCTGATAGACCTCAAGGTGATCTGCATCATCAACGAAAACGACGTGGTCTGCACGGACGAGCTGGGTGAGCTTAAATTCGGAGACAACGATAACCTGTCGGCCATGGTTTCCAACCTGGTCGACGCCGACCTGCTGATACTGCTCTCCGATGTAAAGGGGTTATATTCAGCCGACCCCCAGCAGGATCCCGATGCCAGCCTCATATCCGTGGTTGAGAAAATAGATGAGAAGATCGAGGAGATGGCCGGCGGAGCCGGCAGCTCGCACGGTACCGGCGGCATGGTAACCAAGCTGGAGGCGGCCAAGCTGGCTACATCCTCCGGCGTTCCCGTCATCATCGCGGACGGCTCGCAGCCCGATGTAATAAACGAGGCCGCCTCAGGCAAGAGTGTGGGCACATTCTTCACGGCCCGCAGCAGCAAGATTGAGAGCAGGAAGCGCTGGCTTCTGTCCGGCCTTTGTTGTATGGGCAGGCTGACTATCGATAAGGGAGCGGTAACCGCCCTACGCAAGCAGAACCGCAGCCTGCTGCCCGCCGGCATCTCGCAGGTGGAGGGTGTATTCAACCGCGGCGATGTTATCGATATCTATGACGGCGACGGTAACCAGGTCGGCAGCGGCATCACCAATTACAGCTCTGAGGAACTGGGACGGGTCAAAGGCGTTCAGTCGAGCGAGATAACCAACATCCTCGGCTACGAGTATGGCGACGAGGCAATTCACCGCAACAACCTGGTGTTGATTTAAATATTAGGACGGGAAATCAAGGGGGAATTCAATGCAGGCAGATATCAATGAACTGGTGGAAAAAGCCCGGCAGGCCAAAGCAGCGTCCAAAAAGCTGGCATTCACTCCCACCAAAGTAAAGAACGATGCGCTGGCAGCCATAGCTCAAGCCCTGCTGGACAGGGAAGATATGATCCTGCATAACAACCAGAAGGACTATAAAGAGGCCGAAGCTTCCGGCATGAGCGAAGCTATGCTCGATCGCCTGATGCTAAACTCCAGCCGTCTCAAGGGCATATCCGATGACGTTAAGATCGTCGCCGCTCTGCCCGATCCCGTGGGTGAGGTCATCGAAGAGCGTACCCTGCCCAACGGCCTTCTGCTGAGCAAGCGGCGTGTGCCCCTGGGAGTGATCGGAGCCATCTATGAGAGCAGGCCCAATGTTACCGTGGATATATCGGTGCTGTGCCTCAAATCAGGCAATGCCGTTATCCTGCGCGGAGGCAAGGAAGCTTATCGCTCCAACCTGGCCTTGGCCAACACGATACAGGAAGCTGCTTATAAAGCCGGCATACCCTCCGGGGCGGTGCAGTTTATCGAGTCCACCGATCGCGGCCTGGTCGATAATATGCTCAAGCTCAAGGAGAGCATCGACCTGATGATACCCCGCGGCGGCGCTGCGCTTATTAAATTCGTTAAGGATAACGCGTCCATGGCTGTGGTAGCAGGCGGCATAGGCGTCTGCCATGCCTACGTGGATAAAACCGCCGATATCGCCAAAGCAGTGGCCATCACCTACAACGCCAAGGTGCAGCGCCCCACGGTCTGCAATGCGCTGGACTGCGTGCTGGTGCATAAAGACATCGCCGCCGCTTTCCTGCCCGTAATGGCAAAGGAATGGGATAAAGCAGGCGTGGAGATGCACTGCGACCAGCGCACCCTGGAAATACTGAAATCCGTACACGGATTGAATGTCCATCCCGCGGTTGAAGACGACTGGGGCAAGGAGTTCCTGGCCCTGGTGGGGGCTATAAAAGTGGTCGGCTCTCTGGACGAGGCGCTGGAGCATATCGAGCACTACGGCTCCGGCCATTCTGAGGCCATCATAAGTGAGGACAAAAATTCGATCGATCGCTTTTTGAATGAAGTGGATGCCGCCTGCGTCTATGCCAACGCCAGCACCCGTTTCACCGACGGCAGCCAGTTTGGCATGGGCGCCGAGATAGGCATAAGCACACAGAAGTTCCACGCCCGCGGTCCCATGGCCCTACGTGAGATTACCAGCTACAAATGGTGCATCCGGGGTAACGGACAGGTTCGGCCCTAAGGCTCAAACACTAAGTTCAAAGCCCTTTGAATTTTGGATAGCGGTATTGGGACTATTAAATAAATCGTAAACTTAATAAACTAAGACTTGCTACCCAAGTTCCTTTTAAGTTCGTTAACTTTGAAGAAGTGCTCATTTTTTGTCAGCAACACTTCATACCAGTCCTTCACACCTGGTGGAGGCGGACAAATGTCCCTCCACTTGAGGTATTTATCTTCACTAACGCACATCAGCAGTAAGACGAACTCGTTTTTATTTTCCGGAAAGTAAATATCTTTAAAGTCTACACCATCAATTTTTGACGCTGTTTCTGTTACGTGGTTCAACAACATCTCTAGTCCACTTAAATCACTGGTATTGTATTCGACATGCTTTAGAATCATCATTTAAAGAACCTCCCTCCACTAAGGACATTAGTATAATTCACCTTCTAGTTGTGTTCACCCTTATTTCAAGATGATATATTACCGAATTTTGTATTTAGAGTTTATTTAAGATTTAGTGTTTAGAGTTTTAAGCCCTTGAGGGCTTCCTTCTGCTCTTCAAAAAGCTGTTTGATGCCTTTGTCAGCCAGCACGATCAGCCCGTCCACGGTTTCCTTGGAGAAGGGTTTGCCTTCCGCCGTGCCCTGCAATTCAACGAATTCGCCCTTGTCGGTCATAACCACGTTGAAGTCCACGCCTGCGCGGAAGTCCTCGTCATAGCAGAGGTCCAGCAGCTTCACCCTGTCGACCACGCCCACGCTTATTGCTGCTATCGCGCACTTGAACGGCATGACCTTGTAAACTCCCTGCTTCCTTAGTTTGGCTACAGCCTGGAAAAGAGCCACGTAGGCGCCTGTTATGCTGGCCGTGCGTGTGCCCCCGTCGGCCTGTAATACATCGCAGTCAACTGTGAAAGTCCTCTCACCGAGCGCATCCATATCCACTGCTGCGCGCAGGCTCCTGCCAATCAGCCTCTGGATCTCCTGAGCGCGTCCCCCCTGCCGATCCGGATTGCGCGCCGAGCGTGTATGTGTGGCCCTTGGCAGCATACCGTACTCGGCCGTCACCCACCCTGTACCCTTACCCTTGAGAAAGGGCGGCACCCGGTCCTCCACGCTCACAGCGCATACAACGCGGGTATTGCCCATCTGGATCAGCGCAGAGCCTTCGGGATAGTCCTGGTATCCCAGTGTTATCTTCACCGGCCTTAGCTCGTCATTGCCTCGCCCGTCTATTCTAGCCATTTAAATACCTTCCTTATAGATTCAGGCGCAAGTATAACACCAAATAGAGATTAAATACTAAGCTACTTGTCCCTCTCCCCTGCCCCTCTCCACAGGAGAGGGAATTATATTTGTAAGAGGGGCTAAAGCCCCTCTTCAACACCCCCCTACCCGGACGAACACGCCATGGGAAAAACATGCTCCACATCGTTAACCTTCAAAGCCCGTTCCCTGAGTTGTCATTGCGAGCGAAGCGAAGCAATCCTTTGTACGAAGAAAGAAGGCTTGATCTTATGCCATGAGATTGCCACGTCGCCCTGAGGGCTCCTCGCAATGACGTTGTCGGTCATGTCATTGCGAGCGAAGCGAAGCAATCCTTTGTACGAAGAAAGAAGGCTTGATCTTATGCCATGAGATTGCCACGTCGCCCTGAGGGCTCCTCGCAATGACGTGTATAAAGGGGGATTGCCACGGCACTACGTGCCTCGCAATGACGGAAAGCTATAAAATTGGAATTAGGAATTTATCAACGTATAAAATATGCTATTCTTTTTAATTAATTATGCCTGATGTAAATATCTGGGCGCTGGCCGGGACAGGACTGATAGCGGGAACGCTGGGCTCCATGCTGGGCGTGGGCGGCGGCCTTATGATGGTGCCCATACTTACGCTGTGGATGGGCATACCCATGCAGTACGCCATCGGCAGCAGCCTGGTCTCGATAGTCATCAACGCCTGCACGGCCACCAGCGTCTACATCGATAACCACGTGACCAACCTCAAGCTGGGACTACTGCTGGCCACTACCCTCATACCCGGCGCCGTGGCCGGCGCCTTGCTGGCCTCCAAACTTTCCTCACCAGTGCTGAGCTTACTATTCGGGGCGCTCATGATTTATGTTTGCTACACCCTTATACCCAGGAAGCCAAACCGGCTGAGTCCGGAGGAATTCGAAGCTACCAGAGATCCGCACGAGAAAGAGCATGCGCCGCACGCCTGGCTGGATGGCAGCTACTACGATCCGGCCATCCGGCAGGAAGTCAGCTACCAGGCTCACCGGCCGGTAACCGGCATGGCCACAGGGTTCTTCGCCGGCGTAATATCCAGCCTGCTGGGAGTTGGCGGAGGGATCATCAATGTACCGGTTATGAACCTGCTCATGAAAGTACCCATTAAAGCCGCCATCGCCACCAGCAGCCTGCTGCTGGCTTTTACCACCATGACCGGCTCGTTGATCTATGCCTACAACGGCTACGTCATGCCTTATATCATTGCGCCGCTCATCCCGGGCATTTTCCTGGGCGCCCGTTTGGGCACGGCCATAGCCCGGCGCGTCCAAAGCAGGGCGCTAATGGTGATATTCATCGTCTTCCTGCTGGCGACCTCGGTACTAATGATACTGCGGGCCCTGAATATATTCTGAGATTACTCATGATGCAAACGATAGATAATCCACAGGCAAAGCTGCAATCGCTGAACAAGCGCGTCAGCCTGGCGCTGCGCATCGGCATCGGCATCGGACTGGCATTGGTGCTGGCGGGAATCGTTATATCCATCGTCATCAACGCCCCCCACATGTCCGGCCTAACCCCGCTTATCTCGTTGATACCCGACCTCCTGAAGCTCAGCCCGGCCGCCTTCGTCACAGCCGGACTCTTCATTATCCTGCTGCTGCCGGCGGTCATCCTGATCATATCGTTTGCGCATTTCATTGGGACCCGTGAAAAGCAGCCGCTCATCGTGTGCGTGGTACTGGTTTTGATGCTGGCGGCCAGCTATGTTTTGCTATTGAAATAAATTGACCCTGCCTACCGCCTGTGATATTATTCGGAATAGATGTCACCTCTGACAGAAATAAACACTGAAATAGAGCACTGTCCTAAATGTGAGTTATCCAAGCACCGCACCAAGGCGGTGCCCGGTGAAGGCCCGGAGAATGCGGGGTTGCTGTTCATAGGCGAAGCGCCGGGCTGGCATGAAGACAAGTCGGGCAGGCCCTTCGTCGGCCCCGCCGGCCAGTACCTCGACCAACTCATAGGCATGATTGGGTACAAGCGCAACCAGGTCTATATCACAAATGTGGTCAAATGCCGTCCGCCGGAGAACCGCGACCCCATGCCCGGCGAGATCCAGGCCTGCGGCCCCTATCTCGAACGCCAGCTTGAGGTAATCAAGCCCAGGGTGGTCGTGACGCTCGGCCGCTACTCCATGTCAAAATACTTTCCGGGCGAAAGTATCAGCAAGGTCCACGGCAGGGCCAAACGCATCGGGGGCACGATCTATTTCGCCATGTACCATCCGGCAGCAGCGCTGCACCAGGGAAACCTGCGCAAGGTAATAGAGGCCGACATACTAAAGCTGCCGGCCGTTCTGGTCGAAGCAGGAAAAATGGAGGAAGAAAAAGACAGGCCCGCCCAGCTTAAGTTTTTCTAAAACAAGATATGACCCGTCACAAGCTTAAAATAATACCCCTCGGCGGCCTCGGTGAAATCGGCAAGAATATGCTGGCCATCGAGTACGGCGAAGATATCCTGGTTATCGATTGCGGCATGATGTTCCCCGAGGACGAGATGCTGGGGGTCGACCTGCTCATCCCGGACATCAGCTACCTTCTGGAGCACAAAGACAAGGTGCGCGGCATCGTCATCACGCACGGTCACGAGGACCATATCGGCGCCCTGCCCTATATTCTGCCGCAGATCGACGTTCCTGTATATGCCACCAAGCTCACACAGGGACTGATCTCAGTCAAGCTCAAGGAGCACCGCTCGCTGATCAAGGCCAAACTCAAACTGATAACGGCGGGCGTCAAGTTCCAGGTGGGCAACTTCAAAGTCGAGGCCTTCCCGGTCTGCCACAGCATCCCCGATGCCGTGGGGCTGATAATCTATACCCCTCTGGGAGCCGTGGTAGACAGCGGCGATTTCAAGATCGACTACACGCCGGTCGACTGCCGTCCTACCGACCTCTCCAAGCTGGCCAAGCTGGGCAACGAGGGAGTGCTGCTGCTCATGGCCGATTCCACCTATGCCGAGCTGCCCGGTTACACCCCTTCCGAGCAAATCGTCCGGAAGACCATCGAGCGCATCATCGGCGAGGCGCCGGGCCGGGTGATACTGGCCACCTTCTCCTCATTAATATCCCGCATACAGATGGTCATCGACGCAGCCGTCAAGCATAACCGCCATGTGTTTATAGTGGGCCGCAGCATGAGGGACACCGTCAAGATGGCCATGGAAATAGATTACCTGCATGCCCCGGCGGGCATCATCTGCAACGTGGAAGACCTTAAAAAATACCAGCATAATCAGATCGTCCTGATCACTACCGGCAGTCAGGGCGAGCCGACCTCGGCGCTGGTGCGCATAGCCAACCACGACCACAGCGAGATACGCATAATACGCGGTGACACGGTGGTTATCTCGGCCACGCCCATACCCGGCAATGAATCGTTAATCAACCGCACCATCGACAACCTCTTCCGCCAGGGCGCCAACGTTATCTACGGCGAGCGCTCTAATGTGCACGTGCACGGCCACGGCAGCCAGGAGGAGCTTAAGATGCTCATCAACCTGGTCAAGCCCAAGTTCTTCGCGCCCATCCACGGCGAGTACCGCCACCTGGTGATGCATGCCGGGCTGGCCAAGAGCGTGGGCATACCCGAGAGCAATATCTTCATCATGGATAACGGCAACATCCTCGAGATCGACGGTGAAAAGGGCCGCATTGCGGGCAAGATACCCTACGGCAATGTCTACGTGGACGGCCTGGTTCTGGGCCGCTATGCACACGTGATACTGCGCGACCGCAAGCTGCTCTCCCGCGACGGCATCGTGGTGGTGATCTTGGCTATTGATAAAAAAGAAGGCAGGCTGGTGGGCAAGCCGGACATTGTCTCACGCGGATTCGTCGATGTAGAGCACGACGGCAGCGTCATAGACCGGGGCAAGGAGCTGGTGGCCGTTGCGTTTGGCAAGGGACACCATGAGCACAGCGCCATACACACCCAGGTCAAGGAGATGCTGAGCCGCTTTTTCTACGAGCAGACCAAGCGCCGCCCCATGATAATTACAACCGCTATCGAGGTATAGTAGAATAAGCTATGCCCTCTAAGAACGGCAGGGGAAATCATAGAGGTCCGCAGAAGACAAAAAAAGGCTCCGGCAAGTCCTTTCTCAGGTCATTATTTTCAGCTCCCGTCATACTGGCCGTCCTTTTCGTTATCTTCCTGTGCCTCTGCATAGTATTCTGGCCGCAGATATCGGCCTGGTTCGACCGGCTGGGCGAGGATATTTACGCCTCCGTTTACGGCGCCTGGCTGGCGCTCTTCAGGCTGATGGGGCTGGGCATAGCCTTTGCCGCGCTGGCCTTCCTGAGCCTGTTCATCATACTCGGCTGGCCTTCCTCTTTCGTCCGCCACTGGAACTACTGGCTGGGAACCGCCAGCTTCGTGGCTGCATTGTGGGGCCTGCTGGCCTTCTTCCGTCCGCCCAACTCTTTCATAGTTTCCGAGGTTACGCTGGGCGGCTACGTGGGGCAAGCCATTATTACCCGTTCACCTGTGGCAGGAGGCTTCATAGTGGCCGGCCTGATCGTCCTGGGCCTCATCCTGGTCGCCCCCGAGTGGGTCTGGAACCTGGTCAAGCGCGCCTTTAAGGGCATAGCCGGTTTCGCCGGTGAGATCATATATGTTATTAAAGAGTCCCGTGAGAAGAAGCCGGCGGCGGAACCCGTGGCAATCGACCCGCCGGCGGAAGCGCCCGCTGTTATAGAGCAGGCCGAACCTGTATCTCCCGCCGAAACCATGGACAGGCTGAGGTCTAAGATAACTGTGGGCGGCTGGTCGCTGCCCAATATAAGCATCCTGGACAAGGTCGCCGAGGCGGTCATCAGCGACGCCGAGATCGAGAAGCGCAAAGAGGTGCTGGAGGAGGCGTTGAACAGCTACGGCGTGGAAGCCAAGGTGGTGGAGGTCAACCGCGGCCCCACGGTCACGCAGTTCGGCGTTGAGCCGGGCTGGGACCGCAAATACAAGGAGGTCAGGGAGAAGGACCGGGACGGTAATATAACTATCAGGCAGGAGGAAGTCGGCCGTATGAGGGTCAAGGTGGAGCGCATCAACTCGCTTTCCAACGACCTGGCGCTGGCCCTGGCTGCCCCCGGCATCAGGATTGAAGCCCCTGTTCCCGGCAAGTCGGTGGTCGGCATCGAGGTACCCAATACCACCTTCGGGTCGGTGGGCCTGCGCGCCGTTATGGAGAGCACCG
>PLME01000027.1:16646-17140 GCA_003142375.1 Dehalococcoidia bacterium | reverse complement strand
CGGACCTACGATCAGATTCTGGGCGACCTTGAGATCGGCAATGGCGACCCTGCTCTGGCTGAATTCGGCAAGGCGCTCACACCCAATTTGCATTCGCTGGCTCGAACGTTCGTCACGTTGGATAACTTTATGTGCACCGCTGAAGTCAGCTATGATGGCTGGGCATGGTCCACTGCGTCTCAGGCTCAAAGCATGGTAGAAAGCCAATACCCGGTGGCCTACGCGGGACGCGNNCCGGATGGACCGGACAATGAAATCAATACCGGCTTTTTGTGGGACGCTGCGTTGCGGGCAAAACTCACCGTGCGAAACTATGGATTCTCCGTTGATTGTACCCGCTATACATTCCCCCCAACCTCCACCTACAGCCTTTCTCTCGCTCACGATCCGGCCTCAACCAACACGGTTACGGCTTACCCTACCAATGTTTCCCTCATCCCATATACTGATCCGTACTTCCGCGGTTGGGATCCCACGTATCCGGACCATTGGCT
>PLME01000027.1:311-16628 GCA_003142375.1 Dehalococcoidia bacterium | reverse complement strand
TACGCCAACAACACGCTGATCTTTGTCATTGAAGACGACTCCCAGGATGGACCTGATCACGTCGATTCGCATCGCAGCCCTGCGTTCATCGCCGGTGCTTATGTGAAGCAGGGTGCACTGGTCTCCACGCAGTACAACACCATCGACTTTTTGCGCACGATAGAAATGGTCCTGGGCCTCCCGCCGATGAACCTGAACGACGCACTCGGAAAACCCATGGTTGATGTCTTCAACACGACGCCGAGCAAGTGGAGCTTTACCGCCGCTCCCTCACCGGCTCTCTACAATACAAAACTGCCGCTGCCTCCCAAGACGGCCAGCCTGATCGTGCCCAAGCCAACGCACGACGCGGAATACTGGGCAGAGGTCACGAAAGGGGTGGACTTTACCTCCGCAGACAAGATGGATTTCCCGACCTACAATCGCATCCTTTGGACAGGCTTGATGAGCAGTCAACCTTATCCCGCCGCACCAACCGGGATGGACCTAAGCCAGAACCGCGAAGAGCTCCTCGTGAGGCACGAGATGTCTCTGAAGCAATGACCCGCTTGGCGAAGGCGGCTACAACTATCCAGAAATAAGTCCGGGTGAATTCTAAAAGCGATGACAGCGTTAATATAAGGTCGGTCCTGTTCACAGTTAAGAACGCCATTACAGGAAACCCCATCGACATGACCCCGAATGACGGCAGCGGCAAGAACAAATGCGTCATCAGCCTCATGACCAAGAACGACTATATTAACAACGTGGAATGGACCAAAGCCGCCATCGGCGCTGGCGAGCAGTGAGTGACTTTCGCATATAGCTAATTACAACTATGCCCTTGACAAGGCATACCCCTTACCTTCAATATAGGTATACCTACAATTGAGCAATGATCCCGATGTTCGTCCAGTGGTGAATCACTAGGGAATTATTTGAAGCTAGCCTGTCCGCCGGCAGCGCTTCCCAAGGGCAGAGTGAAATAAAAGGTGGAGCCTTTGCCCGGAGCGGACTCAACCCATATGCGCCCGCCGTGTGCTTGCACCAACCGCTCCGCCACTATAAGACCCAAACCTATCCCCTTAATCTGCGGCGACATATCAAGGCGCTCGAACGGCTTGAACAGCTTCGCCTGATCTTGAGGCGAAATCCCTATGCCATGGTCCTTTACACCTACGACAATCTCATCATGGTCAGCTCGGGCAAAAACCGTGACAGCGCACCCCTCCGGTGAGTACTTCATTGCGTTTTCCGCCAGGTTATACAGGATACGCTTTATCCTCAATGGGTCGGCAGTCAATTTCGGTAGCCCCGTCATCTCCACAATCAGCCGGCGCTTGTCAATCCTCTTGCTCAGTTTACTGACCACTTCACGCGCTGCCTGCCTCATGTCCATGACTTCTTTAGTAATATCCAGGCGGTTGGACTGGGCACGTGAGAGTTCCAATAGGTTCTCCACGATATTAGCTAACTCTTCAGTGGATGCGAGGGCATCCTTGAGCAACTGTCGTTTGTCCTGTTTGGGCACCCTCGGCGCTATGACCGTGTATATGGCTCCCATGATCACGGTGAGAGGGGTCCTGAGCTCGTGCGATACCATTCCTATGAACTCGTCTTTGAGGCTGATTATCTGGTCTTTCTTTTTCTGCTCGGTAAGGTCGGTAACTATGACGCTAATGATAGCCATCTCGTTTATTGATAGACGCCTCACTGCCAGGTAAACAGGCACGGTGCTGGAGTCGGCGACCACCAGATCCATCTCGGCACGCCCATCCTGCCCCATCATCTGGTGGAGCGTATCATGTGCTTGGGATTGAATATAGTTGTATATATTTGACGAGATCACTTTCTCAAGGCGGGTTTTGGTCAGGTCGGCGAACCGCTGATTGCAGTAAAGGATGACACCCTCGGGCGAAAGCGTCACCACGCCCTCGCTCATCTGCTCCATCACCAGCCGGTACGCCTGGTCGGCTCCCTGTAGCGTGAACACCTGCTCCCCTTTACCGGTATTCACCACCAGAGCGTCCACCTCTCCTCGCTGAATTGCGCGCAACGTCTCTTCGGCATCGAGCAGCCGGCGCTTAAGATCCTCTATTTCCCCGTTCTTATCCGTCCGATTCTTGATTTTCACCTATCAACCCGGTTCATTTCTTTGGTTTCAAATCAAGCCCGAGCAGCACCCTGTCCGTTGCAGACATATCGCCAATTAACCGGCGTACGGGTTCAGGCAATTTCTTTATCAGCGTGGGAACGGCAATGATCTGCTCGCCCTTGGCCAGAGTCGGCTGCTGATAAATGTCGATGACTTCCAGCTCGTAGTTGCCCTTCAAATATTCATCACAGACCTTTTTCAGGTTCCGGATGGCAATTCTCGACCTGGGAGTCATGCCCGTAACGTACAATTTCAGCACATATTTCTCACGGTCCGCCTGCTTCAATGCTTTCTCAAATTTCCTGGTGGTCCCGCTCTTTATTTTTGATTCATCCATTTTTCATCCCTTAGATGGCGGCAATGCACATAGGAGCGCCATTATTTCTCCAGCGGGTATAGGTTCAATCCTACCAGCACCCTCTCCTTATTGGAGAGATCGCCGATTATCCTACGTATGGGCTGAGGCAGTTTTCTCACCAGTGTTGGTATGGCAAAAATCTGGTCGCCTTTGGCCAGCTTGGGATTTTCCAGCAGATCGATCACTTCTATCTCGTATATTCCTTTTAAATGCTGCTCACAGATATCTTTCAAATTGGCGAAGGCCGCTATTGATTTGGGTGTCTGGCCCGCCACATAGAGTCGTAGTTGCCACATCTCATGCGGCTCGTCCCCCTGGACGCCCTTTTTCTCTTTTTTCATCGTAGCCATTATAGTCCTCCGCTGATCATTTGGCTGCTCCGGTCCTACCCACATGGCGCTTGACAGCCATTTCTTTCTTGTCCCTGGCAATTTCCCTTTCCCTCTCGTTTTCGTCTTCACCGATCCTTTGGGATTCTGCTTCCTGCCCTTCGAGTTCTGCACGCAAACCTGCTATCTGCGCCTCCAACACCGTGCGCTTCCTCAAGAGCTCTTTCTGCTTCGTCGCCATTGCCAGCTTTCTATCCAGCGCCGACCTTTTCTCAGCGGCCTCCTGAGCCAGCCTGGCTGACCCCATCAACGCTCCGGACGGACCGGTATACACCTGCATCAGCTTCACACCGTCATTTGTAATGAGGAACTCACGTACCTGGTTGGAGTGTGCCATGCCGCGTACCTTAATTATATACATGATACGGTTGCGTTCCAGGTCACCGGTCACATTGACAAGGTGCATCCACACGTCCATGGTCGACGAGACCCCTATACCGCTATCCTCGATATCTGCCCCTGTCACCAGGCTGTTAAATATTCCGGTTATGCCGCGTGATTTAAAAAAGTCCACCATGCGGGTGGTCATCCATTTCACTGCCAACCCGGTACCCATGGTGCTGAAATCGGTGATAGCGTCAACCACGATCAGTGATGGTTTGAACGCGTCCGCCTTCCGCTGCAAGACCAGCAAATGCTCTTCCAGGCTGCGCATGCTCGCCCGCGCTGCCACAAACTCCAGCAGCCCTTTTTTCACCCATTTTTCCAGGTCAATTCCTATTGAGCGCATATTACGAATTATCTGGCCGGGCGACTCTTCCGTATCAAAATAAAGGCATCTTTCTCCGCGTTCGCAGCCGGCATTAATAAAATGTGCACCTACGCTGGATTTGCCTGTGCCCGCCATCCCTGTCACAAGTATGCTGCTTCCCCGGAAATAACCCTTCCCGCTTATCATATTGTCGAGCTCTTGTATACCCGACGACACCCGTTCCATATCGGCCTTGTGAGTCAAACCCATCGAGGTCAGGGGCAGAAGGCTAATCCCGAACTCGTCTACGTTGAAGGGATACTCATTATTTCCATGGCTCGAGCCGCGATATTTAATGATGCGCAGCCGGCGAGTGGCCAGCTCATTGGATACCCTGTGGTCCAGTAAAATAACACAATCGGAAACATACTCTTCCAGGCCATGGCGCGTGAGCGTGTTATCGCCACGCTCGCCGGTAATAACCGTTGTGACGCCCCTCGCTTTAAGCCAGTGGAACAGCCTGCGCAGCTCAGCCCTTAATATGCCCGTATCTTTCAGCCCGGCAAACAGCGCTTCTATGGTGTCCAGCACCACACGCTTGGCGCCGATCTCGTCAATAGCTGTCCCTAATCGTATAAACAACCCTTCCAGGTCGTACTCGCCAGTCTCCTCAATCTCACTCCTTTCGATCGCCACGAAATCGACAACGATTTTCTTGCTTTCGATAAGGTCGGTTAGGTCATATCCAAGTGAGGCAAAGTTGGTTGCCAATTCGTTCTCGGTCTCCTCGAACGAAAAGAACACTCCCGATTCATTGTATTGCCGGGCGCCATACTCCAGGAAGGTCATGGCCAGCATGGTCTTGCCGGAACCGGCTCCGCCGCATATAAGGGTAGGCCGCCCCTGCGGCAGACCGCCGCCCGTGATCTCGTCCAGCCCGTGTATGCCGGTCGGCGTCTTCCCCAGCTTGGCCGCAGTCCCCTTCTTCTCTACTCTAGGCATAACTCTCCTTAAGGCAAGTTAATCTACATATAGCCTATGCTTATACGTAGATTAAATCCCAACAGCCTATACATAAACTTTGTTCATTATATTGCTAATCGATACATTAAACAACAGCATAAGGATATGATGACTGCTTTGCTGTGCGGGCTCCTTGAGGATTAGTACAAAAAACTATGCGTTGCCACAACCGAAACCACTTGCCCTAAGTTATGTGGATTTACTACTGAAGTCAATGGTACAGAATAATCGTACGCAAGGCCGGATAGACATGCCGATGTTGCCGTGACCTTAATTAAATTCCTCCGCTAAATTGACAAAAGACATGGCCTGCCATATCGTTAGAAAATATGCAAATAATTGCTGATGCTGATTGGTTAACCCTTGATGTTGAAAAAATATAGAGGATAAAATGATTATAAAAGAAAACGAAGTAGAGCAATTTGATTTTGATGGATTAAAAATTACAGATTATACTGCAAAACTAGATGAGAATTCCTCGTTTGCAACAATTTCTGTTCTTCCGCAAATCAGTCATAAATTATCTTGGTCAAAAAGATCAAATAAATATTACTACATAATTACAGGAGAAATTAATTTCATCGTAAACGATAAAGAATATATTTTATCAAAGGGTGATTTATGTGTAATAAAAAAAGGTGAAAAATTCAAATATAAAAACAATTCTAGTGGAATTGTAAAAATGATTTTAGTTCATACGCCAAATTTTAAATTAGATCAAGAAATATTTGAATGACAAATAAAATATTCCCGCTGATACCGAATCCCAGGTTATAATGAGGGGAACGCATTACTGGAGTTAGGATTAGTAGATGCCCTTTGCTCTTATAGCCAGCAGGTCAGAGGGTTCGGAATCAGTTTGTAATGGTGGGCCATTCTGGATTCGAACCAGAGACCCCAGTCTTATCAGGACTGTGCTCTAACCAACTGAGCTAATGGCCCTTGAGAAATGCAGAGTAAAGTATATATTTTGCATCAATTCAGTGTCAAGGACTCTGCACTCGTCGATCACGTATTAACAGTGCCCGGTTTTCCGGCAAAACAGGTTACTTTATCTTATATACCCATTTGAATTTGTCAGGCTTGTCCCCGTATTGGATGCCCGTGATGGCATTATATAGCTTCAATGCCAGCTTGCCGGTCTTGCCGCCATTGATCGTGATCATCTTATTTTTATGTTTGATCGCTCCGACCGGGGATATCACCGCGGCGGTCCCGGTGCCGAAGGCTTCCTTAAGCCTGCCGCCATCGGCCGCCTTCATCAGCTCGTCCATGCTGATCCTGCGCTCATTGACTTCCATGCCCCAGTCCTTAGCAATCTGTATGACTGAATCACGTGTGACACCAGCCAGTATGGTGCCGCTCAGGTGCGGCGTTACCAGCACATCGTCGATCAGGAAGAATACGTTCATCGTGCCGACTTCTTCGATATAGTTGCGGTGGACGCCGTCGAGCCACAGTACCTGGGTGAACCCCTTTTTCTGTGCTTCATGGGCTGCAAAAAGGCTAGCGGCATAGTTGCCGGCCGTTTTAACCGCGCCGCAGCCTCCCTCCACCGACCTGGCATGCTCGACAGCAGTGACCAGCTTGACCGGGTTGAATCCCTCCTTGTAATAAGCGCCCACCGGCGAAAGTATAATCATGAATTGATAGGTATGCGACACATGGACGCCCAGCGTGCTGTCCGCGGCGAAAGCAAAGGGGCGAATATAAAGGGAATAGCCCTTCTGCTTGGGTATCCACTCCCTGTCGATCCGCAGCAGATGAACCAGTCCGTCTAAAAATACCTTCTTATCGACCGGCGGAATGCAGAGCCGGTGACAGGATATGTTAAAGCGGGCGATATGCCTCTCAGGACGGAATACGTTGATTGAGCCGTCTTTGGCATAAAACGCCTTAAGCCCTTCGAAGACCGACTGACCATAATGCAGGGTGGAGAGGGAAGGGAATATCCTCATGGGTCCGAACGGCACGATTTTGGGCGCGCCCCATTGCCCTTTGCCGTAGGCCATTTTTAGCATATGGTCGCTGAAGATATCTCCAAAGCCGAGGCCTGAGAAATCGACCTTGCTGATCTTGCTGTGCTTGGTTTTTCTAACTTCCATAGCCATCTCATCACCTGAAAAAATATTTGCTCCGGATTCCCCTGGGGAAGAGGGGACTCGAACCCCTACGCCTTGCGGCACATGATCCTAAGTCATGCTCGTCTGCCAGTTCCGACACTCCCCCGCGAACGTGCAGTTCCGGGAACACGGCTCTATTTTATCAAATGTGACTGTGTAAGGCTATATCTGCCCGTATAAAATGCATCGAAATAGCTTTGAGGAAATTAAAATAGGTGGAGAAGTTTTACTTCTCCACCTATTAAATTAGACTTTGTAGTAATATTTATTTTTTGGCTTCCGCAGCTTCTCCGAGTTTCAGCGCGAACCGGAAGGTTTTTTTATGATAACAAATAGCACCGCACCTATAGCGAGCGTAATTGCGGCAATTATCCCGTATATCAGCGCATCATTGTTGTTGAATATATCAACAGTAAAGCTTCCGGCAGCGACACTATTTACATATACGTCGTAAGTTCCGGGCTCATCTCGCATGACAGTGAAACTGGTGGGTATCGTCTGCCCACTGGCAAGGTTTACTCCCTTCGATTGCTCTTCCAGTCCGTTTATATACAGAGTTATTTTGGAACTGCCATCATGGTTGCCCTTGTTAATCAAGGTAGCCGTTATATTTACTTTTTCACCTGGGGAGACTTTCGAAGTCGAGATAGCAGCGCTTTCAACCTGTATATTGGGGATAGCAGTTGTCTGGACTACCGGTGCGGCACCGCCGGATCCGTGGGAACGTGCGCTGCTTGGAATCAAGGTGGTAAAGGTTATAATATTGCCGGTTACGGTTCGATTTGTCAAAGCGATGGGGATAGCCTGGAGACCAATGCCCGCACATCGCAGGTTCTCATCGTTCGAAGAGGGCGAGAGCAGCGCCATTAAAAACTGTGCTGGCCCGGGATGTTGGTCATTGCCCACATATCTAACGGTTGCTACTGCTTCTGCATAGTAGGTTGTTCCCGGCGCCAGGTCCCTTATATCAGCCGTAACCAGCACACCGCTGTTTATGTCCTGGGTAGGGGTTTGATAAATTAAACTGACCGGCGATGTCCCGTATAGAAAATACACGCTGCCGGTGGTGGGCCCAAAAGCGGGAATCACACCGGCGCTCATGATATTGTCGCTCTCCATGTTATTTGATATGTCTTGTTCGAAACTCACCGTGGTGCTGAGGGTGGCAGTATTAAAGCTGATGTTTGACGCTGCCAGGGTGGTGACCGAAAAAAATGAAGTACCGGCAGCAACGGGGAGGGCACACAATAAAACTGCCGCCACCAATGCAAATGAAACTAATAATAATCTTTTCAAAGAAACCATCCTTCCGGCCATTAGCCGCCATTCTGATATTTTGATCGGTCAAACATAGTCTATAGAAGGGGTTATTTACTGTCAATGTCATTCTTGGTGGAGGAAGTCCGGACGGGTGCTGCAGGCTCGAACCGAGGACCCGTTGGTTACGAGTCAAACAAACACTATTAAACGGTTAATTATTTGTCGCTGTCATTCTTTTGTGAGAAAAACTATAGTTGATATGTAGGAGATCGCTTATGCTATTTATCTAAGATTTACTTCAGACTGTACAGCTTAAAGTTGGTGAACGTGAAATTTTCAGAAGGCGTCCAGTTGCCGAACGCTATACCTAATTCCCCTTTCAAAGAGGTATTATCAGTGATGCTGGCAAGCTTGCTGCCGTTAATGTAAAAGTCCTGATTATCCCCTGAGCAGACTACCTTCAAGTGGTTATATTCGTTGGCCGGTTTTATGGTATCGGAAGGAGTTTCCGGCTCTATTTCCTTTTCCAACCCCTGGCTGCCTCTGCTAACGTAAAATGTCTGATTGTCGGTGATGGTAAACCGATAGTAGTTCCCGTTGTTATCCAGCCTGTAGATAATTCCCATCACCGTCCCGTTCAACGTAGAAGTCTCTCTGAGATCAACTTCTGCCGCAAAATTGCCCAATTGCTGCCTGGTTTTGGGGTTCAGCACAATAACTGTATTTTTACCGATTGACCATACGCTGTAGTCACCCTGCTCGTATGCTCCGCCTTTTGATGAATCGGCTTTGTAAACAACCCAGCCGCTTTTGGGATCCTTGAAATCGTCCTGGAAAATAGGTGTCCCGGACTCAGCCCCCGGTGTCTGTCGGGTTACACAGCCCGAGATGAAACCGGTCGATATGGCTAGCAAGATTAGCAATATATTTAGACAACATTTAGATATTTTCACGTAATTTTCCTGATGCTTCGTAAAAAGCTTGGTGAGCCGCCACGGGCTCGAACCGTGAACCGGTTGATTAAGAGTCAACTGCTCTACCCATTGAGCTAGCGGCCCAAGGGTTACTATGGTAGCATCGGTTAATTAACTACGTCAAGCTAATTATGATACGCCGGCTTCAAGCTGAGCTATAATGTACTTGCTTTGAAGAAGCAGTTTGAAATCATAGACCATACAGCGGATATCGGCATTGTAGCTTACGGAAGCGACCTTGCTGCTCTTTTCAAGAACGCCGCCTTGGGCATGCTGAGCCTGATGACGGATTTAAGCAAGGTCGAAAAAAAGCTGGTCAAAGAAATCGTTTTACAGGAGCAGGATAGCATTGCACTGCTGGTGGGATGGCTCAACGGGCTGCTCTATGAGCTTGAAGCGGAACACCTTATTTTTTGCGATTTTACTCTGGTTATGCAGGATGGAGACCGGATGACGGCCACATGCTACGGAGAGAAACTGGACCCCCTAAAGCACACTATAAAACGTGAGGTCAAGGCAGCTACTTACCATAATCTTAGTATTATAAAGGAAAATAATGTGTATTCTGCGGCAATTATATTTGATATTTAGCGATTCAAGGAGAATAGCATGAGCCCCTGGACTGGGAAAATAAGGCAAACCGGCATATGCCGCTGGGAAATACCGCAGGACTACAAGAGCGGCATGAAAGTGCCCGGCCTTATTTATGCCGACGAGCGCATGCTGAGTGTAATCAGGAAAGAAGAGTCGCTGGAACAGGTGGCGAATGTGGCCTTTTTGCCGGGCATTGTCGGCAGTTCCATGGCCATGCCTGATATACACTGGGGTTATGGCTTTCCCATCGGTGGTGTGGCTGCCACCAGGGTACATGATGGAGTAGTTTCTCCCGGAGGTGTAGGCTACGATATCAACTGCGGAGTACGGCTGCTGCGTACCAATTTAAGCGAGGAAGAAGTTAAGCCCAGAATTGAGGAGCTTATCAACCATCTCTTCAGAAATGTGCCTTCCGGTGTTGGTTCCGAAGGCAAGATCAAGATAAGCGAGAAGGAAATTGATGAGGTGCTCACGCTGGGCGCCGGATGGGCCGTAAGACGCGGGTATGGTGAACGGCAGGACCTGGAGGTTACCGAGGAGAACGGATGCATGAAAATGGCCGACCCTGAAAAGGTGAGCGATAGGGCCAAGAAACGCGGCATGCCGCAACTGGGCACACTGGGCTCCGGCAACCATTTCCTGGAAGTCCAGGTGGTAAGCGAAATATATGATAAGGAAGCTGCCGGAGTGATGGGGATTACTTTTGTCGGGCAGGTGTTGCTCCTGATCCATACCGGGTCGAGGGGTTTGGGTTACCAGGTCTGTGATGATTACCTGCGAGTTATGGGCGAAGCCGTCAGAAAATACGGCATAGAGTTGCCCGACCGCCAGCTTGCCTGTGCGCCGGTTGAATCGCAGGAAGGCCGGGACTACCTGGCGGCGATGGCCTGCGCTGCCAATTATGCCTGGGCCAACAGGCTATGCATAGCACACTGGGCCAGGGAATCATTTGTTAAGGTCCTCGGCAGAAGGGCAGAGGATATAGGCTTGGAACAGGTCTATGATGTGGCCCATAATATCGCTAAGCTCGAGGACCATATTATTGATGGTAAAAGTCAGAAGCTGTGCGTGCACCGCAAGGGCGCAACGCGTGCATTCCCAGCGGGA
Source organism: Dehalococcoidia bacterium (assembly GCA_003142375.1). GTDB lineage: Bacteria > Chloroflexota > Dehalococcoidia > GIF9 > UBA5629 > UBA1162. The sequence goes on along the minus strand of PLME01000027.1, from coordinate 5,975 downwards.
CAAGGGGGAGTGCCATCTAAATATACTGCCATCGGCCAGCCTGTTCTGATACCCGGGGATATGGGCCGCTGCTCCTACATTGCTTTGGGCACTGAAAAGGCCATGCAGGAGACATTCGGTTCCACCTGCCATGGCGCCGGCCGGGTGCAGAGCAGGGGAGCAGCCCGCAGAGAACAGAGCGGCAGAGATGTGGCGGCAGACCTGGCTGCCAGGGGCATCTATGTCAGGACCGGCAGCATAGAATCGCTGGCGGAGGAAGCATCCTCTGCCTATAAAAACGTTGATGACGTCGTTAATATTACGCAGGAGGCGGGCATAACACGTAAAGTTGCCAGGGCCATACCCATAGGTGTAATAAAGGGTTGATCCGAAGCTAAAATTGCCCGGTCAAGAGTCGTATATTTGTGCTCTCAAAGGTAATCGTGTAAAATTTACCCAGAAATTTTTAATAAGGAGTGATAAGCCATGGGTCTTGCAAGAGAAGTTGTAATTATCGACTATTTACGCTCAGCATTTTCCCGGTCCCGTCCCAAGGAACCCGAGAAGGATTTATTGAATGGATGGAGAATGGATGAGGTGTTGGCGCTCCTGTGGAAAGAGCTGATCAAGAGGAACAATATTGACCCGAAGGTAATCGATGAGGCCATCACCGGCACGGCCAACCCGGTTCTTGAGAATTTCACGTTCGGCGGTAAAATTCCTGCTTTCTTCGCTGATCTGCCCGTCGAGGTTTCCAGCCAGCAGGTCGATCAGCAATGCGGATCTGCTCTTTGCGGGCTCAGGACTGGTGTCATGGCTATTGCCTGCGGCTATTCCGATGCAGTGCTTTGTGGCGGCATCGAGCATATGACACACATCCCGATGGGTGGTGGAGGAGCCATCAAATTCCCCGACAAATTATTCACCGAACCACAGTATAAGAAACTCGACATGATGTTCTCGCTGAATATGGGCTTTACCGCTCAGAAACTGCAGGAACTGTCCGGCATCAGCAGGGAAACGATGGATAAATTCGCTGCAAGGTCGCATCAACTGGCTGCCAAATACAAGGAATGGCTCAAAGGCGAGATCTTGCCCATAGAGATTACCCTTCCCGATGGCACCAAGCAGATGTTTGATTACGATGCTAACGTCAGGCCCGACACTACCCTGGAGCTGCTGTCCGGCCTAAAACCAGCCTATAAACCCGACGGCTCGATCACAGCCGGCAATGCTTCCCCATTGAATGCGGGCGCTACTGCCATGCTGATCATGTCCAAAGATAAAGCCAAGAAACTGGGCCTTAAACCGATGGCCAGCTTCGTTTCATTCGGTATGGCCGGTGTCGATCCCACTATCATGGGCGCAGGCCCGGTTCCCTCCAGCAAGAAGGCGCTTGCTGCCGCAGGCCTGAAAGCCAATGACATCGATTTCTGGGAGATCAACGAGGCTTTCGCGATAGTATCGCTCTACTGCATGAAAGAGTTCAGCATTCCTGAAGCTAAAGTCAACGTCCACGGCGGCGCTATGGCTATCGGCCATCCGCTGGGCGCCAGCGGCATCAGGCTCGTTGGAACCCTGGCCAGGACACTTAAAGAAAATAAAGCTAAATACGGACTGGCTACCATGTGCGAGGGCGGCGGACAGGGTGTCGCTGCCATTATCAAAGCTGAATAGTATAATTTCAGCCGAAGTTGAAATGAAAGAGGACGGCCCAACGGGCCGTCCTCTTTTTATTATGCAGGATTAAATCCGGGATTATCTCTTGGTCTTTTTATCTATCTTCAGCAGGAAATATTCCATACTGTCGTAGAGGGCCAGCCAGCTGGCCTCAATAATATTAGTGGAGCTGCCTACCGTTCTCCACTGGACCTTGCCATTGCCGGATTCAATCAACACGCGTACAAGGGACCCTGTGCCGCTATTGCCTTCCAGTATGCGTACCTTGTAGTCCAGCAGGTCTACCTTGGCCAGGCCCGGGTAGAATCCCAGCAGGGCTTTACGCAGGGCGAAGTCCAGTGCGTTGACGGGGCCGTTGCCTTCCGAGGCTGTGTGCATTAGTTTGTTATCCACTTTGACCTTGATGGTTGCTTCCGCCAGCAGTTGCGATCCTATTTCGTAAGCGGCGGGCAGACGCCTGTGCCTTTCCACCACCACCATATAGTCGACCAGGTTAAAGGGAGGCTTATAGCCAGGCTGCGATCTGAGCAGCAGAAGCTCGAAGGAGGCGTCGGCGTCCTCGTATTGGAACCCCAGGCTTTCAAGCTGTTTTATCTGTTCCAGTATGCGCCGTGCTTCCTTGCCGTGAGGCTGAAGGGGTATGCCCAACTCTTTAGCCTTGTAGACGATATTGCTCTTGCCCGAGAGCTCAGATATAACCACTTTGGGATTATTGCCCACCAGGGCCGGGTCTATATGCTGATAGCTTTCCTCCCATTTCGACAGGGCTGAAACATGCAGACCGGCTTTATGCAGGAAAGCGTTGCCTCCCACGTAGGGCAAATTCGAAGAGGGCGGCAAATTGGCCACCTCGGCTACAAAGCGAGACACTTCGGTGAGGCGGGCTAACTGTACAGCTGTCATACACTTAATACCCAGTTTGAGCTGCAACGCAGGGATGACAGAGCATAGGTTGGCATTGCCGCAACGCTCGCCATAGCCGTTTATCGTGCCCTCCACGTGCTCCACACCGCTTTCAACCGCGGCCAGGGATACGGCAACGCCCATCTCGGCGTCATTATGAGCATGGATGCCCAGAGGACAAGTTATCTTCTTTTTCACCCTGGTAATAATGTCAGCCGCCTCGGAGGGTAAGGTACCCCCGTTGGTATCGCAGAGCACCAGGCAGTCCGCGCCGCCTTTGACGGCGGCGGCAAGCGTTTCGATAGCATAAGTTGCGTTGGACTTGTATCCATCGAAGAAATGTTCGGCGTCGAAGAATACGGTCAAGCCCTTTGATTTAAGCAGGGCGACGGACTCGCGGATTATTGCCAGGTTATGAGCGAGGCTGGTTTCCAGCACCTGTTTTACCTGGCGGTCATTGGTTTTGCCCACGATATTGGCGACCTTAGCGCCGGATTCTATGAGCGCCAGCAGGCCTGCATCTTCAGTGACCCTGACGTCGACACGCCGTGTGCTGCCGAAGGCCACCAGCGTGGCCTGTTTTAGCTTCAGGCCTCGCGCTTTTTTAAAGAATTCGGTGTCCTTGGGATTCGATCCGGGCCAACCGCCCTCGATATATTTTATTCCCAGCTCATCGAGCTTCTGGGTAATTTGCAGTTTATCGGATACCGTAAAAGAAATGCCTTCCTGCTGGGCGCCATCCCTCAGCGTTGTATCGTACAAATCAATATGCCGCATAAACATCCAGCCTCAAATCTATATTCTTTCCTCGATCAATTTTCCCATTTCGGCAGTTCCCACTTGCTTCATGCCGTCGGTCATAATATCTTTGGTGCGATAGCCGTCCTGCAACGTCTTAAGAACGGCATTTTCCACAGATTCGGCCTCGGCGTTGAAGCCCAGCGAATAGTGCAGCATCATGGCCGCACTTTTAATCGTAGCTATAGGATTGGCAATGTTCATTCCGGCAATATCCGGAGCGCTGCCATGGATGGGCTCGTACAGACCGAAGGCCCGGCGTTTTCCGCCCGGTATACCGGCCAGACTGGCCGAAGGGAGCATGCCCATTGACCCTGCCAGCATGGAAGCCTCATCGGTCAATATATCTCCGAAGGTGTTTTCGGTTACGATCACGTCGAAATAGCCGGGGTTCTGTATAAAACGCATGGCGCAGGCATCTACCAGCATGTGGTCCAGCTTTACCTGGGGGTAGTCAGCCGCAATCTCAGTGGCTATTTGCCGCCACAGGCGGGAGGACTCCAGAACATTGGCCTTATCGACCGATGTAAGCTTCCCGCGCCGGGTCATGGCTATTTCAAAACCCACTCGCACAATGCGGTCTATCTCTCTTTCTGTGTAATACATGGAATCTATTGCCCTGCGTCCCCGGCTGTTACTCCATCGTCTTTTAGGCTTGCCGAAATAAAGTCCACCCGTCAGCTCACGGATAACCATCATATCGACATTGCGTACGACCTCCGGCTTAAGCGAGGTGGAATTCTCCAGCATGCTCAGCATCTTGACCGGCCTGAGGTTGGCGAACAAAGCAAGCTCTTTCCTGATGGCCAGCAGGCCGTCCTCCGGCCTTACTGCGGCATTGGGATCATCCCATTTGGGGCCGCCCACAGCTCCCAAAAGCACAGCATCGCAGTTGCGGCACATTTCCAACGTTTCCCCGGTCAGGGCTTCACCGTATTTATCAATTGAAATGCCGCCTATCAACCCATTTTGGAACTTGAACTGATGCCCGAACCGGCGTCCGACGGCGGCCAGTATACGTTGCGCCTCATTTGTAACATCGGGACCTACGCCGTCACCGGGCAGAACAGCAATATTGAATTTCAAGTTATTTCGCTCCGGAAATTTTCTTTTTAGTATGTTCAACCAGGCCGCCGGCGTTGACTATCTCCATCATAAAGTCAGGATATGGCTTGGCTGTGAAGCTTTTGCCGATGGACAGGTTGGTTATCTTGCCGGTGGCCAGGTCGACTTCCACTACGTCGCCCGCCTTGATATTGTCCACCGCTTCCTCGCATTCGAGAAGCGGCAATCCTATATTGATAGCATTACGAAAGAAGATTCTGGCAAAGCTCTTGCCTATGACGCAGGAAATGCCGGACGCTTTGATGGCTACCGGGGCATGCTCGCGGGACGATCCGCAGCCAAAATTAAGCTCTCCCACGATGATATCGCCCGGCTCAACCCGGCCGATAAACTCTGCATCCCAGTCTTCCATACAATGCTGTGCCAGGTCGGCCGGCTCCCACAGATTCAAATAGCGGGCCGGTATGATGGCGTCCGTATCTATGTTGGATCCGTATTTAAAAACTTTACCTTTGCGCGACATTATGCGATTTCCTCCGGGCTTGCTATCCTGCCCAGTATAGCGCTGGCCGCGGCCACAGCAGGATTGGCAAGGTATATCTCCGATTTAACATGTCCCATCCTTCCCACAAAATTGCGGTTGGTAGTCGAGACACATTTCTCACCCTCCGCCAGTATACCCATGTATCCGCCCAGGCAGGGGCCGCAGGTCGGGGTACTGACGACGGCTCCCGCTTCTATAAAACTCTTGATCAGGCCTTCTTTCATGGCATCGAGGTAGACCCTTTGCGAACCCGGTATGATGATACACCTCAGCCGTTTATCCACTTTTTTGCCCTTGAGTATGCGGGCCGCCAGGCGAAGGTCATCCATTCTTCCGTTGGTACAACTGCCTATGACCACTTGGTCTATGGGAATATTTCCCACCTTGCTGATAGGCCGGGTATTGGAAGGGATATGAGGGAAGGCTACCTGCGGCTCGATATTGGCGGCGTCATATTCGATTACGCGTGAATAAGCGGCGTCAGGGTCGGAGCGGTATTCCGTGTATTTCCGTGTTGCCCTGCCTTTAAGGTACTTGCGGGTAGTGTTGTCCACGTGGAAAAGGCCTGCCTTGCCCCCGGCTTCAATGGCCATGTTGGACATGGTGAAGCGCCCGTCCATGGGAAGGGCGTCAATAGCTTCTCCGTGGAACTCCATAGCGGAATAGAGTGCGCCGTCCACGCCGATGTCGCCGAT
>PLME01000027.1:0-236 GCA_003142375.1 Dehalococcoidia bacterium | reverse complement strand
TGTATGTCCTTATTGGGGCAGAAATGGTCCGGCACCATAACGATCTTTTTAGGATCGAAGACCGTCTCTACTCCCAGGCGGTTAAACTCTTTAATGGCAAGCGGGGCGGTGATATCGTTGGAAAGCACCAGGTCAGCTTTAACGTTGATAAACTCTCCCGGGCTGACGCTGGACCTGCCCGAATGTGCTGCCAGTATTTTTTCTGCAAGTGTCAAAGTATATCGCTCCTGTAGGTT